>NZ_JAVJQE010000013.1:0-810503 GCF_040218065.1 Marivibrio sp. | reverse complement strand
GGGAGGCGGCCCGCCGCCGGCGTTGGGAGGCGGCCCGCCGCCGGCGTTGGGAGGCGGCCCGCCGCCGGCGTTGGGAGGCGGCCCGCCGCCGGCGTTGGGAGGCGGCCCGCCGCCGGCGTTGGGAGGCGGCCCGCCGCCGGCGTTGGGAGGCGGCCCGCCTGATCCGCCCGGTGTGACGGCTGCGTTCGGCGACGCCCGTCCGGCCGCGCGCAGCAGGCCGAAGCTTGCCGCCTGCAGCGACGGCGCCGCGCCTGAAATCGACGTCTCTAGGCGTACGCCCGCCGATCGGGACCCGCCGGGCGGGCCGCTTGCGGTTTCGAGTCCGGCGTCGCCGTCGCCTCCGGGCGCCTCGGTTGGAGCGGCGCCCGGCGCGCTCGGTCGGTCGACGCGCAGCGCGCCGCCCTGTTCGGCGCGTGCGGTCTGCCCCGGTCTGACCAGGGACGGCGGCGTCGCCGGATTGGGCGTGCGCACCTCGACCAGTCCTTCGACCACGTGGACGGCGGCGCTTCCCGTCTCAACCCTGACCGTGAAGCGCGTGCCCTTCACCACGGCGGAAAGGTAAGGCGTCTCCACCTCGAAATGCGGGGCGTCCTTCTTTTCGACGCGCAGAAGCAGGGTCCCGAGGGTCTGCAGGATGCGCGCGCCCAATCCCGGCTGCGCATCCGCCGGCAGGCGCATGCGGCTGTCGGGCGCGACCAGGATTTCGTTCTCGCCGCGGCGCAGCAACACGCGCCCGGTCGCCCCGGTGGTCACCGCGTCGCCGGCCGCGAGCGCGTCCCCGGAGGTCAGTGCGACGGTCTGCACGCCCTCGCGGGCGATCCAGGCGTCGCCGCTGATTTCAACGACGGTCCACCCGCCCGCCTGATCGGCGCGGGCGGGCGGCGCGTCGACGCTGAGGGCGGCGACCGTCAAAAGGACGCCCGCAACCGCGAAATGGGCGCAGCGCCGGCCCAGCCGTGCGCCGACGCCCCTCCCGAAGGCGTTCGTCATGGCGTTGATCCTCCCCCGCCTCGGCGGGTCTCGTGCCTATCGGCGAGCCGAAAAAGTCATGTCGCGCCCGCGCGCCCCAGTCGGAGCGTCATAAAGACTGTTCCATAAATCCTATGACTTCCTTAATGTCCTGGCGACTAAAACCTTAGATTTCCGCGGGATTTCGCCAATTGATGGACGGGATTTTCGGCGAAGTCCCGGATAGAGGGAATAGTCGACGCTGGCGAGGGCGTCTGGGGAGGGCGATGCGGTCGTGAGGATCTTTGCAGCCCGATCGGCGCGGGCGCGTCGCGCCGCAGTCGGCGCCGCTCTGATAGCCGGGGCGGCGCTATCGCTCGGCGCGCCCGCCGCGGCCCAGGAGTCCGGCGCCCAGGCGAGCGGGGCCAACGCCGCGGTCCAACAGCGCGTCGAGGAAGTCCGACCCGGAACGCCTGAGGCCGCGCCGACGGACCCGCAGAGCGGGGCGCCGACCGCCGCCCCGCAGGCTGCGCCGACGCCGCCCGCAGCGCCGGATTTCGTCCTTGCAGGCGTGGTGATTGACGGCGCCGAGGCGCTGCCCGTCGAGACGTTGGCGGCGCTCTACGAGCCTTATCTCGCGCGGATGGTCGACGGCGCGGCGTTGGCCGAGATCGCCGGCGCGATCACCCGGCGCTATCGCGAGGCGGGCTTTATTCTGAGCCGGGCGGAGATCCCCCCGCAGTCGGTGGACGCGGGGATTTTGCGGATTCGCGTCGTCGAAGGCTATATCGGCGCAACGGCGATCGAGGGGCTGGAGGGCGCGGCCGCGGCGCGCGCCAAGGCCCGTCTTGCAGCCGTGGAGGCTGAACGACCGACCCGTCTGTCGACGATCGACCGCGCGATCGCTCTGGTCGAGGAGATGGCGGGCGTCAGCGTGCGCGACAGCCGAGTCGAGGCGCTCGACGACGAGGGGGCGGGAGAGGGCGCGCATCGTCTGATCGTTCAGGCGGCGTTCGAGAAAGCGGACGTCGTTGCGTACGCGGACAATCGCGGCGATCGCGAAGTCGGACCGATGCTGGCCTGGTTCGGCGTCGGCGCGAACGACGCGTTCGGAGCGGGCGAGCGAATCGAAGGCGGCGTCTACACCGTGCCGGACGACCCGCAGGAACTGCTCTATGGCGAGGTGCGCGCCGTCGCGCCGCTGGGATCGGCGGGGACCGTGATCGACTTCGCCCTGTCCGGCAGCGCCAGCGAGTCCGGCGGGAATCAGGACGCGAACGACCTGATCGCGCGCAGCCGAACCGTAACCCTCGGGGCCTCGCATCCGCTGATCCTGAGCAGACGCGAGACGCTCACCCTGCGCGCGGAGGCGCAACTCAGCCGGTTGAGCGAAGAACAGCGCGAGACCCAGACCTACGAGGATCGAACGCGCGTGGCGGCCCTCTCGCTCGACTACCGCCGGACGGGGCTGTTCGAGGGCGCGGATGTCGAGGGCGCGGTGAGACTGGACCAGGGCTTTGACGTGCTGGGGGCGAACGGCGCGGACGATCCGGACAATTCGCTCGCCGACGGATCGGGCGCCTTCACCAGCCTGCAGGCGAACGGCGCCTGGACCCAGGCGCTGCCGGCGCAGCTGTCGACACGGCTGGCGCTCCGCGCTCAGGTCGCAGACCGCGCGCTGCTGACCGGCCGGCAGTTGCAGCTGGGCGGCGCGCGCTTTGGGCGCGCCTACGGCTACGGCGAGGTCGCCGGCGAGCACGGCGCCGCCGGCCTGCTGGAGCTTCGGCGCACCGGCCGCCTCGACGCGTTCGGTCTCGGCGGCTACCAACTGTACGGCTTCTACGATCTGGGCGCTGTGTGGGATCGCACCATGACGGGCGGCTACGACCGAGAATCGCTGACCTCCGCAGGCGTGGGCCTGCGCGTCTGGTCCCCGGGCTACGGCTTCTACGCGGACGCACAGCTCGCCCAACCCTTGACCAGGATCCCGGATGCGACGGACGACGACGCGCCGCGCTTCTTCCTAGGCGTCTCCGGCGATTTCTGAGGTCGCCGCCTCGGCGCGAGTCGGTGTAAAAGAACGTCTCCTCATCCAAGACGCAGCAGCGAGGCCCCCATGCCCGGCAACATGACCTTCGACAACCTCACGGCCGAGGCGGCGGCCGGGACGATCGACACCGTCCTCGTCGCCTTGGTGGACATGCAGGGCCGCCTGATGGGCAAACGCATGCAGGTCGAATATTTCATCGAGTCCGCCTGGGAGGAGACGCACAGCTGCAACTATCTGCTGGCCACAGACCTGGCGATGGAGACGGTTCAGGGCTACAAGGCCACCAGTTGGGAGAAGGGCTACGGCGACTACGTCATGAAGCCCGATCTCGCGACCCTGCGGCGGGTCCCTTGGCTGCCCGGCACGGCGTGCGTGCTGTGCGACGTGCTGGACCATCACGATCACGCGCCCGTGCCGCACAGCCCGCGCGCGATTCTGAAGGGCCAGATCGCCCGGCTTGAGGCGATGGGCCTGAAGGCCATGACGGCGAGCGAGCTGGAGTTCTTCCTCTTCAAGGAGAGCTACGAGGAGGCGCAAGCCAAAGGCTATCGCGGGATCGAGACGATCAGCGCCTACAATGAGGATTACCACATCTTCCAGACCACCAAGGAGGAAGACGTGATGCGCGCCATCCGCACCGGCCTGCAAGCCGCCGGCGTGCCGGTGGAGAATTCCAAGGGCGAAGCGGACGCCGGCCAGGAAGAGATCAACGTCCGCTATTCCGACGCCCTCGACATGGCGGACGCGCACGCCTTCATCAAGAACGCCTGCAAGGAGATCGCCTGGGGCCAGGGCCGCGCGCTGACCTTCCTCGCCAAATGGGCCTATGATCGCGCCGGCAACAGCTGCCATATCCACCAGTCGCTCTGGTCGCCGGAGGGGAAGCCGCTGTTCCACGACCCGCAGAAGCCGCACGGGATGTCCGATCTGATGCGCCATTACGTGGCCGGGCTATTGGCGCACGCCGACGAGATCACCTATTTCCTCGCCCCCTACATCAACAGCTACAAGCGCTTCCAGGCCGGCACCTTCGCGCCCACGAAGGCGGTGTGGAGCCGCGACAACCGCACCGCCGGCTACCGGCTGTGCGGGGAGGGCACGAAAGCGGTGCGCATCGAATGCCGGGTCGGCGGCTCGGACCTCACGCCGCATCTCGCCTACGCCGCCCTGATCGCCGCCGGCCTCGACGGGATTGAGCGCAAGCTGGAGCTGGAGCCGCCGGTCGACGGCGACGTCTACGGCAAGCGCCGGGCGCGCGCGATCCCCACGACGCTGCGCGAGGCGACCGCGAAGCTGAAAGGCTCCAAGATGCTGCGCGCCGCTTTCGGGGACGACGTGATCGATCACTACGTCCACGCCGCGACGTGGGAGCAGATGGAGTACGACCGCCGCGTCACCGACTGGGAGGTGGCGCGCGGATTCGAGCGGGCGTAAGCGGAGCGATTTGAGGATCATGAAGACGATCAGCGGAAATTGGGGCTTCCCCACCAAGGTCTGGGCCGGTCCGGGCCGCATCGAGGAGTTGCCCGCCGCCTGCCGGGAGGCGGGAATCGCGCGCCCGCTTTTCGTCACGGACGAAGGGCTGCGAGACCTGCCCATCGTGCGCGACGCGCTGGCGCGCCTGGAGGCGGCGGGACTGCCGGCGACGCTTTACGCCGACGTGCGCGGCAATCCGGTCGAGCCCAACGTCGCCGGCGGCGTGGCGGCCTATCGCGGCTCCGCGGCGGACGGCGTCGTCGCGTTCGGCGGCGGCTCCGCCCTCGACGTCGGCAAGGCGGTCGCGCTGATGGTCGGCCAAACCCGGCCGATCTGGGATTTTGAGGATGTGGGGGACTGGTGGACCCGGGCGAACGCCGAGGCGATCGCGCCGATCGTCGCCGCGCCGACCACCGCCGGCACCGGCTCGGAGGTCGGGCGCGCCAGCGTCGTCACCCATCCTGAGACGCAGGAGAAGAAGATCATCTTCCATCCGAAGATGCTGCCGGCGGTGGTGATTTCGGACCCGGAGCTGACGGTCGGCCTGCCGCCTCACGTCACGGCTGCGACCGGCCTCGACGCCTTCATTCATTGCTTCGAGGCTTATTGCGCGCCGGGCTTCCACCCGATGGCCGACGGGATCGCGCTGGAAGGCATGCGCCTTATCAAGGACGCCCTGCCGCGCGCCTACGCCGACGGCGGCGACATCGAGGCGCGCGCCGACATGCTGGCCGCCGCCTCGATGGGCGCCACAGCGTTTCAAAAGGGCCTCGGCGGCGTGCATGCGATCAGCCATGCGGTGGGGGCGACCTACGACACCCACCACGGGCTCACCAACGCCGTCGTCTGGCCCTACGTCATGCGCCGGAACGAGGCGGCGATCGCCGAGCGCATGGATCTGCTGGCGCGCGTGCTGGACCTGCCGGGGCGGGATTTCGCGGCGGCGCTGGACTGGGCGCTCGACTTCCGGGCGGCGCTTGGGGTGCCGAACGCGCTGTCCGCGCTCGATGTGCCGGTCGACCGATCCGCTCATATCGGCGATCTGGCGGCGCGCGATCCGTCCGCCGGCGGCAACCCCATTCCGCTGGACGCGGCCGCCTATGCGGAGCTGTTCGTGCAGGCGTCGGAGGGATAGCGCCTCACGCCGCCGCCCGCACGCGTTCGGCCGGCAGCACGATGGTGATGGCGGCGCCGCCTTCCGGCGCGCGGCCGATCTCGATCGCGCCGTCATGCGCTTCGACCAGGCGCTTGGCGATCGGCAGACCCAGGCCCGCCCCTTCGCGGCTGGCCTCGCCGGCGCGGGCTTGAGCGCCGGTTTCGCCGATCTGAACGAACGGCTCCAGCGCCTCGGCCGCCTTGTCCTCCGGGATGCCGGGGCCGTTGTCGGCGACGGTGAGCGCCAGCGCGCCGTCGGCGCGCCGCTCCGCGTCGATCCGGATCGCCCCGTCCACGGGCGTGTAGCGGATCGCGTTGCCGAGAATGTTGATCAGCACCTGACGCAACAGCCGAGGGTCGCCGTAGACCGTCGGCGCCGCAGGATCGATGTCGATCGAGAGCGACTGGCGCTTTTCGCGCAATCGGGCGCGCAGTATCCGCAGGGTGGAGGCGGTGAGCTCGCGCAGTTCGAGCGATTGCTCGTCCAACTCCGCCCCGCCGCTCTCGATGCGCGCGATGTCCAGGATGTCGCCGAGCACCGCCAAAAGATGATGGGAAGAGCTGAGGATGTCGGCCAGATAGGCGCGGTACTTCGGGTTCTCGATCGGCCCGAAAAGCCCCTCGTTCATCACCTCCGCGAACCCGATGATGGCGTTCAGCGGGGTGCGCAGTTCATGGCTCATATTGGCGAGGAACAAGGTCTTGGCGCGGTTCGCCTCCTCCGCTTGAAGGCGCGCCTCCACCGCTTCGCGCCGCAGCCGCTCCAGATCTTTGGTCTGGCGCAGCAGCGCGTGCTCGAATCGCAGGCTGATCAGCACGAGGCCGCCGCCCACCACCAGCAACAGCGCCGCGCCCGCGATGATGAGCAGAAGGGAGTCCGAGCGCGTCGGCCATCCGTCGGCCGGCCCGACCGCAAGGATCCAAGCGCCCGACGGAAGCTCGATCCGTCGCGTCACGGCGTCGTCCGGCGGGGTCGCGGCCGTCCGGTAGACGGCCTGCCCGCCGCGCGCCAGGTCGTCCTCCGCCGCATAAAGCGCCAACGCATAGTCGTCGCCGAGCGCGTCCAGGCCCGAGGCGTCCGCGAACGCGGAGAAATCAAGCACCATTGAGGCCACGCCCCATAGGTCGCCCGGCCCCTCGCCGCCGTCCGGCAGGTATATCGGAAAGCGGGCGATCAAGGCGCGACCGCCCTGCACCAACTCCAGCGGACCGTCGAGGGTGACTTGATTCAGCTCTATCGCTTCGCGCACCTTCGCCCATTGCCGTTCGTTGTCGCGATAGTCCAGCCCGAGCGCCGCGCGGTTCGGCGCGAGCGGATAGATGTGCGTAATGACGAGGTCGCGGGCCAACGCCACGTTACGAAAGACGCCCGTCGCGTCGGCCAGCAGATAGGGGGCGAGCTCCGCGAACCGGTCCTGAGTCAGATTCGGGTTGGCGCGAACGTAGGCGACAAGACCGTGGACGCGCTGGATGTCGGCGTTGATGATGCGCTCCATCTCGACCGCCGCGCGGCTGGCGGCGGTCTCGACGGCGGTTCTCGCGTTGAATCGCGCCTCCTGCAGGCTGAGGCGCTCCGCCGCGACGGCCAGCGCCGCGCAAATCAGCCCGATGAACAGAAAACGCGCCCACGCCTTGCGCGCGATTGAGGCTGCGCCCCCGTCGATGGCGCGGTTCCGAGGGGCGGCGTTTGCGGTCGACATGAAAAGCCGGGCCTTCCCAGGGGCCGATGATTATTTCCGGCGACCCTAAGCCGTTACACGGGGTATGTCATTCTTCCTCTGGTCTGGTCCGGCGCGCGGCGGCATGATGCCCGCCGTGCGGCCCAATCGATCAGGAGGTCATCGCCCGATGTGGAACGAGCGTTACCGCGCCCCCGGCTACCTTTTCGGCGTTGAGCCGGCCCTGTTTCTGCAGCGCGAGCGCGGCCGGCTGACGCCCGGCCTAAAGGCGCTTGCGATCGCGGACGGCGAGGGCCGCAACTCCGTCTTCATGGCCGAACAGGGCTTAGCCGTCGACGCTTTCGACGCGTCTGAGGTGGGGTTGGCGAAAGCGCGCGCGCTCGCCGCCGAGCGCGGCGTCGAGGTCGCCTATCATCTGGCCGGAATCGAGGAGTGGCCGTGGACGCCGGAAGCCTACGACCTTGTTGTCGCGATCTTCATCCAGTTCGCGAGTCCCGCCGAGCGCGGTCCGCTGTTCGACCGCATGAAGGAGACGCTCAAACCCGGCGGAACCCTCTTGCTGCACGGCTATCGCCCGAAGCAGATCGAGTACGGCACCGGCGGCCCGCCGCACGCCGAGAACATGTATGACGAGGCGCTTCTGCGCGACGCCTTCGGCGACCTCGAAATCGAGCGGCTTGAGAGCTACGACCGCGAGATCGACGAGGGGCCGGGCCATTCCGGCATGTCGGCGCTGATCGACCTGGTCGCGCGCAAGCCGGGGTAAGCGGGGCGCACGCTCAGTCTGGACGCGCCTCGTCTGCGTAAAGGGCGGCGAACTCTTCGCTCGGCGGGATCGGCGTGACGACGTCGATCAGCACGCCGTTGGGATCTGCGGTGATGAAGTGGCGCTGGCCGAAAGGCTCGTCTCGCAACGCAAGCTTGATCGGCAGACCGGCGCCCTTCAGCCGCTCGTACTCCGCGGCCGCGTCCGCCACCTCGAAATTCAGCAGCAGGCCGGCGGCGCGACCTCGCCCCTCTTCAGGGATCGTCTCATGATCTCCCTGGAGGATTGCGAGATTGACGGACGCGTCCGCCGTCGACTGCAGATGCACGTACCAGTCAACTTCGAACAGCGGCGCAAAGCCGAAATGCGCGCGATAGAAGGCGGCGGTTTCCGCAACGCGGTCGGTCATGAGGACCGGATAGTACTGGGTCGGTTTCATCGGCTTTGCGCTCCTTTGAAAAACATGCAATCTGCATGTAGGTAATGAATTAACATACAGGCTGCATGCATGCAAAATAAATCGCCGGATCGAACGCCGAACGAGATCCGCAGCGCGCGCACCCGATCGGCCTTGATCGGCGCGGCGCGGGCGCTCTTCGCCGAGAAAGGCTTCGCCGATACCGGCACGCCGGAGATCGTTCGTAGGGCGTCCGTCACACGCGGCGCGCTCTACCACCATTTTGACGACAAGACGGCGCTGTTCCGCGGCGTCGTCGAAGCCGAGGCCGCCGCCGTCGCCGCCGAGATCGAGGCGTCCGCCCGGCGCGCGGTCGGACCGCGTGACGCGCTGGTCCGCGGGGCGGACGGCTATTTCGGGGCGATGGCCGCGCCGGGGCGCGTCCGGCTGATGCTGATCGACGCGCCGGCCGCCCTTGGGCCGGACGCGTTGAGCGTCATCGACGCGGCGACCGGGGGCGGCGTATTGCGCCGCGGGCTCGAAGCGGCGGGCGTCGACGGCCCGGTCGCGGCCCTGGCCGATCTTCTGTCAGCCGCCTTCGACCGCGCCGCGCTCGCCATTGCGACCGGCGCGGACGCCGCTGCTTACCGTGACGCGATTCGCCGGATGATCGACGCCTTGGCGCCGCCGGATCGGACCTAGAGCCGCTTCATCATCACGAAGCAGTCGACGAAGCCGTGGGCCGGATGCGCGAACGCCTCGGGCAGAGTTCCCACGATCTCAAACCCTTCGCGGCGCCACAGGCGCACCGCGCCGTCGTTGGTCGAGACGACGAAGTTGAACTGCATGGCGCGGAAGCAGAGGGCGCGCGCCTCATCCTGGCTATGGCGGCACAGCGCGGTCGCGACGCCGCGCCCGCGGGCGGCCTCGGCCGTCGCGTAGCCGCAGTTGCAGACATGCGCGCCGCGCCCCGGTTGGTTCGCCTTCAGGAAATACGAGCCGAGCACGGCGCCGTCGGCCGCGCAGGCGACGAAACAGGCCGCCGGCGTCTCCAGCCACAGGCCGCGCGCCTCGGCTTCCGCGATGTCGGCTGTGTAGGGATAGGTCTCGCCTCCCGCGAAAATCGGCTTGAGGATCGCCCAGATAGCGGGCCAGTCATCGGCGGTCGCGGAACGGATGGAAATGCCGGGCGGGCTCACAGCGACAGGATGCGGTCGACCCAGCGCGCGACGACGCCGGCGCCGTCGGGCGCGACGGGGGTGAGCGGCGCCTCGTCCCCGCCCTGATCCGGCTGGGTGCGGCGCGCGCGCGGCGGCAGATACTTGTTGGTGGGCCGGCAACCCTGCTCCGGCATCAGGTCGTAGCCGTCGCGGGCTGCCGCCAGCTTGGAGACGTCGCTGTCCGGATCGCCCAGATCGCCGAAGCTGCGCGCGCCGGCCGGGCAGGTGGAGACGCAGGCCGGAACCCGCATGTCGGGCGGCAGATCGCTGTTGTAGATGCGATCCACGCACAGCGTGCACTTCTTCATAACGCCCGCGTCCTCGTCATACTCCCGCGCGCCGTAGGGGCAGGCCCAACTGCACAGCTTGCAGCCGATGCAGGTGTCGGGATTGACCAGCACGATCCCGTCCGCGGTCCGCTTGTAGCTGGCGCCGGTCGGGCAGACGGTCACGCAGGGCGCGTCCTCGCAATGCAGGCAGCTTTTCGGGAAATGCACCGTGCGCCCGGCGCCGGTCTCCTCCACCACCTCGAAGCTGTGGATGCGGTTGAACCAGACGCCGGTCGGATCAAGGCCGTAGGGATCGTGATCCGGCAACGGCGCCGAATGGCCGCCCGCGTTCCATTCCTTGCAATTGACCGCGCAGGCGTGACAGCCGACGCAGATGTCGAGATCGATCACGAGGCCGAGCTTCTTCTCCGGCGCAGCGGCGGGCAGGGCGGTCATCGCTCGCCCTCCGGATCCTCGAGCGGCTCGTCGACGCGTCGGCCGCCGCCGGCCGCCGCCAGACCGAGGCCGCCCTCGACGTAGGCCGCGCGCTGACCGATCCAGTTGGCGCTCGCCGCGGGCGCGCCGCCGCCCGGCGCCGTCAGCGGCCCGACGGCGCGCAGCACGTCCGGGCGTCCGCCTGTCGGCGGCGGTGCGGCGAAGCGCTCGAACATCGGTTCCGTCTCGCCGGCCTCATGCGGCGCGCAGGGCTCCAGGCGCACGCGCAGATCGTACCAGGCGGCCTGGCCGGTCACCGGGTCGGCGTTGGCGTATTTCAGCCCGCCGTCGCGCACCGGCAGCAGATCGTTGATGACGTGGTTCAAAAGGAAGCCCTTGGTCGTCTCCGGCGCGCCCTCGGCGAGGCCCCAGGCGCCCTTGCGCTTGCCGATCGCGTTCCAGGTCCAGACCGTCCCCGGCTCCACGCCGTGCATGCAGCGCACCTGCGCCTTCACCCGCGCGATCGGCGAGACGATCCAGACCCAACCGCCGTTCCTGACCCCGGCGTCGGCGGCCGTGTCGGGATGGACGTAGAGTTGATTGCGCGCCGTGATCTGGCGCAGCCAGGCGTTCTGCGAACCCCAGCTGTGATACATGTGCATCGGCCGTTGGGTGATCGCGGCGATCGGGTATTCGTCCGCGAAGGCTGCGCTCTCAAAGGGCGCGTACCAGAAGGGGACCGGATCGAAGTAGGTTTCGACCCGGCGGCGGTGCGCCTCCGGGGGCTGAAGGGCGCCGTGGCCCTGGGCGGCCAGCCGGAACTTCTGCATCGCTTCGACGTAGAGCCGAAGCACGATCCGATCGTTAGACGGGATCCAGCCCTTGTCGTGGGCGTAATCGAGATAAGCGCGGTTGGCGTGCTTGTGGAACAGCGCCGCGTCCGGCAGCCGCTCATGCCAGAAGCCGCCGTTCTCGACATAGCGTTCCAACTGCTCGGGATTGGCGGCCCCGCGGCCGCCCTGGTTCCCGCCCTCCCCGCGCCAGCCGGCGAGCGGTCCGATCCCCGGCGCGCGCTCGTGATTGGCGATGTAGTCCTTGTAGAGGCCGGGATAGAGCGGCTCGCCCGCCTCGTTCACGAAACCGGGCAGGTTCAGCCGCGCGCCAAGCTCGATCAGGACGTCCTGGAAAGGCCGCACGTCGCGATCGGGCGCGACGACCGGCCGTCGGATCGAATCGGCCGGCCCGTCCGCGCTGCTGATCGGCCGGTCGAGCAGCGAGATGCAGTCCCAGCGCTCCAGATAGGTGGTGTCCGGCAGCACCAAATCGGCGTAGGGCACGGTCTCGGAATAGTAGGCGTCGGAATAGATGATCTTCGGAATCTTGTAGGCGCCGTCCTCGTCCACGTCGGTCAGGTACTTCAAGGTGGCGGGCACGTTCATGGCGCTGTTCCAGCCCATGTTCGCCATGTACATGAACAGCACGTCGATTTCGTACGGGTCGCCCGCCCAGGCGTTGTGCAGCACCATATGCATCAGCCCGTGCGCGGCGATCGGATGCTCCCAGCTGTAGGCCTTGTCGATGCGCTGCGGGGTTCCGTCCGGCGCGACCAGCAGATCCTCCGGGCCCGTTGGAAAGCCGAGCGGCATGCCGGCCAGCGGCAGGTCCGGGCCTTCCGCGGGCTGCGCCGGCTTCGGCCCCGGCGGGCAGGGACGCGGGAAGGGCGGCTTGTGCCGCGACGAGCCGGGCCCGTCGATCGCGCCCAGCATCATCTGCAGCACATGCAGGATGCGGCAGGTGTGGAAGCCGTTGGAATGGGCGGAGATTCCGCGCATGGCGTGCATCGCCACGGGCCGCCCGCGCATGGTCTGGCGCGTCCGTCCGGCCCAATCGGTCCAGGCTATCGGCAGCTCGATCGCCTGCTCGAAGGCGACGTCGGCCAGCTCGCGTGCGATGCGCTTGACGGTCGCAGCCGGGACGCCCGTCTTCTCCGCCGCTGCGTCGGCCGAATAGCTCGGATCCAGGAACCGCTCGGCGATCAGTTGAAAGGCGGGGACGACCGTTCGCCCGTCAGCCAATCTCCGTTCGCCCGCCAGCACGGGCTTGGCGTCCGGGTCGGCGGCGGACGCCGCCTCGCCGCGCGCGCCGTCCCAGACCAGTTCGCGGCCGTCGGCGTCGCGGGCGTAGAGGCCGTCGTCCGGACCGCCCGGATTGCGGATCACCAGGAAGGGCGCGTCGGTCATCGCCGCGAGCCAATCGAAATCCACGCGCTCGGCCTGAAGCAATTCGTGGATCAGCGCGCCGGCGAAGAGGCCGTCGGTCCCGGGACGAACGCCGATCCATTCGTCGGCGATGGCCGAATAGCCCGTGCGCACAGGATTGACGGAGACCACCTTGGCTCCGCGGGTCTTCATCTTGCCGAGGCCGAGCTTGATCGGGTTGCTGTCGTGGTCCTCAGCGACGCCGAACAGCAACAGGTAGCGCGCGCGCTCCCAATCCGGCTCGCCGAACTCCCAGAAGCTGGAGGCGATGGAGTAAAGCCCCGCCGCGGCCATGTTGACCGAGCAGAAGCCGCCGTGCGCCGCGAAATTCTGCGTGCCGAACTTGGCCGCCCACCAGCCGGTGAGCGATTGGCTCTGATCGCGCCCGGTGAAGAAGGCGAGGCGCTTGGGATCTCTGGCGCGCACCTCGCCGAGCCACTCGGCCGCCAGCGCCAGCGCCTCCTCCCACTCGATCTCCTCGAACTCCCCGGAGCCGCGCGGGCCGACGCGCTTCAACGGCTTGGTCAGCCGCGCCGGCGAAAGGTGCTGCATCAACCCGGCCGAGCCCTTGGCGCACAGCACCCCGCGGTTCACCGGATGATCCGGATCGCCGTCGATATAGCGGATGGCGCCGTCCTTCATATGCACGCGGACGCCGCAGCGGCACGCGCACATATAGCAGGTGGTCTTGCGCAGCTCGTCCGCGTAGGGGCGGCTCAGCGGAACGTCGGGCTCTGATCCTTGGGGCATCGGCACCGGGCGGGATTGGGTTGCGGGGGAGGGAAGCCTATACCCGCTAGCGCGCGGTGAAAATAAAAGAGCGCGGGCGCGGTCGGACTCCAGGGCAAATAATTCGGTTGCCAAAATAGTTTTTGACGCGCTGCGGCGCGTCCGCGTAGTTTATTCGGTAACCGAATTATAAGCGAGCGGTCGGCGAACCGCTGTCCAACGGGTGGAGTCGATATCATGCAAGGCGCGCTTTCCACGGCGACGTGGTTCTGGTTGTTCGTTCCGATGTTGAGCGTGCTCGCGCTCTCGATCGCGACCTGGCTCCTCAAGAAGTAAGGGGCCGGCGTTATGACCTCTGGAACGTTTGTCGCCTTCGCGATCTACCTGATCGGCATGTTGGCGATCGGGTTGATCTGTTATCGGCTCACCAAGAATCTGTCCGACTACATCCTCGGCGGGCGGGGTCTCCGGCCGGGCGTGGCCGCTCTCTCGGCGGGCGCCTCCGACATGTCGGGTTGGCTGCTGCTGGGGCTTCCCGGGGCGGTTTACGCCTCCGGGATGAACCAGATCTGGATCGGCATCGGCCTTGTCATCGGGGCCTATCTGAATTGGCAGTTCGTCGCCAAACGGCTGCGCATCTACACCGAGGTGGCGAAGGATTCGATCACCATCCCCGACTATCTCGAAAACCGCTTCGACGACCGCAGCCGCATCCTGCGGATCATCTCGGCGGCGGTGATCCTGCTGTTCTTCACCTTCTACGTCTCCTCCGGGCTGGTCGCCGGCGGCGTGCTGTTCGAAGAGACCTTCGATCTCTCCTACATGTGGGCCTTATGGATCGGGATGCTGGTGATCGTCGGCTACACCTTCCTGGGCGGCTTTCTGGCGGTCAGCTGGACCGACTTCGTCCAGGGAATCCTTATGTTCCTGGCGCTGATCGTCGTGCCGATCATCGCGATCACCGAACTTGGCGGCTGGGACCAAGTCACCGACACGGTCGGCCAGATAGACGCCAGCTACAACGGCGTGATGACCGACATGACCTTCATGGGGATCGTCTCGCTGATGGCCTGGGGCCTCGGCTATTTCGGGCAGCCGCACATCCTGGCCCGCTTCATGGCCGTGCGCAGCCCCTCGGACGTGCCGACCGCGCGGCTCATCAACATGGGCTGGATGATCTTCGGCCTCTACGGCGCGATCTTCGTCGGCTATTCGGGCATCGCCTTCTTCGCCGACAATCCGCTGCAGAACAGCGAGACGGTCTTCATCGAGTTCGTCCAGGTGCTGTTCCACCCCTGGGTCTCCGGCTTTCTGCTGGCGGCGATCCTGGCGGCGATCATGAGCACGATCGACAGCCAGCTGCTGGTCTGCTCCTCCGCGCTGACGGAGGATCTCTACAAGGCCTTCCTGCGCAAGGATGCGAGCCAGAAGGAATTGGTGCAGGTCAGCCGGTTCGCCGTGATCGGGATCGCGTTGCTGGCGACGGTCCTTGCGATGGACAAGGACAGCAAGGTCCTCGACCTCGTCAGCTACGCCTGGGCCGGATTCGGCGCGGCGTTCGGGCCGATCGTCATCTTGTCGCTGTTCTGGCGCGGGCTGACGCGCAACGGCGCGGCGGTCGGCATCCTGGTCGGGGCCGTCACGGTGGTGGTCTGGAAGCAGCTGTCGGGCGGTCTGTTGGATCTCTATGAGATCGTGCCGGGCTTCATCCTGTGCGCGCTTGCAGCCGTCGCGGTCAGCCTGATGCAGGGCCGCCCTGCGCAGAGCGTGCTCGACGACTACGACCGCACCCAGCGGGCCGTAAAGACCGGTCGGATCGAGCCTTCCGAGTGACGCAGCCCAGGAATGGGGACGCCGGGGAAGCGGCTTTTCGGCCGCTTCCCTGGTCAACTCCCGCCGGGCGCGTTAAGTGTGAATGCAGATGGCGCGAAGCGGGGCGGCCGGCCTGAAAAGCGCCGGCGGGCGCGAAACGGCGTCGCACGAAGCACGACCAGGCAGGGAGAAAAACATGGCCGCATCGATGGTGTTCAAGCAGCCGCTGGCCGCGCGCAGCGACCTGCGTCAGGCGATCGACCGTCACTATCGGGCGGACGAGACGGACTGCGTGGAGGCGCTGCTGGCCCAGCTCGACCTCGCCGAGCAGGCGCGCACCAATATCGACAACTATGCGGCCAAGCTGGTCGAGAGCGTGCGGGCGGAGACCGCGCACCAGGGTGGAATCGACGCCTTCCTGCACGAATACGGCCTGTCGACGCAGGAGGGGGTGCTGCTGATGTGCGTCGCGGAGGCGCTTTTGCGCATCCCCGACGACGACACGCGCGAGCGGCTGATCCGCGACAAACTGGGCACGGCCGATTGGAAGAAGCATCTCGGCCATTCCTCCTCGCTGTTCGTCAACGCGTCGACCTGGGCGCTGATGATGACCGGCAAGGTCGTCGGCATGCACGGCTACAAGGGGCGTTCGCCGGACGCCGTAATGCGCCGGTTGGTGGCGCGCCTGGGCGAGCCGGTGGTGCGCGAGAGCGTCAATCAGGCGATGCGCATCATGGGCCGCCAGTTCGTCATGGGCCGCACCATCGACGAGGCGCTGAACCGTGCGGAAAGCTTTGAGGAGCGCGGCTACAGCTACAGCTACGACATGCTGGGCGAGGCGGCGCGCACGATGGAGGACGCCAAGCGCTACTATCGCTCCTACAAGGAGGCGATCGAGAAGATCGGCGAGCGCGCCAAAGGCCGCGGGCCGATCAAGGGACCGGGCATTTCGGTCAAGCTGTCGGCGCTGCATCCGCGCTACGAGGTCGGCCATTACGGCCGCGTGATGGACGAGCTGGTCCCGCGCTTGCGGGCGCTCTGCAAGGACGCCGCGAAATACGACATCGGCCTCAACATCGACGCGGAAGAGGCCGACCGCCTCGACATCTCGCTCGATTGCATCGAGGCGATCTCGGAGGATCCGGAGCTGAAGGACTGGCAGGGCTTCGGGGTTGTGGTTCAGGCCTATCAGAAGCGCGCGCCCTTCGTGCTCGATTATCTCGCCGACATGGCGGCGCGCCACGGTCGGCGCTTCATGGTGCGCCTGGTGAAAGGCGCCTACTGGGACATGGAGATCAAGCGCGCCCAGGAGATGGGCGTCGAGGGCTATCCGGTCTTCACGCGCAAGGCCAACACCGACGTCTCTTATCTCGCCTGCGCGCGCAAGCTGTTCGCCAACACCGACGCTTTCTTCCCGCAGCTCGCCACGCACAACGCGCATTCGATCGCCGCCGTGCTGGAGTTCGCGGGCAACAGCCGCGACTTCGAATTCCAGCGCCTGCACGGCATGGGCGAGGAGCTCTACGAGCAGGTCGTCGAGACCGACGAGGTCGGGGCCGGCTGCCGGATCTACGCGCCGGTCGGCCAGCACGAGGATCTGCTGGCCTATCTGGTGCGCCGCCTGTTGGAGAACGGGGCCAACAGCTCCTTTGTGAACCGCATGCAGGATGTGCAGACGCCGGTCGAGGAGATCATCGCCGATCCGATCAAGACCGTCGCCGCCTATCGCCGCAAGCCGCACCCGCGCATCCCGCTGCCGGTCGACATCTACGGATCCGACCGCCCGAACGCGATGGGCGTCGATTTGAGCGATCTCACAGTGCTCGACCGCCTGCGCGAGGCGATGACGCCGGTGGCTGAGGAAAGCCATCGCGCCCGGCCGATCGTCGCCGGCCAGGAGGCCGACGGGCAGGACGACAAGCAGGTCGTCGCGCCGCAGAACCATTCGCGCGCCATCGGCGAGACCAGCGAAGCCACGCCGGAGCAGATCGAAAAGGCGCTCGACACGGCGGCGAAGGCCGCGCCCGAATGGGCCGCCCGGCCGGCCGAAGAGCGCGCAGCCTGTCTTGAGGCGGCCGCCGATCTGATGGAACAGGACATGGCGCGCCTGATGGGCTTGTGCGTCGTGGAGGCCGGCAAGACGATGAACGACGCGGTCGCCGAGATTCGCGAGGCGATCGATTTCTGCCGCTACTACGCCCAACGCGCCCGGACCGATCTGGCCAAGGGCGTGCGTCTGCGCGCCCCGGACGGGCAGGGCGGGGACTTGGCGCTGAAGGGCGGCGGGGTCTTCACCTGCATCAGCCCCTGGAACTTCCCCTTCGCCATCTTCAACGGCCAAGTGACGGCGGCGCTGGTCGCCGGCAACGCCGTCATCGCCAAGCCGGCGGAACAGACGCCCCTGATCGCGGCCGAAGCCGTGCGCCTGCTGCACCGCGCGGGCGTGCCGGGCGAGGTGCTGCACCTGCTGCCCGGAGACGGCGCGCGGGTCGGCGGCGCGCTGGTGCAGGATCCGCGCGTGACCGGCGTCTGTTTCACCGGCTCGACCGAGGTGGCGAAGCTGATCAACCGAACGCTGGCCAAACGCCCGGGCGAAACGCCGCCGCTGATCGCCGAGACGGGCGGGCAGAATGCGATGATCGTGGATTCCACCGCGCTCACCGAACAGGTCACCCGCGACGTTGTGATCTCCGCCTTCCAGAGCGCGGGCCAGCGCTGTTCGGCCCTGCGCGTGCTCTACGTCCAGGACGACGTGGCCAAGCGCACGATGGAGATGATCGCCGGCGCGATGGAGGAGCTGACGATCAGCGACCCGGCCTTCGTGTCCACCGATATCGGCCCGGTGATCGACGAGGAAGCCCAGTCGATGCTGAACAGCCATATCAAGCGCATGATCGGCGAGGGCAATGAGATCAAGCGCGCCCGCCTGGGCGCCGGGACGGACGCCGGCAGCTTCGTCCCGCCGGCCGCCTTCGAGATCGACGATATCTCCGTCCTGCAGCGCGAGGTCTTCGGCCCGATCCTGCACGTGGTGCGCTACAAGGCCGACAAGCTGGACAAGGTCGTGGACGCGATCAACGCGACCGGCTACGGGCTGACGCTCGGGGTCCACACGCGCATCGACGAGACCTGGCGTCAGATCTTCGCCAAGGCGCGGGTCGGCAACACCTACGTCAACCGCAACCAGATCGGCGCCATCGTCGGCGTGCAGCCGTTCGGCGGTCAGGGGCTCTCCGGCACCGGCCCGAAAGCGGGCGGGCCGCACTATCTGCACCGCTTCTCGGCTGAGGTGAACGGCGGGGGCGAAGCGTCCGACGGCGGTTGGGAAGGGGGCCTCGATCCCTCCGCCAAGCTCGTCTCCGCGGACGGCCTGAAGGCGGCGATGACGCTGCTCCAACGCGAGGGCGGCGAGTGGCTGGAAGAGGTTGAAGACCGCGCGGAGACGCTTGAGGACGCCGCCGATGCGCTCGAGAAGAACGGCGGCGCCGTCAAGGCGCTCGCCGGCGCGAGCGAAGCGGAACTGACGCGCGCCGCCGGCTTCCTGCGCGCCTACGCCGCGCAGGTGACGGCCGAGTTCGCCGAGCCGATGGCGTTGCCCGGCCCGACCGGCGAGCGCAACGAGATGGACCTCTGGCCGCGCGGCCCGGTGGCCTGTCTGGCGGGCGAGGGGCCGCGGGCGGTCAGCGCGCTGATCGCGCAAGCCGGCGCGGCGCTTGCGGCCGGCAATGCGGCGCTGATCTGGCACCCGACCGACGGGGTGGCGGAAGCCGTTGCGGCGCTTTTCCAGAAGGCCGGCGCGCCGAAATCTGCGGCGATTGCGGTGGCGGCTGGAAAGGATCGCGCGCTGACCGACCTCGCCGCGGCCGGTCAGGTGGAGGCGGTCGCCTTCGCGGGGCCGTTTGACGCGGCCTGCGCGATCAACGCCGCTTTGGCCGAGGGCGACGGTCCGATCCGGCCGCTGATCTTGTTCCGCGAAAGCCCGACGGAAGCGCCGGGCGAAGAAGCAGGCCTCGGCCTGCCGCTGGCGGGCGGTCCGCACTACCTCCATCGCTTCGTGCACGAACGCTCGCTCAGCATCGATACGACCGCCTCCGGCGGCAATGCGTCGCTGCTGTCGATGGAGGAGGGCGGCGGTCGCTCGCTCCCCGGCGAACAGTAGATCCATCGCCGGATCGGCGCGTGAAAAACGCCCGCCCCCCCAAATGCGGGGGGCGGGCGTTTTCGTTTCGGCGCATATCCGTGTCCGCGAGCGTCAGCGCGCCGCCGATCTTGGAGACCTGCGACCATGAGCCTTTCGGAAATCGCCGCCGGCTATACGGCGGCCTCTCCCATCGCGCGAAGCGCCGCCCCGGTCGAGGCGGGGCGACTCGCCCCTCCGGCGGACGACCAGTTCGACGTTCAACTCGCCAAGAAGCGCCGGCCCGGCTTTGTCGAAGACACGCCCGCCCTGATCTTCGAGCCGCTGCGTCAGGGCTTGGCCGCTGAAACCGCTCTGGCCGCCGGCGCGCAGCAGCGGCGGCCGAGCGCGCAGACGCCCCCCGGCGCTCAAGCTCTGCAGGACGTCGCAAGCCAGGCGCTGCAAGCCCGGCGCGCCTACGGCGGGGGCGACGGCGGAGCGACCCCCGCGCGTGCGGACCGGTCCGAGGCCGTCGATCAGTCGGCGGCGGGCGGCTCCGTCGATCAGCCCGCCGGCGGGTCTGACGGAGGAGGCGCTCTCGCCGGCCCCGCGATCGGGCGCGCGACGGTCGCCGCGCTGTCGGACGGGACGGCGCCGGCCGGCGCCTCGGAGCCCGCGCGCGCAGCGAGCGGCGCGAGCGCGATCAGACCCTTGGGAAGCCAATTGGACCTCGCGGCGTAAGGGCGCCGCGCGCGAAGGAGAACGACTGTGCAGATTGACCTCCACGACGCGAGCTCGTTGGCGCAAATTTGGGAATACGGCCTACTCGGCGCATCCGCCGACGGCGCTGACGCGTTTGCGCGACGGGCGGTGCGGCTCGTCCCGGGCGTTAGCGCCGCGCTGGCCCTGACGACGGTCGGCGAGCGCCCGTGGATCGTCGCGGCGGCGGGACGGGCCGAGGCCCGCGTCCGCGAGGCCGCGCCGTTTATGACGCGGCTTGCCGAAGCGCGACGGGCGCTGGTCGTGCCGGATGTCGCGATCGCCTCAGCGTCGGTGTCGCGGACAACGGTGCGCCCACGCGCCGCTCTTCGGTTTCTGGCCGGCGCGCCGCTGTTCGACGAGCGCGCAGCGGTCGTCGGCGCGCTGTGTCTGTTCGACGAGAGGCCGGGCGCGCCTTTGGCCCCGGACACCGCGGACGCTCTGTGCGCCTTGGCCAAAGAGGCGGGCGACTGGCTGATCCGGCGGCGCGCCGAGCGTAGGGGCCTCGTCGACATCGGCGTCGCGCGCGCGGCGGCCTGACCTAACGCGCGGCCGCCGCGCTCAGCACCGCTTGGACCAACTCGGCTTGGCGGCTGACGCCGACCTTCATGAAGATCTGTTTCAGGTAGCTGCGCGCCGTGGTCTTCGTCACGCTGCAAGCCTCGGCCGCCTCAGTCAGGTCAAGCCCCCCCGCCAGCGCCGCGGTCAAGCGCGCCTCCGAGGGCGTCAGCCCGAACATCTGGGCGATCAACTCGGGCGACAGCGGCGCCGGCGCGTCCGGATCGGTGACGAAAAGCAAAATACGGCCCGCCTCGTCGAACGGCATCAGGACGAGCCGGAGCGGCGTCGCCGCCTCGGTCCGTTCGATCGACAATGCGACGCTCTCCTGCTGCGCGACAGCCTCGCGCCGGGCCGCCGCCAAAGCCTCCGAATCGGCGCGACGTTCGGCCCGGCAGACGCCGGCCGAATCCAGCATCAACCCGTCGCGTGCGGCCAGCAACGCGCCGCCGCGTTGGTTTGCGAAGACGACCGCGCCGCCCTGGTCGATGACGACCACGCCGACCGCCAAGCGGTCCAACGCCTGGTCCCCGACGCCGGCGGTCCCCTGGCCTGCCGGGCGGCTTTGCGCCAGCGCCTCCTCCACCCCCGCGATGAGATCGTCGGTCGGGCAGGGCTTCACATAATAGCGAAACGCCTTGGCCCGGTTGATCGCGGCCTGTGCGGCGGCGAAATCGTTGCAGCCTGAGAGGATGAGAATCGGACAATCGACGCCGGCCGCGCGCATCTTCTCCGCCAGCGCCAGCCCGTCGAGCTCGGGCATCAGCAGGTCCAGGACGGCCACCGCAGGCGGCGAGCGCGTCGCCTGCGCCAAGGCGGCGCGCGGGTCCTGCTGGAAGGCGGGAGTCCACGATATCTGGCGGCGACGGAGATTTCGAGCCAGCGCCTCGTGAACCGCCGGCTCGTCGTCAACGAATAGAACGGTGGGCGGATCGCTCATTAACCTTTCGCCCGCATTTTTGCGCTATGCCAGAATGGCAGACTAACGAAGGCGTGCGCCCCGCGAAAGCGCGGAGGCCGCGCGTCGCGCGTTTTCGGGCGCTCGGGGGCGGGATTTGATCGACATACTTTTTGTGGATGACGAAGAGAACGTTCTGCGGGGGCTGGCGCGCATGCTGCACGGCCAACGCGGGGTTTGGCGCATGCGCTTCGCCCCGGGGGCGAAAGAGGCGCTGGCCATGCTTGAGGAGACGCCCGCCGACGTGGTGGTCAGCGACATGCGCATGCCGGACGCCGACGGGGCTACCTTGCTGCACGTCGTCCGGCGGCGCTGGCCGGCGGCGGTGCGCATCGTTTTGTCCGGTCATGCGGAGGACTCGGCGATGATCCGCGCCCTCGGCGCGGCCCATCAGTATCTCGCGAAACCTTGCCCGAAGGAGACGTTGATCGCGGTGATCGAGCGGGCGGTCGCGCTCCGCCGGCGCCTTCCGGTCGACAAGGAGCCGCTGCTGCTTGCGGCTGCGGGCGATCTGTCGGGACCTGGGCCGGTCTACACGGCGCTCTTGGACGTGCTGGCGCGACCGTCCTTTCACAAGAACGCGCTGGTCGCCGTCGTCAAGCGGAGCGACAGTCTTTGCGTCAAGCTGCTGCACGCCGCGAACAGCGGCGTCGTCGCCGCGCGCTCGCCGGTCTCCACCGTGGAGCGCGCGGTGGATCTGCTGGGCGTCGTCACGCTTAAGGCTCTCGCGGCCGAGGATGCGGTGGAGAGCCGGCTGCCGCGCGGCCTTGCGGCGCGCGCCGGCCTCGCGGACGAGCAGGCCGTCGTGGCCTGCGCGCAGAGCCTGATCGGGGCTTGGAGCAAAGCGCCCGAGCTGTCGGCGCAGGATTGCGAGACGGCCTCGACCATCGTCATCCTGTCCGGCGTCGGCTACGCGGCCGCCTGCGCCGCCATGCCGCCGAACGCGGTGAGCGAGGCCCTGGCCCGCGCCGAACGCGACGGCGCGCCGCGCCCGCTCGCGCTCTCCGCGCTTCTGGGAACGTCCGTCGGCGCGTTCGGCGCCTTGCTGCTGGCGCTCTGGGGATTGCCGGACGTTCTGGTGGAGGGCGTTCTGGGCGTCGACGACCCCGGCGCGAACGACGCGCCCGACTTGCGGGCCGTCGGCCTCGCCCACCTCGCACTGGCCGCCGCCCGCGCGACCCGGGACGGGGCCTGCGCGACGGCTCCGTGCGAGGCCGAGCCGCTTTCGGCGCTGGGCGAAGGGCTCGACCGGGCGTATCTTGAGCGGCTCGGCCTCACCCCGTTGGCCGAAGCCGCCGCGCGCCAAGCGGCGAGCGCGGCGCCAGATGAGGAGCGCGGCCTCGCATGACGAATCGAACCGCCTCGCCCGCCGAAAGCGAACCCGAACTGCCAGAGGTCGGCGATCGATGGGTGGAAGGGGCCGTGGAGACCGCGCCCGTTCCGGAGAACGAAGCCGAGCGTCTGCACACGCTCGAGAGTCTCGACATCCTCGACACCCAGCCGGAGGAGGCTTACGACCGGGTCGTTCGCTTGGCGGCGCAGCTGTTCGGCGCGCCCACCGCGCTGCTGACCTTCATCGATCGCGATCGCCAATGGTTCAAGGCGCGCGTCGGCTTCGAAGCGCCTCAGTCCAAGCGCTGCATCTCGTTCTGCCAATTTGTGGCGGCCACGGGCGAGCCGTTGGTGGTCCCGGACGTGACCGGCGATCCGATCTTTAGGGACAACCCGTTCGTGGTGGGGGCGCCCGGCATCCGCTTTTACGCCGGCGCGCCGATCACGCTGGACGGCGATCATACGCTCGGGTCGCTCTGCGTCATCGATTACACGCCGCGCGAGCCGGTGCCCGAGGAGCTTCTGGCGCGGTTGAAGGATCTGGCGGCGATCGTGATCACGACGCTCGAGCGGCGGCGCGAGGAGCGCGAGACCGCACGCAACCGCGAACGGGAGTTGGCGATCCTCGGCGCGGCGCTCGACAAGGCGACGGACGGCGTCGCCGTCACCGACGAAGTCGGACAGTTCGTGTACATGAACGACGCGCACGCCCGCGTCTTCGGCTATCAGCACGGGGCGGAGCTGATCGGTGAATCATGGAGCCGCCTTTACGAACCGGCGGAGCGCCGGCGCATGCAGGACGGACCTTTGGCGGAGGTTTTCTCGAAGGGCGCCTGGACCGGATCGGCCGAAGGGCTGAAGAAAAACGGCGACACGTTTCCCCAGGAAATCAGCCTGACCTATCTCGAGACCACCGGCGGCCTGCTGTGCGTCACCCGCGACGTCACCGAACGCAAGGCGATGGAGGCGCGCACGCAGACGCTCGAGCGCGAACTGCTCGAGCGCGGACGCATGGAGGCGCTGGGCGCCCTGGCCGGCGGGCTTGCGCACGAGATCAACACGCCCGCGCAATATATCGGCGACAACATCGATTTCCTGCAGGACAGTCTCGGCGACGTGATGCCGCTGGTCGCAGACATTCGCGCCGCGCTGCAAGAGGCGGAGCCGGTCAAGGCGGCCGCGCTGGAGGAGCGCGCCCGGGCGATGGATTTCGACTATCTGGCCGACGAGGTGCTGCCCGCGGTCGCCCAATGCAAGCAAGGCGTCGGACGCATCCGCGACATCGTCACGGCGATCAAGCGCTACGCCCATCCCGGCGGGGCCGAGCTCGCCTATTGCGAGCTGAACGAGGCGGTGGAGCTCGCCGTCGCGATCTCCGTCAACCAATGGAAATACGCCGCCGCGTTGGAGAAGCGTCTGCCCCAGGACCTGCCGCACGTGCGCTGCAACAGCTCCGACGTTACGCAGGTGTTGCTCAATCTGATCGTCAACGCCGCCCATGCGATCGAGGATCAGCGCCGTGGGACGCGGGGCCTTATCGTGATCGAAGCGACGGTCGAGGGCGACGAGGTCGTCGTCGCCGTCAACGACGACGGCCCGGGCGTGCCGGAAGAGCTGCGCGCCAAGATCTTCGATCCGTTCTTCACCACCAAAGACGTCGGGCGCGGGATGGGGCAAGGGCTGGCGCTGTGCCGGTCGATCGTCGAAGTGCGCCATCAGGGCGCCCTGCTGGTGAAGGACGCGGAGCAGGGCGGTGCGCGCTTCGAGATCCGTCTGCCGATTGACGGCGCGCGGCAGGGCTGAGGCCGCACGTCCGGACCTGAGGTCCCATCCGCTCGCGCGTCCCGCCCTGCCGCGCCGATTGCGGTCCGGGGTTGCGCTCGCGCGCGTCGCCCCCACGTCCAACGGGATCGTCCGACGCCCGCGACCGCGCGTCGCGGGGTCGCCGTCCTCAATAAGATCGGCGGGCGCTCGGTGCGCCCCCCTCGAACAGGAGGCGTAGAATGTTTGAAGCCTTTAAACCCAAGATCGCCGGCGGCTGCGCCGCGCTGGCCGTGGCCGCGATGGCCGGCGGCGCGTTCGCCCCCGCCCCAGCCGGGGCCCAGACGTGGGACATGCCCACGCCCTATCCCGACGCCACCTTCCATACCCAAAACATCATGGAGTTCGCCGAGGACGTGAAGGCGGCGACCGACGGGGCGCTCGAGATTGAGGTGCACTCGGCGGGCTCGCTGTTCAAGCACCCGGAAATCAAGAACGCCGTGCGCAGCCGTCAGGTGCCGATCGGCGAGTTCTTCCTGTCGCTGTTGACCAACGAGAACGCCGCTTTCGGCATCGACAGCCAGCCGTTCCTCGCCACCACCTACGAGCAGGCGGAGGCGCTGTGGGCGGCCCAGAAGCCGGTGATCACCGAGCTTCTGGCCGAACAGGATCTGATGCCGCTTTACGCCGTTCCGTGGCCGCCGCAGGGTCTCTACACCCAGGAGCCGGTCGAGAGCGTCGAGGACCTGAAGGGCGTCAAGTTCCGCTCCTACAACGCCGCGCTGGAGCGTTTCGCACAGCTCGCCGGCGCCGCGCCGACGCAGGTCGAGGTGCCGGACATCCCGCAGGCCTTCGCGACCGGCCGGGTCGAGGCGATGATCACCTCGCCCTCCACCGGCGCCAACTCCAAGGCGTGGGATTTCGTCGACCACTATTACGACATCAAGGCGTGGGTTCCGAAGAACATCGTCGTGGTCAACAAGCGCAGCTTCGCGGCGCTGGACGAAAGCGTTCAGACCGCCATCCTCAACGCCGCCCAGCAGGCGCAGGGCCGCGGCTGGCAGATGAGCCAGGAGGAGACGGCCGAGAAGACGCAGGTTCTGGCCGATAACGGCATGGAGGTGCATCAGCCTTCCGACGCGCTGATGCAGGGCCTCAAGGAGATCGGCGACAAGATGATCGCCGAATGGAAGCAAGAGGCCGGCCCGGCCGGGGAGGAAATCCTTGAGGATTATCGCAGCCGGATTTCCGACTGAACGGCCGATCGGCCGCGAACGGGCCGCTTGACGGGTTCGGGCGGCGCGCGCCGCAGCGCGCCGCCCGACCGCCCGCTCGTTGGGCGGTCTTGAGGGGGACTCCCATGCGCAGAGCGCTTGATCGCCTGTATGAGGTGAGCGGCCTGATCGCCGCCTTCTTCCTCATTCTGATCTGCACGGTCGTCACCGCGCAGGTCGTCCTGAATACGATCGACCGGATCGCCGGCCTGCTGACGGGCTCGGCGATCGGTCTTGTGATCCCGTCCTATTCCACCTTCGCCGGCCTGTTCCTGGCGGCGTCGACCTTCTTCGCGCTGCCCTACGCCTTTCGGCGCGGCGCGCATATTCGGGTCTCGCTGGTGCTGCAGGCGCTGCCGCCGACGGCGCAGCGCGGCTGCGACGTCGCGGCCGCGCTGATCGCGACGCTCTTCAGCGCCTTTTTCACCTGGTACATGGGCGGGCTGGTGCAGGAATCGCTGCAGTTCGGCGACGTCACCTCCGGCATCGTGCCGGTGCCGCTCTGGATTCCGCAGAGCGCGATGACGCTGGGGCTCGCGATCCTGACGATCGCTTGCCTCGACGATTTCCTGACTCTTATGCGCGGCGGCGAGGCGGCGTTCAACGAAGGGGGGCAACAGCTGCTGAAACAGGCGGATGAGGGTGAGATACCGCGCGACGCGACGGATGACGGCCGATGACCGAAATTCTCCTGTCGCTGGCCGTCATGGCCTTGCTGTTCGGCCTGCTGGCTATGGGCGTGTGGGTCGCCTTCGCGCTGTTCCTCGTCGGCGCGGCCTCGCTGCTGATCTTCTCCAACGCGCCGCTAGGGACGGTGCTCGCCACCTCCAGCTGGGGGGCGAGCAACAGTTGGGCGCTCGCCGCCCTGCCGCTCTTCATCTGGATGGGCGAAATCCTGTTCCGATCGAAGCTCTCCGACAGCCTTTTCTCGGGCCTGGCGCCCTGGATGACGCGGCTGCCGGGGCGCCTGCTTCACGTCAACGTCTTCGCCTGCGCGGTGTTCGCGGCGGTCTCCGGCTCTTCGGCCGCGACGGCGGCGACGGTCGGCAAGATCTCGATCCCCGAACTCACCAAGCGCGGCTATTCGGAACGGATGATGATCGGGACGCTGGCGGGCTCCGCCACATTGGGGCTGCTGATCCCGCCCTCGATCATCCTCATCGTCTACGGCGTGGCGACGGAGCAGTCGATCGCGCGCCTATTCATCGCCGGGATTCTGCCGGGCGCGCTTCTGGTGGCGCTGTTCTCGGGCTTCATCATGCTCTGGGCGCTGTTCAACCGCGAGAAGACGCCCGGTCAGGCGGAACGCATCCCGCTGCGCGAAAAGCTGGCGGCTGGGCGCGATCTCATGCCGGTGCTGCTGCTGATCCTGGGCATCATCGGCTCGGTCTATCTCGGCGTCGCCTCGCCGACGGATGCGGCCGCAGTCGGCGTGGTGATCGCGCTGCTGCTGGCCTGGCGAGCCGGCGACCTGACCAAGGAAAGCTTCCGCGAAGGGCTGATGGGCGCCGTGCGCACCAGCTGCATGATCGCCTTCATCCTGGCGGGCGCCGCGTTCCTGACGACGGCGATGGGTTTCGCCGGCATCCCGCGGATGCTGGCCGCCTGGATCGGCGATATGGGGCTCAGCCATTACGAATTGCTGATCGCGTTGACGATCTTCTTCGTGGTGATGGGCTGCTTTCTCGACGGCATTTCAATCATCGTGCTGACGACCTCGATCATCATGCCGATCGTGGAGCAGGCGGGCGTCGACCCGATCTGGTTCGGAATCTATCTCGTTTTCGTAGTGGAGATGTCGCAGATCACGCCGCCGGTCGGCTTCAACCTCTTCGTGCTGCAGTCGCTGACGGGCCGGAACATCCTGCGGGTGGCCTGGGCGGCCTTGCCCTTCTTTCTGTTGATGGGGCTCGCGATCGCGCTGCTGGCGGCCTTCCCCGGCATCGCGCTTTATCTGCCGAGCTTGATGGGGTCGTGACGGGCTTGAGGCCGGCGCCGCGGCCTCAACCGAACGCCGCATAGTCGATCGGCTGATCCTTGTCGATCTCGGACGTCACCTCCGCCATCGGGTATTTGAGCCCCGTGGCGCAGTTGAAGAGGATCGCGCGCTCCTCCGCGCCGACCCACCCTTCGGCCAGCGCGCGTTGATAGGCGGCGGCGGTGGCGGCGCCCTCGGGGCAGAGCAGCAGGCCCTCGTCCGCGGCGATTCGGTCGCGCGTCGCCATGATCTCGGCGTCGGGGACGGCGACGGCCCGCCCGCCGGACTCCCTGACTGCGCGCAGGATCAGGAAGTCGCCGACCGCGACCGGCACGCGGATGCCGGCGGCGACCGTGGCGGCGTTCTCCCAAAGCGGGGCGTGCTCCTCCCCCGCCTCATAGGCCTTCACGATCGGCGCGCAGCCCTCCGCCTGCACGGCGATCATGCGCGGAAGCGGGCCGTCCAACCAGCCCATCGCCGTGAGTTCGTGAAACGCCTTCCACATGCCGATCAGGCCGGTGCCGCCGCCGGTGGGATAGAAGATCACCTCGGGCAGGCGCCAGGCGAACTGCTCGGCCAGCTCCAGGCCCATCGTCTTCTTGCCTTCGATCCGGTAGGGCTCCTTCAGGGTCGAGACGTCGAACCAGCCCACATGCTCCTTGCCGCCGCCGACGATCTTGCCGCAGTCGTTGATCAGGCCGTTCACCTTGTAGGTCGCGGCGCCCTGCTGGCGGATTTCGCGGATGTTGATGTCCGGCGTGTCCTCCGGGCAGAAGACGGTGGCGCGGATCCCGGCGCGCCGCGCGTAGGCGGCCAGCGCCGCACCGGCGTTGCCGTTGGTCGGGATCGCCATGTGATCGATCCCGAACTGCTTCGCCATCGAGACGGCGAGCGCCAGCCCCCGCGCCTTGAAGGAGCCGGTCGGAAGCCGTCCTTCGTCCTTCACGATCGCCGATCCGGCGGCGGCGCCGATCGACGCGCCCCAGCGGTCGATCCCGATCAGCGGGGTGACGACTTCGCCCAGCGAGATTCGATCTTCCGATCGCTCCACGGGAAGGAAATCGGCGTAGCGCCAGAAGCCCGCGGCGATCGAGGCGGCGAGCCTTTCCTTGGACAACTCCGCCGCCATCCGCTCCAGATCGTAGCGCACCAGCAGCGGCCGCCCGGCCGCCGACAGGCCGTGCACCTGGCCGGCGGGATAGGTCTCGCCCGTGAGCGAGCACTCAAGATGTGTCACGTAGGTCATGACGCGCATGGTTCACCGTCGGGGACGGCTTGGCAATCCGTTGCGGCGGAGATCCCGGCGCCCCCGCGAAGGCGGAGGCCTCTCAAAGCGTCGCTCCGCAACGGGAGCGCGATCGAAAAGGTCCCCGCGTGCGCGGGGACTCCGCGCTTGCACCGTTTTCCCTTTCAACGCCCCTCTCCCCTCCGCCATAGTGCGTTTGTCCGACAATCAGACGAGAGTGTGTTCATGCGCCCCGACGAGTTGCTGGCCCGACTGAGGCTTCCCGCGATCGCCGCTCCGATGTTCCTGGTCTCCGGGCCGGATCTGGTGGTGGAGGCGTGTCGCGGCGGAGTCTTGGGGAGCTTTCCCGCCCTCAATCAACGCACCAGCGAGGGCTTCGAGGCCTGGCTCGTCGAGATCGAGGAGAGGCTGGAGGCCGCCCGCGCTGCGGGGGAGGCGCCCGCCCCCTACGCCGTCAATCTGATCGTCCACAAGTCGAACGAGCGGGTGGAGCGCGACTTGGAGATCGCCGTCGCGCACAAGGTTCCGGTCATCATCACCTCGCTCGGCATCCGGCCGGAGGTGATCGAGGCGGTGCACGGCTATGGCGGCCTCGTCTTTCACGACGTCGTGCAGGCGCGCCACGCCCGCAAGGCGGCGGACGCCGGGGTCGACGGGCTGATCGCCGTCTCGGCCGGGGCGGGCGGGCATGCCGGGACGCTGAATCCCTTCGCCCTCGTCGACGAGATCCGCGGCTTCTACGACGGGCTGGTTATTCTGGCGGGCGCGATTTCGACCGGCGCGCAGATCGCGGCCGCCCGGCTGATGGGCGCCGATCTCGCCTATCTCGGCACCCGCTTTATCGCGACGGAGGAGAGCTTGGCCGATCCCGCCTACAAACAGATGATCCTTGAGGCGGCGGCCGGCGACATCGTCTATACGCCCGAGATCAGCGGCGTGCCGGCCAACTTCCTGAAGGCGAGCCTCGAGAGGAACGGTCTTGACGGCGCCGGCAAGCCGCCGGAGACGCTCGACTTCGGAGAGCGGGAAGCCAAGGCCTGGCGCGACGTTTGGTCGGCCGGGCAGGGCGTCGGCGCCGTCCGCGACGCGCCGGGGGCGCGCGCCCTGTGCGAGCGCTTGGCGCGGGAGTATGCGCAAGCGACCGAGCGCTTGCGGGCCGGCTCATGACGGGGAGCCCGTTCGACGGCGCGCGCTGTCTCGTCACCGGGGCGGGTCGCGGTATCGGCCGCGCGCTGGCCGACGAACTGCTGGCGCGCGGCGCCGCAGGCGTCCTGTTGATCGACCGCGATGAGACCGCCCTGGCGGAGGCGGCGGCGGCGTTGGACGGGAGGGCCCGGGTCTTCGCCTGCGATCTGACCGAGCCGAGCGCGCCCGGCTCGGCGGTCGACGCCGCGATCGAGGCCTTCGGCGGTCTTGATCTGGTCTGCTCCAACGCAGGCGTGCTGGTCGAGGATCCGGACTTTGCGAATGCGGCCAGCGCCGACGACGCGCTCTGGGCGCTCAGCTGGGATCTCAACGTCATGGCGCATGTGCGCCTCGCGCGCGCGGCGCTGCCGGCGTTTCGGGCGGCCGGCGGCGGTCGTTTCCTGATGACGGTGTCCGCCGCGGGCCTGCTGACCATGATCGGCCACGCGCCGTACGCTGCGACGAAGGCGGCGGCGCTGGCCTTCGCGCAGAACCTGGCGATCACGCACGCAGACGAGGGGGTGCAGGTCGCGGCGCTGTGCCCCCAGGCGGTGACGACGGACATGTTGCAGGCGACCCGCCGTCCGGAGGCGGCGATGGCCTCCGCCGCGCTGGGCGCGCAGGAGACGGCGGACGCGGCGCTCGACGGCCTCGCCGTCGGGCGATTCCTGATTCTGCCGCACCCCGAGGTCGCGGATTACGCGCGTCGTCGGGCCGAGGATATGGATCGCTGGATCGGCGGCATGCGCAAGCTGCGTCGCGGGCTGGCGGAGGGCGGCTGAGCGGCGGCCGCCTCGATGAATGGTCATGCCGGCCCGCTGCGCCAGGGTGAACTCGACGCGTTCCGCCATAGGGGCGATCATGTAGTCGAACGGACGCTGCGCCAACACGAAGACGGTGGAGCCCGAACTGGCGTTGGGGCTGTAAGTCACCGTCACGCTCACGTCAGGCCCGTCGAGCCATGTGGCCCGTTGACGTACGAATGTCTCAACCTCCGCCGCGGAGCGGGGGTTCAGGCTTTCCGCCCCGTGAACGGCGGCGAAGCGGGCGCCTTCGCGCACCGCATGGCCCAGCGTCGCGTTCATCGCCACCGCGCGCGCCACGTCCAAAGCGCCCAACAGCAGCAGCAGAATGATCGGCAGCGCCAGCGCGAACTCGGCAAGCGCCGATCCGTCGGAGGCGCGAAGAGCGGATCATCGGCGTCACTCCACCAGCCTGACCGAGACGAGGTCGGGGTTTGACTGCTCCACCGAGCCGGAAATATTCCCGACCGAGGTGTTGCCGGTGAAGGTGACCGTATCGGCGATGATCATCGTCTCGTTCAGCGACAGCGAGGCGCCGCCCGCCACCTTCGCGTTGTGGTTCGGGAAATAGACGATCCCCTCCAACGTCATGCCGACGCCGCCGGTCAGATCGTGGCTGACGTTGGTCGGGGCGTTGCGGTCGTGATAGAAAAGCACGCCCGGCGTCGGCCCGCCGGCGGGGGCCGTCAAGTCGACGCTCGCGCCGGCCGAGATGCTGACGTTGTCGGAGGTCCCGCTGCTCGGCGACAGATAGAAGCTGACGTCCGAGCCCTGGATCGTCGCCTGGGCGCCGATGTTGAGGCCGGCCCCGTCAAGCACGTAGACGTCGAGTTCGAAGATGACGGTTGCGTCTGAGGAGACCACGATCGACCCGCAATAGACGCCGGGCGAGAGAATATAGGCGCCGGACCCTGTGATCTTGGTCTTGCCCGTGTGATCGCAGCCGCCGTAGGAGGGGGCCTGCAGGTCCGCCAACGGGTCCGGCCGCGGCGCGACGTTCTCACGCGGCTGCGGATTGATGCAGGTTCCGTCGGCGCCGCCTGCGCTTTTCACCACGGCGGCGGTCAGGCGCGAACGTCCCGATTGGTCGACCGCCGAGGCGTTGGTCGAATTGGCGATCATGCCGCAGCCGATCGAAACGCTCGCCCCGCCCGCGACGGTGATCGCCCCCGAGACCGACGGGTTGAGCGCCCACACGCAATTTTGGGTCACGTCCGCCAGCGCCACGGCGCGCGCGCGCGCCGTCGTCGGGGCGCCGTCGATCATGCCGGAGAAGAAACTGGCGACCGGGCTTCGACCGCCACTTCAACGGCGTCGCCCGCGCCGACCATCGATCCGCTAGCCGGCGGATAGGCCACTGTGACGACGCCGCCCGCATCGGCGGCGTCTTGCAGCAACCGCTTCTCGGCGTACCAAACGGCTTGATCGACCGACAGCGCGGCCGCGCCCATCAGCACCGGCAAGGCCGGCGCGTTGAGCGCCATCACGCCGCCGGCGGTCTCCCGCGTGAACGCCTTAAGGCGCTGAAGCGCCGACGCCCCGACCCTGGCCGCGTCATAAGGCATGGAATGGGGCCTCCTCGTCCGGGCGGCGCGATCAGTCGACGGACGTCGACCGGGCGCGCGCGCCTTTTTGTCCGATGACGGCATTTTAGAGGCGACAGTCGGAAGGCGCCGTGATTATCGCGCGGGCTTCGTTCGGAAATCGAGTAAAATTATTGGTATAATTTGAAACAATCACCAAAAACTTTAACAATATATAGAGTGATCGGAACAAAATGCTCAGAGGGGTTGTGGATAAACTCCTTTAATTGAAATTTTTACAAAAATTATAATGACGAACACTTGAAAACTAAAACGTTTCCCGAACGAAACTTGTTGTGACGGACGTCACTTTGCCCCGATGGTCCGGCCAGGGCGACCGGCCCATCCGCGCGTCATCCGAGATCGAGAGCGCGCATCGCATAAAGAGAGGGAGTGTCAGTCATGTCCGTTCTTAAAACCTTCAAGTCCTTCCTGCGGGAAGAAGAGGGCGCCACCGCGATCGAGTACGGCCTGATCGCAGCGCTCGTCTCCGTGGCGGCCATCGCCGCGCTCGAAGCCATGGGCACGTCCCTGGTCAGCATCTTCGGCGTCGTCGACACCGAGCTTCAGAACGCCGCCGGGTCGGCGGGCGGTTCGACGGACACCACCACAACGACCAGCGGCGGAACCTGATCGCGCGTCTCCCGGACGGCGGGGGCGCGGACGGTCTCGAAGAATCGACCGCCGCCGCGCTCCCGCCGGCCCCCTGTTCCATCGGGTCGAGGATGGCGACCCTAAGGGGGGCATGCTTTAGGGGCGTTCGTTCCAGAAGGAGGGTCGAAGCGGCGCTGGGTCTGCGCCCCTTCGGCGGAGGACGCGAGCGATGGAGAGTTTCACCTGGATGAGCCCGCGCACGGCCGAGCTGATTATCGGCCCGGCCTTGCCGCTCTCGTTGCTGGCGGCGCTGCTGATCGCGGCGGCGGTAAGCGACCTCCGACGGTTTCTCATTCCCAATGCGATCGCGCTTGCAGTCGGCGCGCTCGGTCTGGTTTTCCAACTCCAGACCGGCGGGCCGATCGGCGCGGCTGCGCTCGTCGCAGGCGTACTGCTGCTCGTCGGCTTCGTCGCCTACGCCGTACGTCTGATCGGCGCCGGCGACGTCAAGTTGTTCGCGGCGCTCGCCTTGTGGGCGGGGCCCGGCGAGATCGCGCCGCTGCTGCTCCAGACGGCGCTCCTCGGGGGCGCGCTGTCGATCCTCTGGGTTCTGTCCGGGCCGCTGCGCCAAGGGCTGATGGTCGCCGGCTTCGATGTGGCGGTCGAGCCGCCGCGGCGCATTCCCTACGGCCTGGCCATCGCCGGCGGCGGCCTGCTGCTGATCGCGCGTCTTTGGCCCCCGCTTTGAGACGATAAGGAGCGCCCCATGTTGCGTCCCAAGACATTGCTGCTCGGCTTCCTGGCGCTCGCCGCGGCGATCGGCGCGGGGTTCCTGGCTCAGAACTGGCTGGCGGCCCAACGCGCGCACTTCGAAGCCGCGCTCGCCGCCCGGCAGACCGAGGCGCCCGAACCGCGCCCCGCCGTCGAAGTCCTGGTCGCGGCCGAGAGCCTGCCGACCGGATCCTTCCTCAAGCCGGAGCACGTCGACTGGGTCGCCTTCCCGGACGCGGCGGTCCCGGACAGCTACATCCTGCGCAACGCATTCGAGGAGGGGCAGTTGGACGGCGCCGTCGCCCGTCAGCCCTTGGCGGCCGGCGAGCCGATTACGCAACCCAAACTGGTGCGTCCCGGCGACCGCGGCTTCCTGGCCGCGGTGCTGGCGCCGGGCATGCGCGCAGTCTCCGTTCCGATCAACGCGACCACGGGCATCTCGGGTTTCGTCTTTCCCGGCGATTCCGTGGATCTGCTGGTGACCGTCTCCCTCGATGTCGCCGGCCGCGAGCGTCGCGCCTCCCAGACCGTGTTGCGCGCCGTGCGCGTGTTGGCCGTCGATCAACGGACCAATGATCAGGAGGGTGAGCCCGAGCTCGCCAAGACAGCGACGTTGGAAGTCGCGCCGAAAGAGGCGGAGGTGATCGCGGTCGCGATGACCATGGGCGTGTTGTCGCTGTCGCTGCGCGCGCTGGCCCAGGAGATCCCGGAGGAGGAGGAGGAGCTGGCGCCTGAGACCGCGATCGCCCGCCTCGCCGCGCTGGAGACCGCCGCGGGGCCGGGCGCCGCGGAGGAGACCGTCCCGAGCCTCACCTGGGACGACGAGGCGACGCTGTTCTTCCATCGCGGCCGCACGCCGCCCAAGGCCGACGCCCCGGCGCCCCCGCCGCCGATCGAAGTCAGCATCGTGCGGGGCGGCGCGCGCGAGGTCAAAAGCTTCAAGGGAGCCGGCTGGTGAGCCCCCGGTCGACCGTCCGCACGGCGCTCGCCGCGTTGGCGCTTGCGCTTGCCGATCCGATCGGGCCGAGCGCAGCGGCCCAGGAGGCGCTCTTCCTGGAGGTCGGCGGCGGCCGGATGGTCAGCCTTAGCCGTCCCGCCAGCGCCGTCTATGTCGCCAATCCCGAGATCGCCGACGTCGAGTTGAAGTCGCCGCGGCTCGTCTATCTGTTCGCCAAACGGACCGGCGAGACCGCGATCTACGCGGTCGATCGGGCGGAGGAGACGGTGGTCGATCGACGGGTGGTGGTGGAGCACGGGCTGACGCGTCTTCGCGAGTTGATCGCCCAGGTTCGTCCGGGCGCGCAGGTGCAGGTCGCCTCCCTCAACAATTCGCTGGTGCTGACGGGCCTGGTCGAGAGCGCGGAGGCGGCCGAGGACGTGACGTCGCTGGCCGAGCAGCTGATCGGCGAGGAGGGCGCGGTGCTGAACCGTCTGAAGATCGCCACGCCGCATCAGGTCAATCTTCGCGTGCGCATCGCGGAGGTCAGTCGCGACATCGCCAAACAGTTGGGCTTCAGCTGGGACGTGCTGCGCAATATCGGGGACTTCACGCTGGGCCTCAGCACCGGCGCGTTCATCGACGGGGCGACCTCCGGCTCGGCCGTGGGCAGCTTCGGCTATGACGGGTCGGGCCTCGACGTGAACAGCATCGTCGACGCGCTGGACGATCAGGGGCTGATCACGGTCCTGGCGGAGCCTAACCTGACCGCGTTGTCGGGCGAGACCGCGAACTTCCTGGCCGGCGGGGAGTTTCCGATCCCCGTGCCGCAGGACAACGAGACGCTCACCGTGGCCTACCGCGAATTCGGCGTCTCGCTCGGCTTCATGCCCGTCGTGCTCGACGACGGGCAACTCCAAATCACCGTGCGCAGCGAGGTGAGCCAGCTCTCGGCCGCGGGGGCGGTCGCCTTCGCCGGCTTCAACGTGCCGGCGTTGACGACCCGCCGGGCGGAGACGACGGTCACCCTCGGCTCCGGTCAGAGTTTTGCGATCGCGGGGTTGTTGCAGAACACCACGAACCAGAACGTAAGCCGCATCCCGGGCTTGGGCGACATCCCGGTGTTGGGGGCGCTGTTCCGCTCCAACGAGTTCCAACGTGAGGAAAGCGAACTCGTCGTGATTGTGACGCCCTACGTCGTGCGGCCCAGCAACGGGCGATTGGCGGCGCCGACCGACGGCTTCATCGCGCCCAGCGACGGCGTGCGCAACATGACCGGCGCCGCCTACGAGCAACGCCTCCCCGACGCGGCGGCGCAGCCGCTGGGCGTCGACGGCCGCGAAGGCGGCGTCGGCCCGGCCGGTTTCATCCTGCGATGAGGAGAAAGCGCATGCTCGCCGGCAAACCCGCTCTATTGTGCCTCGCATTCGCCGCCGCCGCGCTGGCCGGCTGCGGATCGACGAAGCTCGACCGCCAGCCCTCGGAAGAGTCGCGGGCGATAGAACTCGCCGCGCTGAAGACCGAACGGCGCGTCGGCGAGCTGTCGATCGAGCGCGCCGCGGTCGCGGCGGAGCGATTCCTGGCCGAGCGCCGGTTCGGATATGGGGACCGGCTGATCATCGAGGGCGGCGAGCCGGCTCAGCGCGCGCGCCTCGAACGACTGCTCGCCGCGCCGGGCCGGTCGATTGCGGCGCGCGCCGGGCTCGACGGGGGGCCGGAACTGCGGCTGACGCTGATCCGCACCGTCGCGACGCCGCCGACATGCGCCGACTGGTCGGACCCTCCGACCCAGGACTTTTCCAACCTGCCGGCGTCCAATTGGGGCTGCGCCACCCAGTCGAATCTCGCGCGCATGATCGCTGATCCGAACGACCTGGCGGGCGGGCGCGGGAGCGGACCGCTTGATTCCGACAAGCTCACCGTCGTCATCGACGCCAATCGACGGGGCGCGATCATCTTCACCGACTACACGGTGAGCGGGTCGACGTCCGGCGGTGAATAAGCAAGGAGGTCGCGGCATGGAGGGAGTGTTGAACCCTGTCGTCGACGCCCGCGCCAAGCGTCGAGGGGCGAGCGCGCTCAGCGTCGTCGCCTTCACGGACGATCCGGCGTTGGGCGACAGCCTCGGGCGCCTGGCTGACGGCGAGTCGATTCCCTGGGTGGAGGTTGCGCCGGGCGGGTTGGCGGGAGCGCTCGGCGAAACGCAAGTGACGGCTGACGTCGCGTTGATCGACGTCTCCGAACTGGCGGAGCGCGAAGCGGTCGAGGGGATCCGAGCGCTCGCGACCCGCACTCGGAGCGCCCTCATCGCGGTAGGGAGGGATAACGACGTCGGCCTCTACCGCGCGCTGATCGCCGCCGGGGCCCGCGACTATCTGGTATCGCCGCTGGACGAAAGAGTGCTGGCCGACGCCCTGAACCCGACCGCGGAGCCGCCGCCGTCTGCGCGTCCGGGTCCGGCGGAAGCGCGCGCCGCGCGCGTCAATCTGATGATCGGCGCGCGCGGCGGCGTGGGCGCCAGCGCGCTTGCGGTCGACGCCGCCTGGTGGGCGGCGGAGAAGCTCGGGGTGGAGACCGGCCTGATTGATCTGGACGTTCATTTCGGCTCTTGCGCGCTCGCGCTCGACCTGATGCCGGGACGCGGGTTGCGCGATGCGCTGGAGTCACCGGAGCGGATCGACAGCCTGTTCGTGGGCAGCGCCATGATGAACGTGGGCGACAAGCTCTTTGTGCTGGCCGCGGAGGAAGACCCCGAACAGCCGGTCTTCCCGTCCCCCGACGCGCCCGCGCGCCTGATCGAGGCGCTGGGAGAGAGCTTTCCGTGCCTCATCGTCGACCTTCCCCGGACGCTGGCTGGGCTTTATCCGGAGGTGCTGGCGCGCGCAGACAGCGTGACCCTCGTCTCGGACCTGACCCTGGCGGGCCTGCGCGACGCGCTGCGGCTCAAGCAGCTGTGCGAAAAGCGCTGCGAGGGCGCGTCGCTCGCCATCGCGCTGCATGAGGCGCCGGCCGGAAAACCCGCCGTCACCGTGAAGGAGTTCGAGAAAGGCTACGGCGACGCCGTCGATTGGATGATCCCGCATCAGCCGAAGCCGGCCGCAGAGGCGGCGGCGGCGGGCAAGCCGATCGTCTCGCTGATGCGCGCCGGCCATCCGGCCGCCAAGGCGGTGGCGTCGATCGCCGAACGCTGCGTCGATCCCGCCGGCCTTCCGACGAAGAAGAAGCGCGCATGGCTCTGGTAAGCGACATCGCGAACCGCGTGAACCGCAAGGATCGGGAGGATGATCCGCGCGACCCGGCGGCGCTGCGCCAACGGCTTCAGGAGGGCGTCGACGCCGCGCTGTCGGCCGAGCCGGAGGCGGGGCGGGGGCGCCAGGCGGAAATCGTGCGCAGCCTGTGCGCCGATTTCCTGGCGCGCGAACAGCTGACCCTTAATCCCCTGCAGCAGCGCGATCTCGTCACGCAGCTCTTGAACGCCCATCTGGCCGCAGGGCGCGCGGCCCCTGCGGGCGAAGCGTCGCCGTCTGCGCACTCGACGGCGCCCTCGAGGCCGCCGCCCGCCCGCACGCTGGACGAGCTGACCGACCGGCGCGAGCCGGAGCGCGGCGCGGATGACGATCGCGACAAGCGCCCGCGCGAAGGCCGCGCGAGCAGCCGCGCCAGCGTGGAGCAGGCGGCCGAAAGCCTGCGGCCGGTGCTGATGGATCAAATCGACGCGACCGCAGCCGCAAAGCTCGACCGGCCGGAGCTCGTGGCCGAGGTGGAGGCGCTGCTGCCCGAGCTGATGCGCGACCTGAGCCTGCGCCTCAACTCGTTGGAGCAGCGCGACCTGGTCACCATCCTGGTGAACGACATGCTGGGTCTCGGCCCGCTGGAGTCGCTGCTGGCGGATGAAAGCGTGACCGACATCCTGGTGAACGGTCCCGCCCAGGTCTATGTCGAGCGCGCCGGCAAGCTGGTGTTGACCGACGTCGTCTTCCGCGACGCCAAGCACCTGATGGCGATCGCGACGCGCATCGTCACCCGCATCGGCCGGCGGGTCGACGAAAGCTCGCCGATGTGCGACGCGCGCTTGGAAGACGGCAGCCGCGTCAACATCATCATTCCGCCGCTCGCGATCGACGGGGCGTCGATCTCGATCCGCAAGTTCTCGGAGAAGAAGATCACGCTGGAGGTGATGACCCGTCAGGGCAACATCTCGCCCGCGATGGAGCGGGTCTTGCAGATCGCCGCGCGCGCACGCCTCAACATCCTGATCTCCGGCGGTACGGGGTCGGGCAAGACGACGCTCCTGAACGCGCTCAGCCGCATGATCGACACGACGGAACGCATCGTCACCATCGAAGATGCGGCCGAGCTGCAGTTGCAGCAGCCCCACGTGGTGCGTCTTGAAACCCGCCCGCCGAACCTGGAGGGGGAGGGAGAGGTGACCATGCGCGGTCTGGTCAAGAACTCGCTGCGCATGCGCCCGGACCGCATCATCCTGGGCGAAGTGCGCGGCTCGGAGGCCGTCGACATGCTGCAGGCGATGAACACCGGCCATGACGGATCGATGTGCACCGTCCACGCCAACAATCCGCGCGAGGCGCTGACCCGGCTCGAGAACATGGTCGGCATGGCGGGGATCAACCTGCCGGCGAAGGCGGTGCGCACCCAGATCGCCTCGGCCATCGACCTGATCGTGCAGGTCAGCCGCATGCGCGACGGGGTGCGGCGCATCACCTCCGTCACCGAAGTGGTCGGCATGGAGGGCGACATCGTTACGACGCAGGAGCTGTTCCGCTTCCGCTACGAGGGCGAGGACCGCAACGGCAAGCTGATCGGAACCTTCGAGCCCGCGGGCGTGCGCCCGCACTTCTCTGAAAAGGCCGCCTATTTCGGGCTCGAGAAGCCGCTTCTCGACGCGGTCGGATGAGCGGAGGAAGAGCCCATGATCGCCGCCGCGCTGAACCGTCTGACCGCCGATCTGCCGCCGCAGTTCCTGGAGACCATGATCGCGCTGCTGGTTGCGATCGCGGTGCTGGTGGGCGCGGCGCTGCTGCAGGGCGCGCTCGCGCGGGCCCGGCGCAGACGCGCCGCGCGGCTGGCGCGGGTCGGCCAGCAGGCGGCGCCCCGGCCGAGCGACCAGGGCAAGCGGGCCAGCCTGCGCGCCGCCCATCACCGGCCCGTCCGCGGTCTGATGCGCCTGTTGCCGCGGCGCGAGCTGTTGCGCACGCGCCTGCAACGCGCAGGGTTCCCGGGCGGCGTCGGCGTCTATCTGGCGGTCAGCGTCGCGTTGGCGGTCTTCACCGTGACGGCGCTCCTGATCCTGCGCGTCGGCCCGCCGGCGGCGGCGCTGATCGGCGGGCTCGGCGTCGGGATCGCGCTCCCGCACGCCTTCCTCGGCTGGCGGGCGGGACGGCGCGAAGCGGCGTTCCTCAAGAACCTGCCGGAAGGCGTCGACATCATCGTGCGCGGCCTAAAGGCGGGCCTGCCGGTCTCGGAATCGATGGCCGCCGTCGGGCGGGAGGCGCATGAGCCGGTCGGCGGACTGTTCCGGGAGATCGGCGATCTGGTGCGCATCGGCCACCCGCTGGAGGCGGCGATCGAGCGCACGGCGCGCCGCATGGCGGTGCCGGAGTTGCGTTTCCTCGCCATCACCCTCTCGGTCCAGAAGGAGACCGGCGGCAATCTGACGGAGACGCTGGAGAATCTCTCGGAAATCCTGCGAAAACGCCGTCAGATGAAGCTCAAGATCCGCGCCGTCTCCTCGGAAGCGCGAGCCAGCGCCTACATCATCGGGTCGCTGCCGTTCGTGATGTTCTGCATCATCTGGCTGGTGAACCAGCCTTATGTGATGGAGCTGTTCACCGATCCCCGGGGCCACATCATGATCGGCGTCGGCCTCGGCTCGATCCTCTTCGGGGCGCTGGTGATGGCGAAGATGGTTCGGTTCGACATTTGAGGGCGCGAGGGCGCAGACGATGTTTGATTTTCTTTGGGCGTTGAGCGTCGATCAGATCGCGATCCTCTCCGCCGGACTGTCGGCGGCGCTGGGAACGGGAGCGGTCTGGCTCGGCCTTACCGAACGGGGGCCGTCGGCGCGCCGGGCGCGCGCGATCCTCGACCGACGCGAGGATTTGCGCCGCCAGCTGCGCCAGCCGAAGCGGCGCGACCTGACGGTCGCGGGCGTCTCCATCGCCAAACGGGTGGCGCGCCGGATGCGGCTGCTCGGCGGGGCGAAGGCGAAGGAGGCCCAGGTCAAGCTGAACCGCGCCGGCGTTCGCTCGCGCGATGCGGTGCCGGTCTATCTCTTCTTGAAGCTGGCCGCCCCCTTCGCAGCGGGCGCGCTGGCTGCGCTTCTGACGTACGGTCTCGATCTCTGGGCGCTGTCGCCGAACGGCAAGCTGCTGGTGTCCGCCGGGGCGGTCTTGGGCGGTTTCGCCGCGCCGGACCTCTACCTGAAGAACGCCGCCGACAAGCGCCGCCAGAAGATGAGCCGCGCCTTGCCCGACGCGCTCGACCTTCTGGTGATCTGCACCGAGGCCGGTCTCAATCTTGATTCCGCGTTGGTCCGCGTCGCGCGGGAGATCGGCGCCAACAGCCCCGATCTGGCGGAGGAGCTTGAGCTGACCGCGGTCGAGCTCGGCTTCCTCGCCGATCGGCGCCAAGCGTTGCAGAACTTGGAGGCGCGTACCGGGATCCCGTCGGTCGGGGCGCTCGTCTCGACCCTCGCCCAGGCCGAGAAATACGGCACGCCGCTGGCTCAGAGCCTGCGCGTGCTGGCGCGCGAGATGCGTGACGAACGCCTGATGAAGGCGGAGGAGAAGGCGGCCCGCCTGCCCGCGACCCTGACCGTACCGATGGTCGTGTTCATCCTGCCGAGCCTCTTCATCGTGCTGATCGGCCCGGGAATCCTGCGCACCATCGACGCGCTGACGAACCTTTAACCGCTAGGCGTCGCGCGCCGCGATCGCGGCCTCGGTCGTCGGAACGGGCGGGCGTCGGCTTACTGAGCGGTGCGGGCGCGGATCGCGCGCAGGCGGCGGGTCGGGTCTTCGAAGCCGCGCAGGGTTTCGTAGAAGTCCAAATTTTGCTCGACCTCGCGCGGGGTCAGGTCGATTTCGGCGAGGCGGCGCGCGGCCTCGCGTTCTCCGGCCAAGCCGTAGATCAGGGACAACGTCTGGCGGTGACGCGCGGCCGCGTCGGTGCGCTCCGCGATCGGGCGCATCCGCGTGATCGCCTCGTCGGCCTCGCCCGTCAGCGCCAACGACAGGGCGAGGTTGCTGATCAGATCCGGCTGATCGGGCGCCTTGGCGAGGCCTGCGCGATAGACGGCCTGCGCCGCCGCATGCTCGCCCATCAGGTCGAGCGCCGCGCCCTGGCCCAGATCGATGCGCCAATCCTCCGGCGCGACGGCGCGCGCCTGTTCGAAATAGCCCGACGCCAGCGCCGGCTGGCCCGTCGCGACCAGCGCGTTGCCGAGGCCGCGCAGCGCCTCCGGCTGATCGTCGTCGATGGAGAGCGCCTTGCGATAGGCCTCCGCCGCGTCCTGGGGGGCGCCCAGCGCCGACAGGCTCCGGCCGAGACCGACCAGCGGCGCAACGCGTTCGTCCGGATCGGCCTCGTGCGCGCTGCGATAGAGGGTGGCGGCGGCGCGATGGTCGCCTTCGGCGCTCTTGGCGTCGGCGGCGCGCATCAGCGCCGTCACCGTTTCACCCTGCTGCCCGCCGGCGCCGTAATCGGCCAAGCGATCCTGCGCGCAGCCGGCGAGCGCGAGCGCGCCGGCGAGCGCCAAGACGGGCATCCTTAAAGGGTTCGCCAGGGTCTTCATAGCGAAGACTATACGAGATCGGACGAGCGCCGCCATCACCTTTTATATAGCATGCGAACTATTACGGGCGGCCGAAAAGAACGGCCGATAACCGGCGGCGCTCGTCTTCTCGATTACTCAAGCTTTCCCCTCAGTCGTCCTGACGGATCAGCTCGGCTTCGATGATGATCTCGACCGTATCGCCGACCAGGCCGTTGTCGACCGCGTAAGTCATGCCCCACTGGCTGCGCTGCAATTCGCCGCGCGCCGAGACGCCGACGACATACTGCTCGTCGCCGAAGGGATAGCGCCCGGACTTGTTCCAGACGACGTCGAGCGAGACGGGGTGCGTCTCGCCGCGCATGGTCAGGTCGCCGGTGACGACGCCGGTGCGCTCGCCCGTCTGCTCGGCCCCGGTGAGGGTGAAGGTCATCTCCGGGTGATCGTCGGCGGCGAGGAAGTCGTCGCTGCGCAGATGGCCGTCGCGTCGGTCGTGACCGGTGTGGACGCTCTCGGTCTGGACCGTGACGTCGATCGACTGCAGGGCCGGGGCCGCTTCGTCGAAGACGACCGTCCCTTCGACCTCTGTGAAGACGCCCAGCGTCTTGGCGAAGCCGATATGCTCGACCAGGAAGCCGACGTGCAGGTGCGCGGGGTCCAGGGTGAAGGTTCGCGGCTCCGCGACGGCGTCGCGCGGGCCGGCGGAAAGGCCGACGGCGAGCGCGCCGGCGGCGATCAGGGCGGTGACTGTACGCTTCATGTCTCGAAGCCTCCATCCGTCGAAGGGGTGCGCGGCGAGCCCGCGTCTTTCGATGTTCTCGCTAACCAGATGATGTCGCGCAGGAAAGAAGTCGAGACCAAGCCGACCGCAAGGGCTGCGAGGCCGGTTTGCAGCCAACCCGGAAAGATCGGCCCCAACGCCGCGATCAACAGCCCGACCGACCAACCGCAGGCGATTCGCCGGAAGCGCGAAAAGGGCAACGCCCCGCGCAGCGCCGGGACGAGGGCCTGGCCTGCGAGGAACAGGCGCCGCCACAGACCCGCCGCCAGCACCCAGACGCCTGCGACCCCCGTCGACCAGAGCAACGCGGCCAGCAGCAGCGTGGTCAGTGCGTCCAGCTCCTGATCGATGCGCGCGCCGAAGGGGCTGGCGCGGCCAAAGCGGCGGGCGGCCCAGCCGTCGACCCCGTCGAGCGAGAGCGCGGTCGTCGACAGCGCGATCGCGCACCAGCCGGCGGCCGCCGTCCATTGCGCGCCGACGCCGAGCGCCACCGGAAGAAGGCCTGCGAGGCAGGCGACCAGGGCCGCGCGGGTGATCGTGACGGCGTTCGCCGCGCCAAGCCGCCGGTTCGGCAGGTGCTGGGCGAGCCAGCGCCATCCGACGCCGGCCGCCGCGAGATAGATTGCGGCCGCGCTCGCCGCGACCGGCGTCGGCGCGCCCAGCAACAGCCCGACCCCGCCCGCGATCGCCAGCGTCGCCAGCAGCCCCAGCGCGACGGCGCCGCCTGCGGCCCGTTTCAAAGCGCCGAGCGCCGCGCTATCGTCGCTCGAATAGGGGATCGGGTTCGGCACGAAGAAGGTCTCCTGAAAGCCTTATGTAATACGGGCGGCGCCGATCGCCGGACCAACCGACCGGAAACCGAGCCCAAATCGAACCACAGCGGAGTCCGCATGAGCGACCCAGCCCGCGCCTTTTGGTGCACAGGCCCGTTCCAGGGCGAAATCCGCGCGCAGCCGCTTGGCCCTCTCGGCCCGGATATGGTGCGCGTTCGCACGCATTACAGCGCGATCAGCCGCGGCACGGAATCGCTGGTCTGGCGCGGCGGCGTGCCGGACAGCCAGCGTCAGGCCATGCGCGCCCCGTTCCAGGAGGGCGCGTTTCCCTTTCCCGTGAAGTACGGCTACAGCGCCGTCGGCGTCGTGGAAGCCGGACCCGACGAGCTTGTCGGCCGTCGCGTCTTCTGTTTGCACCCTCATCAGGACCTGTTCGACGTTCCGGCCGATGCGGTCAATCCGCTGCCCGACGACCTGCCGGCGGAGCGTGCGACCCTCGCCGCCAACATGGAGACCGCAGTGAACGGGTGCTGGGACGCGCAACCCTTGGCGGGGGAGCGCATCGCGGTGATCGGGGCCGGCGTCGTCGGATGCCTCGTCGCGCGGTTGCTGGCGCAGATTCCCGGCGCGACGGTGGAGCTGATCGACGTCGATCCCGCGAAACGTCGGATCGCGGAGGCGCTGGGCGTGGCGTTCCGAGGGCCGGACGAGGCGGCGCGGGACTGCGATCTGATCGTCCACGTCTCCGGCGCGCCGTCAGGACTGGCGACCGCGTTGGAGCTCGCCGGCGTCGAGGCGCGGATCGTCGAGATGTCCTGGTACGGCGACCAGACGGTCTCGCTGCCGCTCGGAGAGGCGTTCCATTCCCGTCGCCTCGCCCTAATCTCCTCTCAGGTCGGGCGCTTGCCGGCCCATCGTCGGGCGCGCTGGGACTACGGGCGCCGTATGGCGGTAGCGCTCGATCTGCTGCGCGATCCCGTCTTCGATGCGTTGTTGAGCCGCCGCTCGACGTTCGAGGAGTTGCCCGCGCGGATGCGGGAGATCGCCGAAACGCCCGGCGTCTTGTGCTGGCGTCTTGCCTATCCGGGGGTCGGCGCCGGCTGATCGCTCACGATGAAAGGACTGCGGAGGATCTATGTTCTCGCTCACCGTTCGCGACCATTTCATGATCGCCCACAGTTTCAAGGGCGCGACGTTTGGCCCGGCGCAGGCGCTGCACGGCGCCACCTACGTCGTCGACGTCGAGTTCCTGCGCCCGGAACTCGACGCCGACGGGCTGGTCGTCGATATCGGCCTCGCCTCTGACGTGCTGAAAGAGACGCTCGGCCGCTATAACTATAAGAACCTCGACGAGATGGCTGAGTTCGAGGGCGCCAACACCACCACGGAATTCATGGCCAAGACGATCTTCGACCGGCTGGCGGAGCGCGTCGCGGCCGGCGATCTCGGCGCCGGGGCGGCCGGCCTGTCGCGCCTAAAGGTCACGCTGGGCGAAAGCCACGTCGCCTGGGCGTCCTATGAAGGCGCGTTGCCGTTGGACGGGGCGTGAACGACGCCGATCTCTTCTTCGTCGCGCCCGGCCGGTTGGACAGCCGCACCGGCGGGTCGATCTACGACCGTCGCATGGTGGAGGGGTTGCGTGCGTTGGGGCGCACGATCGAGGTCGTGGAGGCGCCCGGCGGCTGGCCTTTTCCCGACCTGTCGGCGCACGAAGCGGCGAGCCGCGCGCTGGCCGACCTGCCGGACGGCGCCGCGGTCGTGCTCGACGGGCTCCTGTTCGGTGCAGTCCCGGATCTGGCGGAGCGCGAGGCGGCGCGGCTTCGCCTGATCGCCTTAGTGCATCATCCGCTGTGCGACGAGGCCGGGCTCACGCCGAGCGCCGTCGAGCGCTTGATGGAGAGCGAGCGGCGCGCGCTGGCCGTCGCGGCCGGCGTGCTGGCGACCAGCCGCTTCACCGCGCGCGGCCTTGCGCGGTTCGGCCTGGACCCGGAAGCCGTCGCGGTGGTCGAACCGGGCGTTGAGCCTGCGCCGCCGGCCCGGGGATCGGCCGGCGAGGGACCCGCCCGGCTGCTGTGCGCGGCGACCCTGATCCCGCGCAAGGGGCACGACGTTCTGCTGCGCGCCCTGTCGCAGACGCGCGATCTGGAGTGGCGGCTGGACTGCGCAGGCAAGGCGGATCTCGATCCTGACTGGGCGGCGCAGATGAAAAGCCTCGCCCGTGAGCTCGACCTCTGCGAGCGCATCGTCTTTCACGGAGAGCTCAGCGAGCAGGCGTTGGCCGACCTGTTCGCCGAAAGCGACCTGTTCGTGCTCGCCTCGCGCTATGAAGGCTACGGCATGGCGGTCGCGGAGGCGCTGGCCCGCGCGCTGCCGGTGGTGACCACAACCGGCGGCGCGTTGGCGGACACCTTGCCTGACGGGGCGGGCGTCGCCGTCCCGCCCGACGATCCGGCTGCCTTCGCCGCCGCGATTCGCACCGCGTTGGCGGACGACGCCGCGCGATCCCATCTTGTGCGAGGCGCGCGAAGCGCCCGGGCGCGGCTGGCGGATTGGCCGATGCAGAGCCGGGCCTTCGCGGACGCTCTCGATCGACTGTTGAAGAGGGATGCCGGTTGATGAGCGACTTCACGCAAGACTGGCTGAGCCTGCGCGCCGCAGCGGACGAGCGCGCCAGAGAGGCCGCCGATCTCGACGGCCAGGTGATCGAGACGCTCGGGCGGCGCGGCGGCGAGACGCTGCGCGTCGTGGACCTCGGCGCCGGGCAGGGAAACAATCTGCGCTATCTCGCCCCGCGGCTCGACCGCGGCCTCGGCCGCCCGCAAGCCTGGACGCTGGTCGATTCCGACGGCGCTCTGCTGGCGGCGGCCGAGGCGCCGGCGTCGCCCGGGATGCGTCTGGCGACCCAACGCTGCGATCTGGCGGCGGATTTGAGCGCAGCGCCGCTCGCCGAGGCCGATCTGATAACGGCGAGTGCGTTGTTCGACCTCGTTTCGGCCGCATGGACGCAGCGCTTCGCCGAAGCCTGCGCGGCCGCGCGCGTTCCGTGCGGCCTGTTCGCCTTGACCGTGGACGGGCGCTTGGATTGGTCGCCTGAGGTTCCGGAAGACGACGAGGTCGCGCAGCTTTTCCTGCAGCATCTGCAAGGCGACAAAGGCTTCGGCCCCGCGCTCGGAGCGGACGCGCCGCAGGCCCTGGCGGACGCGTTCGAGGCCGTCGGCTACGAGGTCGAGCGCCGCGACAGCGCCTGGCGGCTCGACCCCCGCGACGCCGATCTGCAGCGCGCCTTGGTCGAGGGCTATCGCGAGGCGGCGCAGGAGCTCGCTCCCGCCCGCGCGGCCGAGATCGACGCCTGGGCGGAGCAGCGTCTGCATCACATCGGGGCCGGTCTCTCCGCCCATACGGTCGGGCACGAGGATCTGCTGGCGATCCGACGGGCCGACTAGCGGGCCGTCTGGCGAGCGGGCGACCGGTGCGGGAGATCGGAAAATGAGCGGTGAGACGGACTTGGCCCCGGTGCTGCAGACTGACCGGTTGCTCCTGCGCGAGCATCGCCGTGAGGACTTTCCCCACAGCGCCGCGATGTGGGCCGATCCGCAGGTGGTCGCGCGGATTTCCGGCGCGCCGTCGAGCGAGGAGGAGTCCTGGTCGCGGTTTCTGCGATACGCCGGGCACTGGCGTCATCTCGGGTACGGATATTGGGTGGTGCGGCGCCGATCCGACGGCGCGTTCCTCGGGGAAGTCGGTTTTGCGAATTACCGTCGCGACACCGATCCGGATCTGCAGGGGAATCCGGAGGCGGGATGGGTTCTCGTCGCCAGCGCGCACGGCCAAGGGTACGCGACGGAGGCGGTGACGGCGATGCTGGGCTGGGCGGACGCGACCCTCGATTATCCGCATACGTTCGCGATGTTCGATCCGACGCACCAGGCGTCGATCGCTGTCGCGAAGAAGGTTGGATACGCACACGAAGTCACGGGCCGTTATCGCGATCGAGACGCCCTTTTCATGCAGCGGGCGCGCCGCGCGCTTTAAGCGCTTCGCCTGGGCCGGGGACCGCAAGGGGGTTAGTCAAGGCGCAGTTCGGCGACCACCGGCAAATGGTCGGAGGCGAGCGGCGCAGGATCCTCCTGGTGCACCCAAACCCGCTCGACCGCCCGGGCGGGACGGGCGACGATCCGGTCGAGCGGCAGCATCGGCCGACCCGCCGGGAAACTGGCGGGCCGGGCGTGACCGCGAAATTCCCGACGCAGCCGACGATCGACGGGACCCCACGGCAGGAAGGCGTTCAGGTCGCCCATCAACGCGAACAGCTGGCCTTCGCGCCCTCCGCATTGCTCGAGGATTCGATCGAGCTGTCGGCGCCGAGCCGCCGGCGTCAGCCCCAGATGGGTGCAAACGAGGTGCAGCGTTCGGCCGTGCGCGTCGACCTCCGCGCAGATCGCGCCGCGCGGTTCCGCCCGGCGGTGGCGCAGGTCCAACAGATGCGTGTGGCGCACCGGCAGGCGGCTCAGCAGCAGGTTGGCCTGGTAGTTGCCGGTGACGCGGCGCACCGGCTGCTGGATCACCTGATAGCCCGCGCGCTCTGCGAACTTTTCCGCGTCCAGCGGACCCAGGCCGGCCTTTTCGGGCATGAACTCCTGGACCGCTACGACATCGGCGTCCACGGCGTGCAGGACGCGGAGGATTCGATCGACGCTGCGCTTCATGTCGGCGCCGACGAACTTGTGGATATTGTAGGTGGCCAGCCGAACGGTCGTCGCGGGGTGCGGGCGCAGGTCGCTCATGCCGGCCCGCCCTTGGCCCCCCTGAGATCCAGGTCGAAGAGAACGTCAGCGCCCATCGCGTAGGTGCGTGCGGGCGGGCGCAGCGCCCCTCTAAGATCCGCGACGCCGGGCAGGGCGAGACCCGGCCGCCCCTTGCCGGTGATCAGCGGCGCCACCGCCACATGCAGCCGGTCCAAAGCCCCGGCGGCCACAAAGGCGGACACCAGGCTGCCGCCCCCTTCGACCAGGACCCGGCGCAGCCCGCGCGCGGCCAGCGCTTCGAGGATCGCAGCCGGGGCGATGCGCCCGTCGGGATCGAGCGGCAGGACGACGCTTTCCACCCTCGCCAGCGCCGGCGCGCCCGGCCCCGTGACGCGCAAGGCGCCCGGCGCAGGGCCGGTGAACAGGCGCAGCGCCCCCGGCAGCCGCCCGTCTCGGTCCAGCACCACGCGCCGCGGGTTCGGCCCGTCGACGTTGCGCACGGTGAGCTGCGGATCGTCCGCTGCGGCCGTGCGCCAGCCGACCAGCACCGCGTCGGCGAGCGCGCGAAGGCGATGCAGGTTCACCAGACTTTCCGGGCCGGTCACATAGTGCGACGCGCCGCTGTCGGTGGCGATATGGCCGTCCAGACTCTGTCCCAACTGCCCGATCGCGAAGGCGGGCGCGAGGAGCGGGCCGTAGAGCGCGCGCATCGGCGCGGTCGCCGACTCGGCGCGTCCGGCCAACAGCGCGCGCCAGCTTTCCGCCGTCTCCGCCGCGTTGGGATCGAACAGGCTGGCGCGCGGATCGTTCACGACGCAGGGCCGGCTTTGAGCGCGTCCAGGGGAAACGCCGCAACCTCCTGCAGCGCGTCGGACAAGGCGCGGGCCATGTGATCCAACGTGGCCGCGCCGCGCCCGGCGTCGGCGTCGGCGGCGTTCCCCATCGCGCCGGCTTCGTTCAAATCCTGAGCGGCCCAGGCGAAGCCGGCCGCGCCCTCGGCGTGGAAGCGCGCGTTGGTCCTCGCCATGCGTCGGGCCAGCGTGTCGAAGTCGGCGGCTTTGTCCATCGCCACCAGATCCGGGCGGATCGCCAGCATGAGGGAGGTTTCCATCTCCCCGCCATGGTAGCCGAAGGCCAGCTCGTCGGTCGCGAACAGCCCCTCCGGCGCTTTGAAGCGGTAGCTGTTGATGCGGGCGGCCAGGACGCGTCGGCGTGCGCGCAAGCGCTGGGCGACAATGTCGACGATCTGCGGCTGCCCGCCGTGACTGTTGACGATCGCGATCTTCCGGGCGCCGGCGTCGACCGCCTTTTCGCAGAGCGCGGTCCACGCCGCGATCAGCGTCTCGGCGTCATGCGTCAAGGTGCCGGGGAAGTCGCCGTGCTCAAGGCTGTCGCCCACCTGCTGCAACGGCAGGACGAGAAGGCGTGCGCCCGCCGGGGGATGCGCGGCGGCCATACGCTCGATCACCGCTTCGAGGATCAGGCTGTCCGTACCGAGCGGCAGGTGCGGCCCGTGCTGCTCCACCGCGCCGACCGGCAGCAGGGCGATCGTGCGCGCCGGATCGGAGATGGGAAAATCGGTCGTCTTCAGGTCGGCCCAGCGGGCCACGGCGTCGCTCACGGTGCTCCTCCATCCGGCGGGCGGCGCGGGACCTCTCCAAGATGGCGCGCCGCGAGGGATGCGGCAACCGGCAGCAGGGCGACGAGCGCGCCGGCGGTCATGATCGCCAGATGCCCGGCGTAATAGCGCGTCGAGTACCAGGGGAAGATCAGGAAGTGCAGCGCCGCCGCGGCCAGGGCCAATCCGGCCGCCTGCGCCGCGCGTCGGCGCGCCGGGTCGTCCTCGGCGCGCGTCGCGAGCAACGCCGCCGCCGTCAAGAGAATGAGGATCGGCAGCTTCGCGCCGCGCTCGAGCACCTCGAGACTGCGGGCGCCGAGCACGTCTAGATAGGTCGAGAAGGCCAGCGGGGGATCGGCCGAGGCCAGCATCGGGATATTGGCGATGAAGCTGTGGACGAAGACGGCGCGATAGCCGGGCGGCTCGATCCAGGCCCCGATCGCGGCGTAGAGCGCAAGCCCGAGCGCCGCGAACCCGGCGAGCGGGGCGATCACCCGCGCCTGCGCCCGGAAGCCCGCCCGCCCTCGAAGCGCCCCGCCCCCCGCGATTGCTAGATAGGCGCCCAAATAGACGATCGCGTCCATGCGCACCAGAAGCGCGGCCGTCAGGATCGCTGCGCCCAGCCTAACGCGCCCCTCGGCGTAGGCGATCAGCCCGCCGATCAGCAGCAACGCCAGCATCGCGTCGGGCGTTGCGTAGCGTGCGGTCTGATAAAGTCCGGCCATTGCCGCGACGATCAGCACCGGCGGTCCGAGCGCGCCGATGCGCCGGCCGAGCCACAGTCCAAGCAACAAGACGGCCGCCGCGGCTGCGCTCGCGCTCACCAGAAAGGCCGCGGTCGGCGGCGCGACCCCAAACGCGCTCACGCCCGCGATCGCAGCGACGTAGGCGAGCTTGTAGCAATAGACCGGCAACGTCTCGGCGAACGCACGGGGGTCGGAGGCGAGGGTCTTGCGATAGGTGTTCGCCCATCCGATCGGGTCGGTGAGCTCGCGGTAGGTCTCCGGCGGGACGGCGGCGCGAACGGCGCGGTAGGCCGCGGACTGCAGCGCGGCCGGGTCCTTCTCGGCGTCCGCCAGCCCGTCGGCGCAGGCGATGTAGGGGATCATGTCCCAATTGTGCTTCGGGCCGGCGGCCAGAATCGCCGCAAACAGCGCCGCCGCCAGGACGGCGGCCCCGATCGCCCCGAGGGCGGCGCCACGCGGGCGCTTCGGCTTGGCGATCATGGGTTCATGCTCCGACCTGGACGCCTTTGCGAGAGCGGCGCGCCGTTGCGCTTGCGCCGATCGCCCCTATCTCGTCCCCTAGCACGAGCGTCATCCGATCGAAAGAGACTGGCATGAAGCGCGCTTCTCACCAATGCGGGCGCCGCGCCCGCCGCGGCCTTGACCGCCGGTCGGTGCTGACCGGACTCGGGGCGGCGGCTGCGGCGGCCGGCTTTACGCCGGGCCGCGCGTCGGCTGAGGACGTGATCGATCGCCGCCCGATCCCCTCCACCGGCGAGCGCATCCCCGCCGTCGGCATGGGCACCTGGATCACCTTCAACGTCGGCGAGGACGAAGCGCTGCGCCGCGATCGCGCGGCTGTGCTGCAGAAATTTTTCGACGAAGGCGGCGGGATGGTCGACAGCTCGCCGATGTACGGCAGTTCGGAAGACGTGATCGGCTGGTGCCTGGAGCGGGTCTCGGGATCGGACGGCCTGTTTTCCGCCACCAAGGTCTGGACGCCGGTCTTCGAGTCCGGGCCCGAACAGATGAACGAGAGCCGGCGTCTGTGGGGCCTGTCGACCTTCGATCTCATGCAGGTGCACAATCTGGTCGACTGGAAGGAGCATCTGGCGACCCTAAAGGAGGACAAGGCGGAGGGCCGCATCCGCTATCTCGGCGTCACCACCAGCCACGGCCGGCGCCACGAGGAGTTGGAGCGGGTGATGCGCGAGGAGCCGTTGGATTTCGTCCAGTTCACTTATAACATCCTCGACCGCGAGGCGGAGGCGCGTCTGCTGCCGCTGGCGGCTGATCGCGGAATCGCGGTCATCGTCAACCGACCTTACCGCCGCAAGGCGCTGATCCGAATGGTCCAGGACAAGCCGCTGCCGGACTGGGCGAGCGAGGCGGGGGCGGCGAACTGGCCGCAGTTCCTGCTGAAATTCATCCTGGGCCACCCGGCCGTAACCTGCGCGATCCCGGCGACGACGCAGGTCGAACATATGGCCGAGAACATGGGGGCTCTGCACGGTCCGTCGCCCGATCAGACGCTGCGGCGGCGGATGATCGACTATGTGGAGAGCCTGTAGCCCATGTTTCCCTACACCGCCGAGGTGTTGGCGAGCGTGATCGCCAATTTCAATCACGATTGGTGGCCGCTGCCCGCCGCGGCGGCGGGGCTGATGCTGGGCGCGGTGCTGCTGGCGGTGCGCCCTCAGCCGGGCGGCGGCAAGGTTGTCGGCGCGGCGTTGGCCGCGGCCTGGGCCTGGGTTGCGGTCGGCTGGCATTTTCTGACCTTCGCCGAGATCAATTTCGCGGCCCCGATCTACGGACTCTTCTTCCTGCTCCAGGCGGCGCTGCTGCTTTGGATCGCGGTCTCGCGCGGCGCGCTTCGCTTCGCCCCGGGGATCGACGGCTTCCGGTTGGCGGGGGTCGCGCTGGCCGCTTACGCGCTCTTCGGCTACCCGATGCTGACCGCGGCGCTCGGCGGGGACCTCGCCGCCGTTCGTCTGGCCGGCATGGCCCCGGGTCCGACCGCCTTGCTGACCTTGGGACTGCTGTTGGCGGCGAGCGGCCGCGCGCCGATTTCGCTCGCCGTCGTCCCGCTGCTTTGGTGCGCGGCCGCCGGGGCGACCGCTTGGCTGATCGCGGTGCCGGAGGATCTCGTCCTGCCGATCTTCGGCGTGCTGGCGGCGCTGCTGCTGGCGCTAAAGAACCTCCGGGCGAAACACGCCGCGCCTTGACCTGGATCATGGTTTCGGGCCGCGCCGCCGCGCAGGCTGACTTGCGGATGCGGGAGCAGACGGGAGACCGGCGATGACGGCGGCGCGAGAGCCGGGCGCGAGCGGCGCCTTCAGAACCTTCGACGCCGATCAGGCGGGGGCGATCGCCGATCCGCTCGACTATCTGCGCTTGGAGCATGAGCGTCAGCGCGCGGTGTGCGAGGCGCTGGAGCGGTTGGTGGAGACGATGGACGAAGGGGCCGTCGCCGGCGCCGCCCAAGAGATTCTGGACTTCCTGACGGAGGATCTCAGCCGTCACATCGCGGATGAGGAGCGCGACCTGTTCCCGCTTCTGGAGGCGCGTTGTCCGCCGGAGGACGGCCTCAAGGGGCTGCTCAAACGGCTGCGGCGCGAACATGAGATGGACGAGGATCTGGTGGAGTTCCTGCGCGCGGACCTCGAATTCCTGGCGCTCGGTCGCAGTCTCGCCAATCCGACGCGTCTGTTGATCAATCTGCGCGAATTCGCCAGCACCCAGCGTCGCCACCTCGCCTGGGAGGACGAAACGGTGCTGCCGCTCGCCGAGACGCGCCTTTCGGACGCGGATCGCGCCGCGATGGCGGAGCGGATGCGGCTGCGTCGGCGCTGAACGGTCGGACTAGGCCTTTTCCCGACCGCTCGCGCCCCCTACACTCGGGATCTAGAGGGTCGGCGCGTTTCGGCGGATGGATGACGGATTTGGACCGGATCGCCGACGGGGGAGCGCTAGCCTGCGCGAAGCGCCGGCGGCCTCGTCCCGGCGCCGCCCCTCGGGGCCTTCGCTTTGAGCTCGACGGCTCGGGACCGTCGCGCATGGGGCGTCGCCTGGAGGCCTTGTCCTTGACGGGGGCGCCGCGGGCGGGCACAGTTCGCTGAACGGTTGATCAATCAAAAACATCGGCTCGACCGCGCCGTTTTCGGGAGTCGGGCCGCCTACAGCAAAAGAGGGACCGAGAGATCATGCGCTACGAAGCGCCGACGACGGTGGAGGATGCGGTCAAGCTGCTCGCCGCCGAACAGGGCATGGCCAAGGTGCTGGCCGGTGGAACGGATCTGCTGGTCGCGATTCGGTCCGGCCGGATCGAGCCGGATCTGGTGGTCGATCTCAAGCGGATCGAAGAGATGACCGGCATCGAACCGGAGGATGGCGGCTTCCGCATCGGCGCGGCCGTGCCCAGCGCCGAGATGGGCGCCCACGCCAATCTGGTCGCGATGTGGCCGGGCGTCGTCGAGTCGGCGGGCCTGATCGGGTCGACGCAGATCCAGAGCCGGGCGACCGTCGCCGGCAATCTCTGCAACGCCTCGCCGGCCGCGGACAGCGTGCCGGCGCTGGCGGCCGCGCGGGCCAAGGCTTCGATCGTCGGGCCGAACGGCCGGCGCGACGTTCCCGTTGAGGACGTGCCCGCCGGGCCGGGCAAGACCAGCCTTGAGAAAGGCGAATTCGTCGCCTCCATCCTGCTGCCGAAACAGGCGGCGCGCGGCGGCGACGCCTATCTGCGCTTCATTCCGCGCACCGAGATGGACATCGCCGTCGTCGGCGTCGGCGTCAATCTGACGCTGGACGAGAGCGCGTCGATTTCCGAGGCGCGGGTGGTTCTCGGCGCCGTCGGCCCCCGCGTGATCGTTGCCGAGGAGGCGGCGGAGGCGCTGGTCGGCACGTCGGGCGACGAGGCCGCAATGAAGGCCTTCTCGGAGGCGGTCTCCGCCGCCTGCGCGCCGATCGACGACAAGCGCGGGACGCGGGAATACCGAATCGAGGTTGCGGGCGTGCTGGCCAAGCGCGCCGTCGCGATCGCCATGGACCGGGCGAAGGGACGCTGACGATGTCGAAACACCACGTCACCACCACCATAAACGGCGACGACGTCGAGTTTCTGTGCGATCCGCAGGAGACCCTGCTGGACGTGCTGCGCGACCGCCTCGGCATGACCGGGTCGAAGGAAGGCTGCGGGACCGGCGACTGCGGCGCCTGCACCGTCAATGTGGACGGCAAGATCGTCTGCGCCTGCCTGATGCTGGGCGCAGAGGCCGAAGGCCGCGCGATCAGCACCATCGAAGGCATGGCGCAGGGCGAATTGCTGCACCCGCTGCAGCGCAAGTTCCTGGAGCACGCCGCGCTTCAGTGCGGGATCTGCACGCCGGGCATCCTGGTCGCCGCCAAGGCGCTTCTGGAGGAGAATCCCGATCCGAGCGAGACCGAGGTTCGCTATTGGCTGGCCGGCAATCTGTGCCGCTGCACCGGCTACGATAAGATCGTGCGCGCCGTCATGGACGCCGCCGAGGAAATGAGAGGGCGCAACTATGCCGCTTGAGACCGATTTCCCGCAGAATTTCGAGGCGCGTGAGTTCAAGGTCGTCGGCAAGCGCCCGGTGCGCCCCGACGGCGTGGACAAGGTGACGGGCCGGGCCAAGTTCGGCGCCGACGCCGTCGCGCCGGGCATGCTGCACGCCAAGATCCTGCGCAGCCCCCACGCCCACGCCAAGATCGTCAGCATCGACACGTCGAAGGCCGAGGCGCTGGCCGGCGTTAAGGCGGTGGTCACCCGCGACGACTTCCCCGTCCACGAGGCGGTGAAGGAGGATCAGGAGCTGATGAGCGTGCTGACCAACGTCATGGCGCGCGAGAAGGCGCTCTATGACGGGCACGCCGTCGCCGCGGTCGCCGCGACCGATCCGCGCATCGCCGCCCAGGCCCTCAAGCTGATCGAGGTCGAGTATGAGGTTCTGGACCACGTGATCGACGAGGATCTGGCGATGCAACCCGACGCGCCGATCCTGCATGAGCATCTCGGCCACGAGTACGGCGGCGGCAAGCCGTCGAACGTCGCCGGCGTCACCGAGATCGGCCACGGCGACGTGGAGAAGGGCTTTGCGGAGGCCGAGGTGATCGTCGAGCGCTCGTTCAAGACCGGCGCCGCGCACCAGGGCTATATCGAGCCGCACGCCTGCCTCGCCAATATCGGCTCAGACGGGCGGGGCGAGTTGTGGTGCTGCACGCAGGGCCAGTTCATGGTTCGCGACACCTGCACCCAGCTGCTCGGCATGGACGTCTCGAACCTGCGCGTCACGCCGAGCGAGATCGGCGGCGGCTTCGGCGGCAAGACCACCGTCTTCATCGAACCGGTTGCGGTCGCGCTCTCGCGCAAGGCCGGCAAGCCGGTCAAGATCGTGATGAGCCGGGACGAGGTCTTCCGCGCCACCGGCCCGACCGCCTCCGCCAGTCTCTGGATCAAGGTCGGCGCGAAGAAGGACGGGACGATCACCGCGGCCGACGCGATCCTGAAGTATCAGGGCGGCGCCTTCCCGGGCAGCCCGGTCGACATGGGCGCGATGGCGTCCTTCGCCTGCTACGCGTTGGAGAACGTCCGCGCGGTCGGCTACGACGTCGTCACCAACCGCCCGAAGCAGGCGGCCTATCGCGCGCCGGGCGCGCCGATGGCGGCCTTCGCCGTCGAAAGCGTGATCAGCGAACTGGCGGGCGAATTGGGCATGGACCCGATCGACTTCCGCCTGAAGAACGCCGCCGGCGACGGGACGAAATCCAGCTTCGGGCCGACCTACGACGAGATCGGGCTGATCGAGACGCTGGAGGCCGCGAAGAAAACCGAGCATTACAACAGCCCGCTCGGCCCCAACCAGGGCCGCGGCGTGGCGTCGGGCTTCTGGTTCAATTTCGGCGGCCAGACGGCGGTGTCGCTGAACCTCAACGTCGACGGCACGGTCGCGCTGTCGGTCGGCACGCCGGACATCGGCGGCAGCCGCGCGTCGATGTGCGCCATGGCGGCGGAGGAGCTGGGCTGCGACTACGACGACGTCTACTGCATCGTCGCGGACACCGCCTCGCTCGGCTTCAACGACGTGACCGACGGCAGCCGGGTGACCTTCGCCTCCGGTCTCGCCACCATCCAGGCGGCGCGTCAGGCGAAGCAGCGCATGATCGACCGGGCCGCCAAGATCTGGGGCATACCGTCGGACGCGGTGAAGTGGGAGAACGGCGCGGCCCATCCCTCCGGCCCCAACGCCGGCGAGCATGAGCCGCTCTCCATCAAGGACATCGCCGCGATGGCGGGCGAGACAGGGGGGCCGATCGCCGGCCACCACGAGATCGCCGCCGAAGGCGCGGGGCCCAGCTTCGCGACCCACATCGTCGACGCCGAGATCGATCGGGATACGGGCCGCATCGACATCAAGCGCTACACGGTCGTCCAGGACGCCGGCAAGGCGGTGCACCCGGCTTATGTCGAAGGCCAGTTCCAGGGCGGCGCCGTGCAGGGCATCGGCTGGGCCTTGAACGAGGAGTACATCTACAACGACAAGGGCTTGCTCGAGAATCCGGGTTTCCTGGATTACCGCGTGCCGGTGGCCTCGGACCTGCCGATGATTGAGACGGTGATTGTCGAGAAGCCGAATCCGGGCCACCCCTACGGGGTGCGCGGGGTCGGCGAGACCTCGATCGTGCCCCCGATGGGCGCGATCGCCAACGCCGTCTCGGCCGCCGCGAAGGTGCGCGCGACGGAGATCCCGATGTCGCCGCCGCGGATGCTGAAGCTCCTGCGCGACAGCGAGGCGACGGCGAAAGCGGCGGAGTAGGGATGGTCCAGGTCACGCTCTGGGGAAGTCTGCGCGACTACGCCGACGGCGCCGAGACGCTGGAGGCGGAGGGCGAGAACATCTATCAGGTGCTGCAGGATTTGGGCAAAAAACACCCAAACCTGCAGCCCATCCTGAAGAAGGGCGTGACCGTCTCCCTTGACGGGCAGATCTACCGGCAGAACCTGATGCAGGAGGTGAAGCCGGATTCGGAGGTCTTTCTCCTGCCGAAGATGGCGGGGGGGTAGGCGGCGCCGGGCCTCTCGGAATGCGATGTCGTCAAGTCAGTCCATGCAGAAGGACGATCCGCGAGCCGCGGGCCTCCCGCCTCGTCAGCCCGGACTAGTTCCGGGCCAACCGCCTCTCGCGTCCGCCGGCGCGCACCGCTATTCCCCCGGCGCAAGGCCGGGGTGACGGAGGACGGCCTTTGGCGAGTCCTCGGATTTTCAGAAGGGATGTCATCCCGGGCGGACGTCAGGTCGACCCGGGATCTCGCGACAGGCGCGCCCGTCGATATCCCGGCTCTCCGCGTCGCTGCGGCCGGGACGGCGCCGCTTGGAGCTTGCGGCCGGAAGGAATTCCCGCCGCGCCGTCGCCCCGCCTTCCAAGGCCGCGCAAATCGGCGCACAGTGCTCCTGTCGATAAAGCGTCCAGGGAGGTCCGCCGATGACCCATTATCTCGTCTCAGAAGAAAATCCGACCGGGCTGAAGCTCGAACTCGTGCTGATGGCGCTGCGCCGCGAGGTGCTGACGCGCTGCACCAAGATCACCGACGACATGCGCCCGGAGGCGCAGCAGGTGCTGGCCAACAACATCAAGATTCTCGAGCACCTGTCGGAGGCCATCAAGCTGGCCGAGAACTCGACCCACATCCTCGACAAGGCCTTCGGCCCCAGCCAGGCCGACAAGGGCGGCCCGCCGCGGATCGGCACGTGACGCGTCCGCCGCTGCTGGCCGAGGCCGAGGAGCGGACGCGCCGCCTGCAGGCCGCCATGCGGGCGCGCGCGATCCCGCAGGCCCTCTTCACGGACGAGAGCTCGATCGCCTATCTCGGCGGCTTCTGGGGCTATCTGGGCGTGGAGTTCGGCCGCCCGACGCTGCTGCTGGTTCCGGCGGAGGGCGAGCCGGCCGTGGTCACGCCCTTGATGGAAAGCCGGATGGTGGAGGCGATGACCTGGATCGCCGACGTCCGGCCGTGGGAGGATTCCGGCCCGCGCGGCTGGGCGGCGGTCCTGGCCGACCTGCTGGGGCCGGAGACCGGCGAGGTGCTTTGGGTGGAGCGCGGCGCGCTGCCGGCGCTGGTGCGCGGCTGGTTCGACGAGGCGCGTCCGGCGACCCCGCTCAAGGATGTCGGCCCGATCCTGGGCGGGCAGCGCATGATCAAGTCGCCGCTGGAGATCGACGTGATGCGCCAGGCGGGACGGATCGCGGGCGCCATGATGGCGGCGGCGCACGCCTCGCTCCAGCCCGGCGCGCCGGAATACCGCTCGGCGCTGGCGGTGATCGAGGCGGGCACGGAGGCCGCCGCCGGCTTCCTGACCGCCGAGGGGTGGGAGCGCTTCGTCTCCCCCCTGATCCACAATCTGGCGATCCTGCAGAGCGGGGCGGACACGGCGATGGTTCACCGCCGCGCCAGCGTGAAGCCCTATGAGGTCGGCGATCCGGTCTATTTCTGCTTCTGCACCATGGCGCAGTTCAAGCAGTACAAGCTGGGATTCGATCGGCTGTTCCACATCGCCCGCGTCTCACGCGAGGCGGAGCGCGCGCAGCAGACCGCGATCGACGCGCAGCGCGCCGCGCTGGACGCGATCCGCCCCGGCGTCGCGGCCGAGGATGTCGCGGCGGCGGCTGACGCCGTCTACCGCGCGCGCGGCTTCGAGGCGGGCTACCGCACCGGCCGGTCGATCGGCGTCGCCTATCTGGAGGCGCCGGAGCTGAAGGCGGGCGACCGCACGGCGCTGGCGCCCGGCATGACCTTTGCGGTCGACGGCGGCGTGTCGCTGGGCGACGATCTGGGCGGCCGGATCGGGGATTCGATCGTCGTGACGGAAGACGGCTTCGAGTTTCTGACCGACTATCCGCGCGAGATCATGGTGACGCCGGCATGACCATCCGCGTCGTCCGGCGGACGGGGCCGCGACCCCTCTCGCTCGCCGTGCTGCAGAGCGACGGCGCCCTGGGAAGTCCGGCCGCCCGCCTCGCCTGGCTGGAGGCGCAGCTGGAGGATCTGGTCTCGCGCGATGAGCGCCCGGACCTTGTGCTGACGCCGGAGCTGTTCGCCCACGGTTACAACGCCGGCGCGGCGTTCAAGGATCTGGCGGAGCCTGCGGACGGCCCGTTGTCGGCCGCCGTCACCGTCCTCGCCCGCAAGAGCGGGGCCGCGATCCTCTACGGCTTCGCCGAGCGCGCGCAAGGCCGCCTCTACAACTCGGTCCAGGCCGTCGACGCCGCCGGCGAGCGGCTGACGCTGGTGCGCAAGCGCGTGCTGCCGCCGGGACCGGAGCGCGATCTGTTCGCGCCCGGCGGCGGCGGGCCGCTCTTCACCCTGAACGGCCTGACGATCGCAACCCTGATCTGCTATGAGGCGGAGTTTCCTGAGGCCGTGCGCCTGGCCGCGCGGGCGGGCGCGCAGCTGGTGCTGGTCCCCACCGCGCTCAGCGCCGATTGGCCGGTCGTCGCGCGCAAGCTGATCCCCACCCGCGCGTTCGAGAACGGCGTCTATGTCGCCTACGCCAACCATGCGGGGGCGGAGCGGGGCCTGCGCTATCTTGGCGAAAGCTGCATCGTCGGCCCCGACGGGGAGGATGTCGCGCGGGCGGGGGAGGCGCCGACGGCGCTGGCCGCGACGATCGCGCCGCACGCCGTCGCGGCGGCGCAGGCGCGGTTGCCCTACCTGCGCGATCTGGCCGGACTCGGACCGGAGGACGGCCCCGGGTCCTAACGGAACAGCATCACCGGGATGCGGCAGGAACGCAGCATCTCCGAGGTGGTGGAGCCGATGATCAGCGTGCGGATGCGCGAATGGCCGTAGGCGCCCATCGCCAGCAGGTCGGCGCCGCCAGCCTCGACGATCGCGGCGATGGCCTCCTCCGGCTGGCCGGGGACGATCTCGACGCTGGTCTCAAGATCGGAATGGCGCAGCTGATAGGCGGCTTCATCCAATTTCCGGCGCAACTCGGGCGTCTCGCGGCCCGCGGCCATCACTCGGCACGTCAGACCGCGGAACAAGGGGCTGTTGGCGATGTGGTCGACGGCCTTGCGGCAGCTCTGGCCGCCGTCGAAGGCGATCAAAACCGTCTCGATCGGCTTGAAGGCGCGCGCGGCGACCAGCAGCGGCTTGCGGCTCGCCCGCGCGATCCGCTCAAGATTGGAGCCGAGATGCCCGGCGGCGAAATCGGCCGCCTCGCCGCGTTTGCCGACCACGATCAGGTCCGCCTCGCGCTCCGCCTCGGCCAGCGCCTCGAGCAGATCGCCGAGGCGCAGGCTGCGCGTGACCTGCGTGACGCCGTCGCGGCTCAGAACGGCCTCGGCGTCCTCTAGGATCGCGCGGCCGCGCTTCTGGGCCAGTTTCGCGCGTTCGGCGTCGAGCGCGGCCAGCTCTTCCAGCAACGCCGTGCGCGCGCCGAGCTTGATGGCGCCGCTGATGTCCTGCGGCGCGCCCTCGCCTTCGCGCCGGCCGATGACGTGCAGCAGGGTCACCGTCGCGTTCAGGCGCTCGGCCGCCCAGGCGGCGTGGTCGCAGACGCTTTCGGCGTAGATCGAGGCGTCGACCAAAGCGATCAGTCGTGTCATCGAACGCTCCTAATGGCCCGTCAGGCGGTCCAGCGCGCCCGGCTCGTCATGGATCGCCAGGCGGTCGACGATGGTCTCGCTCGCCGCGTTCATGCCGACGATCTGCACCTCGGCGCCGTCGCGGCGGAATTTCAACACCGCCATGTCCAGCGCTGCGACGCTGGAGATGTCCCAGATGTGCGCGCGGCTGACGTCGATCACCACGCGCTCCAACGCCTCCTTGAAGTCGAAGGCGCGGGCGAAGGCGTCGGCGGAGGCGAAGAAGATCTGCCCTTCGATGCGATAGACGCGCTCGGTCCCGTCGTCGGACAGGGTGGAGGTGACGCGCAACAGCTGCGCGATCTTGGCCGCGAAGAAGATGCCGGACAGCAGCACGCCCGTGAGCACCCCGATCGCCAGATTGTGCGTCGCGACCACCGCGACGACGGTCGCCAGCATGACGATAGAGGAACTGCGCGGATGCCGGCGCAGATCCTTGATCGACGACCAGCTGAAGGTGCCGATCGACACCATGATCATGATCGCCACCAGCGCCGGCATCGGGATTTGGCGCACCCAATCGCCGAGCGCCACGATCATGAACAGCAGAAAGACGCCGGCGCACAGGCATGACAGCCGACCGCGCCCGCCCGACTTCACGTTGATGATGGACTGGCCGATCATGGCGCAGCCCGCCATGCCGCCGATGAAGCCGGTCGCCGTGTTGGCCAGGCCTTGGCCGACGCATTCCTGGTTCTTGTCGCTGGGGGTGTCGGTCAGCTCGTCGACGATCGAGGCCGTCATGAGCGATTCCAGCAGTCCCACGGCGGCGACCGCGGCCGAGTAGGGCAGGATGATCTGCAACGTCTCCCACGTCAGCGGTATGTCGGGCAGCAGAAAGATCGGCAGCGTGTCCGGCAGCGCGCCCATGTCGCCGACCGTGCGGACGTCCAGATCGAAGGCGATCGCGACCGCCGTCAGCGCCAGAATGCAAATCAGCGGCGAGGGGATCTTCCTCGTGACGTAGGGGAAGAGATAGATGATGGCCAGACCGCCCGCGACCATAACATAAGTTAGGTTTGGCACGCCGATCAGCTCCGGCAGCTGCGCCATCAGGATCAGAATCGCCAACGCGTTGACGAACCCCGTCATGACCGAGCGCGAGACGAAGCGCATCAGATCGCCGAGGCGCAGGAAGCCGGCGGCGATCTGAAGCAGGCCCGCCAATACGGTCGCCGCCAGCAGATATTGCAGCCCGTGCTCCTTCACCAGCGTGACCATTAGGACCGCGGTCGCCGCGGTGGCGGCCGAAATCATGCCCGGCCGCCCGCCCGCGATCGCCGTGACCACGGCGATCGAGAAGGAAGCGTAGAGCCCGACCTTCGGGTCTACCCCGGCGATGATCGAGAAGGCGATCGCCTCCGGAATGAGCGCCAGCGCGACCACGAGCCCCGCCAGCACGTCGCCGCGAAGACTTCCGACCCATTGGTCGCGATAGGCGGCGAGGGAGGGCATGGGCCAAGACCTAAAAAAAGGGCGGCGTCCGGCGACGGATGCTGCGGGCCGTCGTCCGATGACGCGTTGCGCGAACGGGTGAGAGCGCGGCGCGCGCGGCGGCCGCCGACAAGGAATGCGCCGGTTCTATAGCGTCCTATGCTGCATCGCAATAAAAAAGCCCCCGACGCGGTACGGCGTCGGGGGCTTGCGATTGCGCGTCAGCCGTGCAGGCCTACTTCCAGCCGCTGATCGCCTTCACCTCCAGATAGTCTTCGATGCCCCAGCGCCCGCCTTCGCGGCCGTTGCCGGACATCTTGTAGCCGCCGAAGGGGCTGCCGCCGGGCCGGGAGGCGCCGTTCATCTGCACCATGCCGGCGCGCAGTTGGCGCGAGACGCGGCGCATGCGCTCCACGTCGTCGGTCTGCAGATAGGAGGTCAGGCCGTAGGGCGTGTCGTTGGCGATGGCGATCGCCTCCTCCTCGCTGTCGAACGGCATGATGGACAGCACGGGGCCGAAGATCTCCTCGCGCGCGATGGTCATCTCGTTGTTTACGTCGGCGAAGACCGTCGGCCGTGCGTAATAGCCGCGGTTGAAACCCTCGGGTCGGCCGACGCCGCCGGCGACGAGGCGCGCGCCCTCGTCAATGCCGGCCTGGATCAGCGTCTGCACTTTGTCGAACTGTTGGGCGGAGGAGAGCGGGCCGATGTGGTTTCCGTCCTCGGCCGGGTCGCCGACGGCGCATTTGCCGGCGGCCTCGACCGCCGCGCCGACGGCGTCGTCATAGACGCTGCGCTCCACCAGCATCCGGGTGGGGGCGTTGCAGCTCTGGCCGGAATTCATGAAACAGCCGATCGCGCCGCGCTTGACGGCCTTGGCGACGTCAGTGTCGGCGAAGATCAGGTTCGGACCCTTGCCGCCGAGTTCCAGCGTCACCCGCTTGACCGTGTCGGCCGCCGCCTTCTGGACCGCCACGCCCGCGCGGGTCGAGCCGGTGAAGGACATCATATCGACGTTCGGGTGGCTCGAGAGCGCGGCGCCGACCGTCGGCCCGTCGCCGTTGACCAGATTGAAGACGCCCTTGGGGAAGCCCGCTTCGTCCACCATCTCGGCGAACAGCATGGCCGAAAGCGGCGCGATCTCGGAGGGCTTCAGGACCACGGTGCAGCCGACGCCCAACGCCGGGATGACCTTCAGCGTCACCTGGTTCATCGGCCAGTTCCACGGCGTGATCAGCCCGCAGACGCCGATCGGCTCGTGCGCGATATGCTCCTCAGGCTGGTCGGGATAGAGCGGGCGCTCGAACTCGAACTCTTTAAGGTCGCGCAGGAAGGCCTTGATGTGGCCGAGGCCGGCCGCGGCCTGCGCCTGGGTCGCCAGCTTGATCGGCGCGCCCATCTCCTTCGAGATGGTCTCCGCCATCTCGCCCATGCGGCGCTTGTAGATTTCGTAAAGCTTCTCCAACAGCGCGATGCGCTCGCCATGCGGCGTGGCGGCGTAGCCGGGGAAGGCGCGCTTGGCCGCGGCGACGGCCCGATCGACATCGCTCTGGGCGCCGAGCGAGATGGTGGCGAAGGCCTGCTCGTCTGCCGGGTTGATGACGTCGAAGTCATTGGGCGCGCCGGGCGCGACCCAGGCGCCGTCGATGTAGAAGTCGGTCTTACGCACGATTATCTGCTCCCGTTTTTTGTCCATCCGCGCCGCGCGGAAAGGATGATCGCCGCGCGGCCGCCTCGGATATATCGGCCATGGGCCGGGCCGGCGCAACCGCGGCGCACGCGCGCGGTCGTGCGAAGGCGGCGCGCCCGCGAGCGGGCGCGCCAGAACAGGCCGGCGCAAAAAAAGAGCCGCCCCGGAGGGCGGCCCAGTTCGGCGGAAGAAAGGAGGGGCCGCCCGGAGCGTGGCGGCGGGCGGCCCCTCTGGACCGGCGCGGTGCGGCGCTTGGGTGGGTCCTTGCGGTTAGGGGGAGGCGCGAAGGACCCGCCGCACCGGCCGGAAGGCCGGCGCTCACGGCGCGCTTACGTCTTGGCGACGCTCGGCGCCTCGGGCGCGGGAGAGGGCGCCTCGGGCGCGGCGCCGTCCACCAAATGATCGGCGATGCGCCGCTCCAGCCGACGCATCGCGTCCGGATCGTCCCCCGGGTTGGCGATCAAGTCGGCGTAATCCTCAAGCGCCTCGCGATAGGCGCCCGTTTCCCGGCCCGCCGCCTCAGGGGCGTCAGGCGTCGGGACGGCGGAAGTCCGGGCGGCCGGCTCGCCGTTTCGCGTCGCGTCCGTTCTGTCGGCCATGCTCGGCTCCTTTCGGCGGGCGGACCGCCTGTTCGGTTAGCGTAGGCTTAGCTTAGGAGCGCGGCGGGTCTACGTGATATCACATAGGTTAGGTATTCAGGAAAACGAAATAATCTTGTGCGGGCCGCTTGCCTTCGTGCATTCCCGCGCGCTTCGGGCTACGCTCCCCCGCGGGGCGCACGGGCCGGCGCCCGCGGCGGCGCCGTAACAGCAAGAGGTCCTAAAGGATGGATGTATTGTCTGGGACGCGAGGCGGCGGGGGCGGGGGCGTTCGACTGGACCGCCCGCTTGAGACCAAGCTCGGCCTTGTCATGACGTTGAGCGACGACGATCGCGCGCGTCTGCGTTCGCTCTCCGAGACGGAGCTGCGTTTTCGTCGCGGGGCCGCGCTATTATCTGAAGGGGCCGAACAGGATGCGGTTTACGTTCTGAAGGCCGGCTGGGTCGGCTGCGCCCGGCATCTAAGCGACGGCCGGCGGCAAATCACCCGCTTTGCGCTGCCGGGCGATGTTGTCGGGTTCGACGCGCTGGTTCAACATGTCTCCACCCAGGACGCCAGCGCGCTGAGCGACGTCACCGTTGTGGTGCTGCGCCCGGCCGAGTTGATCGACCTCGCTGCGTCGGCGCCGCATCTCGGCATGGCGCTCTTGTGGGCGACGGCCAAGGACGAGTCGGCGCTGGCCGAACGCCTGGCCAGCATCGGGCGCCGCTTCGCATTGGAGCGTCTCGCCCACCTCTTCGTCGAAACCCGGCTGCGGCTTGAGGCGCTGGGGCTCGCCGAGGAAGATCGGCTGCATTTCCCCGTCACCAAGGAACAGCTGGCCGACGCGATGGGGCTCACCACGATCCACATCTACCGCACGCTTCGTCGGCTGACGGAAAGCGGGTTGGTGCGGCTCGACGGCGCATGGCTCGAAATCCTCGACCTCGAGGCGCTGAAGCGTCTGGGCAAATTCGACGATCTCTACATCGTGCCGGGGCGCATTCCGGAGGCCTCGCGTCGGGCGGTTCGCCGCGCGAAAGACTGAGCGACGCGCCGCTCGGCGTGAGCCGAACGGGGGCGTCGGCCTAGACGGGCGTTACGGACACGGAGACCTCCAACGCCTCGAACATGTCGGGGTCGCCGATGAAACTGCCCGACACCGGCATCGTCTGGCGGATGTGTCGGGCCGCGGCGACCGGGATCAGGTTGAAGCCGCCGACGCTGCGATTGGTCGGATCGAAGACGATCCAGCCGGCCCCTGGGAGATAGACTTCCGCCCACGCGTGGGTCGAGCCGGCGCCGGCGGATCCGATCGCGTCGCTGTCCCGGTCGTACAGATAGCCTGAGGCGATGCGCGCCCCGAAGCCGAGACTGCGCACCGCATCGACGAACAGGACCGCGAAATCGCGACAGGAGCCTCGGCCGCGCGACAGCGTTTCGACGGGCGTCTGGGCCGCGTCGTCCTCGCGCACCTCATAGGCGATCTGCGCGGCGACGCCGTTGCTGAGATCCTTGAGCAGCGAGAGCGTGTCCGTCCCTGGCCCGGCCACGAAGCTCTGGGCCCAGGCGTGGAGCGCCCCGGTCGGGTCGAGATACGCCTGCAGGCGCAACGCGCCGAGGTCGGTCGCCTCATCTTCGCTCAACAGGAAAGGATAGGCGGCGGCAGAGGCCGCGATGTCGAACACCGGCCATTCTTCGGCGTCCAGCGTCAACTCGGCGCGGCTGTCGATCGCCAGCGTGCGGGATTGGCCGGAGAAGAGAGCGGTCGCGACGGCGTTGCCGGCCACGTCGTGCGCCCAGGTCACCTGCGCGGGCGGGTCCGTCTCCAGCTCGTAGGCGTGGAGCCGCAGGGTGCGGCTCTCCCGCGGACGCAGGATGAGCCGGTGCGGGCCGAAGGCGGTCGGCGCGGCGTAGCGGTAGGTGGTCCGGTGACGGACCGTCAGTCTGGTCAAGAGGGCGTCTGGCCTCGTTCGGTCGTCTCGCCCGTCAGGCGCGTGTCGCCTGGCGAGCTTGCGCCGCCTGTCGCATATGGGGACGCTGGCGGGCGGGCGCGAGAGCAAGGCCGCCAGATATAAATCCTGATATAAATACGGCCGCCCGGCCTCGTTCACCGGTCGCCCGCAACGCGTCGACGCCTCCTAGGCTCCTCGGCTCCGGCCGGGATCATGCGCCGGCTTGCGGCGCGAGGACGGGGGCCGGCGTCCGCGCGGCGTCGGATCCGCGCCGCGTCGCCGCGAAGAGGCGGCCTTGCGCCGATCTCGCCAAAGCCTGGTCTTGTCCTGTAGCGTGCGTCAGGGACGCACGATGCGGCCCGGCCGCGACGGAGACGACGCAGAAGGAGCGCGATCATGCAGGAAAGCGTGCGAACGCTGAACGGCGACTTCGGCGTGCTGATCGAGGACGTGGCGCCGGCGCGGCTCACGGACCCCGCCTTTCAGGCCGAGGCGTCGGCCTTGTGGGCCGAGCACGGTGTGCTTGCGGTTCGGGGCGAGGCGCTGGCCGACCTCTCGCCGGACGAAATGATGGACTGGGGCGACGTCTTCGGGACCGTCGATCGCACGGTCGCTTCGGCCCGCGACGCCCTCTCGGTCCCGGGCACGCCGATCCTTCGCATCGGCAATGCGCGCGACGAGACGGGCGCCTTCATCGCCCAGTATGTCGACGCGCCGCTGGTCGAGGACGACGCCGACATCCGCTACGACCCGATCACGCAGCGCCCGGTCTGGCACACCGATTCGGTGTTCAATCCGAACCCGCCGATCGGCTCGCTCCTGCATTGCAAGGCCGCGCCCGAACGGGGCGGGCAAACGCTTTTCGCGGATACGCGGCGCGCCTATGCGGCGCTGAACGCGGCGACGCAGGACGCGCTATCACGGCTTGAGGCGGTCTGCTCGCTCGCCCACCACGACCGAAAAATCAACCGCTACACGCCGACCTATCCCGTGCTGAGCGAGGCGCAGCGCGCCGCGAATCCGCCAAACCGCGTTCCCGTCGTCCTGACCCATCCGGTGAGCGGCGAGCCCGCGATATACGGGCTGAACAGCTCGACCTGCGCGCTGCTGCCGAAGGGGACGCCGGTCGCCCCCGCCCAACAGGATTATTGGGACCTGGAAGGGATCGAGGATGAAAGCGTTTCGATCCTGCGCGACTTGCTGCCGTTTCTGACCGGACCGGCCTTCACGATCAAATGGGACTGGCGGCCGGGCGACCTCGTGGTTTGGGACAACCGCTGCACCATGCACGCCGGAACAGGTTTCGACCCGGTCCGCCATTTCCGCGACATGTGGCGCGTCATCCTGCTCGCCCCGGAGGACGCGACGGGCGGGCGGGCGCCGACCTAGGGCGGACGCGACGCGAGCGGCTCACGCAGGCTGCGGATTGCGTTTCATGATCCAAAGGTTGAGCGCCAGCGCGACGGCGCCCCAGGCGAGGTAGGGGACCATCATCAGCGCCGCGATCCGGTCGTGCGCCAGGAAGGCGGCCGTGGTCGCCGCCACCGCCAGCCAGAGAATGACGATGATCGCCGCCCCCGCGGCGATGCGGCGGAGCCCGAAGAAGACCGCGGACCAAAGCGTGCTGACGGTGATCTGAAGCGACCAGAGGCCGAGCGCCAGATCGTTGTCCGGCAAGCTCGCCACTCGCGCCGCCGCCCAGGACATCAGCAGGTAAAGCGCGGCCCAGACGATCGGAAACACCCAGTCCGGCGGCGTCCAGCTCGGTTTGTCGAGCGTGCGATACCACTCCCCCGGCTTGAAGAACAAACCCGCCGCCGCCGGGACGGCGCAAATCGCCAAGAACAGAACGAACATGAGCATGGGGGCGCTCTACCCTCGGTGTCTTGATCCGGCGCGCCGGGCGTCTCGCCCAGTGTAGAAGGAACGCGGGCCGGCCGCACCTTAAAGCCGAACACGCTCCCCAGCGATGCGCAATCACGCCGGCGCTCCTGACAAGAAAAGCCCCGCGATCCATTGGATCGCGGGGCTTTTCTGTGGTCGGAGCGGCTGGATTTGAACCAACGACCCCTGCCTCCCGAAGACAGTGCTCTACCAGGCTGAGCTACGCTCCGTTCCGACCGGCCGACGGGGCTTTCGCCTCGCCGCGGCGGATCGGCTTATAGCTGTTCGGCTGGAGCGGCGCAAGCCTATCGGGCGGCGCTTTTCTCGCCCGCGGCGCGTCCGCCCCCGGCGGCGATTGCGCCCGCGCTTTCAAGGCCATAGGCTTGATCGCCGGCAACGGCGGCGGCGGTGGCGGAGCCAGCGGCGGAGCGGGTCGCTTTCGATCCGACTCCCGCCCCCTCAGGGAGAGCGTCGGGATGGACGAGAGCGACGAGGCGGCGGCGACGGACGCGGCGCAAAGCTCCCAAGAGGGCGGCGATCAGACTGTCGAGCGGCCGGTCGGATCGGACGTCGGGACGCTTGGCGTCGAGGGACCGGACGACGATGCGCAGTCCGTCCTCGATTTTTGGTTCGGGGAACTGACGCCCAGGCAATGGTTCGCCAAAGACGACCGCGTCGACGCCGCGATCGCCGAGCGTTTCGCCACCTTGACCGCGCGAGTCGCGACCGGCGCCATGCCGCACTGGGCGGGAAGCCCGGGCGGGCTGCTGGCCGCCGTCATCGTGCTGGACCAGTTCCCCCGCAATCTCTATCGCGACGATCCGCGAGCCTACGCGACCGACGATCAGGCGCGCGCGCTGGCCGACGAGGCGATCGAGCGCGGGCTCGACCGCGGCATGAGCGCGCGCGCCCGCCAATTCCTCTACATGCCCTTCATGCATTCGGAGGCGCCGGAGGATCAGGCGCGCTGCGTCGATCTGTTCGCGACCTTGGAGGACCCCGACGCCCTTTGGTTCGCCGAGCGCCACAAGGAGATCGTCGATCGCTTCGGCCGCTTTCCCCACCGCAACAAGGTCCTCGGCCGCGAGACGACCGCGGAAGAGGCCGCCTTCCTCAAGGAGCCGAACAGCGCGTTCTGAGGAGCCGCGCCCCCGCCGGTCGGTGCGGTTATCACTGAGGCTCGAATGGGTTATACTGCCCCGGCAAGAAGACGGGCGGGGCCGCCTACCATGTCTCCGTCCGCCCTGGGAGGGAACAAGGAGGCGAAAGCAGCCATGAGCGTAGCGTCAATCTTGGCGTCCAAGGAAAACGGCGACGTCCTGACCGTGACCGCCGATTTGCCGATCTCGAAAGCGGTGGCCGTTCTGGCCGAGAAGAAGGTCGGCGCGCTGGTCGTCGTCGACGGCGAGAGCGTGTGCGGCATCCTCTCCGAGCGCGACGTGGTCCGCGGCCTGGGGGCCGCCGGCCCCGCGGTGATGACCCAGACTGTGGCCAGCCTGATGACGGCGGAGGTCTCGACCGTCACCCGCTCGGAGACCATCGACAGCGTCATGCGCAAGATGACCGAGGGCCGCTTCCGCCACATGCCGGTCGTCGAGGGCGGCAAGCTGGTCGGCGTGATCTCGATCGGCGACGTCGTGAAGCATCGCATCGCCGCTCTGCAGCACGAGGCCGAGGCGCTGCGCGATTACGTGATGAGTTGAGGGAAGCGCGGCGACGCGCTCAATAGGCCCGATCGATCACGAAGTCGACGGCCTCCAGCATCGCGCTTTTCACCTCGCCGTCGGGGAAGATGCCGAGTGAATCGCGGGCGATCGCGCCGTAGTGCCGCGCCCGCTCCAGCGTGTCGGTCAGCGTCGTGTGGCGCGCCATGATCTCCATCGCGCGCTCCAGGTCGCCGCCCTCCTGCTCGGAGCGTTCGACGGTGCGGCGCCAGAACTCCCGCTCCTCCTCCGTGCCGCGCCGCCAGGCGAGGACGACGGGCAGGGTCACCTTGCCCTCGCGGAAATCGTCGCCGATCGTCTTGCCCAGCGCCGCCTGGTCGGCCGAGTAGTCCAGCACGTCGTCCACCAGCTGGAAGGCGACGCCCAGATTCATGCCGTAGGAGTGGAGCGCCTCCTCCTCCTTGTGCGGGCGGTCGGCGACGACGGCGCCGATCTGGCTGGCCGCGGCGAACAGCGCGGCCGTCTTGGAGCGGATCACGCGCAGATAATCCTCCTCCGAGGTGTCGGGGGCGTTCGCCGTCATCAACTGCAGCACCTCGCCCTCGGCGATCACGGCCGAGGCGTCGGAGAGGATCTTCAAGACCTTTAACTGCCCGTCGGCCGTCATCAGCTGAAAGGCGCGGCTGAACAGGAAGTCGCCGACCAGCACGCTCGCCTGATTGCCCCACAGAGCGTTGGCGCTTTCCTGCCCGCGGCGCAGGTCGCTTTCGTCCACCACGTCGTCATGCAGCAGCGTGGCCGTGTGAATGAACTCCACGCAGGCGGCCAGGCCGACGTGCCGGCTGCCGGTGTAGCCGCACAGCTGGGCGGCCGCGCAGACCATCATCGGGCGCAGGCGCTTGCCGCCGGCGGCGATCAGATGGCCGGCCAATTGCGGGATCAGCGCCACCGGGCTTTGCATATGGTCGAGGATGTGCTGGTTCACCCGCGCCATGTCGGCGTCGACCAGCCGCGCGAGATTGTCGAAGGAGGGCTTGCGGGCGTCCGCCGCCTCCGGCTTGGCGTTCTTGTCGCCGTGCAGCTTCACCACCTTCGCCACCGGTCCCTCTCCAACTCATATCCCGAGGCGGGATGCGCGCGCCGATTGACGCGCGCCGCCCCACGCGCGAACCATAGTCCGCGGCGGGGGAGGGTCAAGCTCAACAGGCGGCGGAAGACGGGCGGAGGAGCAATGCGCGAACTGGTGCGAAGCAACGATCCGGTGCGGCTGAGCTTCCTCACCGCATTGTTGGCCGAAAGCGGCATCGAGGCGGTGATGATGGACCTCCACGCCAGCGTCGCCGAGGGGTCGATCGGCGCGCTGGAGCGTCGCCTCATGGTGCTGGAGGAGGACTATGAGCGCGCGCGCCGGCTGCTGATGGAGGCGGAGGAGCATTGGTGAGAGAGCCTCTTCGCGATTTCACCGACGACGCCTTCCTCGACGGCCGGGTTCGCGTTCGCCAGCCGAAACAGGGCTATCGCGCCGCCATGGATCCGGTGCTGCTGGCCGCCGCCGTCCCGTCCGTCAATGACCGCGGCGCGCGCGCCGGCGGACCGGTGCTGGATCTCGGCTGCGGGGCCGGCGTCGCCCTGCTGTGCTACGGCGCGCGCGTCGCCCACGCCGAGCTTTGGGGGATGGAGCGCGACCCGGAGACGGCGCACCTCGCCCGCGCCAATCTGGACCGGAACGCCATGGCCGGCCGCGGACGCATCCTGACCGGGGATCTGCTGGCCCCGCCGGACGATCTGCCGCAGGGCGTGTTCGCCGAGGTGATGGCCAATCCGCCCTATCATCGGGCCGAGGCTTCGGCGGCCTCGCCGCACCCGCAGCGCGCCGCGTCCAACAGGGAGGGAGAGGCGCTGTTGGCCGATTGGATCGAGGCGGGGTTGCGGGCGCTTGCGCCGAAGGGCGGGCTGACGCTGATCCACCGCGCCGATCGGATTTCTGAGATTTGCGCCCTGCTGCGCGGGCGGGCCGGCGCGATCACGATTTTTCCGCTGTGGCCCCGCGCGGGGCGCGCGGCCAAGCGCGTGATCGTGCGCGCGCGCAAGGGCGTGAAAAGCCCCGACCTGTTGGCCGCCGGCCTTATGCTGCACGCCGGCGATCCCGAAAAAGAAGAGGGACAACGCTACACCCGCGAGGCGGAGGCGGTGCTCCGCGACGGGGCGGCGTTGTCCCTCTAACGCCGATCCGGGGGCCCGCGGCCCGCCCGTGATCCGTCCGCCTGAGTTTCGGGGGCTGCGGACGGATCGGGGCTTTGGGGCGGGACGGGCGTGCGGACCCGCCGGGCCGGTCCTCAGGCGGCCGCGGCGCCGTCCTGGGTCAGGCGACGCCGAGCCCGCTCGGTGTAGGCGACGGTCAGCCGGCGATAGGCCGCCGCCGCGGCGCCGGACAGCGCCTCCACCGCCTCCTGCCGGCGCCGGCGGGCGCGAGCCTTGCGGTCGGCGCGCTCCAGCTCGAGCCGCTCGCGCAGGCTCTGGGCGCCGAAGGGGTTGGTGCGCGCGTCCAGCGCGCCGTCGCCGAGGCGGGTCAGGCTCAGGGTCACGTCGTTCCAGGGGTTCATGGCAAATCTCCTTACGGTTTCTTGTCTTTGGCGTCGCCGATGTGCGCCGCCTTCTGGGATCATATGTAGGGAAAAGATTGACTTCGGGCGACTCAGCAATTCTTGCAAATATGTAAGATCAAGTTACATTTCTTGTCATGCGCCGCGCCATTCCCAACCTCACCCAACTGCGCGCCTTCGAGGCGGCCGCCCGCAATCTGTCGGTCAGCAAGGCCGCCGCCGATTTGAACGTCACGCACGCCGCCGTCAGCCAGCAGCTGCGCGCATTGGAGGGGTGGCTCGGCTTTGCGGTGATCCGGCGGGCGGGCCGGTCGATCGTCCTGACGGAAGCCGGGCAGCGCTACTACGCCGCCGTGCGCGACGCCTTCGACCGGGTGGAGGAGGAGACGATCCGCCTGCGCCGCGCGGACGAGGATCGCCCGCTGCACGTCGCCACCACCTCCGCCTTCGCCTCGCGCTGGCTGGTGCCGCGCCTGCCGCGCTTCGAACAGACCGCCCCCCACATACAGCTGCGCATCAACCCGACGCGGGAACTGGTGGATTTCGAGCGCGAGGACGTCGATCTCGGCATCCGGCACGGGGAGGGGAACTGGCCCGGCCTGGTCGCCGAGGCGCTGATCGGCGGGCGCCTCGTGCCGGTGTGCAGCCCGGATTACCTGGCCCAAGCGCCCAAGCTGGAGACGCCGCAAGACCTCGCGCATCATCGCCTTCTGCACGACAGCGAGTATGCGGAGTGGGAGCTCTGGTTGGCCGGCGCCGGCGCGCCGGAGGTGAATGCGCGCCGCGGCGTCATCTTCTCGCTGACGACGCTCAGCTATCAGGCGGCGATCGGCGGGCAGGGGGTGATGCTGGGGGTCGAGACCCAGGTGCGCGACGACATTGCGGCCGGGCGCCTCGTCATCCCCTTCACCCCGCCGCCGGATCGCCGGCACACCGCCTACTACATCGTCCGGCGCGAGAAGTCGCCGCTGCGCCCGGCCGCCGAGACCTTCCGCCAGTGGTTGATTGCGGAGGCCGAGGCGGATGCGCAAGGGTAGGGGGACGAGGGGGAGCCCCCGCGACGGCGGGGACCTTTCCCGGCGCGCCAGCGCAGAAGCGGCCCGCCCCAGGCCCCCGCCTTCGCGGGGGCGCCCTAGGAAGGAGGCCCCCGCCTTCGCGGGGGCGCCCTAGGAAGGAAGCCCCCGCCTTCGCGCGGGCGCCCTGGGACCGTGGGCGCGCGGGCGCGGGAAATAGCGGCGTGTCTGCAGGCGCGCTGACGGCCTCCCGCCTTGACCCGCCGGCCCCCCTCGCCATTTGTGGGGGAGGGGACTTTCACGCACAGAATTGGATAAGACAGCGATGGCGATGTTCGGGATGGGCGGCAAGCCCATGGTGTCGGTGCTGCGCCTCAACGGCGTGATCGCGGCCGGCGGCGGCCTTGGGCGCAAGGGGTTGAGTTTGGACAGCCTCGCCGGGCCGATCCAGAAGGCCTTCACGGCGCGCGGGACGCGGGCGGTGGCGCTCGCGATCAACTCCCCCGGCGGCAGCCCGGTGCAAAGCGCGCTGATCGCCGAACGTATCCGCCAATGGGCCGATCAGAAAAACATCCCCGTCTACGCCTTCTGCGAGGATGCGGCGGCCTCCGGCGGCTATTGGCTCGCCTGCGCGGCCGATCATCTCTACGCGATGCCGGGCACGATCGTCGGCTCAATCGGCGTGGTCTCGGCCTCCTTCGGCTTTCAGGATGCGATCGAGAAGATCGGCGTCGAGCGGCGCGTCCACACCGCGGGCGACAAGAAGGCGATGCTCGACCCCTTCCGGCCCGAGAAGCCGGAGGAGGTGGAGCGTCTGAAGGCCATCCAGCGTGATCTGCACGAGCAGTTCATTCAATACGTCAAGGACCGCCGCCTGACCCGCCTGGACGAGGCGGAGATGGATCAGCTCTTCACCGGGGAGTTCTGGACCGGCCGCCGGGGGCTGGAGCTCGGCCTCGTCGACGGGCTGGGCGACATGCGCTCGACGCTGCGCCAGATCTACGGCGAGAAGGTGCGCTTCCGCCTGATGAACCCGCCCAAGTCCCGCCTGCAACGCCTCTTCGGCGGCGACGGGGCGGCCGCCCCGGGCCTGCCGGGCGTAGACGGCTGGGGCGCGGAACTGGCCGACGGCCTGCTCACCGCAGCGGAGGAGCGGGCGCTTTGGACGCGCCTTGGGCTGTAGGTCGCTTGACCCGGCCGGCCGCGCCCCGCTAAATCCGCCCCATGCTCGGATTCTCCTTCACCAAACTCGTCATCCTCGTCGCCGTGATCGCGGCGGTCTGGTACGGCTTCAAATATATCGGCCGGCTGGAGCGGATGAACAAAGGCGAGCGCCGCACCGGCGAGCGCAGCTTCTCCGAACGGCTGCGCAAGGCGACCAAGGCCAAGTCCGGCGAGGCGGGCGAGCCCGGCCGGATCGAAGAGACCGAGCAGTGCCCCACCTGCAAGGCCTACGTCCCCGTTGAGGGCGTGGAGAATTGCGGGCGGCCGGGCTGTCCTTATTGAGCGGGTGAAAAAGGCGAGGCGTCCCCGCGAAAGCGGGGACCTCCTCCAGCGCGCGAGGGCGGTCGAGCGCGGATCGTAAAGGCCCCCGCTTTCGCGGGGGCGCCGGATCGCCCGGCGGGGCGAGCGAAGCGCTGTTCGCGCGGTTGATTCCCCTAAGGCCCGTCGCTATGTTGCGCCGCACCTTGGCCCGAGCCGACAGCGGCGGATTTCCGCCGCCAGAACAGGACGACGCCTTCTCATGGCCGACCCGACCCCATCGCCCGCCGAGCCGGCGGCGCAAGAGAGCGTGATTGCGCGTCTCGGGATCGCGCCCGAGGCGACTTTCCAGAACATCATCCTGACGCTGCACCGCTATTGGTCGGAGCGCGGTTGCGTGATCCTGCAGCCCTACGACATGGAGGTCGGCGCCGGCACCTTCCATTGGGCGACGACGCTGCGCTCGCTCGGCTCGAAGCCCTGGATGGCGGCCTACGTCCAGCCCTCGCGCCGCCCGACCGACGGGCGCTACGGCGAGAACCCGAACCGGCTGCAGCACTATTACCAATATCAGGTGCTGATGAAGCCCTCGCCGGCGGACAGCCAGGCGCTCTATCTCGGCTCGCTCGAGGCGATCGGCATCGATCCCAAGCGCCACGACATCCGCTTCGTGGAGGATGATTGGGAGAGCCCGACGCTCGGCGCCTGGGGCCTCGGCTGGGAGGTCTGGTGCGACGGGATGGAGGTGAGCCAGTTCACCTATTTCCAGCAGGTGGGCGGCTTCGACTGCAATCCGGTCTCGACCGAGTTGACCTACGGGCTCGAGCGTCTCGCCATGTACGTCCAGGGGGTCGAGAACGTCTACGACCTCGCCTTCAACGAGACCATGACCTACGGCGAGGTCTACCATCAGGCCGAGGTCGAATATTCCCGTCACAATTTCGAACTGGCCGACACCGACATGGTGCTGCGCCATTTCGAGGATGCGGAGGCGGAGTGCGCGCGCCTGATCGCGGGCGGCGTCGCGCTGCCGGCCTATGACCAGTGCCTGAAGGCGAGCCATCTGTTCAATCTGCTGGACGCCCGCGGCGTGATCTCGGTGACCGAGCGCCAGGCCTATATCGGCCGCGTCCGCGCGCTGGCGAAGGCTTGCGCGGAAGCCTGGCTGAAGAGCCAGGGGGAGCTTTAGCCGATGGCTGAACTCCTGCTCGAACTGTTCTCGGAAGAAATCCCCGCGCGTATGCAGCGGCAGGCGGCGGAGGATCTGAAGCGCCTCGTCCTGCAGGGGCTGAAGGACGCGGCCCTGGAGCACGGGCCGGCGCGCTGCTACTGGACGCCGCGCCGGCTCGCGCTGGTGGTCGAGGGTCTGCCGACCGAGCAGCCCGACAGCCGGGAGGAGCGCAAAGGCCCCAAGGTCGGCGCGCCCGACAAGGCGGTCGAAGGCTTCCTGAAGAGCTGCGGCCTTTCGAGCCTAGAGCAGTGCGAACAGCGCGACACGCCCAAGGGGCCGGTCTGGTTCGCGGTGATCGAGAAGCGGGGCGGGAAAAGCGCCGACGTGCTGCCCGGCCTGATCGTCGACGCGATCCGCCAGCTACCCTGGCCGAAGAGCATGCGCTTCGCCGACCAGACATTCCGCTGGGTGCGGCCGTTGCACAGCATTCTAGGGGTCTTTGCTGGAGGCGTGCTGAGCGGTGAACTCGATTTGGGCGTGAAGAAGCCGTACCAAATCCCCCCCCTTCGGGATGAGCAAGGTCGTGCGATTCCCAACACTGGTGCCGTCGACCTTCCGGACAAGCTTGAATTCACTAACGTTACCGCGGGCCACCGCTTCTTGGCCCCGGAGCCCTTCGCCGTCACCGGCTTTGACGATTACGCCGCCCGCCTGCGCGCGGCCGAGGTGATCCTGGACCCGGAGGAGCGGCGCGAGGCGATCGACGCCGATCTGCGCGCCGCCGCCGACCGCGAGGGGCTTACGGTCAAGGACGACCCGGCGCTGCTGGACGAGGTCGCCAATCTGGTGGAGCGGCCGGTCGTGCTGGTGGGCCGGATCGACGATCAGTTCATGGACGTGCCGGACGAGGCGCTGACCGCCTCCATGCGCGGCCATCAGAAATACTTTTCCCTGGTGCGCCCGGACGGGACGCTGGCGCCGCGTTTCGCGGCCGTCGCCAACATGCTGGCCGACGACGGCGGCGAGGCGATCCGCGGCGGCAACGAGCGTGTGCTGCGCGCGCGTCTGGCCGACGCGAAATTCTTCTGGGACCAGGACCGGGCGGTGAAGCTGGAGGACCGGCTGCCGAGCCTGGGGAAGGTGATCTTCCACGCCAAGCTGGGGACAGTCGCCGAGCGGGTGGAGCGGATCGCGAGCCTGGCCGAGGTGATCGCAGGCCGGGTCAAGGGCTGCCCCGCCAACGAGGCGCGCCGCGCCGCGCGTCTGTGCAAGGCCGATCTCGTCTCCGAGATGGTGGGCGAGTTCCCCGAACTGCAGGGGATCATGGGCCGTTATTACGCGCTGGAGCAGAACGAGCCCGAGAGCGTCGCCCAAGCGATCGCCGAGCATTACTCGCCCGCCGGGCCGAACGACGCCTGCCCGAGCGCGCCGGTCTCCGTCGCGCTGGCGCTGGCGGAGAAGATCGACACGCTGGTGGGATTCTGGCTGATCGACGAGAAGCCGACCGGCTCCAAGGACCCTTTTGCTCTTCGCCGCGCGGCCTTGGGCGTCATCCGGCTGGTGCTGGAGAACGGGGTGCGGCTGCCGCTGTCCAAGCTGATCGGGGAAGCGGCGGGCCTCTACGCCGAGCAGCCGCATGTCAGTTTCGACGTGCGCGATCTTCCGGGCCTCGCCGGCGATCTGCTGGGCTTTTTCGCAGACCGGATGAAGGCGCATTACCGCCAACAGGGGCTGCGGCACGACGTGGTCTCGGCCGTCTTCGCGCTGGAGGGGGAGGACGATCTGCTGCGCCTCGCGCGCCGGGTCGACGCGCTGACCGCTTTCGTGGAGAGCGAGGACGGGGCCAATCTGCTGACCGCCTATCGCCGCGCCGCCAACATCCTGAAGGCGGAGGAGAAAAAGGACGAGCGCTCCTATGCCGGCGCGGCGATCGACGCGGGCGCGCTGCAGTTGGGCGCGGAGAAAGCGGTCGCCGACGGGCTGGCCGACGCCGAGGCGGCGGTCGAAGCGGCCTTGGCCGAGGAGCGTTTCGACGGCGCGATGACGGCGCTAGCTAATCTCCGCGCGCCGGTCGACGCCTTCTTCGACGACGTGACGGTCAATGCGGAGGATCCCGCCCTGCGCGCCAATCGTCTGGCGCTGCTGGCGAAGATCCGCGGCGTGATGGGCAAAGTCGCCGATTTCTCGGCGATCGAAGGTTAAAAGATAGGTTGGGTTGGTCGAGGGCGGACGGCGACAGGCCGACGCCGATGGGCGCGAGCGAGCGAGGATAGGGCCGAGCGATGACGAAATGGGTCTACAGCTTCGGGGACGGGGCGGCCGAGGGCCGCGCCGACATGCGCAATCTGCTGGGCGGCAAGGGCGCCAATCTGGCGGAGATGTCGAATATCGGCCTGCCGGTGCCGCCGGGCTTCACCATCACGACCGAGGTCTGCACCTACTACTACGCCAACGGCGAGACCTATCCCGAGAGCCTCAAGGCCGAGGTCGAGACGGCGCTGGAGAGGATCGAGGCGACGGTCGACGCCAAGTTCGGCGATCCCTCGAACCCGCTTCTGGTCTCCGTCCGCTCGGGCGCGCGGGTCTCGATGCCGGGGATGATGGACACGGTCCTCAATCTCGGCCTGAACGACGCGACCACGGCCGGCCTGGCCGAGCATTCCGGCGACGAGCGCTTCGCCTATGACAGCTATCGACGCTTCATCCAGATGTATTCCGACGTCGTGCTCGGGGTCGAGCATCACCAGTTCGAAGACGCGTTGGAGATCGTCAAGGAGGACAAAGGCGCGATCCTCGACACCGAACTCGACGCGGGCGACCTGAAGCGCCTGATCGACGGCTACAAGAAGATCGTCCAGGACGAACTGGGCCGGCCGTTCCCCGAGGATCCGAAGGAGCAGCTGTGGGGCGCGATCGGCGCGGTCTTCGGCTCCTGGCAAACGGCGCGCGCGGTGACGTATCGCCGCCTGCACGACATCCCGGAAGAGTGGGGCACCGCCGTCAACGTCCAGGCGATGGTCTTCGGCAATATGGGCGACGATTGCGCGACCGGCGTCGCCTTCACCCGCGACCCGTCGACCGGCGAGAACATGTTCTACGGCGAGTATCTGGTGAACGCCCAGGGCGAGGACGTGGTCGCCGGCATCCGCACGCCGCAGCATCTGACCGTCGCGGCGCGCGAACGCCAAGGCGGCGACCTGCCGGCGATGGAAGAGGTGATGCCTGAAGTCTTCCGTCAGCTGGATGAGGTGCGCGGCACGCTGGAGGCGCATTACCGCGACATGCAGGACATCGAGTTCACGGTCCAGAAGCAGAAGCTTTGGATGCTGCAGACCCGCAACGGCAAGCGCACCAGCCAGGCCGCCATCAAGATCGCCTGCGACATGGTCGACGAGGGGCTGATCGACCGCGACGCCGCCGTGATGCGGGTGGAGCCGCAGTCGCTCGACCAGATCCTGCACCCGCGCCTTGATCCGAAGGCGGAGCGCAAGGTGATCGCCAAGGGCCTGCCGGCCTCGCCCGGGGCGGCCAGCGGCGTCGTCGTCTTCTCCGCCGATGAGGCGGAAAAACTGGCCCAGGAAGGCCGTCAGGTCATGTTGGTGCGGGTCGAGACCAGCCCGGAGGACATCCACGGCATGCACGCCGCCCAGGGTATTCTGACCACCCGCGGCGGCATGACGAGCCACGCCGCGGTGGTCGCCCGCGGCATGGGGCGGCCCTGCGTCGCGGGGGCCGGCGACATCCGCGTCGACTACAAGGGCGGGACCTTCTCGATCGCCGGGGTGACGGTGAAGGCCGGCGACTGGATCACCATCGACGGCTCCACCGGCGAGGTGATCGAAGGGCGCGTGCCGACCGTCGATCCGGAACTGTCGGGCGACTTCGCCCGCATCATGGAGTGGGCGGACGGCGCCCGGCGCCTGAAGGTGCGCGCCAACGCGGAGACGCCCGAGGACGTGACGACCGCGGCTAAGTTCGGCGCCGAGGGCATCGGGCTGTGCCGGACCGAGCACATGTTCTTCGAGGCCGACCGCATCGTCGCCATGCGCGAGATGATCCTGGCCGGCGACGAGGCCGGTCGACGACACGCGTTGAGCCGCATCCTGCCGATGCAGCGCGAAGACTTCGTGCAGATCTTTACCATCATGCAGGGCCTGCCGGTGACGATCCGCCTGCTGGACCCGCCGCTGCACGAATTCCTGCCCCGCGAGCCGGCGGAGTTCCAGGAAGTCGCCGATGCGACCGGCGTGCCGGTCGAGCGGGTCGAGGCGCGCGCCGCGCAACTGCATGAGACGAACCCCATGCTGGGCCACCGCGGCTGCCGGCTGCTGAACTCCTATCCCGAGATCTGCGAGATGCAGGCCCGCGCCATCTTCGAAGCGGCCGTCGAGGTGGGCAAGAAGACCGGCGCCCCGCCGCTGTGCGAGGTGATGATCCCGCTGGTCGGCGTAAAGAAGGAGCTGGATCTGCTGAAGGCCGTGATCGATGACGTCGCCAAGGCGGTCGAAGGCGAGACGGGCGTCCAGCCGGACTATCACATCGGCACGATGATCGAACTGCCGCGGGCCGCGCTGACCGCCGGGCGCATCGCCGAGTCCGCCGAGTTCTTCTCTTTCGGCACCAACGATCTCACCCAGACCGCCTACGGCATGAGCCGTGACGACGCGTCGGGCTTCCTGACCGCCTATGAGAAACGCGGGATCATCGAGCAGGATCCGTTCCAGACTCTCGACCAGGAAGGCGTGGGCGAATTGATCGAGATCGCGGTCGAGCGCGGGCGCAAGACGCGCGCCGACATCAAGCTCGGCATCTGCGGCGAGCATGGCGGCGATCCGGCCTCCGTCGGCTTCTGCGAGCGCGTCGGGCTCGACTACGTCTCCTGCTCGCCCTTCCGCGTGCCGATCGCGCGGCTGGCCGCGGCCCAGGCCGCGATCCGGACGCGCCGCGCAAAACAGGCGGAGACCGCGGCCTGACGCGGGGGCGCCGTTGGGCGCTCGTTCCGAGGGTGCGCTGCTTTTCAATTCGGTCTAAGATCGTCCCCGAGGGGGCCGCCGGCGTGCGGTAACGGGAGGCGTTTCAACGCGCGTCTGTGACCGTCGTTGCAGGGCGGGGCGCGTCTTGCGTGCGATTTTGGGGAACCATGGCCTTTTTTGAACAGCGCTCCAAAAACACTTACGCACGGGACGCGAAGATCCTGTTCGGGGAGCCGGAGGGCTCGTTGCGGCAGGCGCTGCGTCTCGCCCTGAATCGGGAAGGGTTCGAGAGCATCTCGGACTATGACCGCACCAAGTCCCTGCGCGAAGCGCTGATCAAGGATCAGCCGGATCTGGTCATTCTGGACTCCGAAATGGACAAGGGCGCCGCCGACGCCATGATCGGCGAAATCCGTCACGGAAAGTTGGGCGACAATCCCTTCGTACCGGTCATCGTCACGATCTGGGAGCCGACCCAGGAGGTGGTGCGTCGCGTCGCCTCTAGCGGCGCCGACGACATCATGGTGAAGCCGGTCAGTCCGGCGCAGATCCTTGAGCGCATCAAAGTGCTGGTCCAGGCGCGCAAACCCTTCGTCGTGACGAGCGACTATATCGGCCCCGACCGCCGCAAGGACGACAGCCGGAAGAGCGAGATCCCGCAGATTGAGGTGCCGAACACCCTGCGCGCCAAGATCCGCGGCGAGAAGATCGACCGAACCGAGCTGAATCGGTCCATCGAGGAAGCGCAAAATTCGATCAACGATCAGAAGCTCAAGCGCAACGCTTTCCACATCGCGTTTCTGGTGGAGGTGGTCCTGCCCGAGTTCAAGAAGCGGGAGGTGTCGGCCAATCTGCTGACCGGGCTCGACAAGCTGCTCGAGACGGCGCGCGACACGGCCACGCGGGTGAAAGGCACCAAATGGGCGCACGTCTCCGATCTCTGCAGTTCGCTGATCCGCGTCACCGCCTCGTTGCGGGAAACGGTCGAACAGCCCGAGAAGAAGGAGATCGACCTGCTCAAGCCGCTCTCGGAGGCCATCGTGGCGGCGTTGCACCCGGATGACAGTTCGGTCGACTTCGCCAGCGAGATCACCAACGCGGTGGCGGGCTACAAGAAGCGCGGCGGGACGCTCTGATCCCGCATCAATGGGTTCCGGTCTTCTCCGCCATGCTGCGCACGACCTGCCGCAGCGATTCGCGCATCGTCTCGTTCGGAATGGCCGCCCAGTCCCGCGCCACCTTCGACGCCTCGCCGTCGAGCGCCGGTTCCGGCCGGTCGGCCTCGGCCATGTCCACGCCGGTGAACAACTGGGCCAGCGGCACGTTCAGCGCGGTCGCCACCTGCACGAGGCGTGAGGCGCCCATGCGGTTTGAGCCGTTTTCGTATTTCTGAATCTGCTGAAAGCTGACGCCGAGCGCCTCGCCGAGCTTGGTCTGGGACATGGCGGCGCGGATGCGCAGTTCCCGAACCCGGGCGCCGACGGCCACGTCGACGGGATGTCTTGAGCCAGCCATTGACTTCTCCTCCAGATTTACCGCTGTCGCCGCAGCGCATACAGCGCCGCCGCATTGTGACAAATTTGCAGAAAAGTAGTATTTCTGCAACCAGTCTACCGAACTTAATTGCAAAAATTCTGGAGTTCAATCATGATTTGAAACGAGGTACATTTATTGTGACGCCGTCGAAACCGAAGAAATGGTGTGTGATGGAAAGTCGAGCGAGAACGCGAACGTCGGTTTCGGAAGAGCCCTGCGCGGTGGCGCTCGGACGCCGCTTGGAGCAAATTTGCGACTTGGCCGGCGGAAAGAAGGAGGCCGCGGCTTTGAGCGGGTTGTCGGAGGACATGCTCTATCGGTATTGCCGCGCGGCGACGCGCCCGCCCTTGATTCCCCTTGCGACCCTGACTGAAAAGCTCGGCGTTAGGCTGGATTGGCTGGCCTTCGGAAGCGGTGAAATGCGTAAGCAGGAGACGGAACCAGACGCATGGTCCGCCGATCTCATGCAGGACGTGATTTCAGAGACGACGCTCTATTTGCGCGAAATGGGCGTCGAACTGTCAGCCGAGCGGTTTGGGCGCGTGTGCGTGATTCTCTACACTTTGCTTAGCGCGACAAAGCATGAAGAGCGCCCGCAGGCGCTGCGGGCTTCGCTGAGACTGGTGGCGGATAACACATGAGCGCTCGCGCGGGGCCCTTCAGGGCGTGTGAGTCTTGATTTCGCCAAAAGAGCGCGCGATAGTTGCGCAACGTTTACGTTCAGTAGGTGATGCGGTTATGCAGCAAGCTCAACGAGAAGCACTCAAAGCGGAGTTGCGCGGTCTGTTGTCCGACGCTTGCCCGATGCACGATCAGCAGAGACGTTTGGTGGTGGAGGAGACGGCGAAGGCGCTAGGGCTCACGGCGATGATGCGGGCTATGTCGTTGTCCCAGTTTCGAACCGACGACCTTGAACAGTTATCGACGGCCCAGTTGAACCGGTTGTTCGAATTCCTGCGCGTCGCCAGCGAAGCATTGACGCACGCGGATCAGAAGGTCGAATAGTGACCGCGGTGAACTCTGCATTGATCCACCCGATCGCGCCGTCGTTCCTCGCCCACAGCAGCCTGTGCGCGCGCGCAACGCGGTGGTTCGGCGTGTCGCACGGGCGCTTGGATTGGGGCGATGAGGGGGAGGGCGCGGCCATCCTTGCGCGCGGCCACGCTTCGATCGCGGACCCGGCGCGCGGGTTTCCGCTTCTTTTTGTCGGCGCCGACAGCCCGGCCGCCCAAGTTTTCGGCGAGGACTGGGCGAGCGGCCAGTCAGGCGACTCGGGCATCCCCGATAACGACGCTGAGGCGCTTTGCACGCAGGCCTATTTCGACGTCGCCGCCAATGGCGATCGCCCTGCGTTGCATTATTGCAAAGTGCCGTTTCGTACGTTTGGAGGCTCCGAGATCCTCCTTACGTATCATCGTCTGCTGTTACCTTTTGAGACCAAGACGGGATCTCGACTGATTGTTTGTGTTTCGGATCTCCTCTCATTTGACAGTTGAGATCCTCTCTGCTCATCCACACGATCCAATCGTCGCCAGGAATTCCCGGAGGGTCCTTTCGATAGTGCGTTCCGAAGGGCTGACAGTGGAAATAGCCTATCCGGACGTGATAGCCCCGCATGATTTTGGCGTCGGAGACGTAACCCCACACGTAATCGGGATTCCAACGCAGATAAGCTAGGGCGATGGCGAGTTGCGCGAGATTCGTCGCAAGGCCGCCGCCGCGCCAGTCCGGCGTGATGTATAGGCCGCCGTGATAAACGATGTCGCCGGTGATCACGTCCGCGATGGGGGCGTGGCCGGCGATCGCGTTGGTGTCGCCGCTGCAATAAATGCGGCGGTAATGCCGATCCAGGTAGCGCGATAGCGGCACAGAGATCGTGTCACGTCGCATCGCCTGCGCCGCGATGCGACGGCCGCCGACGCGTACGTCTATCCAGAAAAAATTGTCCGGATCAATCTCTACGCTGTCAGAATTCAAGGGCGGCGCCGTGACGCCGGCCCCTCCCGGCTCGTCGAGAAGTTCGGTGTAGGCGCGCTCGAACGCCTCCTGGTCGAAGTCTTGGACCAACGAGATCTCACGCTCGTCCAAGAACCGTTGCCGTTTTTGAATATAGGTCAGTGTGTCGAAGTCGTTGCGCTGAGGTTTCATCGTTCGCATCCCTGAAAGATTTAGTTGTAGGGAGCGTTCCTCATAGCCCAAAAGCAATGTCCGCAACAGTGCGGTTAAAAAAATTGCCATAAATACGTGCAAAAACCCTATTCATTTCAGGCATCGGGCCGCGAGTGATGCAAAAATGCAGCAATCGCAGGTCACCTATGAGAGCCGCCACCGCAGCGTTTCGCCGCTTCGGAAGGGCAGAATCGCGGTGTCGGCGTCGATCGTGATCGGCCCGTCCACATTGAGCGGAGCGCGGGTCAGCGTCACCGTTTCCTGATTGACGGGCAGACCGTAGAAGGCGGGGCCGTTCAGGCTGGCGAAAGCCTCGAGGCGGTCGAGGACGCCGTCCTCTTCGAACGCCTCGGCGTAGAGTTCGAGCGCGCTCGGCGCGGAGAAGATGCCCGCGCAGCCGCAGGCGCTCTCCTTCTCGGCGATCGGATGGGGCGCGCTGTCCGTGCCGAGGAAGACCCGCGACTGTCCCGACGTCGCGAAGGCGCGCACCGCCTGGCGATGGCGTTCGCGCTTGGCGATCGGCAGGCAGTAGAGATGCGGGCGCACGCCGCCGCGAAACAAATCGGTGCGGTTGATCAGGAGGTGGTGCGGCGTGACCGTCGCGGCGATGCGCGCCCCGCCGCCTTCGACGGCCGCGACGGCCTCGGCCGTGGTGATGTGCTCCAGCACGATCTTCAGGTCCGGCTGACGATCCATCAGCGGCTTCAGCACCTCCTCGATAAAGACGGCCTCGCGGTCGAAAATGTCGACATGGCCGTGCGTCACCTCGCCGTGCACCAGAAGCGGCATGCCGATCTCGGCCATCCGGGCCAGCGCCGCGTCGATCTTTCGGATGTCGGTCACGCCGCGGTCCGAATTGGTGGTGGCCCCGGCGGGGTAGAGCTTCGCGGCCGTGATCACCCCGTCGGCGTGGCCCTGCGCCAGATCGTCCGGATCGATGTTGTCGGTCAAGTAGGCGGTCATCAGCGGCGTGAACCGCGCGCCGTCAGGCAACGCCGCCAGGATGCGGTCGCGATAGGCCGCGATCTCAGCCGTTGCGACGACCGGCGGGACCAGATTCGGCATGACGATGGCGCGGGCGAACTGGCGCGCCGTGTAGCCGACGACCGCTCGCAGGATCGGCCCGTCGCGCAGATGCAGATGCCAGTCGTCGGGACGGCGGATCGTGAGGCTTTCGGGGGCGCTCATCGGCTTTCCTCCAGCATGGCGAAGACGTCGCGGCCGCCGGGCTCGCGTCCGTCGATGACCGCGCTTTTCCAAAGCGCATAAAATAGCAGACCCCAGGCGGCGAAGCCGGCGCGCTTGCGGTCGGCTTTGGCGAATAGGTCGCGCACGGCGGCCGGCTCCGCGATCTCCTCCACGGCGGGGTGGGTTGCGACGAGCGGGCCGAGCCGCTCGGCGCGTCCGGCGATCCAGGCGCCCACAGGCACGGTGAAGCCGCGTTTCGCGGTGAAGGCCTGCGCCTCCGGCAGGCGCCGGTCGAGCCATCGGCGCAGCAGCCACTTGCCGCGTTTGCCGCGGATTTTCAGCCCGTCGGGCAGGCGGAAGGCGGCGTCGGCGACGGCGGGATCCAGGAAGGGGGTGCGCCCTTCCAGCCCGTGCGCCATCAGGCAGCGGTCCAGCTTGGTCAACAGATCGTTGGAGAGCCAATCCTCGCAATCGATCGCCTGCGCGATTTGCAGGCGATTCCGACCCATTTCGCGATGCATCGCCTCCTTGCCGGCGATCGGATCGCGCCAGCCGCGCGCCGCGTCGCGCAGCACGCCCAACCCGTCGAACACGCCGCGATTTCGGATCCCGCGACCGCCCAACCACCAGGGCCGCTTCAGCGCGCGATAGCGGCCGTAGCCGGCGAACAGCTCGTCCCCGCCTTCGCCGCACAGCACGACTTTCAAATCCTGGGCGGCGCGCTCGGCCAGCTTCCAAGTCGGCAGGATTGCGTAGTCGGCGGCCGGATCGTCCATCGCGGCCGCGATCCGGGGCAGGGTCTCCCAGAAATCGGCTTCGGCGAAATCGATTTCATGATGCTCGGCGCCCAGGCGCTCGGCCAAACGGCAGGCGTGATCGCGCTCGTCGTGGACCTGCCCGCCCTGGAAGCCTGCGGTGAAGGCGATTACGGGGCGTTCGTTGAGCTCCGCCATCATGGACAGGATCGCACTGGAATCTACGCCGCCCGACAGGAACAGGCCATAGGGCACGTCGGAGCGCTGATGCACCTCGACGCTGTCGCGCAGCGCGGCGTCGAGCCGCGCGATCGCCGCCTCCTCGCCGATCTCTTCCGGCCCGCCCGCGGGCAGGGCGCAGCGCCGCCGGCGCTCCACGATCCGGCCGCGCTGGACGACCAGCGTCTCTCCGGGCGCGACGCGCTGCACGCCGCGGATCGGCGTCGCCTCGCCGCAGCCGAACTGCAACTGCAACTGGCTGCGCCGCGCGTCCGCGTCGACGGACGCCGGTTCGCCAAGCAATCCGGCTTTGATCAACGCCTGCGGTTCGCTGGCGAAGGCGAAACAATCGTCCGTCTGGACATAGTAAAGCGGCTTGATGCCGAAGGGGTCGCGGCTCAGGACCAGCCGGCCGCCTTCGGCCGGATCGTGGATCGCGATCGCATACATGCCGCGCAGTCGCTCGGCGAAGGCCAGCCCGTCGCGCCGGTAAAGATGCAAGGGGGGCTCGCAGTCGGAGCGCGTGCGCAGATCGACTGCGCCCTCCAGCTCCGCGCGCAATTCGACGTAATTGTAAATCTCTCCATTGGCGACCAGCGCAGCCCCGCCGGGCTCGTAGAGCGGCTGGTCACCGGTCTCGAGGTCGATGATGGCGAGGCGGGTCTGGACCATCGCCACCCCGCCGGAGACGTAACGGCCGTCGCCGTCCGGCCCGCGGTGCGACAACGCCGCCAGCAGCTTGTCCAGGACGGCCGCGTCGGGAGGGCGCCCGTCGCGCGTCATCAAGCCCGCGATCCCGCACATCAGTCTGAGACCCCGCCCGCCGCTAGAGGCCTCACGCGATGGAAAAAGTCCTGATAGGCCGCGACCACCTTGGCCTCGGTGTAGCGATCCTGAAAGGCTTCATGTCCCTTTCCGGCGAGATCTAGCGCGAGGGCTTTGTCGTCGATCAACCGCTTCGCCGCCGCGGCGAGGGCGTCGGCGTCGTCGACCGGCGCCAACAGGCCGGTCGTCCCGTCCGCGATCAGCTGGCTGGGTCCCTGGGCGGCGGCGGCGACGACCGGGACGCCCTGCGCCCAGGCCTCGATCACGATGTTGCCGAGCGGCTCGTGCCGGGACGAGCATAGGAAGACGTCGGCGGCGGCGAACAGCGCCGGCGCGTCGCCCCGCCAACCGAGAAAGCGGACCCGATCCGCGACGCCAAGGCGTTCCGCGTGCGCCTTGAGGCGCGCCTCTTCCGGTCCGATGCCCGCGATCCAAAGATAGGCGTTCGGCAGCCGGCTGAGCGTCTCAAGCGCGACATCGAAGCCTTTGTTCTTGTGCAGGCGTCCCAGGCACAAAAACAGCGGCGCGTCCTTCGGTGTGTCGAAGGCGCTTCTGTCGGCGGGCGGCTGACGCTCCGCGTCGACGAAGTTCGGCAAATACCAGGCCCGCTCCTCCGGAACCCCTTGTGCGATCAGATAGCGGCGCAGATCTTGCGTGTTGCCGATCAGATGGTCGCACCGCTTGTAGTTCTTCAAATCGTAGTAGCCGCCAAGGCGCGCGGCCAGCGTCCAGTCGCCGACCGGCGCGGCCCGCGTGGCGCGGTTCATCCAGGTCAGCACGATTCCCGGCCGATACCGCCGGGCGGCCTTCTTGAACAGCCACGGCGTGATGAAGTCCGGCTTGCCGCGAAAGGGCAGGGCGAGCGTCTGTACGCCGGCATCCCTTAGCACGCTTTCGCGCGGCGCATTGGTCCGGATGACGGCTAGTTGCGGTTGGCCGGCGCGCGCCAGAGCCGGGACAAGGCGCGTAAAAAATGCTTCCGCGCCGCCGACCGGGGCCCCGGCCATCGCTTGCAGGATGCGCGTCACTCGTCCTCCAGCGTCGCCTTCAGGTAAGACAGAATGGGATAAAGCCCGGCGAAAAGGGCGATAAGAAATCCGTATTTCCCCTCTTTATACCCTTTCCGGCCCACATAGCATTTCCAAAAGCGCGAGAAGATGCGCCGCACGTTGCGTGCGAACCCGACGCCGTCCGGGTTGGCGCGCAGATCGCGGGCCTTCGCCGAGGTGTATCGGTCGAGACGCCGGATCATGTCGGAGATGTCGCGATCGACGTAATGCACCATGCGCTCGGTCAGCCGGCGCTCGGGGCCGGTCAGACGCAGGGCCGGATGCACCCGCTCGAGGCCCCATCGTTTCGCGTCCTTGCGCGACAGGCGCGCGGCCGCCGAAACTCCCCAGGCCGCCCCCCAGCCGTAGCGCACCAGCCGCGCGCCCACGTAATTGTCGAAGGGAATGAGGAAATAGCCGTCGTCGTGCGCCGCGACCGCCTGACGGATCTCGCGGGCCAGCGCGTCGCTCACGCGCTCGTCGGCGTCCACCTCGAGGATCCACTCGCCAGAGCAGGCGTCGCGCCCGGCGTTGCGGCGTGCGCCTTCGATCTCCCAGGAGCCTTCCAGGACCCGGTCCGTAAATCGTTCGGCGATCGCCTTCGTGCCGTCGGTGCATTTGTCCAGCACCACGACGAGCTCGTCGGCGAAGGCGAGACTCGCCAGACAGTCGGCGAGCTGCGCCTCCTCATTATGGGCGACCACAAGAGCCGAGAGCTTACCCGCCATGCAATCATGCGTCTCCGAAGGGGCGTGCGAAGCGCGCCCAAACCCAAGCGTTCCGGGCCGTATAGCGCTCCCGGCCCGGCTTGCCAACCGAAGGCCGGCCTTGCGGCGCGCGCGCCCTCGCGCCACATTCGCACAAGGGCGCGACCGAGGCCTTCAAGGGAGGATGCGACAGCGACCATGACCACCGCCTTCTACTTCCAGCGCCAAGACCGCGGCGTCGTCACCGTCGCCGGGGCGGATCGCCTGGAGTTCCTGCAGGGATTGATCTCCAACGACGCGGCAAAGGCCGGAGACGACCGCGCGATCTGGTCCGCGCTGCTGACCCCTCAGGGCAAGTTCCGGCACGACTTCTTTTTGGTCGCCCAGGGTCATCGCCTCCTGATCGAGTGCGAGTCCGGCGACCGACTGATGGATCTGGGCGTCACGCTGCGCCGCTACGTGCTGCGCGCGGACGTCAAGCTGGGCGTCGCCAAGGACCTCGCGGTCTTCCAGGTTGCAGGCGACGGCGCGCTCGACGCGCTCGGCCTCGACGCCGAGCCCGGCGCCGCCGTGGCTTTCGCCGGGGGCGTCGCCTTCGTCGATCCGCGGCTGGCCGACGCCGGCGCCAGGGTTCTCGCGCCGGCCGACCAAGCCCGAGCGGCGTTCGCCGAGGCGGAGATTGCGGCGGGTGAGAAGAGCGCGTGGGACGCGATCCGCATCCCGCTCGGCCTGCCTGACGGCTCGGCCGATCTTCAAGTCGACAAGGCGATCCTGCTGGAGAACGGCTTCGACGAGTTGGGCGGCGTCGATTGGAACAAGGGCTGCTACATGGGGCAGGAATTGACGGCCCGCACGAAGTACCGCGGCTTGGTCAAGAAGCGCCTGACGCCGGTGCGTCTCGAGGGGGGATCGGCGACGCCGGGGCAACTGGTCACGCTCGGCGGGAAAGAGGCGGGCGAGTTGCGGTCGGTCGCCGGCGACTGGGCGCTGGCGCTCTTGCGCCTGAAGGCGGTCAAGGACGCCAAGACCTCCGGCAAGCGGCTTGAAGTCGACGGCGTCGCCGCCGAGCCCGTGCGCCCCGCCTGGATGGTCTGGCCGGAAGAAGAAAAGGCGTAAAACGCCCTCTCGCCAAGCGCGCGTCTCTGCTGCATGGTGTGGCAAAACACTTGCGCCGTCAGGGAAGGAGCGCCGCCCCATGTCCACGCCCGGCATCTTCGAGACCGGTCTCGACGCGAATCCGGCGAATTACACGCCGCTCAGTCCGCTCAGCTTCCTCCGCCGCACCGCCCAGGTTCACCCGGGGCGGGAGTCGGTGGTGCACGGATCGCGCCGCTTCACGTGGGGGGAGACATACGCTCGCTGCCGGCGTCTGGCGTCGGCGCTCGCCGCGAAAGGCGTTGGGCTGGGCGATACCGTCGCGGTGATGGCGCCGAACATCCCGGCTCTTTATGAGGCGCATTTCGGCGTGCTGATGACCGGGGGCGTGCTGAACGCGATCAACACGCGCCTCGACGCCGCGACGGTCGCCTTCATCCTCAATCATGGCGAAGCGGACGTGCTGATCACCGACACCGAATTCGCGCCGGTGATGAAGAAGGCGTTGGAGCAGGTGGAACGGAAGATCGTCGTGATCGATATCGACGATCCGGAAGGACCGGGCGGCGAGCGGCTGGGCGAGATCGAGTACGAGGATTTCCTGGCCGGCGGCGACGAGGCGTATGCGTACGGCCTGCCGGAGGACGAGTGGCAGGCGGTCGCCCTCAACTACACCTCCGGGACGACCGGCGACCCGAAAGGCGTCGTCTATCACAGCCGCGGGGCCTATCTCCTGGCGGTCGGCAACGTGATGACCTGGAGCTTGCCGCAGGCGGCGCGCTATCTTTGGACCTTGCCGATGTTCCACTGCAACGGCTGGTGCTTCCCCTGGACGCTGGCGGCGATGGCGGGGACCAGCATCTGCCTGCGTCAGGTCTCGGCCGCCAACATCTTTCAGGCGATCGACGAGGAGAAGGCGACCCATTTCTGCGGCGCGCCGATCGTCCTCAACATGCTGATCAACGCCAAGCCGAGCGAACGGCGCGAGTTGCCGCATGAAGTTCATGTGATGACCGCGGCCGCTCCGCCGCCCGCCAGCGTCCTGCAGCGCATGGAGGAAGAGGGCTTCCGCGTCACGCATGTCTACGGCCTGACCGAGGTCTACGGGCCGGCGGTCGTGTGCGACTGGCATGAGGAGTGGAACGATCTGCCGCCGGCCGAGCGTGCGGCCAAGAAGGCGCGCCAGGGCGTCGCCTATCCGGTATTGGAGGATCTGATCGTCGCCGACGCAGAGACCTGCGAGCCGGTGCCGAAGGACGGCGAGACGATGGGCGAGGTGCTGTTTCGCGGCAACGTCGTCATGCGCGGCTACCTCAAGAACAAGCCGACCACCGACAAGGCTTTCAAGGGCGGCTGGTACCACTCTGGGGATCTCGGCGTCTGGCATGAGGACGGCTACATCCAGCTCAAGGACCGGGCCAAGGACATCATCATCTCCGGCGGGGAGAACATCTCAACCATCGAGGTCGAGGGCGTGCTCTACCGCCATCCCAAAGTGATGGAGGCCGCCGTGGTCGCGCGGCCCGACGAGAAGTGGGGCGAGACGCCCTGCGCCTTCGTCACCCTCAAGGAGGGCGCGGAGGCGAGCGAGGAGGAGATCATCGAGTTCTGCCGCGAGAACATGGCCCGCTTCAAGGCCCCCAAGACGGTGATCTTCGGCGATTTGCCGAAAACCTCGACCGGCAAGGTGCAGAAGTTCGTCTTGCGCGAGCAGGCCCGGGATATGTGAGGCCCTGGCGTCCGATTTCTGGAAAGCGCTTGAGGCCGCGGTTGATTCCCTGCGAATTCCTCCCACCTGTCGCACGGTCGAGCCGGGCGGCGGTCCCTAACATAAGTTAGGGGCGGCCCGAAGCCCCGATCCAAGAGAGCGAGAACTCCGTCGACAGAGCGACAGCCACGAGATCGGAGGACCTCCATCATGGTCAAGCCGCTTTCCCCGGCGCAGGCGTTATGCGTCGCCGCCGGCTTTCTCACCGCCGCCGCGGCGGCCGCGCCGACGCCGGCCCAGGCGACGCCAGGGCAATACGTCATGGGCTGGATCGAGCAGATCCGCCTGCCGGCCGCCCAGCGCGTCTTCAATGCGAAGCTGGACACCGGCGCGACCACCTCCTCCGTCGACGCGCGCGACATTGAAACCTTCAGCCGCGACGAGGAGGAGTGGGTCAGTTTCGTGATCCCGGGTCGCGACGGCGCGGACGACATTAGGCTTGAGCGCGAGATCGCGCGGGACGTCGAGATCATTCAGCAAGACGGTGAGATGGGCGAGCATCGCTATGTCGTCATCCTCTCCGTCTGCCTCAACGGCACGCTCCACAACGCGCAGTTCACGCTCGCCGACCGCGAGGCGTTCGACGAACAGTTCCTGCTCGGCCGCCGGCTGATGGAGGACGTGGCCGTCGTCCATTCCGGCGAGAAGTTCCTGACGGAGCCCGGTTGCTCCGGGAGCTGATCCGATGCGCCTCGCCCCCGTCTACGTCGCGGCCGCGCTGCTGGTCGCGCTCGGCCTCGGCGCGGCCGCGTGGCGTCATCTCGACGCCGGCGCGCCGCTGACCCCGGGGGCGGAGACGTCCGTCTGGAACATCGAGGCGCGGATCGGCGTCACCCCTGATCCCGCCCTGCCGGCCAAGATCGACCTGCTGGTCCCTAACGCCCCTCCGCGATTCATGCTGTTGGGCGAGACGCGGATCACCGCCGGCTACGGCGTCACGGAGAGCGTGCAGGGCGCCAATCGCGTCCTGACCTGGACCAAGCGGCGCAGCGAGGGGCGTGACATCCTTTATTACCGCGCCCGCCTTACCCACGGGGATTCGCCCAACGGCGCCGTCGTGGCGGGCGATCCGCCGCCGGCGGAGACGCCCGACTATCGCGCGTCCGTCGAGCCGACGGTCGAGGCGTTTCTCGACGGGGTGCGCCGGGACTCGGCCGACATCTTCAGCTTCGCGGCCGTGCTGCTGAAGCGGCTGCAGGAAACGGATCAGGGCGGAGAGTTGCTGGCGCTTATGCGCGACGCCGGCGGCGAGGACCGCCGCCGCGCCGAGGCTGCGGCGACGCTGTTGCACGGCGCGCGCATACCGGCGCGTCCGGTCTTCGGCTTCATGCTTTCGAACGGCGCGCGCAGCTACGATCCGCAGATCATGCTGCAGGTCCACAATGGCGAGGGCTGGGCGATCTTCGACCCGCGAAGCGCCGACCGCATCGCGCCGGAGGACTTCCTGATCTGGGCGCGCGACGCGGTCGATCCGCTCAGCGCCGAGAATGTCGAGTCCGCGGACGTCGCCTTCTCCGTCCTGCACGCCAAGCGCTCCGCCGAGACGATCGCCGAGACCCGACAGCAACAGGCGCATCCGATCCTGAACGGGCTGTCGCTGTCACGCCTGCCGGTCGACATGCAAAAGGTCTATCAGGTTCTGCTGCTGCTGCCGGTCGGGGCGGTGCTGGTGGTGCTGCTGCGCAACGTGGTGGGCGTTCCGACGGCTGGAACCTTCACACCGGTGCTGTTGGCGCTTGCGTTCAGGCAGACCGACCTGGCTGCGGGCGTGGGGCTGTCTGCGCTGGTGATCGCCTTCGGCCTCGCCGCGCGGCTTTATCTGGAGCGCTTGCAACTTCTCTTCGTGCCCAAGATCGCCGCGGTTCTGATCGCAGTGATCCTGATGATGACGCTGATCAGTCTCGCCAGCGCCGAGGTGGGCTTTACCGGCGGCCTCTCCGTGTCGCTTTTCCCGATGGTGGTGCTGGCCTGGATCATCGAGCGCCTGTCCGTCGTCTGGGAGGAGAACGGTCCGCAGGACGCGATGCCCCAGGCGTTCGGTACGGTGATCGCCGCCTCACTCGCCTTCCTCCTGCTCAATCTGGAGCAGGTGCAGCATCTCGCCTTCACCTTCCCCGAGCTGATGCTGGTGTTGCTCGGGGCGACCTTGGCGCTGGGGCGCTACAAGGGTTATCGCCTGCTGGAGCTTTGGCGATTCCGGGCCTTGAAGGGGGAGGCCGGCTCGTGATCGGCGCGTTCGCTGCGAAGCTGCCCCTCGCGACGCCCGGGGAGTTGCGCGCCAACGGCGTGCTAGGCCTCAACCGGCGGAATTTGCACTACGTCCAGGGCGAGAACCGTCGCGCGCTCTACCCGCTCGTCGACGACAAACGCCAGACCAAGCGCCTGCTTGAGAGCAGCGGCGTCGCGACGCCCAAACTCCTCGGCGTGATCGAGGGCGAGCGCGACGCCGACAGCTGCTTGCAGCGCATGGCCGACGCCGGCGAGGGCTTCGTCGTGAAGCCGGCGAAAGGATCCGCCGGCAAGGGCGTGACGGTGATCGAAGAGGTTCTGGCGAACCGACGCGGGCGCATCCTGTTTCGAACCGCCGGCGGCGACCTGTTGAGCTTGAGCCAACTGCGCCACCATCTCTCCAACATCCTCAGCGGCGTCTACAGCTTCGGCGATCGGCGCGACAGCGCCGTGGTCGAGGAGGTCGTCCATCCCGCGCCGCCCTTCACCGAGATCGTCTGGGAGGGAATTCCCGACATCCGGATCGTCGTCATGCGCGGGTATCCGGTGATGGCGATGGGGCGGTTGCCGACGCTCGAGTCGGACGGGCGCGGCAACCTGCACCAGGGTGCGGTCGGCGTCGGCATCCGGATCGCCGACGGCGCTTTCGCAGGCGGCCAGCACAAGAACCGCTTCATCTCCGAGCATCCGGATACGCTGCGCCCGCTGGACGGCTATACGGTCCCGGACTGGGGGAAGATGCTGCGACTTGCGGCGCGCTGCACCGATCTGGTCGGGCTCGGGTTCCTTGGCGTGGACATCGTGGTCGACCGCGAACGCGGGCCGCTTATTCTGGAGCTCAACGCGCGACCCGGCGTCAGCATCCAACTCGCCAACCGCTGCGGCCTCGAGGCGCGTCTCGCAAAGGCCGAAGCCTGGGCGGAGGCCGGAGATGCGGAGGACGCGGAGCCCGCCGACGCCCGCGTCGCGCGGGCGCAGGCGGGCTTCGCCTGAGGGGGCGTCACTCCGCGGCGTGCATCAGGCCGCGCGGGATTTTCTTTTCCGGATCGAGGAAGGGCAGCCCGACGATCTCGCACGCGACGGCGCGGCCGTCGTGCGTCTCGACGCTGAGCCCGCGCCCCAGCCAATCGCCCGCCGGATTGAACCCGCCGACATACCAGTAGCGCGACCGCCGATCGTGCCAGTAGAGCGACGGCACATGCAGCGTGTCTAGACGGCGCAACACGAACCAATCGACGATCTGGATCCCGATGATCGGGGCGACCAGGATGCCGATGAAGGCCATGAAGGCGCCGATATTGTCGTAGAAGGCCCCGGGGATCAGGATCATCACCAGCACCATCGGCACGATGGCGGCGGCGACCTTGGCGTTCCAGGGCAGGTTGCGTGTGGCGGGGCTGAGCTCCCCGAAGCCGAGGGCCGCGCAATGCGCGCCGACCAGCGCCGACCCCAGATTCGCCATCGCGACGAAGATCAGGACGAAGACCCCGGCCACCGGCCCGGCGACCGCGGCCATCCAGACGGTCGGGTCGGCCTCGCCAGCAGCGAGCCCGGAGTAGAGCGCGATCAGTCCGATCGCCGACCATCCGAAGCCGAGGGACACCATCGACGGGACCGCGCCCTTGCCGGCGCTGTTCACCATCCGGAACATGCCGCCCATGTAAGCCCACCAGCCGAGGGTGGAGACCATCAGAAGCTCAAGGCCGGTGGTGTAGTTCGTGAGCCGCCCGCCCTCGTTCGGGCCTATCGGGGCGGCGGCGACGATGTCGGCCAGACTATAGGTCTGAAACAACAGCCAGTACATCCACGCGCCGATCACGAGGATCAGAACCGCGACGGCCGCGCTGACCGCCTTCAGACTGTCCGACCCCCGCTGCAGCAACAGCCAGACGATCGCGGCCGCCCCGACCGATACGGCGGTGGCGGCCGCGCCGGCGCTCGCCTCTCCGATCATGCCGAGCGAGACCAGGGCGGCCGCGCAGGCACGTCCGAGAAAGATCACCAGCACGATGTTCCAGCCGATCAGGATCGCGTACTGCACGATCAGCGAGATGATCGCCCCGCGCGCGCCGAGTTGCGGTTTCGTCGTGCCCAGGGTTTCGATGCCGTATTTCGTCACGGGCGGGATCTGCGAGAGCGTGACCAGAAGCTGACCGATCAGGGCTCCGGCGATCATGGTCGCCGTGCCTTCGCGCGCGCCGACATAGTAGGCGGAAAACCCGCCGACGACGAACGACCAGGAGGCGACGCCGGCCGTAGCGGCCACGGCGGCCGCCGCGAAGCCGCCCCAGTTTCGTTCCGAAAGGGGGACGGGCAGGCGGTGGAAGGGCGCGTCCGTCATGACCACCCCCACAGCAGAAGCGCGACGGGAAGGATGATCCCCGTCGCGATTAGGAAGACGCAGTCCTTGGATTGAAGGGGCGCGCCGGTCGGCGCGCCGTCGAGAGCGGCGATCTGCGCTTCGAAGTCATCGTCGCGCTGCGCGTCCTGAACTGACGCAGGCTGATTGACCTGTTTCATGATGGTCTCCTCCCACAGGCTCCCGTCGTGGGGAGCGTTCTTTATGCGGAGCGCTATAAGCGTCCGCGTCGGCGGCTTATTCGATCGGTCGTCGCCGATCGCCGCCTGGTGGGGAGAAGGCTAAGATCTCGGGCGCGCGCGCCCTATTCATGTTTTCTGAGGAAAGTGAAAACCTTTTATGCGGGCCGCTCGCGCTGTGTCGTCTCCCACTCTGGCGCGATCCATACCGGCGCGTTGGAGGGGGCGAGCGGTTCGCGCCCGCGCACCAAGTCGGCGGCCTTCTCGGCGACCATGATCGTCGGCGCGTTCAGATTGCCGTTTGTGATGGTCGGGAAGACGGAGCTGTCGACGACGCGCAGAGCCTCGATCCCGCGCACCCGCGCCTCCTCGTCCAGCACCGCCATCGGATCGTCGGCCGGGCCCATCTTGCAGGTGCAGGAGGGGTGGTAGGCGCTCTCCGCCGCTCCGCGGATCCAGGCGTCGATCTCGTCATCGGACTGAACCGCCTCGCCTGGCTGGATTTCGCCGTCATTGTAGTCGGCCATGGCGGGTTGAGCCATGATCTCGCGGGTCAGACGGATGGCGCTGCGGAAGGCGTCGCGATCTTCCTCGGCCTCCATATAGTTGAACAGGACGCTCGGCATGTGGTGCGGGTCCGTGGCGCGGATTTCGACGCGCCCGCGGCTCTTCGGCTTGTTCGGGCCGACATGGACCTGAAAGCCGTGGCCCTTGAAGGCCGCGCGCCCGTCATAGCGCATGGCGCCGGGCAGGAAGTGATATTGGATGTCCGGCCATTCCAGGCCGGGGCGGCTGCGGATGAAGGCGCAGCTTTCGAAATGGTTGGTCGCGCCCAGGCCCGACTTGAATAGCACCCAGCGCAACCCGATCAGGAACTTGCCCCACGGCGTCAGATGGCCGTTCAGGGTGATCGGCTGCTTGCAGCGGAATTGGAAATAGACTTCCAGATGATCCTGCAGATTGCGTCCGACGCCGGGGAGGTCGTGGACGACGTCGACGCCGGCCTTCTGCAGCACCTGCGCCGGCCCGATCCCGGACAGTTGGAGGAGCATCGGCGAGCCGATCGAGCCGGCGGAGAGGATCACCTCCCGGGTCGCGCGCGCCTCGATCATCCGGCCGCCGCGCTCATAGCGCACGCCGACGGCGCGCCTGCCCTCCAACAACACCTTGTGGGTCACAGCCTGGCTCGCGATCGTCAGGTTGGCGCGCCCTTTGATCGGCTTCAGATAGGCGTTGGCGCAGGAACTGCGCACGCCGTCCTTCACCGTCATATGCATCGCCCCGAAACCTTCCTGGCGATAGCCGTTATAGTCCTCGGTCACGCCGTAGCCGGCTTGATCGCCCGCCTCGATGAAGGCGCGGTAGATCGGATTGGCCATCCGGTTGCCGGCGCCGGTGCCGAGCGGCCCGTCGTCCCCGCGATACGCGTCCGCGCCGTCGACCCAGTTCTCCGCACGCTTGAAATAGGGGAGGCAATGGCGATAGCCCCACTGCGCGAGGCCGCCTTCCCCTTCCCATTGGTCGAAGTCTCGCGCGTGGCCGCGCACATAGGCCATCCCGTTGATCGAGGAGGAGCCGCCCATCACCTTGCCCCGCGGACAGTCGAGCCGCCGACCGTCCATGTAGGGCTCCGGCTCCGACTCGTAGCCCCAGTTGTATTTGGGCATGTTCATCGGAATGGAGAGCGCCGTCGGCATCTGGATGAAGAGCGACCGGTCGCCGCCGCCCGCCTCGATTAGCAGGACGCGGGTCTGCGGATCCTCCGTCAGGCGGTTGGCCATGACGCAGCCGGCGCTGCCGGCGCCGACGACGATGTAATCGTAGCTCTCGCCCATGGGTCTCCGCGCTTTCTCTGGGGGGTCCGGGACCGCGAGAGGCTAGCGGCTTCGGAGGGCGCGGGCAATCGCGGACCCCGCCTGATCGCGCGCGCCTGATGCGCGAGGTCGTCGTGGACTAGCGGGCCAGGAAGGGGTCGATCCCGAGCCCATTGGGCTTGCGGAACTGCTTCCCGGGGGCAAGATCGACCCGCATGTCGACGGTCGGTAGACAGCGTCGCTCGCCCACCGCATCCACGCGCGGCCGATCAATCCGCCCGGGGCGGCGTGCAAGATCGGCGGCAAGAAGTTGAAGATGCAGGTCGGCCGCGCCTATGACTTCGACAATCAGCTGTAGCACAGCGTGCGCAACAAGTCGAAGCGCGGGCGGATCAATATACGCTTGGCTTTTCTCCCGAACCCGGGGGGCAAGGCGGCCCGGCCGGTCGGACCGCGCTAGGCCGCCTCAGTTCCGCGCCAGCTTGCTGTCGCCGGGCGCGACGGCGAGACAGTCGAGGCGCCGGCGCTCCAGCACGCGGCAGGCGAAGCGCGCCTCTTCCTCGGTCTCAATGCCGCCGAGGCGCGCGCGGTAGAGGCCCTTGCCGCTCAACCGATCGACGATGACGCTGAGCCCCTCGCCGAGATCTTCGAGCTTATCGTGCGCGGTTTCGGCCAGCGTGCGCGCGCTGTCGGGATTCTTGAAGGCGCCGACCTGAATTTTCCAGGGACCGCTGCGCGCCAGCGCCTCCTCGGCCATCTGAGTAACGCTGGCCGCGGCGGCGAGTTCTGCTGCGGGATCGAAATCGCCCTGCGCGATCGGCGGGGCGGAGCCGGCGTTCTTGAAGGGATTGCGGGCGTCGATCCGTTCGGCGACGCGCGCGGCCTCGGCGGCGGTCGCCACCAACTGGTCCCGGCTTGGGATAGAGGCGACGCGCACGAAGCCGCGGTCCAGCAGCGAGACCATGTGGCGATCCCGGCTCTTGCTGGTGCGTCCGCCGAACACGACGCCCAGGATCCGCCGACCGTCGCGCTCGACCGAAGCGACGAGGTTGAAGCCGCTGGCGCGGGTGTAGCCGGTCTTGATGCCGTCCGCGCCGCTGTAGTGACCGAGCAGATTGTTGTGATTGCCGTAGGTGCGCCCGTTGTACTTGAAGCTGGTGCGGCTGAAGTAGTGATAGAACTGCGGAAAGTCCGCCATGATCCGACGGCCCAACACCGACATGTCCCGGGCGGTGGAGAGCTGGCGACGGTTCGGCAGACCGCTGGCGTTGCGGAAGGTGGTCCGCCGCATGCCAAGCGCCCGCGCCCGCTTGGTCATATCGAGCGCGAACTTGTACTCGGTCTCGCCCAGCGCTTCGGCCACGACGGTCGCCACGTCGTTGGCCGATTTCGTGACCAGCGCCATGATCGCGTCCTCCGCGCGAATGCTCTCGCCTGGCTTCAGCCCCAATTTCGAGGGCGCCTGGCCGGCGGCGCGCTGCGAGACCGGAAACCGCGTGTCGAGCGCGACCTCGCCGCGCTCCAGCGCGTCGAACAGCATATAGAGCGTCATGATCTTGGTCAGCGATGCGGGATAGTTCCGGGTGTCCGCATTCTCCTCATGCAGGACGCGTCCGGTTTCCACATCGACGACGATGGAGGCGTATTTGGCGACCGCCGGTTGCGCGGCGACGAGCGTGGCGCACGCGACAAGCAAGACGGCCGCGGCGACGACGCCGGCGCGCTTCAAGGCGGGAAAAGCGAGACAGGTCATGACGAACCCCATTTTCATGACTTCCTCAATACTGAACCGCCGTGCAGTTGCCGGGGCGATTCGTCAGCGCGCCATTGGATAAGCAAGTTATAGGCCAAATGATTCGCGAAGTCTAACAGGGACGCTTTGGATTCATTGCTTTTTTGTTTTGAGGCGCCCGGCGTGAGGCGCCATGCTGGCGAAAATCCAACGGCGTGAGTCGCTTAGCCGGCGATCGCCATTCGCCCGTGCGAACCGGAGGCTCAGTCATGGTCATCTCGCCGTCCACGCTCGCGCCCGCCGCCCGCCTCTTCACGCTCTTGCTGAGCGCGGTCATTTTTGCCGGCTGCGCGGGCGATGGGAACGTCGCCAATCCGCTCGATCGGCGCGCGACCTGGATCGACCACATTTCGGGCGGCGACATTCGGCGCGCTTGCGCGGCGGGCGAGGCGGTCGGCCAGCGCCGCTTCGTCGAGTTCCGCAATCGCGCCGAGCAGGTGCGGCTCTATAATCTGACGCCCGCTCAGGACGGCGGAGCGCTTCTGCAAAGCCATGCGCTGACCGGCGGCGTCCGGTTGAACCAATGGCCGGCCTTCACAGACGTGCTGGACCCGTGGCGCGGGACCATCGTCGAAAGCCGGCTGTCGGCGCAACAGGCCGCCGCGATTGAGGCGGACGCACGCGCGGGCGGGCTGCTGCAGCCGCCGCCGGTCGGGCGCAAGCTCGCCTCGCGCAGTTACTTCTGGCTCGTTTCGGCCTGTACGGAAGGGCAAGGCTTCGCCCTTCAGGTTTGGGAGTGGCCGTCGCAGGGGTATCGCGAGCGGTCGTTTGCGGATCTCCTGCACGAGGCGGACGCGACCGGCGTGCCGCTGAACCCGCCGCCGAAGACGGCGGAGCGGATCGTCAACCGCCTCGGCGGCGGCTCGGTCACCGGCGAGGAGACGTTCCCGCACTACGATCTCATCGTGCGCGAGGACAGGGTCGAGATCGGGCGCACTTATCGCAACCGGGGCGGCAATCCGGCGCGGAACTAAGGACGACGCGCGCGCAGCTGCCGACGGCTCAGGCCTCGTCGTCGCCGCTCACCACGTGAAGGCGGCCCGCGCCCTTGCCGCCCGCGAGCAGGGTGCCGGTCCAGGGTCCGTTCGGCATCTTCATCGCGAGTTCAGTGATGTGCTTGTTCCACCACTGACGCTGCTGGACGACGTCGTCATAGTCGTAGATCGCCTCGCGCCAGGCGCCTTCGGCGACCGGATAGGTCAGCATGTCAATTGGGAAGCCGACGTCGGCGGCGCTGATCCGGGTCGAATCGAAGGAGAGGTAGGCGAGCTTCAGCGCGGTCGCCATGTCGGTGTCGCGGGTCAGGGCCCGGTCCAGGATCGGCTTTCCGTAGCTGGTCTCGCCGATCGAAAGGTAGGGGGTGCGGCTGCCGATCTCGATCCAATTGCCTTCCGGGTAGACCAGAAAGCAAGAGGGTTCGCGGTCTTCCTCCATCTTCCCGGCGAGAATGGTGTGGATGTTGAATTTCAGGTTGGAGGCCTTGAGGTCTTCCTCGTCCTGATCGCGCACTTCGCGGAGCTTGGCGCAATAGGCGTCGACCGCGTCCAGCATCGAGCCGAAAGGCTTCGCGCCCTTGCGATGCAGGTCGCGCCGGAAGAAGGCGACCGTCTTGTCGCGCACCGAGCGCAGGCCTGACGTCATCAGCACCATCTCGCCCGCCGGACCGGAGGCCGGAATGCCGAGCCGCTCCACCTTGCGGGCCGCGGTCACCTGCGTGCCCGCCGTAATGCGCCCGTCAGCCAGACAAACCAGCCCCTCGCGCACCTTGATCGCCAGACAATAGGTCATGGGGAGAAGGCCTTTCCCGCCGGCCGCGCCAGCGTCCCGAAAATCGTCTTCAACGCACCTAGGGCAGATTCGCGCCCGCGTCCATAGCGCCCGCCAAGTTCAGCCGCGGCTGACCGGTGTGAAACGCCTCAGATCCGCAGATTACCCGGGCTTTGGTTAATTTTCTCTCACCATTTTTGTGCAGTGCACAAAAAAATCCCTTGACGCTGGAAGGCCCTCGTCGCATATACCGCCTGCAAGCGATGTTGCGGTGCACAATAAAGCTGGTCGCAACGCCAAGAGACCTGATCCGCTCATCGCGCTTTGACCCGCCGGGACGCCCCCGGACGTGATCCGGGCGAGCGGGCCGAGAGGCGGACGTAGTGCAGCGAACAGAGCGATAGACATCCGGAAATCCGGAAAGGAGAAACGACAATGACCCAGCAGCAGAAGAAGACCCAGACCATGAACAACACGATCGACACGAAGAAGATGGACGAGGCCGTCCAGGTCGGCAAGCAGACCGTCGAGCAGGCCGTGGCCGCCACGAAGGAGCAGGTCGAGAAGGCCTCCACCGCGGCGCTGAAGGGCTACGACGAGTTCGCGACCATCAACAAGTCCTCGCTGGACGCCTACGTGAAGTCCTCGAACATCGTCGCCAAGGGCATCGAGGACATGGGCAAGGCCTACTTCGCCTTCGCGCAGACCGCGGCCGAAAGCAATGTCGCCGCCGCGAAGAAGCTGATGACGGCTAAGACCATCAACGACGTCGTGGACATCCAGTCCGAGGTCGCGCGCACCAGCTTCGACAGCTGGGTCGCCGAGACCACCAAGATGTCCGAGATGGGCATGAAGGTCGCCAATGAGGCCTTCGAGCCGATCCAGAGCCAGTTCACCGCCGTCGTCGAGAAGATGACCAAGCCGGTCGCCGCCTAATCGGCGAGACCAGCCCCGGCCTTAGGCGCGCCTGAGGCGGCGTTGAGACGAAGAGCGGTCCGGGTTATCCCGGGCCGCTTTTCTTTTGCAGCCCCGCGCCCGTCTTGATATATACCGGCTCATCCCCTTCATAGGTGGTTCAAGGGTTTGACCGCGCCGCGGACGGCGCGGGGTTCGGCGCGTCCGGACGACGGGGATCGCGCCGCACTGTGAGACTTTTTGGAAAAAGGGTTGGAGACGATGCCGAAGCTTCTGATGCCTAAGGCGACCGCGGTCTGGCTGATCGACAACACCGGCCTGACCTTTGAGCAGATCGCCGCCTTCACCGACCTGCACGAGCTTGAGGTGCAGGCGATCGCCGACGGCGAGGTGGCCGGCGGCATGCAGGGCATCGACCCGATCCAGGCCGGCCAGCTCTCCAAGGAGGAGATCGAGCGCTGCGAGCAGGACCCTGACGCGCGTCTGCACCTCCTGAAGAGCGACATTCCCGAGCCCGTCGTGCGTCACAAGGGGCCGCGCTACACGCCGGTCTCCAAGCGCGCGGACAAGCCGGACGGCATCGCCTGGCTGATCCGTCACCATCCGGAGCTCGCCGACGCCCAGATCGGCCGCCTGATCGGCACCACCAAGCCGACTATCAAGGCGATCCGCGACCGCAGCCACTGGAACAGCGCCAATCTGCGCCCGCGCTCGCCCGTCGAACTCGGCCTGTGCAGCCAGGCGGAGATGTCGATCGAGATCGAACGCGCCATCAAGGCCGGCCGCAAGCCGCTCGAACAGCCGATCCACGAGCCCGTCACGGACGACCCGGAGGCGCTCAGCAACTCCGGCGGCTGGGAAGGGCTGGAGTAAGGCTCGCTTCTGCGGACCCCCTGCCTGGGGCTTTTGCCTGCCGCGCCCGACGGGCGCCTTCCGCTCTCGTCTCCGGCAGAGCCCCCTGCTTTCGCGGGGGAGGGGAGGCAAAGGGCGCAGGTTAACGGTTTAAAAGAGGCGTCAAATCGCGCCAATCGGGATTTTCCGCCTCGATCAACTCGATTTTCCAGGCCCGACGCCATTTCTTCATCGCGCGCTCGCGGGCGCGCGCGTCCACTATATCTTCAAAGAATTCGGCGTGGACGAGGCGGTAGACGGAATAGCGCGCCGTGAAGCCCTCGACGACGCCGCTCCGATGTTCTTCCATCCGCCGCGCCAAATCGGTCGTCGAGCCGATGTAAAGCGTGCCGTGCTTTTGCGAGGCGAGGATGTAGCAATAGCCGGCGATCGAGACGGAAATCTCTTTATGGGGGTGTTACCAAAATAACACCACCCTCGTCCCCGCGAAAGCGGGGACCTCTGCCGGAGGCTTCCGCTTTCAGCGCCCGACGGGAGCCATCCGCTCCCGCTTCAGACGGGACCTCGCTTCACCCTTTTCCCAACCCCTCGCGGATCTCGTCCAGGATGGCGGGGTCGTCGATCGTGGCGGGGACGGCGACCTCCTGCCCCTCGGCGATGCCCGAGATCGAGCGGCGCAGGATCTTGCCGGAGCGCGTCTTGGGCAGGCGCTTGACGACGATCGCCTGCTTGAAGGCGGCGACCGGGCCGATCTCGTCGCGGACCTTTTTCACCACCTCGGCGACGATCTCCGCGTCCGGCCGCTCGACGCCGGACTTCAGCACCAGCAAGCCCAGCGGAAGCTGGCCCTTCATCGCGTCGGCGACGCCGACGACGGCGCATTCCGCGACGTCCGGATGGCCGGCCAGCACCTCCTCCATCGCGCCGGTCGACAGGCGGTGGCCCGCGACGTTGATGATGTCGTCGGTGCGGCTCATCACGTAGATGTAGCCGTCCTCGTCCATGTAGCCGGCGTCCCCCGTCTTGTAGAAGCCGGGATAGTCCGCGAGATAGGCGTCGATGAAGCGCTGGTCGGCGTTCCACAGCGTCGGCAGGCAGCCCGGCGGCAGCGGCAGCTTCACGCAGATCGCGCCCATCTCGCCGCGCGGCACCTCGTTCAACTGATCGTCGATCACTTGCACGTCATAGCCGGGAACCGCGCGGGTGGGGGAGCCTGCCTTGATCGGCAGCGACTCGATTCCGAGCGGATTGGCGGCCATCGGCCAGCCGGTTTCGGTCTGCCACCAGTGGTCGATGACCGGGACCTGCAGGATGTCTTCCGCCCAGTGCAACGTGTCGGGATCGCACCGCTCGCCCGCAAGATAGAGGGCGCGAAACTTCGAAAGGTCGTAGTCGCGCAGCAACTCCGCCTTCGGGTCCTCTTTCTTGATCGCGCGGAAGGCGGTCGGCGCCGTGAACAGAGTGACGATCCCGTGCTCCTCGATCACCCGCCAGAAGACGCCGGCGTCGGGGGTGCCCACGGGCTTGCCCTCGAACATCACGGTCGTGCAGCCGTGCAGCAGCGGCGCGTAGACGATGTAGCTGTGGCCGACGACCCAGCCCACGTCGGAAGCGGCCCAGAACACCTCTCCCGGATCGATGTCGTAGATCGCCTTCATCGACCATTTCAGCGCGACCGCGTGTCCGCCATTGTCGCGCACGACGCCCTTCGGCTGGCCGGTGGTCCCGGAGGTGTAGAGGATGTAGAGCGGATCGGTCGCCGCGACGGGCACGCAGTCGGCCGGCGTCGCGTCTTTCAGGCCCTGCACCCAGTCATGGTCCCGGCCCGCTTTCAGCGCCCAATCCGCCTGCTCGCGGGCGAGCACCGCGATCGACTTGATGTGATCGGGGGCCTGCTCCAGCGCGGCTTCGATGATCGGCTGATACTGGATGATGCGCCCCGGCTCCAACCCGCAGGATGCGGTCAGAATCGCGACCGCGCCGGAGTCCTTGATCCGCGTCGCAAGCTCGTTCGGCGCGAAGCCGCCGAAGACGACCGAATGCACCGCCCCGACCCGCGCGCAGGCCAGCATCGCGATCGCCGCTTCGGGGACCATCGGCATGTAGATGATGACCCGGTCGCCGTAGCCGACGCCCATGGTCTTCAAGAGGCCGGCGGCGCGCGCGACCTGATCCTGAAGCTCGGCGTAGGTCAGCGTGCGTTTGGTCCCGGTGATGGGGCTGTCGTGGATCAGCGCCGGCTGGTCCCCGCGCCCGGCTTTCACATGTCGGTCGACGCAGTTCCAGCAGGTGTTGAGCGTCCCGCCCGTGAACCAGCGATAGAAGTTCGGCGCGCCGCTGTCGTCGCGGACCTTGTTCCAGCGCTTGTCCCAGTCGATCGCCTCCGCGGCCTCGGCCCAGAAGCCGTCCGGGTCTTCCATCGAGCGACGGTAGATCTCGTCCAGCGCACCCATGATGATCGTCCTCCCTGGCGCCTCTTTGTTTGAGGCGAGTATGGACTGAGGGCCGCCGCGGAAACAAGGCGGGGAAGGCTCAGCCCTCGGCCAGCTTGGTGCGCACCTTGATCTCGCCGTGCAGCGTGCGGTGGACCGGGCATTTGTCGGCGATCTCCAGGAGCTTCGCGCGCTGCGCCGCGTCCAGCTCGCCCTCAAGGGTCACCTCGCGTTCGATCACGTCGACCTTGCCGCCTTCGGTTTCGCAGTCGGCGCAGTCCTCGGCGTGCACCTTCTCGTGCTGCAGACGCACCGCCGCGTAGTCGAGCGGCCAGCCCTTGCGATCGGCGTACATACGGATCGTCATCGACGTGCAGGCGCCGAGCGAGGCGAGGAGATAGTCGTAAGGGCTGGGGCCGCTGTCGCGCCCGCCCATCGATTTCGGCTCGTCCGCGCCCAGTTCGTGTCGTCCGACGCGCACGCGGTTTCCGAAAGGTCCTTTGCGGGTCTCGCGCACCTCCACCAGATTGTCGGGCAGGGGCGTCGGCGCGGGCTTGTCCATCGGATCGTGATCGACATAGCGCGCGGCCCAACCGGCCAGCACCTGGGCGACATAGGCGGCGTCGCGTTTGTCGGTCAGCAGATGGTTCGCCTGATCCAGGCTGACGAAGCTCTTCGGGTGCCGGGCGGCCTTGTAGATGCGCTCCGCGTTTTCGATCCCCACCGTCGCGTCGAGCGGGGAGTGCATGACCAGTAACGCCTTCTTCATGCCGCCGATCTTGGCCGCCAAGTCGATCTCGCCCAGGGCGTCCAGGAAATGCCGCTGGATCTTGAAGGGCCGTCCGCCCAGATCGACGACCGCCTCGCCCTCCTCGCAGATCACATCCTTATGCTCTTTGAAGTTATGGACGACGTGGTCGGGGTCGAACGGCGCGCCGATGGTGACGATCGCCTTCGTCTGCGCCAGCAGGTCCGCGGCCGCCAGCACCGCCGCGCCGCCCAGCGAATGCCCGATGACGATCGCCGGCGCGCGGCGCTCTTGGGCCAGGAAGTGCGCCGCCGCCTCGACGTCCAACACGTTGGTCCGGAAGTTGGTGTTGGCGAAATCGCCGTCCGACCCGCCGAGGCCGGTGAAGTCGAAGCGCAGCGTGGCGATGCCGCGCTCGGCCAGCGCGGCGGCGATGCGGCTGGCGGCCACCGAATCCTTGCCCAACGTGAAGCCGTGGACGAACAGCGCGTAGGCGCGCGGCTCGTCTCCCTCCGGCAGTTCCAGGCGGGCGGCCAGCTCGAAGCCTTGCGCGCCGGTGAAGGTGACTTTTTCGGAATGACGGGCCATCGGGCGGCTCCTCTCTTTCGGGCGGGCGGTCACTCGAAGCGATAGCAATCCATCGCGATGATGCCGTAACGATAGGAGCGATGGAGGGCGCGGCCGGGCGTGCCCTGCGTCCCCGCGCCGAGGGCTGCGAACAGCGGCAGGAAATGCTCCGGCGTCGGGTGGTTGCGCGCGCCCTCGGGCGCGGCGCGCCAGGCGTCGAGCGCCGCGTCGTCGCCGGCCTCGATCGTCTCCTGCAGCCAGTCGGCGAAGGCGCGCACCCAGTCGGGCGCCGGCGCGTCGGGCCGCTGGCCGCGGAACTCGGGCAGATTGTGCGTCGCCGCGCCGGAACCGACGATCAGCACCCCCTCATCTCGCAACGGTCCCAGCGCGCGGCCCAGCGCGCGATGATGCGCCGGGCCCAGATGCGGCTGGACGGAGAGTTGCAGGACGGGGACGTCCGCCGTCGGATGGCTCAGCAGCAGCGGCGTCCACGCGCCGTGGTCGAGGCCGCGGTCCTCGTCCGCCTCCGCCTCGGCGCCGGCGGCGGCCAGCAGGTCGACGACGCGGCGCGCCAGGGCGGGCGCGCCGGGCGCCGGATAGCGCATGCGATAGAGCGCCTCCGGAAAACCGTAGAAATCATGGATCGTCTCGGGCGCGGACGCGGCGCTCACCGTCGGCTTGTCCGTCTCCCAATGGGCGGAGAGCACGAGGATCGCGCTCGGCCGCCCGACCTCGTCCTCCAACGCCGCGCCCAACCCTTCCAGAAAAGCCTTCGCCTCCGCGCCCTCGTCGATCGGGATCGTGGGCGCGCCGTGGCTGATGAACAGGGCGGGTTGGCGGCGGGTCGGCATGGCGGATCTCCTGACAGCGTCAGGCTAGAAGCTAGGGGGCGCGCGTTACAGACACAATCGCGTCAACGGCGAACGGATTGTTTCCGCACTTTACCTCTCCCTGGGGAGAGGTCGGCCGCTTCAGCCGCCGGGTGAGGGGCTTTTGCGTGCGCCTTTGCTCGAATCTCGGAGCGGCCCCTCACCCCAACCCCTCTCCCCGAGGAGAGGGGCTTCTATCTCAGCCCCCCACGCCCTTCGGCGCGGGTCCGCCGGTCGCCCAGTCCAGCAGTTCGACCGTATGCGCAACGGGCAGCGCGGTGGCGCCGCCGATTTGGGTGATGCAGCCGATATTGCCGCTGGCGACCACGTCGGGCTTTGTCTTCTCGATGTTGGCGACCTTGCGGGTCTTCAACTGGTCGGCGATTTCGGGCTGCATCAGATTGTAGGTGCCGGCGCTGCCGCAACACAGATGGCCTTCCGCCGGCTCGACGATCCGGAAGCCGGCCGCCTTCAGCAGATCCTTCGGCGCGGCCGTAATCTTCTGGCCGTGCTGCATCGAACAGGCGGAATGGTAGGCGACCGTCAGATCCGCCGGCGCGGCCTCGGGCGCGTCGAAGCCCTGTTCGGCGAAGAACTCGGTCACGTCCTTGGTGAGCCGGCTTACCGTCGCCGCCTTGCTCGCCATCGCCTCGTCGGTGCGGAACATGTAGCCGTAATCTTTGACCGTCGTGCCGCAGCCGGACGCGTTGATCAGGATCGCGTCCAGGGCCTCGCGCTCATGCTCGGCGACCCAGGCGTCGATATTGGCCTTGGCCCAGCCGTGGCTGTCCGCGGTGTCGCCCATATGATGGGTCAGCGCGCCGCAGCAGCCGGCGCCCTTCGCCACCACCACCTCCCAGCCCTGGCGGGTCAGCAGGCGCACGGTCGCCTCATTGATCTCCGGCGCCAGCACCTGCTGCGCGCAGCCGGAGAGCATCGCGACCCGGCCCTTCTTCGTCCCCTCGGCCGGAAAGGTCTGGGGGACGTCGACCGGGCTCACCCGCGGGATCGTCTTCGGCGCCAAACCCAGCATCGCCTTCAGGCGCCCCGGCATCAGCGGCGCGAAGGGCTTGCCCATCCACGCGCCGACCAGCGCCAGGCGGAACAGCGTCGGCCGCGGCAGCACGATCGACAGGATCTTGCGCAAGGCCCGGTCGGGCAGGGGGCGGGTGTAGGTCGCGTAGATCCGCTCGCGCGCCTGATCGACCAGATGCATGTAGTGGACGCCGGATGGGCAGGTCGTCATGCAGGACAGGCAGGAGAGGCAGCGGTCGATATGCTTAACGACCTTCTCGGACGCCGGCTTGTCGTTCTCCAGCATGTCCTTGATCAGGTAGATCCGCCCGCGCGGACTGTCGAGCTCGTCCCCCAACAGCACATAGGTCGGACAGGTCGCCGTGCAGAAGCCGCAATGGACGCAGTTCCGCAAAATCTGATTGGCTTCCGCCAAATCCGGATCGGCCAGCTGGGCGAGGGAGAAGTTGGTTTGCATTTTCGTCTAAACCCCCTCGCTCATCTTCCCCGGGTTGAGCACCCGGTTGGGATCGAAGCTTTGCTTCAGGCCGCGGTGCAGCGCGTCCAGCGCCTCGCCCTGCGGCTGGAAGACGGGGACGGCGGCGCGCAAGCTGTCGGGCGCGCGGAAAAGCTGGGCCCAGCCGCTGTCGGCGGCCGCGACCGCGTCGCGCACCACGCCCTCCGCGCCCGTCTTCGGCGCGTCGATCGCGAGCCAGACGAGGCCGCCGCCCCAGTCGCAATAGGCCTCCGCCCCCTTGATGCCGGCCGTCGCCGCCAGGAAGGCGGGCGCGTCGGCGGGCGGCAGCGAGACCTTCCAGATCACCCGCTCGTCCGCGCCGTTGGGGCCGGCCGCAAAGGGCGTCACGTCTCGCACGGCCCTCCAGAAGGCGAGGGAGCGCTGGCTGTGCAACTCCTCCGTCGCGCCGTAGGGCGCGAGCAGGCGTTTCAACGCCTCGCAGCGGTATTCGACGGAGGGGCCGAAGCCCTCGACCCGCACGGCGGCGACGCTCTCGCCGGGATCGGCGACCATGTCGACGCCCGTGCGCGCGGCGACCGAGGCCGGCAGCCACGCCGCGCCGGAGACTTCGCACGGGCTGTTCAGCGCCTCGGCCAGCGCCTTCACGCCGGCGGCGGCCTCCGCCCCGAAGACCAGCAGGGTGCGCGTCTTGGCCCCGCGCGGCAGAACCTTGACCGTGACGGTGTGCAGCGCCGCCAGCACGCCCCAACTGCCGGCCATCAGCTTGCACAGATCGTAGCCGGTGACGTTCTTCACGACCCGGCCGCCGGACTTGAACAGCTCGCCCCGGCCAGAGACGCCCTCGAACCCTAGGAAATGATCGCGCGCCGCGCCCTGCTTGATGCGCCGCGGCCCGGCGAGGTTGGCGGCCAGCACGCCGCCGATCGTGCCCGCCCCGCGCGGGCTGCCGAGGACGGCGGAATAGTCCGGCGGCTCGAAACTGAGCTCCTGGCCTTTCTCCTCCAACGCCGCCTGGATGTCGCTCATCGGCGTGGCGGCCCCGGCGCTCAGCACCAGCTCCTCCGGCTCGTAAAGGCTGATGCCGTTGAAGGCCGACAAGTCCAGGCGATGCGCCGTCTGCACCGGCCGTCCGAGCGCGCGCTTGGAGCCGCGGCCCATCACCTCCAGCGGCTTCAGGTCGGAGTTGGCCCAGGCGACGGCGTCGCGCAGCTGATCCGGGGTTTCGGGCTTCAGGGTTTCGGTCATGGACGAGCCCCCGGCAAAGGCCTTTCCCCTTGAGGGGGGAAGGGTGGATGGGGGTGAGCGATCTTCGATCGAAGATCGCCTCGGCGCTTTGCGCCGAGATAGTTATTCTTGCGCCCTCTCCACGACCCTCTCCCATGAAGGGAGAGGGGGAAAAGCCTCCCCCCTTTATGGGGGGAGGTTGGAGGGGGGCGGTGCGGGTGCGACAGGACGGCGGGGCGGACCATCAAAACCTCGGCAGATCCGGGAAGGGCAGCTGGCCGCGGTGGATGTGCATGCGGCCGAGCTCCGCGCAGCGGTGAAGCTGTGGGAAGACCTTGCCGGGATTGAGCAGCCCGTCCGGGTCGAAGGCGCATTTGACCCGCTGCTGCTGCTTCAGATCGGTCTCGGTGAACATCGTCCCCATCAGGTCGCGCTTCTCGACGCCGACGCCGTGCTCGCCGGTGAGCACGCCGCCGACCTCGACGCAGAGCTTCAGGATGTCGGCGCCGAACTCCTCGGCGCGCTCCAGCTCGCCCGGCGTGTTGGCGTCGTACATGATGAGCGGATGCAGATTGCCGTCTCCGGCGTGAAAGACGTTGGCGACACCCAGGCCGTGCTTCTGCGACAACTCGCGCATCCGACCCAGCACCTTCGGCAGCTGATTGCGCGGGATCGTGCCGTCCATGCAGTAATAGTCGGGCGAGATGCGGCCGATCGCCGGGAAGGCGGCCTTGCGGCCGGCCCAGAAGCTGTTGCGCTCCTCCTCGCTTTCGGAGACGCGGACCGAGACCGCGCCCTTGTCTTCGGCGATGGCGCGCACGCGTTCGATCAGATGGTCGACCTCGGCCTCCGGCCCGTCGAGTTCGACGATCAGCAGCGCCTCCACGTCGAGCGGATAGCCGGCGCGCACGAATTCTTCCGCGGCCTTGATTGCCGGGGCGTCCATCATCTCCATGCCGCCGGGGATGATGCCGTCGGCGATGACGCCCGCGACCGCGTCGCCCGCCGCCTCGCTGGAGGGAAAGCCGATCAGCAGCGCGCGCGCCGTCTCCGGCTTCGGCAGGATGCGCACGGTCACCTCCGTCACGACGCCGAGCAGCCCTTCCGAGCCGGTCATCAGGCCCAGCAGGTCGAAGCCGGCGGCGTCCAGATGCTTGCCGCCGAGCCGGATCACCTCGCCGTCGATGGTGACGATCTCGACGCCCAGCAGGTTGTTGGTGGTGAGGCCGTATTTCAGGCAGTGCACGCCGCCCGAATTCTCCGCCACATTGCCGCCGATGGAGCAGGCGATTTGGCTCGACGGATCGGGCGCGTAATAGAAGCCGTCGGCCTCCACCGCCTTGGTGATGGCGAGGTTGGTGACCCCCGGCTGCACCCGCGCGCAGCGGTTGTCGGCGTCGACCTCCAGGATCTTGTTGAACTTGCCGAGTCCCAGGAGGATGCCGTCGGCCAGCGGCAGCGCCCCGCCGGAGAGCGAGGTGCCCGCGCCGCGAGGCACGACCTTCAACTGATTGCGCTTGCAGTAGCGCATCACCTCGGCCAGCTGCTCCACCGTCTCCGGCAGGACCACGATCAGCGGCAGGGTGCGGTAGGCCGTCAGCCCGTCGGCCTCATAGGGTCGCAGCTCGTCCTCGTCGGCGATCACGCCCTCTCCGGGGACGATCGCACGCAACTCCTCAGCGATTTGCGCGCGTCGGTCCAGCACGTTCGCGTCCGGGGTCGGCATCTCCATAAGATCGGCGCTCCCTCTTGGCGTCGTCGGCCGATTCATGCCGGCCGCGCTTGAGACTCGTGCCCTGCGCGCGCTTTGGCAAGTCCTCCGGACCTGAAATTGGTAATACCAATCGGGTTGCGTTCGGCCAACAAAAAACGCGGCCGAGGCAGAGCCCGCACCGCGTCAGGACGGTAAAACGCGAAACCGGCCGCCGCCTGATCGGCTACGGCCGGTTCCGATGCTGCGCTCCGGCGCGCCGCTTGCAGCGCGCCAAGCTCAACGCGTCAGCCCTGGCGGGGCTTCATGCGCTTGTTTTTCGAGTTGATGACGTAGACGCGCCCGCGACGGCGGATCACGCGGCAATTCTTGTCGCGCTTCTTGAGCGTCTTCAACGAGGAGGCGACCCGCATCTCTCTTACTCCCGATATCGATCTCTGTTTCACCCGGCCGAACCGAAAGCGCCGAGAGGCCCGCCGGGGCCCGCGTCGCCGTCTTCGAAGTCGATCGAAAGAGGTTCGCCGATAACCGCGGCGGAAAATAGGGAGGGCCTCAGCGCTTGTCAAACGCTTACTCGCCCGGATTTCCGGGGGGCGGAGGGTCGGACGAGGGGGCGGCGCTAGCCGGCCGGCGCGCCCCGCAGCCTTGACCGAGCGGGCCGCGGCCCGCATCCCTAGGCGCAATGGATAGAAACCTGCGCGAATGGGCTGAGATCTCGCAAGCCGAACAGGCCGCCGACGGCGCGATCTGGGTGTTCGGCTACGGCTCTCTGATGTGGCGACCTGGATTCCGCCATCAAGAGAGCGCGGGGGCCGCTTTACCCGGCTATCGCCGCAGCTTCTGCATCTGGTCGGAGCATCACCGCGGCGCCCCCGGCGCGCGCGGGCTGGTGCTGGGTCTGGCGCCGGAGGCGGGCGCGCGCTGCGAGGGCCGCGCGTTCCGCGTCGATCGCGCCGACTGGCCTGAGATCGCCGCCTATCTGGAGGAGCGCGAGCTGCGCGGCTACGCCTACCGTCCCGCCTGGCTGCCGATCGCGCTTGAGGACGGCCGCGAGGTCGGCGCGCATTGCTTCGTCGCCGATCCGGAGCATCCGCATTTCGCCGGGTCGCTGCCGGCGGAGGCGGCGGCGGCCGTGATCCTGCGCGCGCGCGGGCGCAGCGGCCTGAACCGTGACTATCTGGTGCAAACGGTCGAGGCGCTGGAGGCGCACGGCTATCGCGAGCCGGAGCTGCACGCCCTGATGCGGCGCGTGCGCGCGTTGACCGGCGAGATCGAGGCGGGCGGCGGGATCTGAGGCGCCGTCGGCGCGCGGCGCGGGGCCTCAGGCCCGGAAGCGCCACGGCTCTTGACCCGTTGATCGACATCCCCCACGCGGCGCCGCACCTGACGCTGATGGACGTTGAGCGCGCGCCGGACGGGGCGCTTTGCGACTACGGCTTTCGCCTCGCGGGAACCCGGATCGTCGAGACGGAGGGCGGCTGCACCGGCAAGCGACTGCTCGAGATCTTCCCAGACCGTAGGCGCTACGAGCCTGTATGGCGGCACTTCGCCGACGCGATCGAAGGGCGTCTTTAATTCCGCATCGAGACGCTCGCCCGGCGAGATCGCGGGCGCATCGCTTGTAGCAGCCTGCTGATGCCGCTTCGTCGCGACGGGGAGGCGGTCGACATGCTTCTCGGCGTGCATTACTCGGAAAGCGCATAGGTCCGCGCGCTGACGGGCGCCGACGCGCGGCCCGTCGGCCTATCTCGGGGCCGGCTGGTCGGCCCCCGGCCCCAGCGCGCGCTGCATCGTAACGACGTCGACCCAGCGCTCGAACTTCCAGCCGACGGCGCGCGCCCGCCCGGCATGCTCGAAACCCGCTGCGACGTGCAGCGCGACCGAGGCGGGGCCGCCGCTGATCACCGCCATCATCTGGCGTTTGCCCATCGCCTCGCAGCGCGCAATCAGCGCCTCCAAAAGGGCTCGTGCGACGCCGCGTCGGCGCGCCCACGCGGCGACGTAGATCGAATTCTCCACCGTAAAGCGATAGGCCGGGCGGGGTCGATAGGGGCCGGCGTAGGCGTAACCCGCGACGCGTCCGTCCAACTCCGCGCTCAGATACGGAAAGCCTTGAGCGATCAGATCGCCGCGCCGGCGGGCCATCTCCTCAAGCGGAGGCGGCTCAAGCTCGAACGAGGCCAGGCCCGTGCGCACCTCGGCGGCGTAGATCTCGGTGATGGCGGAGAGGTCGGCCTCGACGGCGTCACGGACGAGCGGGGCGCTCGGGTCTGTCATGGCGGGGCCTCTCAGGCGTCGACGGGTCGGAGGCCAGCTTACGCCGGACGACCGGGTCGGCGCTAGAGCACCGAGAGGACGGCCAGACCGCCGAGCGCGGTGATCGACGTCGCCAACGCGCCGGCGAAGAGCAACGCCGGCGGCATGCGATCGAGGGCGGTGCGACGGCGCAGGCGACGCGCGCGGCTGGGACGCGGGGATGAGGACGACATGGCTCGGGCGCTCCGATAAGGCCAGGGGACGTCGGCGCTTCTATCCCGCCCTTGCGACGGCGCCTGTGACGCGCGTCACAAGGCGCTCTTATCATGCGCTTTTCCCCCGAAGAGTCGCTGTCGCGCTTTAACCCCAATTTAACCAGGGGCTGCGCCAATAGGCGGACGCAGGGGCGTGTCATCCTCTGCAGCCTGGACAACCCTGGGAGAGGTCCGATGGCCGTGGCCAAGGACGCTGTCAAAAAAGCCGGCGCAAAAGCGGCCGCCGTCAAGCGCCCGGCGAACGACGGCTACGTCCCGTTCGCCGTCCGCTTCAAGGCGTGGTGGGAAGGCGTCGACGCCGCCGCTTTGATGCACAAGGGCGCGCCCCCTCCGGCCCCCGCGGCGGCCGGCATTTCGGTCGAGTCCGAGCCGGAAGAAGATGAGGGCCGCTGGTCGTCCGGCCGTCTCAGCCTGTGTCAACGGCTCTGGGAGACGGGCGACGGCGACGAAGTCGTCCATCCGGGCGGCGCCGACTACACGGTCGAGTTGGCGAAGCCGATGGCGCTGGACAATTCGAAGAGCGCCGCCGATCTCTCCGCCGGCCTCGGCGGCGGGACGCGGAAACTGGCCGCGTCTCTCGACCTCTGGATAACCGGTTTCGAATCCGATTCCGAACTGGCCGACCATGCGATGGCGCTCTCGCGTAAGCACGGTCATGAACGGCGCGCGCCGATCGCGGCGCTCGATGAGGAGAGTTTCGATCTCGGCGAGAAGCGCATGGACGGCGTCTTGATGCGCGAGCGGCTGTTTCGGTTTCACAACAAGCAGCGCGCGCTCGATTGCGTCTTTCGGGCGCTGAAGCCGCGCGGCCATCTGGTGCTGACGGATTTCGTCTTGGCCGACGAGGCCGCCGCCGAGGATCCGGCGGTGTCGGGCTGGTTGAAGCGCGAGGCCGCCTTCGGGCCGACCGGGCGGGAGCCGGCCCTATGGACCAAGGCCGACGTCAAAAAGGCGCTGGTCGCCAAAAAGCTCGATCTGCGAATCTTCGAGGACGAGAGCGAGAAGTATCTCGGCATGATCCGAGGCGGCTGGGCGCATTTCGTCGACGGTCTGGACAAGGGCGAAATGACCCGGCGCTTCGTCGACGACATGATGCGCGAGGCGGAATACTGGCTGCATCTCGGCCGCGCGCTGGAAAGCGGCAAACTGATCTATCTGCGCGCCCACGCCATCCGCGGCGGGGAGACGCTCTGAGGGGGCTCGCCCCGTGGCGACGCCGACCTCTGCAAAAAACGGGGACGCGCCCGGCGGAAAAAACGGGTCAGACGGTCTGTAAGCCGGGTTCTGTCCACGCCGGCCCGTAGACCGGCGCTGGATGGCCATTCGTCTGGGACGGTCGTCGCCGACCGCCTCACGCGACCTACCCGGACGGGACGCGGGAACGCGTCTCGGGCCTGCCCGCGGATCGCTCCGCGGTCCCTGCCGTCCCTATTCGGTCTTGCTCCCGGCGGGGCTTGCCGTGCCGTCCCTGTCGCCAGGGACGCGGTGCGCTCTTACCGCACCCTTTCACCCTGACCGCGCCCGGCGAACCGGGCGGGCGGACTGCTCTCTGTGGCGCTTTCCCGGAGGTCGCCCCCGCCGGACGTTATCCGGCGCCGTGTTCCCGTGGAGCCCGGACTTTCCTCACCGACGCGGGTTTCCCCATTGCGCCGGCGCGGCCATCCGACCGTCTGACCCGGGCGATTTATTAAGCGTCCGCGCGACGAAACGCAATCGCGTCGCGCCGCCGCTTCGGTCTATCATGCCGAAATGATCGACGGTGACGCTCCCAAGACCGACAGCGTGCGCCCGGCTGCGACGGGCGCGGCGGCGGAGCGGCTGCGCGGGTCGATCGCCGGACCCGATCCGGGACGGCGGCGGGCGCTGTCGGTCGGCATCGCGCCCTTGCCGCGCTTCACGCTGAACGCGTTCGCCTCTTTCGTCGACGCGCTCCGTCTGGCCGCGGACGAGCGCGACCGCTCACGCCCCATCCAATGCGCCTGGACAGTGATGAGCGAGACCGGCCAGCCGATCCAGGCCAGTTGCGGCGTCGAGGTGAGCGCGCAGTCCCGCTTCCAGGATCCGGCCGTCTTCGATTACGTGATGGTGGTCGGGGGCCTGTTGGAGCACGACATGACCGCCGACGCCGCCGTCGCACGCTACCTTCAGCGCGCCGATGCGGCCGGCGTGCCGATCATCGGGCTCTGCACCGGCGTCTTCACGATGATCCGAGCCGGATTGATGCGCGGACGGCGGTGCTGCGTCTCCTGGCTGCACTATCACGATCTGCTGGAGGCGAGCGAGGAGGTCGTCCCGGACGCCAGCCAGCTTTTCGTCGTCGACGGCAACCGCATCACCTGCGCGGGCGGGATCGGCTCCGCCCGGGTCGCGGCGCGGCTGATCGAGAAGCATGTCGGGCGGGACTGGGCGCAGAAGGCCCTCAGCATCATGATGGTCGACGGCGGGCGCGGCGCCGCGGGTCCGCAACCGCAGCCGCCGGTCGCGCTGACGGCCAAGAATCCGCGCGTCGCTCGGGCGATTTCGATCCTGGAGCAAAATCTCTCCGACCCGCCGACGATCGAGGCGTTGGCGGAGCAGGTGCACATTTCGCGTCGCCAACTGGAGCGCGGCTTCCGGGAGGAGCTCGATATGAGTTTCGGCGATTTCTCCCGCCGGCTTCGGCTCGATCACGGGCTGTGGTTGGTGCTGACAACCGACCGTTCGATCCTCGACGTGACGGTCGAGTGCGGCTTCACCGGCCAGTCGCATTTCGCGACGCTGTTTCGCCGCGCCTACGGCCTGTCGCCCACCCAGGCGCGCAAGCTCTCCCGTCGCGAGCGAGAGCGCATGTTGGAGCGCGCGCTTCATCTGCGCTCGCGCGAGCGGGTGGCGGGCGTCGCATTGCGCGGCTAGGAACCGTGACGCCCCGGCGGCTTACCGATCCGCTGCGGCGTCTGCCTTTCGCTCAGCCTCGCGCTCCGCTTCACGCTCAGCTTCGGTTTCGGCCTCCTCGGCCTTGATCTCCGCCTGTTCGACCGCCCAGGCGCCGGCCGTCTCCACCGCGACGGGCGAGGCGGTGGGCAGCACGCTCAGATAACTCTCAGTGTCTTCGACGGGCGTCGCCGCTCGCTGCGTCATGCGGTAGAGCGCATAGAGTGCAATCGCCGAAAAGGTCGCGCCGAGAATGACCCAAAAGCCGCCCGGTCCGATAACCTGCATCGCCCAGCCGGCGAAGAGCGGCCCGAGAATCGCGCCCACGCCGAAGGTGAGCACAAGGCCCCCCGACGCGGCGGGCATGTCCTCGACCGAGAGATAATCGTTGGTGTAGGCGAGGAACAGCGCGTAAAGCGGCGTCGTCACTCCGCCCGCGAAGAAGGCCGCCGCCATCAGGAACCATAAGCCGTCGCCGGCCATCCAGCCGAGGCCGCAACAGGCGGCGCCCAAGGCTGCAGAGCCGAAGATCAGGCGGCGCCGATCCAGCCGGTCCGACATCCATCCGATCGGATATTGCAGCACCAGCGCCCCGGCGAAAAGCATCGCCACAAACAAGGCGATCTGATCCGCCGTCAGGCCGATCTGCGCGCCGAAGACCGCGCCCATGCCGGATTGCGTCGCATAGACCCCGCCCAACAGAAAGATTCCGACCGTGCCGAGCGGCGATTTCTTGAACAGACCGCGCAACGACATCGGACGCGCCACTTCCTGCGCCGGGACGCGCCCCGCGGAGAGCAGGATCGGCGCGAAGGAGATGGAGACGAGGATCGAGGCGACGATGAACAAGACGGCGGTCGCCGCGTCGCCCAGGGTCAGCAGCGCCTGCGCGCCGATGATCCCCAGCGTCTGCGCGATCATGTAGGCGGACAGAACCTTGCCCCGGGTGCGGTTGTCGGCCGCGTCGTTGAGCCAGCTTTCGGCCGTGACATAGATGCCGGACATGCAGAAGCCGACCAGCACCCGCAGGGCGGTCCAGGCCCAAGGCTCCGCAATCAGCGGAAAGGCGATCAGGCCCGCCGACATGAAACTGCCGAGCGCGGCGAAGACCCGCACATGACCGACGTTGCGGATCATCACCGGGCTCAGCCGCGCGCCGGAAAGGAAGCCCGCGAAATAGCCGGAGGTGACGATGGCGAGCTCGGCCGAGGAGAAGCCTTCGAGATCGCCGCGCAGGCCGATCAGCGTGAAATGCATGCCGTTGCCCAGCATGATTAACACGACGCCGAGCAGCAGCGCCCAAACGCCTGCAAGCACCTTGATCATGATTTTCCTTCCGCGGCCGCGCGTCCTGCCCGCCTACCTTGCACTGCAACATAATTATTTCGCAGGTGCAGCAAAAAAAGCTTGCGTCACAGCGCCGCGTCTGAGGTGGAAACCGACCCAGTCGCGCCCTAACCGTCGCCGTTGGCGGATTCCACTTGGGCGATCGCCTTATCCAGGCTTGCGGCGATGGCGATGGTGACCGGGAAGTTCGGGGTCGCTTCTGCGTAGGCCTGATAGAGCCTGTCCAAGGCGAGGAGATGCGGGTGCTCGGCTATGAATACCGTGACGCCGCCGCGGCGATGGTCGCCTCTGGTTTTGGACAGTGAGAGCGCGCGCTTGAAGTCATCGAGGGTGAAGAGATCGAGGCTGCAGGCGCGCAGATCGAGGATGGCGTGCTTCGCCTTGCCGTCGGCGTAGAACCGCGATTGCGCCCGATGCATGAGGTCCGGCGAGAGATCGCCGCGCATCGTAAAGATCATGAGGTTGAGCGCAGGCCGCTCTTCAACGTCGATCGCCGCCATGACGCCCCCCGCTAGACCACGGCGCCCCCGAAGCATCCGCTGAGTGTTTCGTCCGTAAAAATACGACCGTCGCGGATATCTGGCAACGCCGGGGTGCGGGACGGCGGCGCTTACCTCGCGGGCGCCGGTCGGCCGGCGGGGGAAGAGGGCGCGCCCATGACCCGCCGACGCCGAACAGGCGGATGGTGGATCGAAAGGCGGCCGGCGTCGGCGGCGGCGGCCGGCTCAAGCCGGACGGCGACGCGTCCTGCCGGTTGCTCGAACGGGACGCTGACGCGGCCGGCGCGCCGACGCCCGGCCGGCACGCTCGCCAGCAACGCCCCGGTCTCCTCCGCAATCAGCGCCAGGGCGGGCAGCGTCGCCGGCGCCTGAAGCGTTAGGATCAACGCCGCCGGGCGTAAGCCAGCCCAGCCGGCGTCGATTTCGTAAGAAAGAGCGATCGCCGGAGCGCCGACGGGCCGGCGCCGCGCCGGGTCGGCGAGCGAGGTCGGCATCGGCGGGATGTCGAGGGACGCGTCTTCGCAGCTCGGAGCGGGCGCCTCCCGCGCGGCCGCGCGCCTGGCTTCGCCGGCCCGCCGGGCTTCGAGCGGGGTGGTCAGCAGCCGGTCGGGCGGCGTGAGCGGAATGTCGAGCGTGCGCTCCGCCGCTTCGGCGACGATCTCTTCGGCCGGCCGACCGGCGATCTCTTCCCCGGCGATCAACCGGCGATCGGCGAGGCCGGGCGCGCCCTCCCAGATCCGGGCGAGGGCCGGCCAATCCGGAGCGCCCGACTGCAGGCCCGCGAGATAAAGATCCCGCCACGCGTCGAAGGCGTCGAGCGCCGCGCCGATCTCCGCCATCCGGGCGCGGTAGGGGACGAGCGCGGGCAGCGCCGCCAGCCCGTCATACTCCCGCCAAAGCTCCAAAGCCATGCGTGCGTCGCCGCGGGCCAGCGCGCGTTCGAAGGCGAGTTCTAACGGCCGGTAGGGTTCGATCGGCGTTTCCGGCTCGGGGAAGGCGTCGCTGCCGGTCGCGCTCAGGCGCGCGCACCAGGGGCATGCGCCGCGGGTCGGCAGATAGGCGTGACTGGGCCGGAGGTCGCAACTCTCCAACTCGGCCAGCGCTAGGCACAGCGCCTCCTGCCATCGCCGGCCGTCGGGGCGGGCCGCGGGATTGCCGATCCCCTCCTCGAAGCTGCGACGAAACAGCGCTTCAAGTCGCGGGTCGAGCGCGTCCAGGGGCGTCGCTCCCTTTGGCGGGATCATTGTCGCGCCATGCCGGTGCGGCCAATCGCCGGCCTTGATCAACTGATCGCGCGTCGGCGGCTCGCCCCCGCCGATCCACTCGCCGGCGAAGGGATGGCGGCCCAGCAACAGTTGGAAGATCAGCACGGCGAGCGCGAAGCGGTCGCTTTCCCGCGTGCGCGGCGTGCGGGCGAAGGACTTCCCGATCAGTTCCGGCGCAGTGAAGCCTTCGGCCCCGACGGTGCACAGGAAGGCGGGCGCGCCCGGCTCGCGCGGATCCGGGATCTGCCAGGAGTCGCAGTCGATCAGCGTCACCAGCGCGCGATCGTCGACCAGCACGTTGTCGGGCTGCAAATCCCCGACGACAAAGCCCTGCGCATGCAGCGCGTCGAGCGTATGGGCCAGATTGGCCGCGAGCGCGTGCAGGAACCGCCAGTCGATTTCGCCCGCCTTGCGCCGGCGCAGCTTCGGCGCGGAGAGCGCCGTCAGGCTGCGCGCGCCGGGCACCTCCGGGATGACGACGCCGACGGCGAGACCGGTCCCGTCCACGATCGCGTCTTCCGGCCAGGCGAAGGCGCGATGGCGCCCGCCAAGCGACGGGTCGGCCGGCGGGGCGCAGAGCAAGGCTGCGATCTTCTCGATCCGTCGAGCGTCGAGGGCGGACGGGTGATAGAGTTTGGCCAGCCGCCCCGGCGCGCCGTCGATCCGGCGAATGACGGCCTCGCCGCTGTCCGCCAGGGCTTCGCCCAGCTGCACCGGCGCGCCGGCGCGATAGAGCTTGTAGCCGTCGACCATGGCCGCGCCCGTCACCCTGCGCCGGCGGCGTGCGGGGCCACCGGTCGCCAGCCGCCCAGCATCAGCGCGACATCGTCGGCCGTCCGCGCCTCCAGCGCGTCGGAGCGCAGAAAGCTTCGGATCGCGCGATGCGCCTCGCGATCGTCGTCGGTCGCGCCGATGAAACGGTCCAGCGGCTCGAAGAACGGGGCGTGGGGCGCATCGCCGCGATTGTCGATCGACACCGACGCCAGTCCGTCCGTCGCCGCGCACAGGAAGGGCGCCGGTCCTTTATGCCGATGCAAGGCGGCCGCGTCGGCCGCGTCGGCATCGCTTAGGAAGCGGGTCTCGTTCGCATATTCGCCCCGCTGCGGCCGGCCGAGCAGAAGGTACGCCCCCTCCCCATCGCGCGCCACAAGCCAGCCGTCGCCCAGCTGCAGGCAGGCAATGCCGCGCGGGCCGGCCGCGAAGGCCAGCAGCGTGGTCGCAAAGTCCTCCACCGGCCGGCGATGCTGGGACGCGACGTCGCTGAGCGCCGCTTGGGCGGCCTCCACGATCCCGTCGAACAGCGCCTCCGGGCCGCCGTCGCCGCCGGCCGGGTCGCCGCGCCGGCCCGGCTCTTGCGCGACGCGGGCCTCCAGCAGCGCAAGCGCCGCCTGGACGGCGGCGTGCGCGCCGAGATGGCTCAAGGGCGCGGAGCCCGCGCCGTCCGCGAGCGCGCCGAGCAGAAGATCCTCGTTCGGCTTGGTCAGGCGCCCGAAATCCTGGCACGGCGCGCCGCTGCGCCGATGGTCGGCGCCTTGGCGAAAGTCGACGGCGGCGGTCCAACTCATGGCCTCACACCCCCACCTGCGCCCAGCCGTGGACCGGCGGCAGGGTGACGCGCTCGGCGTCGACGCGGCTCAACGAGACCCGGCGCACGCTGGTCGAGAGCCATTGGAACAGCTCGCGAAATTTCAGGCCTTGCAGTTTCAGGGGCGGGCGGTTCGCCGCCGCGATCTCGCCGAGGATGTCCATGTCCGCCCCCTCGACGCCGACGGTGAAGAAGCTGAGACGCCCGTAGAGGTCCGCCTCCTGGGCGCGCATCGCTGCTTCCTGCCAGAGGGGGCCGTCGGTCGGCGCGCCGTCGGTGATGAGGAACAGCCAGGGGCGATAATAGTGGACCCCGGCGCGCCGGTAGACCGCCTTGCGCGCCTCCAGCGTCTTCAGGCCGAGGTCGAGCGCCCCGCCCATCGGCGTGTCGCCGCCGGCCTCCAGCTGCGGCGTGATCAGATCGTCGATCGTGGTGAAGTCGCGCACCAGGCGGACCTCGCCGCCGAAGGCGATGATCGAGAGCTCGACCCTCAGGCTCGCCGTCTCGTCGATCAGGATTTGGCGACGGAAGGCTGCGACGCCGGCGTTGAGCTCGTCCATCGCCGCCCCGCGCATCGAGGCGGACGCGTCCAGCAGCAGGACCACCGGACATCGGTTCTCCGGATTGTCGACGAACTCCGGCAGGCCGCCGTCGCCGAACGCCAGGGTCATTGTCGCCTCGCCGCCGCCTTGACGCCGCACCGCCGTGCGGCTCGGTTGCGCCGGCCCGCCCGACGATGCGCTCACCGCGCCGCCGACGGGTCGGTCGAAACGCTCGTCCGGCGGCTGAAAGGCGATCCCCGTCTCACCCCAAGGACTCGTCCAGTCGCCGGCCAAGTACTGCATAAATTCTATGCAGTATCCGTGCCATGGTAGGCGCGCGAATCGCGGAGCGCAAGGCGGCTCGACTTTTCGGCTATTGGCGCGGAGGCGCGCGCCGGGCGTTCAGTCGGACCAAGGCTCCATCGCGATGAAGCCGGGCAAGGCTTCGATGCGTCCGAGCCAGCGGTTCAGCGCGTCCAGGCCGTCGCGGTCGACGCCGCCCTCCTCGGAGACCGACGAGTAGGAATAGAGGCACAGATCGGCCACGCTGGCCCGCCCGCCGACCAGCCAGTCGCGCGTCGAGAGGTGGCGGTCCAGCAACTCCAGCGCGGCGCGGCCCTTCTCGCGCTTCTGCGCCAGTTGCTCCTGGCTCGGGCATTTGGCGGGATGGTGCGCCCAGAAGCGCGCGACGGCGACGTTGGGCTCGTGATTGTATTGCTCCCAGAACATCCAGGCGAGCGCGCGGGCGCGCTCCAGCCGGTCGTCCGGCAGAAAGGACGAGCCCTCGGCCAGCCACACCAGGATCGCGTTGGATTCCGCAAGACAGGTCCCGTCTTCCAGGCGCAGAAGCGGGATGCGGCCGTCGGGGTTCAGGGTCAGGAACTCTGGCGTGCGGGTTTCGCCTGCGTGGATGTCCTTCAGGACCAGCCGGCACTCCCGGCCGAGCAACGAGAGCAACAGCCGCACCTTGTGGCCGTTGCCGCTTTCCAGGCAGTCGTAAAGGGTGAGCATCGAGGCCGGCCTCTCCTGCAAACGCGCGAACGGGCGGGAGCATGGTGGGGGGCGCGGCGGCGCGCAAGATCGGATATCTCGGCCTCAGACCAAGTTTGCTTGGGGCGGCCGAAATGGCGGGCCTCCGAAAAAGTGGGCCGTATGCAGAAAAAGGGCGGCGCGTCGGCGCCGCCCTTTCCGTCTGCGTCGGCACGAACCGGGACTTACGCGGTCTCGGTCGCGCCTTCTATCGCCTTCGCCTGCGTCTTGCCGTTGATGGCGATCTGCCGCGGCTTGGCCTCCTCAGGCACCTCACGCTTCAGCGTGACGTGCAGCAGGCCGTTCTCCAGCTTGGCGTCCTCGACCTTGATGTGGTCGGCCAAGCTGAAGCGGCGTTCGAAGGCGCGCTCGGCGATCCCGCGATGCAGGAAGTGACGCTCGGCCTTCTGCTCGTCGCCGTTCTTGACGGCGTCGGCGGTGCGGCCGGAGATCGTCAGCACGTTCTCCTGCACGGAGACGTCCAGGTCCTCCTCGCCGAAGCCGGCGACCGCCATGGTGACGCGGTAGGAGTCCTCATCCAGCTTTTCGATGTTGTAAGGCGGATATGAGGGAGCCGCGTCCGCCTGCACGCTGTCGAGCATGCGGGCCAGACGGTCGAAGCCGACGCTGGTGCGGAAAAGCGGGGAAAGATCGTAGGTGCGCATAGAGCTACCCTCCTTCTAGAAGCGATAACCGTTTCTCTGTCGCGGCCGCCCCGGCTCATTCCGGCGACGGCCCGATGCTGCGTCGGCGCTAAAGCCTCCCTTTAAGGCGAGGCGGGAACCCGCGCTGGGCGTTCCCTGCGCCGACACCCGAGAGTTGGGAAATCATCCGGCGATTTCAAGAGGCTGGGGTCCTTATTGGCGCCCCGCCTACGGGCATGAAAAAAGGCGGCCGAAGCCGCCTTTTTCCGAACCGTCGGGCCGAGGCCGATCAGGTCTTGAGGCCGAAGCTCGCGAAGCGCTTATTGAAGCGCGCCAACTGCCCGCTCTCCATCAGGCGGGCCGGGCCGCCGGTCCAGGCCGGGTGCGTGGAGGGGTCGATGTCGAGCTTCATGACGTCGCCCTCCTTGCCCCAGGTGGAGCGGGTCTCGTAGGTCGTGCCGTCGACCAGCTGGACCGTGATGGTGTGGTACTCGGGATGGATGTCGGCCTTCATGTCTCGTCTCCTTCATGGACGGGCGCGGCCATACGCGACGCGCCCTATCGCATGGGGTTTCAGGTCACTGCTGGACGCGGGTTCTACAGAAAGGCCGCGCGCGGCGCAACCGCAATTCCAGGGGATTTCCGCCTTCTATTCCACCCACGCCCACTGCACCTCTCGGATGTCGTCGGCGCCGGTCGCCAGCATGACCAGTCGGTCGAAGCCGAGCGCGATCCCGGCCGCGCGCGGGGGGAGGGTCTCGACCGCCTCAAGGAACCCCTCGTCGATCGGCGGGGCGGGGCGGCCGTAGAGCCGCTCATGCAGCGCGCGGTCGGCCTCGAAACGGGCGCGCTGAACGCCCGCGTCCGCCAACTCCCCGAAGGCGTTGGCGAGCTCGACGCCGGCGACGTAGAGCTCGAACCGTTCGGCCGTCGCGGGATCGTCGGCGCTCGGCCGGCTGAGCGCGGCCATGGAGATCGGATAGGAATGCAGCGCCGTCGGCCGATCCGCCCCCAGATGCGGCTCGACCCTCGCCTCCAGGATGCGGAAGAAGGCGTCCTCCCAGCGGTCGTCGTCGGCCGCGCGCAGGCCGAGGCCGCGCGCCGCCTCGATCATCGGCGCGGCGTCCGGATCGCTCGGATCGCCTTGGGTCAGCGCCGGGAGGTCGAGACCGACCCAACGCTCGAAGGCCTCGGCGACGCTGATCCGCTCCCATCGCGCCGAGACGTCGCAGACCCGATCGCCGGCGCGGAACAGCGGCGTTCCGGCGACCTCGGCCGCCGCGGACAGAAGGCCCCGACAATCGTCGATCAGATCGAGATAGGCGGCCTCCGCCCGGTACCATTCCAGCATCCGGAACTCCGGGCTGTGACGTCCGGAGCCTTCGGCGTTTCGGAAAACCGGGGCGAGCTGCCAGATGCGCCGGAACGCGGCCAAATCCCGCCCGCCGGCCAGCAGTTTCTTCATGGCGAATTCCGGGCTGGTGTGCAGGTAGCGCCGCGCGCCCGCTTCGGCCGCGTCCAGCGCGTGCGCGCCCGGCGGCAGCAGGCGGGTCTCGAACACGCCCAGATGCGGCTCCATCCCCGGCGACAGCTGCAGAGCGGGGGTCTCTACCTCGGTGAAGCCGGCCGCGTCGAACCAGCGGCGCGTCGCGCTCAGGATCCGGGCGCGGATCGCAAGCCGCGCCTCGCGGGCGGCCAGCGCCTGCGGGGCCCAGAAGCGGCGGTCGGTCGGCTGTGTCATCAGGTCTCGCTCGGCTCTGCGGCGCGGCCGCGCGTCACGGCTTGTCCGGCCGCGGTCCGAATGGTAGAGAAACGCCGCTTTCGCGAGGCGGCGCCGGCGCTTGTCGGCGTTGTCGGTCCGTCCGTCGCGAAACCCCTTTATCGGAGCGCGCCCCGGACTTCCAGCCCTCTCGCGGCCGGTCCCGGCGGCGCCCTCGTCACCGTGAAGCGCCCCGGCGCACAGGAGTTGAGAAGAGTCCGCCCATGAAGGTCAACGCCATCAATCTGCGCCCCGGCTCCGCCATCGAGGTGGACGGCAAGCTCCTCGTCGTCACCAAGAACGACATCAACCAGCCCGGCAAGGGCGCCGCCGTCGCGCAGGTCGAAGCCCGCGACGCGCGCACCGGCCTGAAGTCGAACTTCCGCTTCCGCACGCAGGAGCAGGTCGAGACGGCGGAGCTGTTCGATTCGAACTATCAGTATCTCTACGAAATGGACGGCGTCTATCACTTCATGAACCAGGAGACCTTCGAGCAGCTCGAGGTGCCCGGCGACGTGATCGGCGAGCCCAGGGACTTCCTGCAGGAGAACATGACGGTCACCATCTCCACCCATGAGGGGGCGCCGATCTCGGCCCAGCTGCCGCAGAAGGTGACGATGGAGGTCGTCGAGGCCGACCCGGTGGTGAAGGGCCAGACGCAGTCTTCCTCCTACAAGCCGGCGAAGCTCGAGAACGGTCGCGCGACGCTGGTGCCGCCGCATATTGAGGCCGGCACCCGCATCGTCGTCATGACCGCCGACGGCTCCTACGTCGAGCGCGCCAAGGACTAAGGCGCCCAGACGCGTCGATCAGCAGACGGCGGGGCCGAACGACGACCCCGCCGTCGTTTTTTTCCGGGGCGCCCGCGCCGCCGACGACGAGAGACAGAACCCGCCATGCTCATTCGCTCCGCCATTCTCAACGTCATGACCCGCGCCGCCGAAAAGGCGGGCCGGGCGCTGGTCCGCGATTTCGGGGAGGTCGAGCAGCTGCAGGTCAGCCGCAAGGGGCCGGCCGATTTCGTCTCCAACGCCGACCGCAAGGCCGAGAAGATTCTGCGCGAGGAGCTGCTCAAGGCGCGCCCCGATTTCAGCCTGTTGATGGAGGAGACGGGGACCGTGACCGGGGCGGACCCGGACCGTCGCTTCATCATCGACCCGTTGGACGGGACGACGAACTTTCTGCACGGCCTCCCGCACTGGGCCGTCTCAGTCGGCTTCGAGGAGCGCGGCGAGCTGCTTGCCGGCGTGATCTACGATCCGATCAAGGACGAGCTGTTCTGGGCCGAGCGCGGCAAAGGGGCTTACGTGAACGACCGGCGGATCCGGGTTTCAGCGCGCCAACACCTGTCCGACGCCGTGCTCGGCACGGGCATCCCGCATCTCGGCATCCAGGAAGGCGCCGGCAAGGCCGTCTTCACGAAGCGGTTGGAAAAGGCGATGAACGGCTGTGCGGGCGTGCGTCGTTTCGGCGCCGCCTCGCTCGATCTGGCCTACGTCGCCGCCGGCCGCCTCGACGGCTTCTGGGAGCGCGGCCTCAGCCCCTGGGACGTCGCCGCGGGCGTCGTCATCGTCCGCGAAGCGGGCGGTTTCGTGCTGGACGGGAAGGGGCGTACATACGGCCTGTCCGAGCCCGATCTGATCGCAACCAACGAGTTGCTGCAAAAGCCGCTCGTGGCGATGCTGAAAGTCGAGAGTTGAGCCGCGCACGACGCTTGGCGCCGGTTGCGAATCGACGGAGCGTGCGCGTGATGACGGGCGGCGGGGCCCTGGACGGTTGAGGCCGCGCCGTTCGCCGGTCTATGGTGATGGCCGCAAGGGGCGGAGGCGATCGCCGCTGAGAGCGGGGCTGACGGCGGCGGGATGCGCGCAGGACGTGCGGGTCAGCGCTGCGTCCGGCGAAGCGTGGATCTTGAAGATGACGGCGAGCGACTTGATGAGGATCAATTCGACCGACAAAACGCGCCGGCGCAGCCGGGCGCTGGTTTTGTCGGCGGCGCTGCTGGCGGGGACGACGCTGTCCGCTTGGCCCGCCGCCGCGCAGAAGGCCTATTATCAGGGGCGCGCGGAGACGGACCAGACGGTGATCATCGATCTCTCGGTTCTGGATCAACTCGGTCAGCCGCCGAATCTGCCGGGCATGCTGGCCCCGTCGGGACAACCCGGCGCCGCCCCGCAGCAGCCGTTCCCGCAACAGCCGACCCCGCAGCAGACGGCGCGCCCGCAACCCGCCACGCCGCAGGCCGCCCGCCCCCAACCTGCGACGCCCCAACCTGCGACGCCGCAACCTGCGACGCCGCAACCGGCGCAGCCGACAGCCGACGCGCCGATCGCCCTGCAGCCTCCGCCGAAGGAAGCGCCGACCTCGACGTTGAACATTCCGTCCGAGACGGCGCTCGCGACGCCGGACGCGGCCCCGCAGTCGGGGCTCGAGGGCGAGGCCGCGTCGTCCCGGCCCTCGGCGCCGCCGCCGAAGCCTGAAATCGAAGACGCCCCCTCCGCCGCAACGGCCGAGCCGGCGCCGGAACCCGAGCGCGCCGCCGCGCCGGAGGCCGCGCCCGCCGCCGAGCCCGAGCCGGCGCCGCGTGAAAGCGCCGCCGCCCCGGAACCAGCCCCGGAACCAGCCCCGGAACCAGCGCCGGAACCAGCCCCAGAGCCCGTCCCGGAACCTTCCCCGGAGTCGGCGCCCGCACCGTCCGAGCCGGCGCCTGCACCGGCGGCGGCCCCCGAGGCCGAGCCGGCGACCGCGCCCGCGCCCGAACCGAAGCCCGCCCCAAGCGCGGTTGCGGCCGCGCCCGCCGAGCCCGAGCCCGCACCGAGAGAGCCCGCACAGGAGGCTTCGTCCGCCGAGGTCGCGCCGCCTGAGCTGGAGGAGCCGCCGCAACCGGCGCCCGCTCCCGAGGCGGCGCCTGAGGCGGCCGATGCGGCTGACACGCAGGTCGCCGCCATCGACCCCTCGATCGTCGTGGAGCGAGAGCGGGGCCTTTCGGTCCTGTTCGACCCTGGCGCGCAGGATCTGCCGTCCGGCGCGGAGGCCGCGCTCGATCGGCTTGCAGAAAGGATGCGCGAGGATTCGGATCTGCGCCTGCGTCTTCGCGGCTACGCCCAGGCGGAGGGGGACACCGCCAACCAATCGCGGCGCGTCTCGCTGTTCCGCGCGCTGGCCGTGCGGACCTATCTTATGAAGCGCGACGTCAGCAGCAGGCGCATGGACGTGCAGGCGCTGGGCGCCAACCCGCCCGAAGACGGCGGGTCGATGAATCGGGTCGACGTGATTCTGCAGCGCTGAGCGACCGCGCGCCCGATCGACGGGCGCAGGGGTGAAGCGCGATCAGACGATGCCGCAAGCGCCACGGCGTTCTGCGCCCGGGAGGAGATGCTTTGAGCCGTCCGAACGCTTTTCTGATCCGCATGGCCGTGTTCGTGCTGCTGGTCGCGATCGGGGTCTTCCTGATCTACCCGCAGTTGGAGGAGGCGTTCTTCGCGAACGTCTTCATCAACGGGGTGATCCTCGGCGTATTGCTGGTCGGGATCATCCACAGTTTCCGAACCGTCGCGACGCTCAATCTGGAGGTCAATTGGATCGAGCGCTTCAAGCTCGGCCCCGACGGCGGGATTCCGTCGTCGAAGGACGCCCCGCGCCTGATGGCCTCGGCGGCGACGCTGCTGTCCAGCCGGTCCAGCCGCACCGGGCAGATGCACATTTCGGCCGGCGCGATGAAGACCATCCTGGACGGCATCGCGACGCGGCTCGACGAAAGCCGCGAGATCGGTCGCTACATGGTGGGGCTGCTGGTCTTCCTCGGCCTGCTCGGCACCTTCTGGGGGCTGCTCGACACGGTGCGCAGCGTCGGCGACGTGATCTCCGGCCTGAACCTCGCAGGCGAGGAGGCGAGCGGGGCCTTCGGCGAACTGAAGCAGGGGCTGCAGACCCCGCTCGCCGGGATGGGCACGGCCTTCAGCTCGTCGCTCTTCGGCCTCGCGGGCTCGCTGATCCTGGGCTTTCTGACGTTGCAGGCGGGTCAGGCGCAGAACCGTTTCTACAACGATCTGGAGGAGTGGCTTTCCAGCCTGACGCGGCTGTCCTCCGGCGCGATCGCGGGAGACGGGGAGCAGTCGGTGCCGGCCTATATCCAGGCGCTGCTGGAGCAGACCGCCGACAGCCTTGAGAACCTCCAGCGCGTGATGGCGCGGGCGGAAGAAAACCGCGCCTCCGGTCAGGGCGACATGCGACAACTCGGCGATAAACTCTCCGCGCTGACCGACGCCATGAAAACCGAGCAGGATCTGATGCTGCGCCTCGCCGAAGGGCAGATGGAGTTGAAGGGCGTGCTGGAGCGCCTCGCCAAGGCGACCGAGCACGCCGGCGGCACGGACGACGGCCAGATGCGCCAGCACATCCGCAACGTCGACGCCCATCTCGCTCGGATGCTGGAGGAATTGCCCCGCGGCCGGAACGAGACGGTGCAGGAGATCCGCGGCGAAATCCGCCTGCTGGCCCGCACGCTGGCCGCCATCGCCCAGGGACGCAATCCCGATCAGGCCACGCGCGGCGAGGAGCCGCGCTGAGGCGTCGGCTGCAAGGAGCGGATTAGCCCATGGCGCTTTCCTCGCGCAGACAACGCAACAATCAGGATATCTGGCCCGGCTTCGTCGACGCGCTGGCGACGTTGCTGATGGTCATCATCTTCCTGCTGATGATCTTCGTCGTCTCGCAGCTCTACCTGAACGAGGCGCTGGTCGGCCGCGATCGGGCGCTCGACCGGCTCAACGCGCGGATCAACGAGCTCTCCTCGACGCTCGCCTTGGAGCGCGAGGCGAACACGGATCTGCGCGAAAACATCGAGCGGCTGTCGGCCGATCTGCGCGCCTCGCTCGCCCGTCGGGATGCGCTGCAGGCCCAGCTCTCGGAGCTGCGCCAGGAGAACACCTCCCTCAAGGCCGACGTCGCCGGCGCGCAAGGGCGGATCGACAAGGTCGCCGCCGATCTCGAGGACGCCTACAAGGTGATCGAGGCGAGCCAGGAGAAGATCGGCCTGCAGCTGCAGGAGATTGCGGCGCTCGAGAACCGGGTCGAGGCGCTGCGCGCGTTGGAGGAGGAGCTGAAGGGCGAGCTGGCGCAAAAGGACCTCACCCTCGACGAGGAGCGCGAAAAGCTGCTGGAGAGCCGGGCCGAGATCGCCCAGCTGAACAAGCAGCTGCGGGAGCTGAACGCCCAGATCGCGAGCCTGAACGACGCGCTCGAGGCCTCGGAAGCCCGCGACGAACGGGCGCAGGCGCAGATCGCCGATCTCGGCAAGCGCCTGAATGTCGCGCTCGCCTCCAAGGTGCAGGAGCTGGCGCGTTACCGCTCGGAATTCTTCGGCCGGCTGCGTGAGATCCTGGGCGACCGGAGCAATATCGAGATCGTCGGCGACCGCTTCGTCTTTCAGTCGGAGGTGCTGTTCGACCAGGGCTCGGCCGAACTCGGCGTGGCGGGCAAGTTCCAGCTGGTGCAGTTCGCCCGCACGCTGAACGAAATCGGCGCGGAGATCCCGGACGAGATCGATTGGATCCTGCGCGTCGACGGTCACACCGACCGCGTGCCGATCGCGACTGCGCGCTTTCCTTCGAACTGGGAGCTCTCGACCGCCCGCGCGATCTCCGTGGTGAAATTCCTGGTCAGCCAGGGCGTGCCCAGCGAGCGCCTCGCCGCCACCGGCTTCGGCGACAACCAGCCCCTCGACCCGCGCGACAACCCGGAAGCCTACCAACGCAACCGGCGCATCGAGATGAAGCTGGATCAGTTGTAGGAGCTGATCCCTCCTTTCCGGCGTCCCCGCGAAAGCGGGGACCTCCGCGCGGTAGGCCCAGGCTTACGGCGCCTCCGATCCGGAGGCCCCCGCTTTCGCTTCCCACACACAACCAGCTTCATCTCCGCGCCTAGCACAGGGCGCTGTGGGCGTCAGCGGCCCCGGACTTCGGTTCAGGGCCGTTTTTTGTGGCTGCAGAGGGTTCCGACAGGAAGGAGACATCGTGCGTACGCCGTCACCACGGCCAGTTGCTGAGTACAGCGACGAACACGTGGACAAAAAGCGCCGCCGCCGGGCGCCGGAAAATCACGCGTCGTCGGTCGGCGTAGCTGATCCGTTTCTTGAGGCCGCCGGCGTCGACCCGAAGAAGGCGGTCGGCGCGGATTTCCACTCCGCGCTGTATCCTGGTTTCGACAACGATCTGTCCGAAAGCCCTACAGCGGCGCGCGGGAGCCGGGCGGTCGAGGCGGCGCTGGACGATCACGACCCGTTCGGCGACCCGTCCTTCACGGCGCCGGGGCGCGGGGACCACGTCTTGCGGGTGGCGCGCGCGTGACCTGCGCCCTATATGCCGGCCTATGACACCCGAACTCACAGTCCTCGCGCTCGCCGGCCTGCTGCAGGTCGTCCAAATCCTGATCATGGCGGTTCCCGCCAACCGCCAGCTGGGGACCGGCTACACCGCCGGGCCGCGCGACGAGACGCGGGAGCCGACCGGCGTCCCCGGCCGGCTCTACCGCGCCTCAAACAACCATTTCGAAGCGCTGATCCTGTTCACCGCCGCCGTCGCGGTCGTCAGCCTGAGCGGGCAGGGGAGCCAAGTCACCGCCGCTTGCGCCTGGATCTATCTGGGCGCGCGGATCCTCTACGTCCCGGCCTACGCCAGCGGCGTTCCCTATCTGCGCTCGATAATCTGGTTCGTCGGCTTCGCGGCGACGGCCGCGATGTTCGCGGCGGCGCTGGCGTAGGCGAGGGCTGGCGGCCTACCGTGCGGCCTTAAGCGCCTGCGTGAAGGCGGCGACCGCGGCGCCGGGGCCGTCGGGATGATCCCAGACGGAGGAGACGGCGCAGACGAAATCGGCGCCCGCGTCGACCGGCTTCTTGACCGTCTCCGGCGCGATCCCGCCGACGGCGACGCAGGGCGTCTCCATCATCTCGCCCCACCATTCGATCGCGGCCAACGCGTCGGGCTCGGCCGGCAGGTCCTTCGTGCGGCTGTCGAAGACAGGGCCGAAGCTGACGTAATCGGCGCCGGCTTCCGCCGCCACCATCGCGTCGTGGCGCGAGGTCCCGGCCGAGACGCCGACGATCGCGTCGTCGCCCAAGGTCTTCTTAGCGGCCTTCACCTCCTTAGCCGACGCCCGGTCGAGATGCACCCCGTCGCAGCCAAGATAGGCGGCGAGCTTCACCCACCCGTTGAGGACGAAGGCGGTCTCATGTCCCTGCACCGGATCGCGCAGGCGCTTGGCGGCCGATCGGATGAAATCCTCGTCCGCGCCCGGCGCCCACAGCTGCAGGCAGGCGACCGGCCCGCCCTTCAGCGCGTCCTCGACCAGAGACGCGAACGCCGCCGGGTCGAAGACCGGCGGCGTCACGAGATAGAGCTGGCAGTCGTGCTGGTCGGTCATGACCGGCTCACCTTGAGCGGATCGTTCAGGCCTTGCCCTTGTAGATGTCGATGATGTGGGAGAGCATCTCCAACGCCTCCTCGCGCGGGCGCTGGAAGGTGTTGCGCCCGATGATGGAGCCGTTGGCGCCGCCGTCGCGCAGGCCGCGGATCTCCTCGTAAAGCCCGTCGAGGCCCTTGGCCGCCCCGCCGGAGAAGACGACGATGCGCTTGCCGTTGAAGGCGGCCTGGCGGACATGGGCCACACGCGCCGCGAGGGTCGAGATGTCGATCCCCTCCTTCTCGTAGATCTTCTTGGCCTCCGGCTGCTCGAGGTGGGCCGTCGGCGGCTTCACCTTGATGACGTGGGCGCCGAGCTGGGCGGCCAAGTGGGCGGCGTAGGCGCAGACGTCCATCGCCGTCTCGCCGTCCTTCGACAGGTCGCCGCCGCGCGGATAGGACCAGATCACGACGGCGAGGCCGACGGACTTCGCCTCCTCCGCCATCTCGCGGATCTCCTCGAACAGCTCGTTCGCGTGATCGCTCGCCGGATAGACGGTGAAGCCGATCGCCGCGCAGCCCAGCTTCAGCGCGTCGTCGACGCTGGCCGTGATCGCCTGATCCTTGTCCGTCGCCCAGGAATTCGAGCTGTTGACCTTCAGGATGGTCGGGATCTGACCGGCGAAAGTGTCGGCGCCCAGCTCAAGTTGGCCGAGCGGGGCGGCGTAGGCGTTGAGGCCCGCGTCGATCGCCAGCTTGTAGTGATAGTGCGGGTCGTAAGCCGCCGGATTCGGCGCGAAGGAGCGCGCGGGCCCGTGCTCGAAACCCTGATCGACCGGCAGGATCACCATTTTGCCGCTGCCGGCGAGCTTCCCCTGCATCAGCATCGAGGCGATGTTGCGCTTCGTGCCCGGATTGTCGCTCTCATAATGCGAGAGGATCTTCTTGACGGTTTGCGTGACTTTCATCGGATCGTCCCCCTGACCTAGTCCGCGCTCAGCCGAGCTTGCCGACGGCGACGGCGGTGTCCGACATCCGGTTGGAGAAGCCCCACTCGTTGTCGTACCAGCTGAGCACGCGCACCAGCGTGCCGTCGACCACCTGGGTCTGCGTAAGGTCGAAGGTCGAGCTGGCGCTGGAATGGTTGAAGTCGACCGAGACCAGCGGCTCGTCGTTGGTCTCGAGCACGCCCTTCAGCGGGCCGTTCGCCGCCTCGACGATGGCGTCGTTGATCGTCTCCACGTCGGTGGCCCGCGCGGCGTCAAACTTCAGGTCGATCAGCGAGACGTTGGCGGTCGGCACGCGAATGGCGGTGCCGTCCAGCTTGCCCTTCAGTTCCGGCAGCACCAAGCCGACGGCGCGCGCCGCGCCGGTCGAGGTCGGGATCATCGATTCGCTGGCCGCGCGCGCCCGGCGCAGGTCGCTGTGAAGCGTGTCCACGGTGCGCTGGTCGCCGGTGAAGGCGTGGATCGTCGACATGAAGCCGCGCTCGATACCGACCGCCTGGTTGAGGACGTGCGCCACCGGGGCGAGGCAGTTGGTGGTGCAGCTGGCGTTCGAGATCACGGTGTGGCTCGGCTTCAGCACATCGTGGTTGACGCCGTAGACGATGGTGGCGTCGGCCTCCGAACAGGGGGCCGAGACAAGCACGCGCTTGGCGCCGGCCGTCAGATGGGCTGAAGCTTTTTCCTTGGAGGCGAAGAGGCCGGTGCACTCAAGCGCCACGTCGACGCCGATCTCGCCCCAGGGCAGCTTCGAGGGATCGCGCTCGGCCGTCACCTTGATCTGCTTGCCGTTGACCGACATCCAGTCCTTGCCGGTCTCCACTTCGCCGGGGAAGCGGCCGTGCACGGTGTCGTACTTCAGCATGTGCGCGTTCGCCTCGACCGTGCCGAGATCGTTGATCGCCACGAACTCGATATCGTCGCGCCCCTGCTCGATCGCCGCGCGCAGCACGAGCCGCCCGATGCGCCCGAATCCGTTGATCGCCACCCGAACCGCCATCGCGCTGTTCCCTTTCCTGATGCGTGTGAAAAATCGACCGCGCGCCGGCCCTGGAGGCGATCGGCGCGCCCGGCGGCCCGACGGCGGCTCGATGCAACGAGCCGCCGTCGGACGCCGTGAAACCTCGGGCCGTGTTATTGGCGCCCCAGGCCGGCAAAAGCAAGCCGGTCAGGCCGATTTCCGCGGCGATTTCCGCCAGAAAACGCGTGCGGTCGATCTCATTCCGCGAGCGCGAGGTCGGCCGGCGGGACCCCGTCCTCCACCCAGCGCTCCAACGCCGTGAGCGGGTCGATCGAGAACTGGTTGACGCCGCCCGGTCCGGGCAGCAGCCCGCAATGGTCCATGCCGGGGATCATGAAGAGGCGCGCGCTCTCGCGCAGCGTCGCCTCGCCCCCGGCGGCGGCCGCCGCCTTGTCGTACCAGTCGACCGTCTTGTAAGGCGTGACGATCGCGTCGGCCCACCCGTGCCAGACGATCAATTTGCCGCCCGCGGCCCGGAAGGCCCCGATGTCGGGATCGTCGGCGTTGTAGACGCTCGCCATCGTCGAGAGCCGCGGCGGATCGCGCTCGAAATCGAAGTCGAGCGGCGTCCACTCCGGTCCCGGGTCGTCGGCGAAAGCCATGTAGGCGCCGAAGCTGCTGCTGAAAGCGGGGACGAGTTTTCCGCCGCCGCCTTCCTTTCCGGTGAGCCACAGCCACCAGAACGGCTCGGAGCCCTCGGGGATCCCGCCGGGGTAAAGCTGCTCGCCGGCGGCGTTGCGGGGACCCTGGCGCCAAGCGGCGACGACGCCCAGTTCGGCGTCGCTCAGACACTCGGCGCCCGGACCGCCGTCCGGGCAGCGCATCGTCTTGAGGTCGACGGAGCACGCCCGCGGATCGGCGATCAGACCGTCCTCCGCGCCGTCGGCGCCGTCGCACTGGCGCATCACCTCCGCGCCGATCAGCGCCTCCTTGCCGGGCTTCAGGATTTGTTCGCCGGCCGCGTCCGTGTTCGCTTGGGTGATCCAGGCCATCTTGGTCGCGACCAGGCCGGTGTAGTCCATCGCCGGCGCGCCTGAGATCACGCCCGAGAACATTTCCGGATAGCGCAGCGTCGCCATGTGCGCCATGCGCCCGCCCGTGGAGCAGCCCTGAAAGTAGGACTGCGCCGGCGCGCCGCCGTAGAAGGCGTCGATCGCGGCCTGGGCCACCCGATTGGTCTCGCCGATCGACCGCCAGCCCCAGTCGCGTTCGGCGTGCGGATTGTCGTGCGCCCAGCCGGCGTCGAGGACGTGGAGTCCGTGATGGCCGCTGTCGGAGGTCGCGGTCGCATAGCCGCGCTTCAAGCCCGGCCCCATGGCGTTGATGAAGCCGCCCTGGCTGTCGGCGCGGCCCAGCACGCCGCAGAAGCCGCCGCAGCCGGTCTGATAGAACTTGCCGTTCCAGTCGGCCGTCGGCAGACGGACTTCGATCGAAATGTCAGGCAAGGCGCGCGCGCGGACTTCGCAATAGGCGGGCGTGTCTTCGAGCGCCGGCACGACGCGCGCGGAGGTCACGTAGCCCGCGTCGATCACGAGGTCGCGCAAGGCGGCGCAATCCTCGGCGGTCTTCTCTTGCGCCGCCGCCGGAAAGGCGAACGCGGCGAGGGCGCTGACGGTGAAAACAGCGCCGACGACGGCGGCGCGGGCGGACTGATGCAGCATGACGGCTCCCCCTTGTCTCGGCTCTTCTTGCGCCGCGCGCTGGTCTTCCACTGAGTGAAAGCGCGCCCGGCGACGCCGAATTTTAGGGGAAAAGAGTACGCTCAGCCCGTGACGCGCGCAACGACCGCCGCGGCGATCCTGTCCGCCGTCAGGCCGAAATGATCGTAGAGGTCCTGATAGGGGGCGGAGGCCCCGAAGCCGTCCATGCCGACGAAGGCGAAGTCGCCGCCCATGATCCCATACCAGCTCTGATCGGTGGCCGCTTCGACCGCAACCTTGGCCACGTCGGCGCCGCCCAGCACGCTTTCGCGATAGGCTGCGCTCTGCGCCCGAAACAGCTCCATCGACGGGACCGAGACCACCGCCGTCGGAACGCCGCGCGCCTCCAGCGCCTCGGCCGCCGCCGCCGCAATCTCGACCTCAGAGCCGGTGGCTGCGATCGTCGCCCGACGCGGGCCGCCCGCAGCCTCGCGGATCACGTAGCCGCCGCGCGCCGAGAGGTTCTCGTCCTGGTGCCTCGTGCGCAGCGTCGCCAGACCCTGCCGGGTCAGCGCCAGGATCGACGGGCCGTCCGCGTTCTGCAGCGCCAGCGCCCAGCATTCCGCCGTCTCGACCGCGTCGCAGGGACGGAACACGGTCACGTTTGGAATCGCGCGCAGGGCCGAGAGATGCTCCACCGGCTGATGCGTCGGCCCGTCTTCGCCGAGGCCGATGGAATCGTGCGTCATGACGTAGACGACCCGCTTGCCCATCAGCGCCGACAGGCGGATCGCCGGGCGGCAGTAGTCGGTGAAGACCAGGAAGGTGCCGCCGTAGGGGATGAAGCCGCCGTGCAAAGCCATGCCGTTCATCGCCGCGGCCATGCCGTGCTCGCGCACGCCGTAATAGACGTAGCGCCCGGAGAAATCGTCGCGGCCGACCGGCGTCATGGCGCCCGTCTTGGTGTTGTTGGAGCCGGTGAGGTCGGCCGATCCGCCGATCAACTCAGGGACGGCCTCGCTCAACACCTCGAGCGCCTTCTGCGAGGCGACGCGGGTCGCAAGTTTCGGCGCTTCGTCGGACAGGCTCTTCTTGTGCGCGATCAGCGCGGCCTCCCACCCTTCGGGCAGGCCGCCCTGCTGGCCGCGCTCGAAGGCGGCGCGGGTCTCGATCGGCTGGGCGGCCAGACGCTCGGCCCAGGCGCTCTGCTCGGCCGCGCCGCGACGGCCTACGGCGCGCCAGGCGTCGAGGATGTCGGCAGGGATCTCGAACGGCTCGGCCGTCCAGCCCAGCGCCTCGCGCGCGCCGGCGATCTCGTCCGCGCCGAGCGGCGCGCCGTGGGCGCCGGCGGTGCCGGCCTTCTTCGGCGCGCCGAAGCCGATCACCGTCTTGCAGGCGATCATGGAGGGCTTCGTGGAGCGCTTCGCGGCGACGATCGCCTTGTCGACCGCGTCCGGGTCGTGGCCGTCGCAGGTCTGGACGTGCCAGCCGCAGGCTTCGAACCGGGCGATCTGATCGTCGGAGACCGCGAGATCGGTCTTGCCGTCGATCGAGATGCCGTTGTCGTCGAACAGCACAATCAGCCGGCCGAGCCCCAGATGACCGGCGAGCGAAATCGCCTCGTGGCTGATCCCTTCCATCAAACAGCCGTCGCCGGCGATGACGTAGGTGTGGTGATCGACCAGCGCGTCGCCGTAGCGCGCGTTCAGCATCCGCTCGGCCAGCGCCATGCCCACCGCGTTGGCCAGCCCCTGGCCCAGCGGCCCGGTCGTGGTCTCGATCCCTTTGGCGTGGCCGTATTCCGGATGGCCGGCGGTCTTGGCCCCGAGCTGGCGGAAATTCTTCAGCTCCTCCAGCGTCATGTCCTCATAGCCGGTGAGGTGAAGGAGGGAGTAGAGCAGCATCGAGCCGTGGCCGGCCGACAGCACGAACCGGTCCCTGTCGGGCCAGTCCGGCGCGGCGGCGTCGAATTTCAAATGCTTGCTGAACAGCGCCGTCGCGACGTCGGCCATGCCCATCGGCATGCCGGGATGCCCGGACTTCGCGCGCTCAACCGCGTCCATCGCGAGCGCGCGAATCGCGCCGGCCATCTGTTTCGGGGTGACGGCCGCCGAAGCGGGGTCGGCGGCGGAGGAGGCGGAGTTGGACATGGGGGGCGGCACTCTTCAGTCTGCAGTCGCGTCGGCGCGCCGGGGATGCGGTCCGGGTCCTGGCGCCCCGGCGCGACCGGCGCCTCGGCGCGACCGGCGCTTCAGGCGCGCCGATGATCGATCGAAATCGCCGCGATCGGACCCCCGTGCGCGGCGGGCGCACCATGCAAGGCGGGACCGGGCAGGTCAACCGGATTCACCCCGCTCTCCGGGCGTTCCGCGCGCGCCGAGACCGCCGCGGGCCAGTTGACGCGACCCGGCGGCGCGCCTACCGTCAGACCCGGTCGTTCGAACGCCGGACGACGCCCCCCGACCTCGGATCCGTGAGATGAGCGATCTCGACGCCGCCGAAGCCCGCCTCGCCGCCGCCCTGGATCGGCTGGAGGCCGTCAGCGCGCCTGCGGCCGCGGCGCTGGCGAAGGCCGCCGGGGTAGGCGATGCGGACCCGAGCGCGCTGAGCGCCGAAAACGCCGCCCTGACGGAAGAGCGCGACGCTCTCGCCGCGCGGGTCGCCGCGCTGGAGGCGGAGATCGAGCGGTTGAAGCGCGGCGCGCTCAAGGAGATCGACGCCGCGCTCGGCGATCTCGACGCGGCGCTGGCCGAGGACGGGCGCTGACAGGGCGCAAGCGAAGGGAGCGCGGACCGGATGGGCCAGATCACCGTCACCGTCAACGATCGGGACTACACGGTCGCCTGCGAAGCGGGTCAGGAGGGTCATGTCGCCTCTCTGGCCGAAAGGTTGGACGGTCAGGTGCGCGATCTGGCGGGGGCGATCGGGCAGGTCGGCCACGCCCGCCTGCTGCTGATCGCGGCCTTGATGACCTCCGACGAACTGGCGGAGCGCGCGCAGGAGGTCGAGCGGCTGCAGGCCCGCGTCGCGGCGCTGGAGGCCGCCGCCGCGTCCGGCGGCGCGGAGGCTGACGTCGCGCGTGAAAAGGCGGAAGCCGAGGCCGCCGAGCTCCGGGCGCGTTCCGCCGCCAGCCTGGATTCCGCAGCCCGGCGCATCGACGCTATTGCCGAGCGCCTCCAAGGCTCTTAAATCAACCGGCAGGGCGCGTGCTGCGGCGTGCGTGCAGCCGACTATGTCCCGGGGGCTATAAACACCTCTAGGGAGCTGTCCCTGCCGGGGTCCAGGCCTCGGTACTACGGCGCCCACCTGCTAGTGCAGGCTCCAGAGGATATGATCAGGCCACGGCGACTGCGGCCGCGCCCGCCGATTTCCACCGCTTTGGCGAGCGTTGAGGAAAAGAAAGGAGACGGCGCACCCGTGATGGCGAGTCAACCCACCGCAGCAGAGAGCGAACCGCTGACCCATGCCGAGACGGCCGAGGCCAAACGCCTCGCCCGCAAGGAGGCGCAGGCGGCGCGCAAACGCGCGCACGAGGCCAACGGCCTCATGGCGTCGATCGACGTGTCGATGCGCTTCCTAAGCGCCATCGATCCGCCGAAGAAATCGATCGTCAGCGCCTTTCTCTCGATCGGAACGGAGTTGGACGCGGGTCCGCTGTTGAAGAACCTGTGGGCGCGCGGCTGCCGCGTGGCGTTGCCGCGGGTCGAGGCCAAGGATGCGCCGCTCAGCTTCCGCCTCTACAACGAAGGCGACGCCCTGGTGGAGGAAAGCTTCGGCACCCGCGCGCCGGCCGATACGGCCGAGGCCGTCGATCCCGACATCCTGATCGTGCCGATGCTGGCCTTCGATCGGACGGGCTATCGCCTCGGCTATGGCGGCGGCTTCTACGACCGGTCGCTTGAGGAACTGCGGCGGCGCAAGACGGTGTTGGCCGTCGGCGTGGCCTTCGCCGCGCAGGAGGTCGATCACGTGCCGCGCGAGGAGACCGATCAGCCGCTCGACTGGATCGTGACCGAGAAGCGGGCGTTCCGTCCGTGAAGACGCTGTTCCTCGGCGACGTCGTCGGCCGCCCGGGCCGAGAGGCGATCAAGGCGCGGCTGCCGCAGCTGCGCGACGAACTCGGCCTGGACTTCGTCGTGGCGAACGGCGAGAACGCCGCGCACGGCTTCGGCATCACCAAGAAAATCTGCGAAGAATTATTCGCCGCCGGCGTCGACGTGATCTCCGGCGGCAATCATTCGTGGGATCAGGCGGAGATCCTGGGCCATATCGACGAGGAGCCGAGGCTTCTCCGTCCGGCGAATTTTCGGGCCGGGACTCCGGGCCGCGGGGTCGGCGTCTTCGACACCGACAAGGGGCATCGGATCCTTGTCGTCAACGTCATGGGGCGGCTTTTCATGGAGCCGCTGGACGATCCCTTCCAAGCGATCGAAAAGGCGTTGCCGCCCGGCGCGCCGGTCGAAAGCGGCTTCGACTTCGTACTGGTCGATTTCCACGGCGAAGCGACCAGCGAGAAATACGCCGCCGGCCATTACTGCGACGGCCGCGCGAGCCTGGTCGTCGGCACCCACACGCATGTGCCCACAGGCGACGCGCACGTGCTGGAGGGCGGCACCGGCTTTCAATGCGACGCCGGCATGTGCGGCGACTATGATTCCGTGATCGGCATGAAGAAGGAATTGTCGCTGGAGCGTCTGCTCGGCCGCTTGCCCCGCCCGCGCATGGAGCCGGCGGAAGGGCAGGGCACGCTGTGCGGCGTGCTGGTCGAAACCGACCCCAAGACAGGCCTCGCCGATCGGGTGGAGCCGCTTCGCGTCGGCGGCAAGTTGCGCGCCGCCTGGCCGGCTTGAGCGCGCTGCGGCTCCGCTGAACCGCCCGGATCTAACCCGGACGCGAGCCGGCCGCCGCCGGGTCGACGGACGCCCGTTTCAGGCCGTCCCGCGTTTCGCCAGATACTTTCGCACCGCCGCATCGAGGCCGTCGGCGATCTGATCGCCCATTTCGCCGCCGGTTCCCTTGACCCGGTTGCCGACAATCGCGCGCATGGCGTTGACGTGGGTCTCCAGAATCCCGACGCCGCCAGCGTCGAGCACGTCCACCTTCTCGGTGAAGCGGCAAAAGGAGTTGGCGATGCGGGTCATCAGCGGATAGCCGAAGCTGCCGCCTTGGCCGCGCATGTCGTGCGCCAAGCGGAAGGCCTCGCGCACCGGCTCCGCCTCATTGTCGACGCCTGGCTCGATTCTGGCGACCAACGCGCTGAGCGTCTCGACGTCCTTGCTGGCCCAATTGGGGTAGTCGTCGCTCATTTTGGCGATCGCGGCTTCGGCCTTCGCCAGCATTTCGGGGCTTGGACCGCCGCCGCCGCTCACCTTGTGCTTGAGCGGATGAGGCGGGTTGATGATCTGCACCGCGTCGTTCTTCTTGCCGCCGCCGTTGGATTGGTCGCTCATCCGCTTCTTCCTTACCTCGCAGGCCCCGCGGGCCGGCGTCTGCGATCCTCGATGGCCGACGCACCCTCTGTTAAAGCCGAATCGCGGCGCGCACGCAATTCCCGGGCCCGTTACAGTTCGCCGATCTCGTGCGCCACGGCGTGCAGGCCGGCGCGGTCGTCGCGCTCTTGCGCCGTCGTGCGCGGAAGTCGCCGGGCTCGCTCCCGCCGCTCCTCGCCCGAGAAGTCCTCCAGCTTGCGCCGACGGCAGGGGCCGACATAGTCGCCGACCCGCACAAAGGGACGGGGCGTCTCGATCACCGCGCGGATGCGCGAATAGAGGCCGAGCGGCGTCACCGGCTTGGCCAGAAACTCGGTCGCGCCGGCGTCGCGCGCCTCCAGGATGCGGCGGCGCTCCGTGTGGCCGGTCAACATGACGATCGGCAGGAAGGGATTCGGGCTGTCGGGCGCGGCGCGCACCAGCCGGGTGAACGCCAACCCGTCGAGCGACGCCATCATCCAATCGACGAAGACAAGGTCCGCAGGGCGGTGCTGCAATTCCGCAAACGCTTCCGATCCGTCAGAGCATTCAACAATGTTCTGAACCTCGAAGCCTTGGAGAATATCGCGCAGAAGCGCACGCATGTGCGGATTGTCGTCGACCAGCATGATGGTCACGCGGTCCAGACGCAAAGGCATCGTCGCTGAGAGCCCTCTAATTTTGACGACGGACCCGCCTGCCGTCCGCCCCGTCGTCAGCCGACCCAAGAGACCGCGCGTCCTCCCGCGCCGCCGACGCTCGCGGCGTCGGTTCGTATGGGTTGTGCTGTGTTTGTTATACGACCGATAGAGGTCTTGTGGAATCGGGAATTAAACCCTGACGGCATTACGGGAATGCGTCTTCGTTGCACCGGGCGCGCGCGTCGCCTATGCAGGGGACGCGCGGGCGGCGGCGCGCGAGGCCGCGCCGCAAATCCGCCACAAACCGCCGATAGGGAACCCGCAGCGCAGACTGGCTCGAGCGCGCCTACTCGGGTCAGGAAAGCCGTGCGCGGACACAACATATCGGCTATGATCAACCGGTCGCCGCAAAACTTGGTGGGCGGCCTCCGAGTTTCAGTGCGGGCGCCCGCCTCATGTCGGCCGACCCGGCTGCAGTAAAGACCTGTTAGGACGAGATCGCCATGGCGGGACATTCCAAATTCAAGAACATCATGCATCGCAAAGGCGCGCAGGACAAAAAGCGCGCCCAGCTGTTCGCACGGCTCTCGAAGGAGATCATGGTCGCGGCCAAGATGGGCGACCCCGATCCGGCGGTGAACCCGCGCCTGCGCCTGGCCGTGCAGGCCGCGCGCGCCCAGTCGATGCCGAAGGACAATATCGAACGGGCGATCCAAAAGGGCGCCGGCGGCGGCGAAGGCACGGACTATGAGGAGATCCGCTACGAGGGCTACGGTCCCGGCGGCGTCGCCATCATCGTCGACGTCCTGACCGACAACCGCAACCGTTCGGCCGCCGACATCCGCTCCATCTTCAACAAGAACGGCGGGAACATGGGCGAGACCGGCTCCGTCGCCTTCATGTTCGAGCGCATGGGCGAAGTGCGTTACAAGGCCGAGGCCGCCAGCGCCGAGGCGATGTTCGAAGGCGCGTTGGAAGCCGGCGCCGAGGATGTGGAGTCCGATGAGGACGGCCATGTCGCGGCCTGTCAGGCCGACGATCTCGGCGACGTTTCGGCCGCCTTGCAGGAGACGTTCGGCGAGGCCGAGACGGTGCGCCTGATCTGGAAGCCGAAGAATCTCTCCCCGGTCGAAGGCGAGGCGGCGGAGACGCTGATGAAGCTGCTCGACGCGCTCGACGATTATGACGACACGCAGAACGTCTGGGCCAACTACGACATTCCCGAGGCGGAGTTGGAGCGGTTGGCCGGCTGAGCCGGGTTGGACGGGCGGAAAGCGCATGCGCATCATCGGACTGGACCCGGGGCTCAGGCACACCGGCTGGGGCGTCATCGAGATGAACGGCTCGCACCTCTCCTATGTCGCCTGCGGCGTGGTCGATCCGCCGGACAGCCTGCCCATGGCCGATCGGCTGAAGGCGCTGCATGACGAGCTGATGAGCGTGCTCAAGCGCTTCGCCCCGGAGGAAGCGGCGGTCGAGGAGACCTTTCTCAACAAGAATCCCGGCACGACGCTGAAATTGGGCCACGCCCGCGGCGTGGTGCTGTTGGCGCCGGCGCTGGCCGGCTTGCGCGTCGCCGAATATGCGGCGAAGAGTGTGAAGCAAGCCGTCGTCGGGACCGGCTCCGCCACCAAGGATCAGATCGGCGTCATGGTGCGCACGCTGCTGCCGGGCGCCGACCCGGGCAGCGAGGACGCCGCCGACGCGCTGGCCGTCGCGATCTGTCACGGCCACCACGGATCCAGCATGCGCGCCTGGAGCGCAGGGGGCGGGCCGACGACGCAATTCGCCGCCGGCCGACCGATCCCGGCCGGCGCCTTTCGGACGGGGCGGCGATGATCGCGAAGCTGAAAGGCCTGGTCGAATCGGGCGACGAGGACGGCGTCATCCTGGACGTGGGCGGCGTCGGCTACCTGGTCTTCTGTTCGGCGCGCACGCTTTCGCGCCTGCCGGTGCCGGGCGGGGCCGCGTCGCTCGACATCGAAACGCATGTCCGCGAGGATCACATCCATCTCTACGGCTTCGCCGAACGGGCGGAGCGCGACTGGTTTCGGGCGCTGACGACCGTTCAGGGGGTCGGCGCGCGGGTCGCGCTCGCGATCCTCTCCGTGCTCACGCCCGATCAGCTCAGCCAGGCGGTCGCCGCCCAGGACAAGGCGGCGGTCGCGCGCGCCAACGGGGTGGGGCCTAAGCTCGCCCAGCGCATCGTCTCGGAATTAAAGGACAAGGCGGGCTCCATCGCCCTCGGCCCCGGCGCGGCGCTCTCCGGCGCGGGGACGACCGCCGCGGCCCCCGGCGGCGGCGGCACGGAGGCGGGCGAGGGCGTCGATCCCGGCGCCCGCGAGGACGCGGTCTCTGCGTTGGTCAATCTCGGCTACGGCCGCTCCGAGGCCTTCACGGCGGTCGCCAAGGCGGCGCGCGGGATCGAGGGCGGCGCTGACGCGGCCCAGTTGATCCGCGCGGGCTTGAAGGAGCTTTCGCAGTGAGCCCGGCGGCGGACGGTTACGCGCCCGGTCCGGCGCCGGACGATCGCGCGGTCTCTCCGCAGGAGCGACCGGAGGATCGCGAGGAGGCGCGCGAGGGCGTGCGCCCGCTCAGCCTGGGCGAGTTCATCGGCCAGGGGGCGGTGAAGGAGAATCTCGGCGTCTTCGTCGCCGCCGCACGTCAGCGCGGCGAGGCGATGGACCACACGCTGTTCTACGGCCCGCCCGGCCTCGGCAAGACGACGCTGGCCCAGATCGTCTCGCAGGAGCTGGGCGTCGGCTTTCGCGCCACCTCCGGGCCGGTGATCGCCAAGGCCGGGGATCTGGCGGCGCTCTTGACCAACCTGCAGCCGCGCGACGTGCTGTTCATTGACGAGATCCACCGCCTCTCTCCGGCGGTGGAGGAGATCCTCTATCCGGCGATGGAGGATTTTCAGCTCGATCTCATCATCGGGGAGGGGCCGGCGGCCCGATCGGTCCGGATCGATCTGCCGCCCTTCACCCTTATCGGGGCGACGACGCGGGCCGGCCTCATCACCACGCCGTTGCGCGAGCGGTTCGGCATTCCGCTTCACATGAATTTCTACACCGAGGACGAGCTGACCGAGATCGTCAGCCGCGCGGCGCGCATCCTCGGCATGGTTTTGGCGGACGACGGCGCGCGCGAGGTCGCCAAACGCTCCCGCGGGACGCCGCGGGTCGCCAACCGGCTGCTGCGTCGCGTGCGCGACTTCGCCGCCGTCGACGGCGCGACGCAGGTTGACGCCGGCGCGGCCGACAAGGCGCTGCTGCGCCTCGACGTCGATCGGCGCGGACTCGACGCGATGGACCGGCGCTACATGCGTTGCGTGGCCGAGAATTACGGCGGCGGCCCCGTCGGCGCGGAGACCCTTGCGGCGGCGCTTGGCAACGAGCGCGACGTGCTGGAGGAAGTGGTCGAGCCGTTTCTGATTCAGCAGGGTCTGGTTCAACGCACCCCGCGCGGGCGCATGCTGACCCCGCCGGGCTGGCGCTATATCGGGCTGGAGCCGCCGGCCGCGGTGACGGCGCAGCTCGACATGCTGGCCAAGGCGGGCGCGGCGAAAGAAGGGGGAGGGGACGGCGATGGCTGACCGCGCCCCGCACCGCCTGCCCGTGCGGGTGTATTACGAGGACACTGACGCCGGCGGCATCGTCTATCACTCGAATTACCTGAAATACGCCGAGCGCGGGCGCACCGAACTGCTGCGCGAGGCCGGCTTCGAGCATGCGAACCTGATGCAAGAGTACGGGGCCGGCTTCGCGGTGCGGCGCTGTACGTTGGATTTCGTGAAGCCCGCGGTGTTGGACGACGCCCTTATCGTTGAGACCGAGATCGCGCGCATCCGCGGCGCCAGCGTCGAGATGCGGCAAAAAATACTGCGCGACGGGGCGCTTGTCGCCGACGTCGAGATCCACGTCGCGTTGATCGATCGGCACGGGCGGCCGAAGCGGCTGCCCGACCCGCTGGCGGCGGCGATGCGCGCCGTCGCCCCGCTCGAAGCCTGACGGCGCGAGAGACCCACCCATCCGACCAGCCGAACGGAGACGGAGAGATCATGGAACAGGATGCCACAGGGGCGACGGAGGGCGCGGAGGGCGTGATCGACACGATCATGATGGGGGGCGACGCCTCCCAGCCCGAGCTCACCATGCTGAGCCTCTTCCTGCGCGCCGACTGGGTCGTCAAAAGCGTGATGGTTCTGCTGGTGCTGATGTCAATCTGGTCGTGGGCGGTGATCTTCGACAAGTTGACCCGCATGCGGAAACTGCAGCGTCTCGCCGGGCGGTTCGAGGACGCCTTCTGGTCGGGCGGGTCGCTCGACGATCTCTACAATCGGGTCGGGCAGTATCCGGCCGATCCGATGAGCTCGGTCTTCTCATCCGCGATGCGCGAATGGCAGCGCTCGGCTGCGCGCGGCTACGCCCGGGAGAGCGCGGCCGGCCTGCAGCAGCGCATCGAACGCGTCATGCAGGTGACGCTGGCGCGCGAGGTGGAGCGGTTGGAGAAATGGCTGCCCTTCCTGGCCTCCGTCGGATCGTCCGCCCCGTTCATCGGCCTGTTCGGCACCGTCTGGGGCATCATGAACAGCTTCACCGCGATCGCGGCGACGAAGCAGACCAGCCTTGCGGTGGTCGCGCCGGGCATCGCGGAGGCGCTGTTCGCCACCGCCCTCGGCCTTGTCGCGGCGATCCCGGCCACTGTCGCCTACAACAAGATCTCAAACGATCTGTCGCGCTACGCCGGGCGGCTGGAGGCCTTCGCGGGCGAGTTCAGCGCCATCATCTCGCGCCAGCTTGACGAGGAGGGCTGAGCCATGGCCGGCGGCCTGATGGGACCGTCCGGCGGCGGCGGATCGCGCTTCAACCGAACGCGCTATCGCCCGATGTCGGACATAAACGTGACACCTTTCGTGGATGTCATGCTGGTGCTGCTGATCGTCTTCATGGTGACCGCGCCGCTTCTGACGGTGGGCGTGCCGGTCGATCTGCCGGAGACGCGCGCGGCGAGCTTGAACGACGCGGAAGAGCCGCTCGTGCTCACCGTCGACCGCGAGGGCGTGGTCTACATTCAGGAGACGGCGATCGAGGAGGCCAACCTGATCGCCCGGTTGCGCGCGGTGACCGGAAACAATCCGGACGTCCGCATCTTCGTGCGCGGGGACAGTCAGATCCGGTACGGCCGGGTCATGGAGGTCATGGGCCAGTTGAGCGCCGCCGGCTTCAGCAAGGTCGCGCTGCTGGCGCGGCTGCCGGGACAAGAAGAAGGCGTATCCGGCCAGTAACGTGACGGCTGGTCCGTAGGCTCTAGAAGGGTCGCTAGAAGGGTGATGTAGGCGAGGGATGCGCGGCGGTCTGGTCTTCTCTGTGGCTCTGCATGCGGGCGTCGTTCTCGCCGCCTACGTCGTTGTGCCGCGTGAGGCGATCGAATTGGAGCCGACCGGGGCGATGGTCGACGTCGAGGTGGTCAGCGAGGAACAGCTGGCCGCCCTGCAGACCCGCACCGAGGAGCCGCAGGCCGACGAACCCCCCGCGCCTGAGCCTGAACCTGAACCTGAGCCCGAGCCCGAGCCCGAGCCGCCGCCGGCGCCGGAGCCGCCGCCGGCGCCCGAGCCGCCGCCGGCGCCCGAGCCGCCCCCGGCGCCCGAGCCGCCCCCGGCGCCCGAGCCGCCGCCCGAGCCCGTCCCCGAACCCCAGCCGGAGCCGGTCCCGGAGCCGCAGCCCGAGCCTGAACCGGAGCCGCAGCCTGAGCCTGAACCGGAGCCGCAGCCCGAGCCTGAACCGGAGCCTGAGCCTGAGCCTGAACCGGAGCAGGAGGCTCAGCCGACCCCGCCGACGCCGAGGGTTAAGCCCAAACCGCCGCCGCCGCAGCAGAATTTCGCCTCGCTTTTGAAGGACCTCGAGCGCGAGCTGGAGGAGGAGGCGCCGCAGCCCCAGCCGCCGGCGCAGGAGCCGGATCCGGAGCCGGAGGCGCCGCAGACGTCGCTGCAGGACGCGGTCAAGGAGGCTTTGGCCCGCAGCGAGCGGCAGCCCAGCCCGCCGCAAAGCGCGGTCCGGGCGACAGGCGCGCTTAATCCCAGCGAGTTGGACGCCGTGCGCCAGCAGATCGCCGGCTGTTGGGCGGTCCCGGCCGGCGCGCGGGAGGCGGAGGATCTGGTGATCGAGGTGCGGGTCGCCGTGCGCCCCGACCGGACGGTCAGCGCGGCCGAGTTGGTCAATCCTGAGAAGGCTTCCGATCCGTTCTGGCGGGCGGCGGCGGAGAGCGCGCTGCGCGCGGTGCTCAACCCGCGTTGCAGTCCTTTAAAACTGCCGCCGGACAAATATGATGTTTGGAACTCGATCATTTTCACTTTCAACCCGCGGGAGATGCTCGGCTGATGCATAAGGATTCCGGGATCGAGACCCTGGCGCTCGACGCGCCGGCGACGGAGGGCGACGCGCTCGTCGCACGCGCGTCGCGCCGGGCGATCACTCGCCGCGGCGCGGTCGGGCTGCTGGGCGGCGCCGGAGCGCTGGCGGTCGGCGGGCTGCCTATTGCGCCGGCGGCGGGCGAGGTGCGCATCGACATCACCCGCGGCAACATCGAGCCGCTGCCCATCGCCGTCACCGAGTTCTTCGGGGTCAGCGAGGACGAGGCCGGCATCGGGCGCGATATTGCGAGCGTGATAACGGCGGATCTGGAGCGCTCCGGGCTGTTCGCCCCAATCGACAGGCGCGCCTTCATCCAGACGGCCGCCAGCATGAAGGTGCGTCCGCGCTTCTCCGACTGGCGCGTGATCAACGCCCAGGCGCTGGTAAACGGCTCGGTCGAACTGAAGCCGGACGGGCGCGTGCGCGTCGAGTTTCGCCTGTGGGACGTCTTCGCCGAGGCGCAGATGCTGGGCCGCGCCTACCAGACGGAGCAGCCGCATTGGCGGCGCGTCGCCCACATCATCGCCGACGCGATCTACCAGCGGATCACCGGCGAACAGGGCTATTTCGACACCCGCATCGTCTACGTCGCCGAAAGCGGGCCGAAGATCGACCGGACGCGCCGGCTCGCCATCATGGACCAGGACGGCGCCAATCACCGCTTCCTGACCGACGGCCGCGCCATGGCGCTGACCCCGCGCTTTTCACCCGCGCGGCAGGAGATCACCTATCTCAGCTACTTCAACAACACGCCGCGGGTTTATCTCTTCAACATCCGCACCGGTCGGCAGGAGGTGCTGGGCGCGTTCGACGGCATGACCTTCGCGCCGCGCTTCTCGCCCGACGGCAATTCGGTGATCATGAGCCACGCCGAGGCCGGCAATTCCGACATCTATCTGATGGATTTGCGCACGCGCACGCCGCGTCGGCTGACCGACCACCCCGGAATCGACACCGCCCCTTCCTTCGCGCCCGACGGGGAGCGCATCACCTTCGAATCGGACCGCGGCGGCTCGCAGCAGATCTACGTGATGAACGTCGACGGTTCGGACCTGCATCGCATCAGCTTCGGCGAAGGGCGGTACGCAACGCCCGTCTGGTCGCCGCGCGGCGATCTGATCGCCTTCACCAAACTGCATCGCGGCGAGTTCTTCATCGGCGTGATGCGGCCCGACGGGACCGGGGAGCGCCTACTGGTCGGCGGCTACCACAATGAAGGACCGACCTGGGCGCCGAACGGCCGGGTGCTGATGTTCTTCCGCGAGACCCGCGGGGAGCAGGGGAGCAGCACGCTGTTCTCAATCGATCTGACCGGCTATAATCTCCGCGAAGTGGTGACGCCCGGCGACGCCTCCGATCCGGCCTGGTCGCCGCTCAATCCGTAACGGGGCGGACGGCGCGAAACGCCGCAAGTGGAAACCGGTCGAAAGTCGGGAAAATCCGCTGCAATTCACGGCGATTTCATCGCGGTTTCTGTTGATATTCGAAAATCTGCATGCTTAAACTAATCTACCGGGAACAGGCGGTGTTCCGGGCGCGTCGCCTTGCGACGCGCGATCATGAAGCCAAGCGCTCGGCGATGCTGCCTTCGACCGATCCGGTCGACGAAAGCGTCGCCGCAACGACTGGGCGCTCAGTTCGCGCGGACAGGCAAGGCGGCGCTTGGGGCCGCTCCGGTGCAGGTTTCGGCCGAACCGGTCGGAGAGCTTGCGACGACACGCGACTGCGACGGTCGCGACGGATCGCGGGCGTGTCCACGACTGACGGGCGGCGCAGCGTGCGCCGACCCACCTTTAGGGGGTGCTTCTATGCGCGTTAAGATGATCAGCCTGCTGGCGGCGTTGACCCTGGTCGCCGCCTGCGCCTCGGAACCCGAGGAGACGGCGGATACCAGCGGTCAGGGGACGACCCAGACCACCCAGACCACCACGACCGACACCGGCTCGGCGCAGCCGTCCGTGGTCCCCGGTTCGGAGGAAGAGTTCATCACCGAAGTCGGCGACCGCGTCTTCTTCGCCTTCGACAGCTCGGAGCTGTCCTCGTCGGCGCGCGCTACGCTGGATCGTCAGGCGGCCTGGCTGCAGCAGCACCGCTCGGTCCAGATCGTGATCGAAGGCCATGCGGACGAGCGCGGCACGCGCGAGTACAACCTCGCGCTCGGCGAGCGTCGGGCCAATTCGGTTAAGGAGTACTTGGTCAGCCAGGGCGTCGACGCGAACCGCCTGCGCACCATCTCCTACGGCAAGGAGCGGCCGGCCGTCGCGGGCTCGACCGAGGCCGCCTGGGCGCAGAACCGTCGCGCCGTGACCGACATCGTCAGCGGCGCCGCCTCGTAAGCGCCTTCTGACGCGTCTGCTTTGCGGCCGGTCTTCCCGAGCGGAAGACCGGCCGTTTTGCTGTCCGGCCCCGTCCGCGTCGCACGCCGGCCGGCGTCTGGGCCTCGACAGACGCCTTAGTGTCGACAAAAATCGGCGCTATCCGCTGCAGGCGGGCGCCGCCGGCTCGCCGCCCCGACCGGGCGGCCGCCGCGTCCAGCCCGCGCCGCGACGCGCCGATCCGAAACAGAGCCGACCCGAAACAGAGCCGACCCGAGAGTGCTGATGTTCGCTACCTCCTCCTCCCGTCTTCGCGCTTCAATCCGTCGCCGCCGCCTTGCGGCGGCGTTCGCCGGGGCGCTTGCGCCGATCGCCGGGGCGATCGTCTTGGGGGCGACGCTCCTGTCGACGCCCGCCGGTCCGGCCGCGGCGCAAAGCGATCTGTCGCGCGAGATGGAGATCCTGAAGCGTGATCTGCGCGATCTGCAGCGCTACATCTATCGCGGTGAAGGCCAGCCGCCGGCGCCGACGGGCGAGGGCGCCGGCGCGCCGACCCCACCCCAGGGCGAGGCGATGCCGACCGACGTCGCCGGTCGTCTGCAGGTCAAAATGCAGCGCTTGGAGCGCGAGATGCGCGACCTGACCGGACGGGTCGAGCAGGCGGAGTTCCGCGCGCGCCAGGTGGATCAGCGTTTGGAGAAGCTCTCCTCCGATATCGATTTTCGACTGCAGCGCCTGGAGCGGCAGGCGGGACTCGGCGTGCAGACCAGCCAGGCCGCGGGGACCGCCTCGGCCGGCGCATCCGGCGTTCAGCCGTCGGCCTCAGGCGGCCGGACGGCCGCGGGCGACCAGCAGGGCACGACCGTGATCTCCTCCGCCGGGACGACGCAAGAGAGCGGCGCCGACGCGCCGCAGACGCTTGGCACGCTGCGCACCAACGCCGAGGGCGAGGTCGTCGGCGCCGAGATCGCGCCGCGGCGGGAGGACGCCGCCTTGTCCGACGGGTCGAGCCCGCAGCAGGCGGCCGCCCCGAGCGCGCCGCAGCCGCCGCCCCAGCCCGGCTCGGTGTCAGGGGCCGAAGCGACCGCGGCCGCGCCAAGCGGCGTCTTGCCGGACGGTACGGTCCAGGAACAGTACGACTACGCCTTCTCCTTGCTGCGCAAACGTGATTTCGCCGCCGCCGAGCAGGCGATGCGCAGCTTCGTCGACAAGCACGGCGACAGCGGGCTTGCGGGCAATGCGATGTATTGGCTGGGCGAAACCTATTACGCGCGGGAGAACTACCGGGACGCGGCCGCCACCTTCCTCGACGCCTACACCGGCTATCCGCAGAACGACAAGGCGAGCCACAGCCTCTTGAAGCTCGCCATGTCGCTCGGCGCGCTCGGCAAGCAGGACGCCGCCTGCCAGGCCTTCTCGACGCTGGCGCAGGACGGAAACGCGAGCGAGCGAATCCTGTCCACCGGCCGGTCGGAGGCCGAAAAGCTCGGTTGCTCGTGACCTCCGCGGCCGCGCGCCCTGGTCCCGTCGATCCCGCGCAGTTCGGGAATGCGCTCGCCGCCTGCCTGCCGGCGGCAGGCCCCCCCGTCGGGTTGGCGGTCGCCTGTTCCGGCGGGCCGGACAGCTTGGCGCTGGCGCTGTTGGCGCGCGACTGGGCGCAGGCACGCGGCGCGCCCCTGAAGGCCTTCATCGTCGATCACGGGCTGCGCCCAGAGGCCGCCGCCGAGGCCGAGAGCGTGCGCGCGCGGCTCGAGCGCGCCAGGGTGAGCGCCGCGGTGCTGCGCGACCCCGGCGCCGCACCGCCCGCCAGCGACGTGCAGGGGTGGGCGCGCCGGCTGCGCTATCGCCTGCTGCTCGCCGCTTGCGCGGAGGCGGGCCTCGGCGTTCTCGCGCTCGCCCATCATCTTGAGGACCAGGCGGAGACGTTCCTGCTGCGCCTTGCGCGCGGCAGCGGCGTCGACGGCCTGGCCGCGATGGCGCCGGCGCTGGATTGGGGCGGCGTGCGCGTCGTCAGGCCGCTTTTGGATATCCCGAAGGCGCGGCTGACCGCGACAGTTGCGGCGGCGGGACTTCAATCGGTCGACGATCCCAGCAACTGCGATCCGCGCTTCGCCCGCGTACGTGTGCGCGAGCGGGCGGACGATTTGGCGGCGCTCGGATTAACGCCGCGACGGCTGGCGGACACGGCGGGGCGCATGGCGCGCGCCCGCGCGGCGCTGGAGGGGGAGGCGGCCCGGCTCGTCGACGCCGCCGCCGCGTTCGACGCCGCCGGCTTCGCGACGCTCGATCGCGAGGCCCTGCTGCGCGCGCCGGAGGAAATCGGCCTCAGGGCGCTGGCGGGCCTGATCCGCCGGGTCGGCGGCCAGGTCTATCCGCCGCGCCTGGAGCGGTTGGAGCGGCTCTACGGCGCGCTGGGCGCAGGCTCGATCGGCGGCGGGCGCACTCTAGCCGGGGTGCGGATCGCGCCGCGACGCGACGGGCGCCTGTTGATCCACCGCGAGCCGGCCCAGGTCACCGAGCGCGCGGCATTGGCCCCGCAGCTGTTGTGGGACGGCCGGTTCGCCCTGCGCTTCGCGTGCGCCGATCCGCGTCTGGAAGTCCGCGCGCTCGGCCGCGACGGGTGGTCGCATCTGCGCCGCCGGAATCCCGCCGCAGCCCGGGCGGGTGCGGCGCTTCCCGGCCCGGTCAGGCTCTGCTTGCCGGCGGTGTGGCGGCGCGAGGAGCCGCTCGCGGCGGGAGAGGCCGCGGCCGAGCCGCTCGGCGCGCCGCATCTCGCCCCGCCGGTCGATTGTCCGGCGGTTCTCGCGCTGCGCTTCGCCGGGCCGGAAGCGGTGCGCGTGAATTGCTGAGGCCGGCGCTCTTTTCTCAGGCGGCGGGCGGCCCTATTTACCTTGAGCGCCGGCGGCGCGCCGTCCGAACGGGCGTCGCCGGGCCGCTTCGCTGGACGCAGGGGCCTGAAACGCGTTTAATGCGAGGGTCCGCTGCAGGCGGCTGGGGGCGAGACTGTTTTGACGGCGCGCGGCGGCGGCGCGCGCCCCATGATCCGGGCGAGACGCTCCTTCGAGCGTAGCTTGACGACAACGCCCCGGTTCGAACGACGAGAGGCTTTGGCTCGTGAACTTCTTCGGCAGAAATCTGGCGCTCTGGATCATCATCATCGTCTTGATGGTGTTCCTGTTCAACGTCTTCCAGGGCGGCTCCGGCCCGACCCAGGCGCAGCAGACGCCCTACTCCCAGTTCTTGAGCGACGTGGAGAGCGGCGACGTCAAGGACGTGACGATTGAGGGCAACCGCATCACCGGCCACCTGCAATCCGGCCGCCAGTTCAGCACCTACGCGCCGAACGACCCCGGCCTGATCGAGAAGCTGCAGTCCAACAACGTGATGATCCAGGCGCGCGAGCCGGAGGGGAACAGCTTCTTCGTGCAGCTGCTGATCTCCATGCTGCCGATCCTGCTGTTGATCGCGGTCTGGATCTTCCTGTTCCGTCAGATGCAGGGCGGCGGCGGCAAGGCGATGGGCTTCGGCAAGTCGAAGGCCAAGCTGCTGACCGAGCAGAAGGGCCGCGTCATGTTCGACGACGTGGCCGGCATCGACGAGGCCAAGCAGGAGCTGCAGGAGGTGGTCGAGTATCTGCGCGACCCGTCCAAGTTCCAGCGCCTCGGCGGCAAGATTCCGAAGGGCGTGCTGCTGGTCGGTCCGCCCGGCACCGGTAAGACGCTGACCGCGCGCGCCGTCGCGGGCGAAGCCAACGTGCCCTTCTTCACGATCTCCGGCTCCGACTTCGTCGAGATGTTCGTGGGCGTCGGCGCCAGCCGCGTGCGCGACATGTTCGAGCAGGGCAAGAAGAACGCGCCCTGCATCATCTTCATCGACGAGCTGGACGCGGTCGGCCGTCATCGCGGCGCCGGCCTCGGCGGCGGCAATGACGAGCGCGAGCAGACGCTGAACCAGATGCTGGTCGAGATGGACGGCTTCGAGGCGAATGAGGGCGTGATCATCATTGCGGCCACCAACCGCCCGGACGTGCTCGACCCGGCGCTGCTGCGCCCGGGCCGCTTCGACCGTCAGGTCGTCGTCCCCAACCCCGACATCGTCGGCCGCGAGAAGATCCTGCGCGTCCATCTCTCCAAGGTGCCGCTGGCGCCGGATGTGGAGCCGAAGGTGATCGCCCGCGGCACGCCCGGCTTCTCCGGCGCGGATCTCGCCAATCTGGTGAACGAGGCGGCGCTGATGGCCGCCCGGCGCAACCGGCGCGTGGTCTCGATGAAGGAGTTGGAGGACGCCAAGGACAAGGTCCTGATGGGGGCCGAGCGCCGCTCGATGGTGATGACCGAGGACGAGAAGAAGCTTACCGCCTATCACGAGGCGGGCCACGCGCTGGTCGGCATCTATATCGACGGCAACGATCCGCTGCACAAGGTGACGATCATCCCGCGCGGGCGCGCGCTCGGCGTGACGATGAACCTGCCGGAGCGCGACCGCCTCGGCTACAAGAAGATGGAGATGGAGGCGCGGCTCGCCATGATGTACGGCGGCCGCGCGGCCGAGGATATCATCTTCGGGCCGGAGAACGTCACCACCGGCGCCTCCAACGACATCCAGCAGGCGACCAACATGGCCCGCGCCATGGTCACCGAATACGGCATGTCGCAGAAGCTCGGCCGGCTGCGCTACAACGAGAACCAGGACGAGGTGTTCCTCGGCCACTCGGTCGCGCGCCAGCAGAACATCTCGGAGAAGACGGCGCAGATCATCGACGAGGAGATCCGCCGTATCACCGAGGAGGCGGAGAAGCGCTGCTATCAGACCCTGCGCGACCACGAGGACGAACTGCACAAGCTCGCTCAGGCGCTGCTCGACTACGAGACGCTGTCGGGCGAAGAGGTCAAGAAGGTCATCAAGGGCGAGCCCATCCATCGCGAGGAGGATGCGGGCGGCCCGACCGGCGGCGCCGGCGCGCGCTCGTCGGTCCCGACGACCTCGAAGGGCGAAAAGGGCAAGGACGGCGGCGGCTCCCGCCCGATCGGCCCCGACCCCGACCCGGAGCCGGGGCCGGCCTGACCCCGCCCCGTCTGCGACGATGCGAGAAAGGCCCGATCCTCAGCGGATCGGGCCTTTTTTCTTGCGAGCGCCGGCGGTCGGACTTGCAGCGCCTCACCCCGACCCCCTCCCCTCTGAAGGGGAGAGGGAGAAGAGGAATACCGCTCGCCCACTTTATAAGGGAAGGGTGAGGGGATGGTGCGGCGAGGCGCCGGCGGTCGAACCTTCGGCGATCACCCCCCTCACGCCTGCCGGTTGGTGTAGTCGTAGAGGTCGGCGTCGAGGGTGAGGGGGGTCTTCGCGCCGCCGAAGACCTTGCCGCCCATCGCCGCCAGCACGCCGACGGCCGCGTTCATTGCGGTCTGCAGCGCGCCTTCGGTCCAGCCGCCGACCCAGGACACGCTGTCGCCGGCGACGAAGACGCGGGCCGTCTGCGGGTCGTTCTTCACTTTCTGGAAGTCGAAGAAGAGGTCCTGGACATAGTGGTTCTGTCCGGGGCGGTTCAGCTTGAAGGCGCCGAAATAGCCGGGCTCCAGCTCCCAATCGATCATCTGGACGTTGGCCTCATAGTCGCCGTCCTTCGGGTGCAGTTCGCGCGCGAAGTCGGGCGCCACGGGCGCCAGCGCCGCGCGCAGCATCTCGAGCCGCGCCCTCTTGTCCTGGAAGGTCAGCTGCTTGATCGACTGATCGCCCCAGACGTAGGAGACCAGAACCACGCCCGTCGTCTCGTGGTAGTCGAGGGTGTAGAGATTGGTGGAGAGCGTGTCGCTCAGGATGCAGCGCACGGGCTCCTTTAGGGTCTTCCAGAACTGGGTCTCGGTCCGCAGGAAGACCTTGCTGGAGTTCATGATGTGCAGATCGCAGACGCCGGCGGCGGGCTGCGTCTCCAGGCCGGGCGAGAGCGCGCCGTGCTGGGGATCCTCGAAGCCGTTGAACAGGCCGAGCTTGCCGTCGATCTCCATCGAGCGATGGGTCGTCGCCATGATGACGCGCCCGTAGGGCCCGTCCGGCAGCGGCGCGCCGTCCTCTCCCAACAGCACGAGGCGGCCGCCCCCGTCGGCGAGATAGATCCCGGTGCAGCGGCTGTTGAGATGGGTGTGCGCCTGGACCGAGGTTGCGGCGCCGCCGGGCGGCGTCACCGCCGCCTCATAGAGATGCTGGGCGATCTGATGGACGCCGCCGGGGATGAAGCGCTGGTCGGTCTCCAGCCCGTTCACCATCAGGCGCAGGATGTCGAGGAAACCCACTTGGTAGAGCGGCCCGAAGCCGCCGAAGCCGGCGCCCAGCGCCGCGAAGCGCTCGTAATCGTCCGGCACGGCCCACGGCTTGCCGCCCGGCGGGTTCGGCCCGCTGAAGATCAGCATCAGCCCGTCATAGAGGCTCTTGTTGGCGAAGACCTCGATATAGGTCTTCCAGGCCGCGACCGGATCGACCTCCGCCTCATGCTTCTCCATGGCGCTCGTAAAGGTCAGCGCGGCGGCGATCTTGTCCGGCGGGGCGAGCGTGACGGTCCGCTCCCGGCCCTCCGCGTCGGCGATCGCCACGGACGCGCCGTCCTTGAGGAAGGCGCCCCACGCGTGGGAGAGCGCCTTGAAGGGCTCCGGCACGTTCTGATCGCGCTTGTTGGTGAATGTGTACTGATCACCCTGATAAGAAACCAGCGTCTCCACCGCGCCGGGATCGGGGAAGTCGGGGGTGGTGCGGATCCCGAACTGATCGATGTAGCGGAACAGCAACTCCTCCGAGGGCGGGAAGCGCATGGCGCCGAGCTCCGCCAGATCTTTGGAATCGTCGAAGAAACTTTTGGAGTAGAGGCGCCCACCGATCCGATCGCTCGCCTCGAACAGGGTGACGTCGACGCCGGCGCGCAGCAGTTCGTAAGTCGCCGCCAGACCGGCCAGACCGGCCCCGATCACGGCCGCCTTCTCGGCGGAGGCGGGATCGACGGCGCCGATCGGGCCGTCGCAGGAGTCCATCCAATGGGCGTACGAGAAGCCCGGGGTGTCGACGTAGCTGTAGTAGGTCTTCTCGGCGGACGCGGCGAGCGCGCGCGGCCCGTCCTTGCGCGGCGGAACCTGATAGACCATGGCGGCGATCCTCCCCTTTGTCAGCGTGCAGAGCGTTGCACGGCGTCAGTTTCGTAAAGCACGTAAAAAGAGTATAATAAAAATGATAATCGAAAAACACGAATAAAGACCGAGCGTCGGCTGCGCCCGCCTCCGCCGCGCGCGCCCGCAACGCCTTGAATCATCGGCGACTCCGGCGCATAGAGGGGACTGCAGCACGGAGCGGTTGGCATGACGCGAAAATATTTCGGAACCGACGGCATGCGGGGCACGGCGAACTGCTGGCCGATCACGCCGGAGGTGGCGCTGCGGCTGGCCGTCGCGGCCGGCGCGCAGTTCCGCCGCGGCGATCACCGGCACCGCGTGGTCATCGGCAAGGACACCCGGCTCTCCGGCTATATGCTGGAACCGGCGCTGACCGCCGGCTTCATTTCCATGGGCATGGACGTGATGTTGCTGGGGCCGCTGCCGACGCCGGCGGTCGCGATGCTGACGGGCTCGCTGCGCGCCGATCTGGGGGTGATGATCTCCGCCTCGCACAATCCCTATCAGGACAACGGCATCAAGCTCTTCGGCCCCGACGGCTACAAGCTGAACGACGAAACCGAGGCGGCGATCGAGCGCATGATGGACGACGGCCTCGACGACGGCGCGCCGGCCGCGCCGGCGGAGCCGCACGCGCTCGGCCGCGCCAAGCGGTTGGAGGACGCGCCCGGCCGCTACATCGAATTCGTGAAGGCGACCTTCCCGAAATCGCTGCGTCTCGACGGGCTGAAGATCGTCGTCGACTGCGCGCACGGCGCGGCCTATCGCGTGGCGCCCGTGGTCTTCCACGAACTCGGCGCGGAGGTGATTCCAATCGCCGTTCAGCCCGACGGGGCCAATATCAACCGCGATTGCGGCGCCACGGCCCCGGATGCGATGTGCGAGCGGGTGGTCGCCCACGGCGCCGATCTCGGCCTCGCGCTCGACGGCGACGCGGACCGGCTGATCGTGTGCGACGAACATGGCTCCATCGTCGACGGCGACCAGCTGATGGCGCTGATCGCGCGGAGCTGGGCCGAAGCCGGGCGGTTGCGCGGACCCGTGGTGGCGACCGTCATGTCGAACCTGGGGCTGGAGCGCTTCCTGGCCGATCGCGGCGTCGGGCTGCGCCGCACGAAGGTCGGCGATCGCTATGTGGTGGAGGCGATGCGCGAAGGCGGCTCCAACCTGGGCGGAGAGCAATCCGGGCACATCGTGCTCGGCGACTACGGCACCACCGGCGACGGGCTGGTGGCGGCCCTCCAGGTGTTGGCGGTGATGGTCGCCGGCGGCCTGCCGATGAGCGCGCTGGGCCGGCAGTTCGAGCCGGTCCCTCAACGCCTGCACAATGTCCGGTTCGAGCGCGGCAGCCGGCCGCTCGACGACGCCGCCGTCAAGCAGGCGATCGAAGCGGGCGCCGACCGGCTGGGCGAGGCCGGGCGCCTCGTCATCCGGCCGTCGGGGACCGAGCCGGTGATCCGCGTGATGGCGGAAGCCGACGACCGCGCCTTGATCGACGCCGTCATCGGCGACGTCGCCGCGGCGATCGAACGGGTCGGCGCGTCGGCCTGACGGCGCGCCGCCGCCTTACATCACCCCGCCCTCACATCACTTCCGCTTCGGCCAGCGGGTCCTGTTCGTCCAGGATGCGGCGCAGGCGCGTCAGACCCTGGACCAGGCGTTCTTCCGCGCGCGGTCCGCCCAGGCACACGCGCACCGCGCCGGGGGAGGGGGCGTCGCCGATGGTGAAGGCGTGGGCGGCGGTCAGCATCACGTCCTGGGCCGCCGCGGCGGCGACGAATTGGCTGGCGCGCCAATGCGGCGGCAGGGTGAGCCAGAGATGCAGCGCTCCTTCCGGCATGGCGTAGTCGCACCCTTCGAAGATTTCGGTGGCGACCGCCCGTCGGCGCGCCAACGCCGCGCGCCGCTCCTCCAGGATCGCGTCCGCGCCGCCGCCTTCGATCCAGCGCGCCGCGATTTCCGCCGTGATCGGCGAGGCCATCCAGGTGCTTGCCCGGACCGAGGCGGCGACGTAGTCGCGCATACGGTGCGGGGTCTTCACGAAGCCGATGCGCAAGCCCGGCGCCAAGGTCTTGGAGAGCGAGGTGACGAGATAGCCCATCTTGGGTGCGTGGACCGTCGCAGGCCGCGGCGCATCGGCCGGGAACAGGCCGCAGATGTCGTCTTCGATTAGCGGGATTTCGTAGCGTTCGCACAGACCGGCGATCTCGATGCGCCGCTCTTCCGGCATGACGGCGTTGGTCGGGTTCTGCAGCGTGGGGACGATGTAGACGGCGTCGATCCGCCCGGCGGCGGCGGCCGTGGCGACGGCGTCGACTGTCAACCCGTACGCGTCGATCGTCCCGGGGACGAGCTCCAGGTCGAGCAGCTTCGCCACCGTCTTGATCCCCGGATAGGCGAGCGCCTCGGCCAGCACCTTCTGGCCGGGCTTCAGGACCGTGGCGAAGGTCGCCGCCAGCCCGTTATGGGCGCCGGCGGTGAGCGCCAAATCCTCCTCCAGGACCTCGACCCCGCGCCGGCTCAGCCAGTCGACGCCGGCGCGGCGGAAGCGCGCGGCGGCGTTCTTCGGATGATAGGTCAGGAGATCGCCCATTCCCGGGGCTTCGGCCATGGCGGCAAGCGTGCTGCGAAAAAGCCGCCCCTCGGACGCCGGCGGCGGCACGTTCGACTGCAGCGGGATCGGACCGGCTTCCGGCCCTTCGATCGAATCCTCGATCGCGGGGTCGCCCGCCGCCCAAGGGTTGCCGGGGCCGGGCGTCGCGGACGCGGCGCCGGGATCCCCCAGCATCGCCTGGAAGCGCGCGGCGCGCGGGCGCACGAAGGTGCCGCGTCCGACTTCGCCGCCGATCAGGCCGCGGCGCTCCGCCTCCTGATAGGCGCGGGTCACGGTGCCGACCGTGACGCCAAGGCGCCAGGCGAGATCGCGTTGCGGCGGCAGTTTCGCGCCTTCGGACAGCCGCCCGTCGCGCACGTCCGCCGCCAGGCGGTCGGCGATGGCCGCGTATTTCGGCCCGGGCGCGTGCGACAGGTCGGGGGTCCAGTCGGCGGGATCGGCCGGTGCGGCGTCATTCATGCGAAGCCCTTTTTCGGAAAAATTGTCATGGTGACAATGTATCAATTGAAACCGCCTGAACAAGAGATTTATACATTGGTTCGAGACAATCGGGTCTCAATCTGGGTATAAGGAAAGATTGTATGCCTACAATCAAGACAAAGCCCGGATCGTTCGGGTCGCAGGCCGCGTTTTTGGCGGGATCGGATCGCTCCGGGTCGATCGCAGCGCAGCGCGCGGCGCTCCGCGGGTCGCGTCAGCCGGTCGGTTGGATCGCCATGCTGTGGGCGGCGCTGCGCCGCTGGCAGGAGCGGGCGGAAAGCCGCAGCCATATTCGCGAGCTCGATGCGCGCCTGTTGCGCGATATCGGGGTGAGCCGGGCGGAGATCGAAAGCGAGATCGCCAAGCCCTTCTGGCGTCCCTGAAGCCCCCGGCCCGGCCGGCGCGCCTCCCAAAGGGCGTCGACCGGGCTCTTCAGAGCCGCCGCCGGACGAGCGCCTTACCCCCGCTCGCCCGGCGCTGGAACCCCGGCCGGAAGGGCGGGCGTAGGGGCGGCCCCGGCGTGCTAACAGCGCGGACGACGTCGGGGCCGCCCCTTTCTTTTCGACACAGCGCACGGCACAGTCGCGCGTGACCCTGATGTCGAGACGGGAGGATCCCATGGCCCACACCGCAACCCGCGCCGAGCTGGAAGCCGCGATGGCGCTGGTGCACGGGCATTTCGACCCCACGCCGGCCTATCGTTGGCCGCTGCTGGCCGCGCGCACCGGCGTCGACGTCGTCGTCAAACATGAGAACCACACACCGGTCGGCGCCTTCAAGATCCGCGGCGGGCTGGTCTATATGCGCGATCACGCGGCGCGCTGCGGGACGAGCGCCGGCGTCATCACCGCGACACGCGGCAATCACGGCCAATCGATCGCGACCGCAGCCAAGGCGCTAGGCGTCCGCGCCGTCGTCGTCGTGCCCGAAGGCAACAGCCGCGAGAAGAACGCGGCGATGCGCGCGCAGGGGGCGGAGCTCATCGTCCACGGCGCGGATTTCCAGGAGGCGGTGGAGTACGCCCAGGCGCGGGCGGCCGAAGACGGGCTGATGATGCTGCCGAGCTTCCATCCCCTGTTGATGCAGGGCGTGGGCAGCTACGCGATGGAGCTGTTCGGCGCGCATCCCGATCTGGAGACGGTCTATGTGCCGATCGGCCTCGGCTCCGGGATATGCGGGGTGATCTCGGCGCGCGACGCGCTCGGCCTCAAGACCGAGGTGGTGGGAGTCGTCGCCGAGGGGGCGCCGATGTACAAACTGAGCGTCGAACAGTGCCGGCCGGTCTCCACGAACAGCGCCGAGACGATGGCGGACGGCATGGCCTGCCGCACGCCCGTGCCCGAGGCGTTCGAAATCATCCAGGCCGGCGCCGCGCGAATCCTCGCGGTGTCCGACGCCGAAATCCGGGCGGCGATGCGCGCCTACTATCACGACTGCCACACCGTCGCCGAAGGCGCGGGGGCCGCGCCGCTGGCGGCCTTGATGCAGGAGCGCGCGCGCCTGCAGGGCCGCAAGGCCGGCGTGATCCTGACCGGCGGCAACATCGATCGGGCGCTCTTCGTCGAGGCGTTGCTCGAACCGGACGCGCATGAGGAGAGCGAGATATGAGCCTGACCCTGCCGATCTACCAGTTGGACGCCTTCGCGGAGGCGCCGTTTACCGGCAATCCCGCCGCTGTCGTGCCGCTGGACGCGTGGCTGGCCGACGAGGCGATGCAGTCGATCGCGCTGGAGAACAATCTGGCGGAGACCGCCTTCGTCGCGCCCACGCCGGACGATCCCGACCATGACTTCCACATTCGCTGGTTCACCCCGACTGTCGAGGTCCGGCTCTGCGGCCATGCGACCCTTGCGACGGCCGCCGTGCTCTTCGAGAGGACGGGCTTCGAGGGGGCGGCGATCCGCTTCAAGAGCAAGAGCGGCCTGCTGGAGGTCGAACGGGTGGAGGCCGGGCGTTATGCGCTGAACTTCCCGGCGGAGCCGCCGCGCCCGGCGGAGCCGCCCCCGGACCTGGTCGACATTCTCGGCGGCGTGCAGCCGACGGCCTTCCTGAAGGCCGTGATGAACATGGCCGTGCTGTCGGACGAGGCGGCGGTGCGGGCCGTCTCGCCCGATTTCCGCGCGTTGGCCAAGGTCGCCGGCGACGGCTTGATCGTGACGGCCCCGGGCGATCAGTGCCATGTCGCCTCCCGCTACTTCGCCCCGCACGCCGGGATCGATGAAGACCCGGTGACGGGCTCTGCGCATTGCACCGTGGCCCCTTACTGGTCCCAGCGGCTCGGCGAGAGTCGGCTCCACTGCCGTCAGCTCTCGGCCCGCGGCGGCGATCTGACCTGCACGGTCGAGGGCGATCGGGTGCGCATCGAAGGCGCGGTGCAATGGTATCTGCACGGTGAGATCTCGATCTGAGCCGGCCCCGGCCGCTGGCCGCGCCGACGAGAATCGGAGAGGATAAGGTTCATTCGCGCATCAGCCTTCGCCGAGGAGCCTTGGGGTCATGAGCGATCAGGACGCCGCGACGGTCGAGATCACGCCGGTTGAGGGCGGCGACGGCCTGATTTTTCTCAAGACGCTCTTCGTCGAATACGCCGAAGCGTTGGAGTACGACGTGTGCTTTGAGGCTTTCGACCGCGAGCTGGAGGGGCTGCCGGGTCCATATACGCCCCCGAAGGGCGGCCTTTGGATCGCGCGGGTCGACGGCGCGATCGCGGGCTGCGTCGCGCTGCGCCCGGTGGTCGACGTGAACGACGGGGCGGAGGCGGGCGAGATCAAACGTCTTTACGTGCGGCCTCACTTCCGCGGTCATTCGCTGGGCACCAAGTTGATCGAGGCGACGATTGAGCGCGCGCGGACCGGCGGCCTCGATCGGCTCCTGCTGGATACGGTCGGCGGGCGGATGGAGCGTGCGATCGGGCTCTACCGCGGTCTCGGTTTCCGACGCTATCAGCGCTATTACGACGGCGCGCCGGAGGGCGTGGATTTCTATCGCCTGGATCTGTGACGGGCCGGTTCGGCGCGAGCGTTCCGCGCGCGCACTCGGCGCTGGGAAGACCGGACGGACCGCCGCAAGAACCGGGTGGCGAGGCGGCGGCGGCGAGCGTATCTCTAGCGCGTCACCTCGATAGGAAGGACCCTGCCGCCATGAGCGATCGCCTGATCGACGCCCCCGCCCGGCCCGAAACGTCGGAGGATCACGCGCACTACGCCCTCATCGGCGACGCGCTCTCCTTCATCGCCGAGACCTGGGGCGAGCGTCAGCCGAGCCTCGGCGAACTCGCCGCGCGCGCCGGCCTGTCTGAGCATCATTTCAGCCGCGTCTTTCACCGGTGGGTCGGCCTCAGCCCAAAGAAATTCATGGGGCTCGTCACGTTAGAGCGGGCCAAGGCCGCGCTCGACGCCCGCGACAGCGTGCTCGACGCGGCCTTCGAGGCGGGTCTGTCCGGCCCGGGCCGGCTGCACGACCTGTTCGTCGCCTACGAAGCCATGACGCCGGGCGACTACAAGCGTCTGGCCGACGGGTTGACGATCCGCTGGGGATGGGCCGAGACGCAGTTCGGCGAGACCCTGCTGATGGAGACGGCGCGCGGCGTCTGCGGTGTGGCCTTCCTCGATTCCCGCGGGCGGGAGGCGTGCTTCGAGGATATGGTCGCTCGCTGGCCTAAAGCGCGCCTGGTGGAGGACGCCGCCGCCGTGCGCCCCACGCTCGACCGGATCTTTTCGGCCGACGGCGACGGCGCGCGGGTTCGCCTGCTGCTGAAGGGCACGCCCTTTCAGGTGAAGGTGTGGGAGGCCCTGATGCGCCTGCCCCCCGCCGGCCTCACCACATACGGACGGCTTGCCGAGACGCTCGGCATGAAGCCGGGCGCGGCGCGCGCGGTGGGGACCGCCGTCGGCGCCAATCCGGTCAGCTGGTTGATCCCCTGTCACCGGGTGATCCGGCAATCGGGCATGCTGGGCGGCTATCGCTGGGGGTTGCCGCGCAAGGTCGCGATGCTCGGCGCGGAGGCGGCGGGCCGGGGATTGGCCGTGCATCCGCAGGCGAGCCCGTAGGGACGGGGCTCCGTCCCGCGCCGGCGCCTTGCAAAGTTCGGCGTAATCCGCTATTTCATTGAACATACGTTCAGTGAATAGAGATTCAGCCATGACCCAGACCATGCCCTACTTCAGCCCCGACGCGGCGGACGAGATTGTGGCCGAAGCGCTGCAAAACGCCGGCGCGGCCATCATCGAGGCCGAGGCGCCGGCCGATCTGCTGGACCAGGTCCAAGCCGATTTCCGCGCCCCCTTCGAGGAGGAGGGGCCGAAATTCGCAAACGATTTCAACGGCTACAAGACGCTGCGCCTTGGCGGCGTGCTGCAGTATTCGCGCGCCTCGGCCGATCTGATCGGTCATCGCCGGGTGATGGCGATGGCGGACGCGGTGCTGGGGCCGCACTGCGAAAACTACCGCATAGGCAGCACCACCGCGATCGAGATCGCGCCGGGCGAAGGCCATCAGGTGCTGCACCGGGACGACAGCTTCTATCCCTACCGCATTCCGGGGGTGGAGTTTCAGATCTCGGCGATGTGGGCGCTCGACGACTTCACGGAAGAGAACGGGGCCACCCGCGTGGTGCTCGGCAGCCAGGATCTGCGCCCGATGGAGACGATCCCGGAAAGCGACGTCGTCCAGGCGGTGATGCCGCGGGGCTCGGTGCTGTTCTATCTGGGCGCGACGGTCCATGGCGGCGGCGCCAACAACTCGAACAAGCCGCGCTCGGGCCTGATCAACACCTACAGCCTCGGCTGGCTGCGCCAGGAGGAGAACCAGTACCTCACCGTCCCGCGCGAGATCGCCGACAGCTATCCCGAGAACATCCGCCGCCTCATGGGCTATCAGGCGCACGGGACCATGCTGGGCGTCTTCCCAGGCGATCCGGACGAGTATTGGTACGACGCCTGAGGCGGAGGCTTACCCTTCCGCGAACAGCATGATCAGTAGGAGCCGGTCCGGCGTCGTCCCGTCCGTCGCCGCGGGATACAGCAGGCGCAGGTAACGCAGCCACGTCATGTCGGAGACGACGACGCGCCCGATGCTGGCGCGCGGACGGCGCTGGTCCAGGCAGGCGGCGTACTCGTCCAGGATCGACCGGCGGGCCTCGCCCACCAGAATGTCGCTGATCCGCGCGCCGCGCAGGGTGCGCCGGGCGACCTGCTGAATCGTCTCGCCGACGAAGCGGTAGACGAAATCCGGCGCGCCGTCCTCACCCTCCATCCGGTCGAGATAGGCGAGCGAGGGCATGAGGGCCGCGAAGCGCGTCACGTCGAAGCGCCGCCAGTCGATCACGCCGCCGGAGGAGAGCGCGTCGAGCTCCGCGGCCGCCTCCTCCAGCCTGGCGGCGCTGACGGCGTCGGCCAGCGGGACGGCCCGCGTCTCGCCGCGGCTGACCGCATCCCGCGGCGCGCCTTCGCGGTCGAGCAGCCGGGCGAGGGCGCCGGCGTCAAGCGGCTTCAGCCGCCGGAGGCGCCTGTCGCTTCCGTCCGTCACAGCGGCAGGCAAAGCCGCAGCGCCTCGTAGATTGCGGCGTGGATGTTGCGGCTCGCGACCGCGTCGCCGATGCGGTAGAGGCGATAGGCGCCGTCGGGGTTGGTCGCGATCTCCTGCGGCTTCAAGGCCGTGAAGGCGGGGTAGTCGACCTCTCCCCGGTTGATCGAGCCTTCCTTCAGGTCGAAATAGAGGTCGTCGAGCGGCAGAGTGCCGTGCTCCACCACCAGCTGGTCGATCTCGCGCTCCTCCGTGCGGCTGGAATAGTCGCCGCCGATGGTCGCGACCAGGCCGTTGCCGGCGCGCTCCACCTTCAGGACCCGGCTGTTGATGGTGAGGCGCACGCCGTGGTCGGCGAAGCATTCGGCGTACTTGACGTGGTTGAGGCCGCCCATGTCCGGGGCGAAGAAGCGCTCGGGCGAGACGATCTCGAGCGCCGCGCCGCTCTCCGCGATCGCCTCGGCCGCCTGCATGCCGGGATGCTGGCCGTTGTCGTCATAGAGCAGCACCCGCTCGCCGGGCTTCACGTCGCCGGAGAGGATGTCCCAGCTGCTGACCGCCAGCTCCGAGCCGCTCTGCAGGATGTCCGTGTTCGGCAGGCCGCCGGTCGCGACGATCACCACGTCCGGCGCCTCGGCCAGCACGTCCGGGGCCTCGGCCAGCGTGTTGAACCGCATCTCGACGCCGAGCCGCTCGCACTCGGCCGCGCGCCAGTCGGCGATGCCGATCAATTCGCTGCGCCGCTTGGTGCGGGCCAGCAGGCGAACCTGGCCGCCGGGCGCGTCCGCCGCCTCGAACAGCGTGACCTTGTGACCCCGCTCGCCTGCGACCCGTGCGGCTTCGAGGCCCGCAGGGCCGGCCCCGACGACGACCACCTTCTTGGCCGCGCCGTCGCTTTTCGGGATCACCTGCGGGATCGTCGCCTCGCGGCCGGTCGCAGGATTGTGGACGCACAAGGCCTCGCCGCCCTCATAGATCCGATCGAGGCAGTAGGTCGCGCCGACGCAGGGGCGGATTTGCGCCTCGCGTCCTTCGGCCACCTTCTTTGCAATATGCGGGTCGGCGATGTGCGCGCGGGTCATGCCGACCATGTCGAGCTTGCCTTCCGCGATCGCATGGCGGGCGGTCGCGACGTCGTTGATGCGGGCGGCGTGAAAGACGGGGAAGCGCGTCTCGGCCCGCACCTCGCCCGCGAAATCCAGATGCGGAGCCGAGCGCATGCCCTGCACCGGGATCACCCGGCTGAGCGCCGCATCGGTTTCGATATGGCCGCGGATCAGGTTCAGGAAATCGACATGACCGGTTGCGATCAGCCGTCGGCAGATCTCCACCCCCTCGGCGCGCGACAGGCCTTTGTCCCAATCCTCGTCGGCGACCAGGCGCGCGCCGACGATGAAGTCGGGACCGACCGCCTCGCGGATGGCGGCGAAGACGCGTTTGGCGAAGCGCAGGCGGTTGTCCAGCGAGCCGCCGTAGTCGTCCTCGCGATAATTGGTCGCCGGCGACCAGAAGCCGTCGATCAGATGGCCGTAGCACTCGAGCTCGATCCCGTCCAAGCCGGCCGCCTGCATGCGCTCGGCCGCGGCGGCGTAGTCGCGGACGATGCGCTCGATGTCCCAATCCTCCATCGTCTTGGGAAAGGCGCGGTGGGCCGGCTCGCGCACCGGGCTGGGGGCGAGGACCGGCAGCCAGTCCGCCTTGTTCCAGTTGGTGCGCCGGCCGAGATGGGTGAGTTGGATCATCACCGCCGCGCCGTGCCCCTGGCATTCTTCCGCCAAGCGCTTGAGATGCGGGACGATTTCATCGCGATAGGCGTGCAGGTTGCCGAAGGCGGGCGGACTGTCGGGCGAGACGATGGCCGAGCCCGCGGTCATGGTCAGCGCAATGCCGCCCTTCGCCTTCTCCACGTGATAAAGACGATAGCGCTCGGTCGGAAGGCCGTCCTCGGAATAGGCGGGCTCGTGCGCCGTCGACATGATCCGGTTGCGTAAGGTGAGATGTTTCAGCCGATAGGGCTGGAGAAGGGGATCGGTGCTCGCCATCGCCTCGCCTCGTCGCTGGTTCTGACTGAGTAGAGCAAACCCCGCGCCCAGGCGCAAAGCGTCGGCGTCCGGCCTGCGCATTTTCGACTCTAAATCGCAAATAAAGTGAAGTACGCTTTTCTCGGGAACACGTGCAGATCGTTCAGGGAGGGACAGTCTCTATGGCCGGATCCATGGTCTACCGCACCCGGGTCGCCGATCTGTCGGCGCCGGCGATGAAACGGTTCGTGGAGGGGATGAACAAACTTCAGCCCATTCTGGACAATCGCGGCTTCAACGCCGTCGCAGGCTATCACGGCGCGCCGGGCTGGTACTGCTGGCATCACCAGCGCGCGAGCTGGTCGCCGCGCCGGGCGGTGCTGTTTCTGCCGTGGCATCGCGCCTATCTCTGGCATCTGGAGCAGGCGCTGCAGGACCAGATGGCAGGCGTCGCGTTGCCCTGGTGGGACTGGACCGTCCAACGGGACGTGCCGGACGCCTATGCGCAGCCGACGCTTTCGGACGGCGCGCACAATCCGTTGCACAATTTCCGCGCCCGCGCCCCGGCTACGGCGGACAACCCGGCGATCGATCATGTGACGACCCGGGCGCCAGGCCGGAATCCGCGCGGGCGCCTCGCGACCTCGCAAGAGATTGCGGATCTGTTGAAGAACGAGAAGGACTTCGCCGCCTTCTCAGACAAGCTGCAGGATTTTCACGACCGCGTCCACGTCTGGGTCGGCGGCGATATGGGGACCGTCGCCACCGCCGCGTTCGATCCGATCTTCTACGCCCACCACTGCATGATCGACCGCATCTGGTACCTTTGGCAGTTGGAGCACGGCGACCCGAAGTTCCCGCAGGAACTGCTCGACCTGCCGCTGCAGCCCTTCGCGAAAACGGTGAAGGACACGTTCGACGTCCACGATCTGGGCTATGAGTACGCGCTGAGCGCGACGCCCATCGAGATCAGCTGAGGAGGCTTCGCAATCATGACCCAGATCGTCACCATCGGACCCATCGCGCATCATTGCCCCGCCGACACCGAGCGCGTCGACCTGGAGATCTACGGCGTCGATCACTTCAAGCCGTCCTACGCTGCGATGGTGTTCGTGAACGATCCGGACGTCACGGCCGAGACGGCGACGCCCGATCGGCCCAGTTTCGCGGGCGAGTTCGCGGTCTTCGGGCACGCCACCTGCGTCGGCGACGAGGGACATTGCAGCCAGACGAAGACCGAGCGTCGCCGCTTCGACACCCGCCCGTCCAGCCCCCTCACGAAGGCCTTCAAGCGGGTGACGATCACCTCGGCCGCGCTTGCGGCCGCCGCAAAGGGGGAGGAGATGACGCTTACGATCGTCGCGTCGAGCGGTGATCCGGAGGCGGACGAACGCTACGCCCCGCTGCTCGACTGCACGGGCATGCAACTGGTGAGTTTCGGCTGAGCGCGCCTAACGCGGATCAGTCCCCCCGCGGATCAGTCCCCCGGCGGATCAGTCTACCGACTGTCCCGGGCGGGCCGCGGAGGTGGCGGGCGGCTTCTCGCCCGGCGCGCCGACGATGCGGAAGAGCACGCGCTCCAGCCCCTCGGCCATGCAGTTGAGCGTCGCCTCGTCGAGGCCGCCCAGCGCGTCGGCCAGCTGGTTCAGCGGGTCGTGCTTCACGATCTCTTCGGCTTCGTCGGTGAGGCGCAGCAGATACTGCCGGCGGTCGTTCGGGTCGCGCTCCTTCGCCAGCAGGCCGCGCTTGACCAGCAGCGAAATGGTCTCGGAGGCGGTCGCGGGCGCGATTTTCTGATAGCGCACCAAGCCCATCATCGTCGGGTCCGAATTGCGGGCGCGCTTCAGATAGCGCAGCACCGCCCACTGCGCAGGCGTCAGGCCGCGGTTGCTGGCGACCGTGTAGACCGATCGGGCCGCCTGATCGATCAGCAGCGCCAAGCCTTCCGGGCGCACCGCCTGACTGACCGGCGGACCCGAATAGCTCGTCTGCGGCTCCCGCGTCGAGAACCGACGTGTGGCGTCATCGTAGGAATTCATCGTCATTGGTTGTGACCGTCTGTCATTCCGCCGCAATGAAGGCGTCTCTTTTTCTTGCCGCGCCTACTCCCCGCGCGCGGCGCCTGATCGGGTTTTCGCTCCTTTGTTTTCCGACACTAACATATGTTGGAGCGCCTTGGCAGCATTTCGAGAGCCGAAAGACCGGAAAATGGGGTCGATTTCAACCAAATCATCCCAAATGCAGGGTGCGGGGCGGCTTTTCACGGGTGAAATCAAGCGTCAGTCGCCGCGTTCCGCGCTTTCTTCCGTCTGCGGCGAGGGGGCGCGGAGGCCGGCGCGGGCCTGCGCGAGCGCCGACTCGAGGACCGCCCGCTCGCCGATGTGATTGGCCAAAAGAAGAATGAGCCGGGCGTTGAGCTGGCGGCTTTCCGCGTCGGTGAGATCGCGGTGCGCCTCGATCAGGCGCGCATAGAAACCGTCCGGATCGTCGATGTTGGCGTCGGTGACGAGGGGCGGGGTCTCAGACATCCTCAGGCCTCCTTGCCGCGGGCGAGGGCTCGATCCTGCGCGGGCCGCAGACGCGTCGCCGAGAGCGTGCGGAACCGCGCGGCCGCGTGCTGGTCCGGTCGGATCAGATAGCAGGCCCCGGGCGTGAGGTCGTAGCGCGCGGCGACGAGGCCCTCGCTATCTTCGAAATCCCGCCCCATGACCAGCGCCTGCGCCGGGGGATCGAGGGCCGCTGCGGCCGCGTCGACGCTCGCGCCGTCGGGATCGTCGAGCGCCGGCGCGGCCAAGAGGACGAAGCCGTCGGCGCGTGCGAGCGCGCGCAGCAGCCAATCCTCTCGGCCCGCCGTGTCGCGGATCGGCGCGTCGAGGCAGGCGGCGCCGGGCCGCATCGGGGCGTCGAAGCGCTCCCCCGCCTCGTCCGGCGTCGTCAGCGGCGACGCCTCCAGCGACGCGGGCTGGGACAGCCGGCCGGAATTCACCAGCCGCCGGGCGAAGTCGAAGCGCGCGGCGAGCGCCAGCGTTGCGTCCCGGAAATCCCGGCTCGCCTGGCTCTTCGGCGTGATGAAGTCGGTCGCGCGGGTTGAGTTGGCGATGTTCTCGTCCGCGCCCCAGCCGCGCTCGACATCGTAGCTGTCGAGCAAGGCTTTCGGCGCCGCGCCGCGCAGCACCAGATCCAGCTTCCAGCCCAGATTGTCGACGTCCTGCACCCCGCCGTTGCCGCCGCGCGCGCCGAAGGGGGAGACCTGATGCGCGCTGTCGCCGACGAACAGGACGCGCCCGCTGCGGAACCGCTCGAGCCGTCGGCACTGGAATGTATAGACGCTGACCCATTCCAGCTCGAACGAGGCGTCCTCTCCCAGCATCGCCTTGAGGCGCGGGATCACGCGCTCGGGCTTCTTCTCTTCCTCGGGATCGGCGTCCCAGCCGAGCTGCAGGTCGATGCGCCAGACGTCGTCCGCCTGCTTGTGGAGCAGCGCCGATCGTCCCGGATTGAAGGGCGGGTCGAACCAGAACCAGCGCTCGGTCGGGAAATCCGCCGTCATCACCACGTCGGCGATCAGGAAGCGATCCTGGAAGACGCGCCCCTCGAAATCGAGGCCGAGGGCCTTGCGGGTCGGGCTTTTCGCGCCGTCGCAGGCGAGCAGCCAATCGACGTCCAACCGATGACGGCCTTCGGGCGTCTCGACCGTGACCCGCGCGGGCGTTTGTTCGTCGCCGGGCGCGACGTCGACCAGCCTGTTGCGCCAGCGCAGCTCGATCAGCGGATGGGCCTGCGCCGCCTCCACCGCCGCCATCTCGAAATGATACTGCTGCAGATTGACGAAGGCGGGCGCGTAATGACCGGCCTCCGGCAGCAGGTCGAAATCGTAGAGCTCGCGATCCTGGAAGAAGACGCGTCCCTTGCTCCAACGCACGCCCTTGGAGATCAGGCCGTCGGCCAACCCCAGCCGGTCGCAGATCTCCAGCGTGCGCTTGGACCAGCAAATGGCCCGACTGCCGACGCTGACCGTGTCGTCGTCGTCGATCACCACGACGCGCCGACCGCGCCGCGCCAGATCCAGCGCCGCGGTCAGGCCGATCGGCCCGGCGCCCACGATCACGACGGCGTGGCGGGCGGGGGGCTCAGCCCCCTCGTCCGGCGAGGGGGCGTAGTCGAACCGCGGATACTCGAAGGCTTGCAGCATATGCTGGCGTCCCCGGCTTTTGTCTTTTTCTTCTCTCCCTCTCCCTCTCCCTCTCCCCTTCAGAGGGGAGAGGGGGAAGAGCGGATCACCCTTTCCGCGCCGCCTCCAGCCCGGCCCACATCTCGCGGTCGCGCTCGGTCGTCCAGATCTGCGGGTCGACGGCGCCGCCGGCTTCCTGATAGGCGCGGGTGACGTCGAAGGGCATGCAATGGTCGAAGATGACCCAGTGACCGTATTTCGGCTGCATGTCCTCATAGGCGCGGGCGTAGACTTGGGCCAGATCCTCGCCCGCCTTAACGCCGGCCTCAGCGTGGGCGTAAAGGTCGCTCAGGAAGGCGCGGGTGCCCTCGATCGCCTCGCGGCAGTCCGCGTCCGTCTTCAGCGCCGCGCCGCGGCCGGGGATCAGCTGCTGCGGCCTCAACGCCGACAAGCGGTCCAGCGTCGTCGGCCAGTCCTTCAGATAGGCGTCGCCGGTATAGGGGGTGGCGCCGTACTCCACCATGTCGCCGGCAAAGCAGATCTTCTCCTCCGGCAGCCAGGCGACGATGTCGCCCTTGGTGTGGCTCCGCCCCAGATGCAGCAGCTGCACCTCGCGCCCGCCCATCCAGAGGGTCAGCTTGTCCTCGAACACGATGCTGGGCCAGGTCAGGCCGGGCACCGTCTCGACCTGATCGAAGAGCCGTGGGAAGCGGCCGACCTCGCTCTCGAAATCCTGCTGGCCGCGCTCGACGATGTTCTCGTAGGTGCCGCGGCTGGCGACGATGTTCTCGGCCTCGTAGGCGGCCGCGCCGAGGACGCGCACGGCGTGATAGTGGCTCAACACCAGATATTTGATCGGCGCGTCGGTGATCTGGCGGATGCGGCTGATCAGCTTCTCCGCCTGCACCGGCGTCGCCTGCGCGTCCATCACCAAGACGCCGTCGTCGGCGATGATGACGCCGGAGTTAGGGTCGCCTTCGGCCGTGTAGGCGTAGACGCCGTCGGCGAGCGGCTCGAAGGTGATCTCCTTCTCCTCGAGATCGGCGGTAGAGGCGAATGCGGTGGTGGACATTTGCGGGGTCTCCCTAAGGACGGGGTCGGGTCAGGCCGACCCTTCGTATTTGACGATGGTCTGATCGATCGCGCCGAAGATCGTGGCGCCGTCGCGGTCCAGCATCTCGATGCGCACCCGGTCGCCGAAGCGCAGGAAAGGGGTCTTCGGCGCGCCGTCGGCGATGGTCTCGATCATGCGGATTTCGGCGATGCAGCTGTAACCGAGGCCGCCGTCGGCCACCGGCTTGCCCGGCCCGCCGTCGGCGTCGCGGTTGGAGACGGTGCCGGAGCCCACGATCGTCCCCGCCGCGAGCGGCCGGGTCTTGGCCGCATGCGCGATCAGCGTGGGGAAGTCGAAGGTCATGTCGACGCCCGCCTCAGGCCGCCCGAACTCTTTCCCATTCAGGCTGGAGCGGAGCGGCAGATGCAGCTTGGCGCCGTCCCACGCCTCGCCCAGCGCGTCCGGCGTGACGGCGACCGGGGAGAAGGCGCTCGACGGTTTCGACTGGAAGAAGCCGAAGCCTTTGGCGAGCTCGCCCGGGATCAGGCCGCGCAGGGAGACGTCGTTGACCAGCATAACCAGCTTGATGTGGCGCGCCGCGTCCGCGACCGAGACCCCCATCGGCACATCGTCGGTCACGACGGCGATCTCCGCCTCGAAATCGATCCCCCATTCCTCGCCGGCCAGCGGGACGTCGTCGGCCGGACCCAGAAAGCTGTCCGAGCCGCCCTGGTACATCAGCGGATCTTCCCAGAAACTTTCGGGCAGCTCCGCGCCGCGGGCCTTGCGCACCAGCTCCACGTGATTGACGTAGGCGGAGCCGTCGGCCCACTGATAGGCGCGCGGCAAGGGGGCGCAGCACTCGACCGGATCGAACGGGACGACGCCTTCGGCCGCGCCGCTCTCGAGATCGGCCGCCAGGCGGCGCAGGTCCGGCTCGATCGCCGCCCAATCGTCCAACGCCGCTTGCAGCGTCGGCGCGACGGAGCCGGCGCGCACCGCATGGGAGAGATCCCGGCTCACCAGCGCCAGCGCGCCGTCCCTCCCGTGGTCTTTCAAAGTCGCCAGTTTCACTCCGCCGCCTCCGCCGTTTGGTCTTTGGGAGTCCAACTCCGGTGATAGTCGGGATTTTCCACGCCGGCGGGCAAGTCGCCGACCTGCAGCGGGTCGCGGGTGTCGACCATGACGGCGTATTCGTCGGTCGCCGTCTTCTTTTGCGTGAAGGCGTTTTTCAGCGCCTTCGGATGCGGTCCGTGGGTGAAGCCGCAAGGATGGAAGGTGACCATGCCGGCGTCGATGTTGTCGCGGCTGAAAAAATCGCCGGCGTGGTAGAACAGCACTTCGTCATAGTCGTCGTTGTTATGGAAGAAGGGCACCTTCAGCGCGCCCGGATCGCTTTCGAACGGGCGCGGCGCGAAGGTGCAGACCACGAAGCGGTTGGCGACGAAGGTCGTGTGCGCCGAGGGCGGCAGATGATAGCGGTCGCTCATCAAGGGGCGGATGTCCTTCACATTGATCCGCACCGGCGCCAAATCGCCCTTCCAACCGACGGCGTCCAGCGGGTTGAACGGGTAGGTGACGGTTGAGATTTCGCCCAGCCGGCGGATCTTCACCCGCCACTCGACGCCGGCCTCCGGGCCTTGGCGCTGGGCGTCGAAGGCCGCGTTCAGGCGGGGCGTGTCCAGCATAGCGGGGTCGAAGATGGCGTGCGGCCCGACCAGCCCCTTCTCGGGCAGCATGTAGGTCGAATTCGTGGCCTCGATCAGCAACGCCTCGATCGGGCCGTCAGTCTCGATCCGCCACATCGTTCCGCGCGGCAGAACGACGTAGTCGCCGGCGACGATCGCCAGATGGCCGAAGTCGCAGTAAAGATCCGCCTGGCCCGCGTGCAGGAAGATCAGCTCGTCTCCGTCTGCGTTGCGGACCAGATGGTCCATCGCGCCCCCGAAGCGCCAGAAGCGCATCTTGCAGTGGGCGTTATGCAGGAAGGTGGTCGCGTCCCAGGGAGTGCGGGCGGCCCGCTCGATCCGGTTCAGATCAAAGGCGCGCGGCTTGAGCGGCCCCTCCCAGCTGGTCCAAGCGGTCGGCGGATTGGCGTGATAGAGGTGCGCGGCCGGGCCGAAGAAGCCCTCCTTGCCCATCTCGCGCTCGTACGTGTCCGCCGGCAGGTCGGCGTGCGCCTGACGGGAGGCGCGGCCTTCAACCGTCTGGACCGGGATGTAGCGTCGCATGGCGTGCGGCTCCGTTGCGGTGAAGAAGCGGCGAGGCGACGTCCGCCCCGCGTCTGGGGGGCATGATAGTTTCAAGTGAAACGATGTCAACAAAGCGGACGAAGGGGCGGGGTTTTCAAAGGCTTGACGGGCTCGCTATAGTCCAGGCGGCGCGCGCCGTTCGGCGCACCGTCAGAGGAAAGTCGATTACGCCGATGAAACTCACGACCTATTTTCGCAGCTCCGCCGCTTGGCGCGTGCGCGCGGCCCTCGCGATCAAGGGCCTCTCCTACGAGTCGAGCTTCGTGCATTTGACCCGCGAAGGGGGCGAGCAGAAGCGTCCGGCCTATCGGGCGGTGAACCCGGCCGGCCTCGTCCCGTATCTGGAAGAGGGAGACGCGGCCTTCGGCCAGTCGCTGGCGATGATCGAATATTTGGAGGAGACCCGACCCGAGCCGCCTCTGCTGCCGTCCGATCCGGCGCCGCGCGCCAAAGTGCGCGAGCTGGCGCTGACGATCGCCTGCGAGATGCATCCGCTGAACAATCTGCGGGTGCTGCAGCATCTGACCGGCTCGATGGGCTTGAGCGAGGATCAGAAGCTCTCCTGGTACCGGCATTGGGTGGCCGAGGGGTTCGCGGCGGTCGAAGGCCTGCTGCCCGCCGATGCGCCGGCGCGCGGCGTGTGCTTCGGCGAGACCGTGACGCTGGCCGATCTGTGCCTCGTCCCGCAGGTCTTCAACGCCCGGCGCTTCGACTGCGATTTGACGCCGTATCCGAAGACGCTCGCGCTCGCAGACGCCCTGATGGCTCGTCCGATCTTCGCCGAGACGGCCCCCGCTCGGCAGCCGGACGCAGAGTGAGAGGAAGGCGGACGAGCGGCGGCGCTTGAGCGGCGGCGCCCGTCAGCGCATATAGCGGCCATGGAGGCGCTTCTAGAGGACCCCGTCGCGCTGATCACCGGCGTCGTCATTTTCGTGGCGGCGGCGCTTGCCTTCTGCCATGTGCTGGTCACTAAGCGCGACAGTCGCGGGGCGGTGGCCTGGGCCGGCTTGATCCTGTTCGTGCCTGCGCTGGGGGTCGCGCTTTACTACATCTTCGGCATCAATCGGGTGCAGCGCCGCGCCGGGCGGCTCGAAGGGTTGCGTGCGTCGGGGGACGCCGAGTCGGGGGATGAGGAATCCGACACGGCCGCCGTGCGCGCAGCCCTGCCCGAAGACCGGGTCTATCTGAATCACATCGCCCGCCGGGTCGACCGGCTGGCGACGCGTCCGCTCGTAGCCGGCAATCTGATCGAGCCGTTCGACAGCGGCGACGCCGCCTATCCAGCGATGCTGGCGGCGATCGACGCGGCCGAGCGTTCGGTCGCGCTCTCCAGCTACATCTTCCGGCACGACCGAATCGGCGATCGCTTCGCCCAGGCGTTGGAGCGCGCGTGCGACCGCGGCGTCGCGGTGCGCGTGCTGGTGGACGGCGTCGGCGCGTTCGCCGACATGCAGCGCATCGTCCGCCACCTGCGCCGCGCCGGCGTGCCGACCCAGCGCTTTCTCTACAGTCTGGTGCCGTGGCGCATGCCGTATCTCAACATGCGCAACCACGCGAAACTGCTGATCGCAGACGGGCGCGTCGCGTTTACGGGGGGCGTGAACATCAAAGACGCCTGCCTGTTGGAGCAGTCGGGCGAGGGCGGTGTGGCCGACGTGCATTTCCGCCTGCAAGGCCCGATCGTCGCCCAGGCGATGGAGCGCTTCGCCGCCGATTGGCGTTTCACCAGCGGCGAAAACTTGTCCGGGCCGGCGTGGTTCCCGACATTGTCGGCCGCCGGCGCCATGCTGGGCCGCGGGATCGAATCCGGGCCCGATTTCGACGAGAATCCGCTGCGCTGGACGCTGCTCAGCGCGATTACGACCGCGCGCCGGTCGATCCGGATCGCCACGCCTTATTTCCTGCCGGACGAGACGGTGTTGAGCGCGCTCCGCCTCGCCGCCGCCGGCGGGGTCAAGATCGACGTCGTGACGCCCGAGACGCTGGACCACAAACTGCTGCAATGGGCCGCACGCTCGGAGCAGGAGACGACGCTGGACGCCGGCGCGCGCGTCTGGCTCTCCCGTCCGCCCTTCGATCACGCCAAGCTGATGACGGTGGACGGCGCGTGGTCGCTGATCGGCTCAGGCAATTGGGACATGCGCTCGTTGCGCCTCAATTTCGAATATGTCTGCGAGGTCTATGACGAAGGATTCGCGCGGACGATCGACGATCTGATCGACGCCCGCATCGCCCGCTCCCGCCGCCTCGACCGCTCGGAGCTGTCCGAACGTTCGCTCCCGATCAAGCTGCGCGACGGGGCGGCCCATCTGCTGCAACCCTATCTCTGAGACGCCGAAAGAAGCGGGGGCGCGCGCCGAAGCGCGCGCCCCCTCAGTGCGTCGCAAGAGCTCCGCTTCTCAGTCGCCTGCCGTGGGCGTCAGCGGAATGATCTCCGAATAGATGTGCGAGAGATTGAACGGGGCGAAGCTGTTCTTCGGATAGCTGCCGCCCGACTTGAACAGCGCATGACAACTGAAGCAGTTAGGCGCGAAGCTGTCCATGTAGGTGTAGGTCTCCATCGTGGTGTTGTAGAGCTTCAAGGATCCGCGTAGATCGTCCGCGGTCGCCTTGTTGGGGATCGGGGCCAGCCCGTCGGTCGCGCGCGGGCTGTCGATGTTTGTCCAGATCCCGCCGTTCTGCACGTAGTTGGCCCGAACGTCGCCCGCGTCGGCCAGCAACGCGATCATGTCGGCGTTGAGCGTGATCAGGCGCGAGTTGTTTAGCGCGATCGCCGTCTGATCGGCGCTCGACATGCGGCTCATGTCGTTGGCGTTGGCGCTGCCCCAGGGGCTGTCGCGCACCGTGCTGGACGCGACGATCCCGCCTTCGCAGCGCGGACTGTGGTTCGTGCCGTAGACCGGCTTGCCGCCGGCGTCGACGGCGGCGATGCTGCCGGCGGGCACGCCGATCGCGGCCGCCTTCTTGGCGTCGAGCTGGATCATGCATTCCTTGTTGGCGTCGCTCGGCGTCGCGCCCGCTGCGCGCAGGATGAAATCGCCGCCGGCCTGATAGGCCTGCGTCTTCGGGGTCGGGTTCGCGAGCGAGCCGGTGTTGTAGACGAAGGCGTTGTTGGGCGCGTTGTCGACATGCTCGAAGGTCGCCCAGACGAATTCCGGATGATCCAGAACGGTGCCGACGACATGCACGCCGGTCAACGCCAGCTCCTTAGGTTCCGTCCCGTCCGGCGTCCACAGCGTCGTATCGCCCGAAGAGATCGGCGAGAACTTCGGCACGGTCGCCTGGATCGTGACGTACCGGTCCTTGTCGACCGTCGCGGCGTCCACCCAGGAGGTCTTCAGCTCCATCGTGAGCGTCTGCGGCGAGTTCAGCGTGACGCCTGGGAAGGCGGTTTGCATAAAACCCTGAAGCTGTGTCACGTCGTTCGGCCCGATGGCGAAATCCACGATCGATCCGAAATACGAGCCCCGATCGGCCGTCTTTTGGGCGGTGAGGAAGTAACCGTAGAACTCGTTCACGTGCACGCCGTAGTAGAGAAGCGATCCGCCCTGCGACATCAGCACGCCCGAGCTGCCGGCCTGCGCCAGCTCCTCGATCTCCTCGAACTTCTGGTTGCGCAAGGCCAGCTGCAGCGCGCTCGACCCGTCGTTCGGGATCAGCCGCCGCACGGTCTCCTTGCTGGCGGAATCGTACGTCTCCGGCGAGACGTCGAAGAACTCCGAGCCGGTCATGACGACTCCGTCAGCCTCCGGCGAGGCGAGCCAGAGAAACATCTGCGCGCCCCACTTGTAGAAGTCGCAGATATCGCTGTCGTTTGGGAACGTCAGGCTGTCGGCCGCGTTGACGGCGCCGTCGGCGGCGATCGTCCCATTCGCGAACCATCCGGCCAGGTCGCTCTCCGACAGGGTGCAGTCAGAGACGGCGTCAGACGGAATGGCTAATTGCGCCGCCGCTGGCGGTGCGCTCGCCACGCTGATCGCCAGGGCGGCGCCGGCCAGGGCGGTCGTGAGTCCGGTAAAGCGTTTGAACATCGGTCTTCCCCCACGGTTTCGAATATGCGGGAGAAGGGTACACGACTTTTAAGCGCGTTATCTGAAAAATACGCGATAAAGTGATATGCGCACGCGACTTCGCCTTAAATCAGCCCGTCGCTCCGCAGGCTGACGGTCTCCCGCCGGCCGATGATGATGTGGTCGTGCAGCCGGATGTCGATTTTCGCCAGCGCGTCGCGCACCGCGTGCGTCATGACGATGTCGGCCTGGCTCGGCGTCGGATCGCCGGACGGGTGATTGTGCACCATGATGAGCGCGCTGGCGCCGAGCTCCAGCGCGCGTTTCACCACCTCGCGCGGGTAAAGCGGGGTGTGGTCGACGGTGCCGGTCTGTTGGACTTCGTCGGCGATCAGCCGGTTGCGGTTGTTGAGGAACAGCAGCCGAAACCGCTCCACCTTGTCGCGACTCATCGCCGCCCGGCAATAGTCGACCACCGCGTCCCAGGATGACAGGACGTGCCCCTCTTCCACCTCATGCTTGAGCAGCCTTATCGCTGCCTGCTGCACCGCCTTAAGATGCACGGCCGAGGTGAAGCCCATGCCGTCCACGGCCTGCAAGGCCTTCAGATCCGCCGAGATCACATCGCCGAACCCGCCGAAGCGCTTCAGCAGGGCCTTGGCGATCGGTTTCACGTCGCGCCGCGGGATCGCGCCGCACAGCACCAGCTCCAGCAATTCGTAGTCCGGCATCGACGCGCCCGCATCCCCCGCAAAGCGAGCGCGCAACCGATTTCTATGCTCATGGTAGTGCGGCTTGGCGCGGCTCTTCTCGGGCTGGACGTCGTCGGCCATCGGGGCGCCTCGTCTCGTGCGGAAGCCGCGCTCAGCTCTCGTAAGGCGGCTGGCGCCAGCCCTTGGGGGAGAGCGTGAAGATCTCGTAGCCGTCGGCGGTCACGGCGATCGTGTGCTCAAACTGCGCGGAGAGCGACTTGTCCTTGGTCACCGCCGTCCAGCCGTCATTCAGGATCTTCACCGGATGTTTGCCGGCGTTGATCATCGGCTCCACCGTGAAGAACATGCCTTCCTTCAACTCCAGCCCTTCGCCGGCGCGCCCGAAATGCAGCACGCTGGGGGCGTCGTGGAACACGCGGCCGATCCCGTGGCCGCAGAAGTCCCGCACGACGGAGAAGCGGTGAGCCTCCGCGTGCTCCTGAATCGCGGCGCCGATGTCGCCGAGACGCGCGCCGGGCTTCACGACCTCTATGCCCTTCATCATGCATTCGTAGGTGACGCGGGTCAGATTTCGCGCTTTGACGGGCGCCTTTTCGCCGACGAAGAACATCCGGCTCGTGTCGCCGTGCCAGCCGTCGAGAATCACGGTGACGTCGATGTTAAGGACGTCGCCGTCCTTGAGCTTCTTGGCGTCGTCCGGAATGCCGTGACAGACCACGTGGTTGAGGCTGGTGCAGATCGATTTCGGGAAGCCGCGGTAGTTGAGCGGCGCGGGCGTCGCGCCGGCCGCGGTGATGTAATCGTGGCACAGCCGGTCGAGTTCGCCCGTGCTGACGCCGGGGCGAACATGTTCGGTGATGAAGTCCAGCACCTGCGCGGCCAACCGCCCGGCGCGGCGCATGCCGTCGAATTCGGCCGCGCCGTGAAGCTTAATGCGCCCCGCTTCGCTGTTGTATATCTTGTTCATCGACCGGTCTTTCCCGAAGCTTCTTCGGCGCGTCGTCGGTCCGCCGCGCCGTTCACCGTTGGTCCGCAGCCCGCAAGCCCGCCGGGCCGTTACAGCGCCGTTGCGAGCGGACCATTCAGTTCTATGCCCTCGGGCGCAACAAGACAATCGTAACACAAGACTTCGACGCCCGCCCCCGTCGCCTGGGCGAACGCGTGGGCGTAGGCCGGGTCGATGTCGTCGGCCAAGCGGAAATGGGCGCAGTCCGCCCGCTGGACAAGATAGACCATTACGGCGCGCTCTCCCGCTTGCGCGCGAGCGGCCAGCTCGGCCAGATGCTTGGCGCCCCGCGCCGTCACGGCGTCCGGAAACTCGGCTGCGGCAGGGTCAGGCCCTTCGGGCCGACGCAGCGTGACGCTCTTCACCTCGACATAGCAGGGCGGCGCGGTCCGGCTCTCCAACAGCAGATCGATGCGGCTGTTCGCGCCGTATTTCACCTCCCGGCGCAGGCTCTCATAGCCGGCGAGCGGGGCGATGCGGCCCGCCGCGATCGCCCCCTCCACGATCCGGTTGGCGAGCCCGGTGTTGATGCCCACCGGATGCGCCGCGCCGTCGATCGTCTGCGTCGCGATCTCCCAGCGCCAGTCGAGCTTCGCCTTCGGGTTCGCGTTGCGGGCGAGCCAAACGGCGGATCCCGGATCGGCCAAGCCGATCATCGAGCCCGGGTTGCCGCAATGGGCGACCACGCTCTCGCCCGCGCCGTCCGCCCCGAGCGCAACGTCGGCGAGAAAGCGTTTGTAGCGTCGCAGCAGCCGGCCTTCGACCAGAGGGGCGGGGTAGCGCAGCATACCGGCGGACGAGGCGACCCGGGGCGCGTCAGCCGTCCTTCTCGGCCTCGCGCCGCGCCTCTTCGGCCTCGATCAACTGCACCATCCGCTCGTAGCTGATAGCGCCGGGGATCAACGCATCGCCGACGATCAGCGCCGGCGTACCCGTCACGCCGATCTGTTGCGCCAGCTGGCGGTTGCTTTCCAGATAAGCGGCGATGTCTGGGTCGCCCATGTCGGCCTTCAGCCGCTCGACGTCTAAGCCGAGCGCCGCGGCCTCGTCGTAGAGCTTCTGTTCCGTCAGCTGCCCGCGCATCCCCATAACCGCGCGATGATAGGCGAAATAGGCGCCCTGCCTTTCGGCGGCCAGGGCGGCCCGCGCCGCCACCTCGGACATCGGCCCCAGGATCGGGAACTCCTTGAAGACGATCTTCAAATCCTCGCGCGATTCCGCCAGCTTCACCATGTCCGGCAGGATCTGTTTGCAGTAGCCGCACTGGTAGTCGAAGAACTCGACCAGCGTGATCGACGCGTCGCCGGGACCGTGCGTGGGCGCGCGCGGATCGGCGTACAGCTTGTCGGCGTTCTGCGCGAGCGCGGCCTGGCGGCGCGCCTGCTCCTCGGCTTCCTGGCGCGCTTGCAGACGATTGACCGCCTCAAGAATGATCTCCGGATTGTTGAGGATGTAGTCGCGCACCAGCGTCTCGATCTCCGTTCGTTCGGCGTCGGACAAACCTCCGGGCTGCTGCGCGACGGCCGGGCCGGCGGCCGGGGCGGCGAGCGTCGCGACGAGGGCGAGGGCGCCGAAGAGGCGGGGGAGGGGGCGGCGAAGGGGCATGGCTCTCGATCCTTGGCTGCTGCGGTGATCGGCCTGTGCAAGCTAAGCGAGCGCAGCCTCGCGGCCAAGCCGCTTCACGCAGGATTTACCGTGTCCCGCAAACGCGTCGCCCGACCGGGTCTCGGCGACTCCGACCCTCGCCGGACAGGCGCGAGGAGGCTCACTCATCGCGCCGCTGACGCTCTTCGACCTGCAACGCGATGTCCTGGGCGCGCAGCCAGCTTGCGCCGTGTTCGGGCAGCAACTCCATCGCGCGGTCGGCGTGCGCCTTGGCTTCCTGGTTTCGGCCGCCGCGAAAGCTGCGTTCCGCCTGGGCGAGCGCCACCTGTCCCATGTCGCCCAACCGATTGTAGGCGGCCGCGGTGAGGCGCCACAATTCGCTTGAGTCCGGTTCATAGCGGCGCGCCTTGATCAGATGGTCGAGCGCCTGCTCCTCCACGCCGCTGCGGTTCTGCTCCAGAAGCGCGCGGGCGAGCTGAATGCGGATCAGCGCCGCCCAAGGCAACATCTGCACCGCTTGCTCGTAGGGCTCTACCGCCTTCTCGACCTGGCCCGTGTTGAGGTAGATGTCGCCCTTAAGTTCGTAAAAGAACGGGTCGTTGGGGAAGTCGGCGATCAGCCCCTCCGCCAGCCGCAACGCCTCGTCCGGCTTATAATCGCGCATGTAGGCGACGGCGCGGGCGTAGCGCGCCGGCACGTCGTCGCGGGTCGGGCCGTAATCCTCCAATGTGCGTTGAGGGTCCTGAATGTAGCCGGCCAGCTTCGCCTTTATGCGGTGATGCAGGTCTATGTACTCCTGCGGCATGTCGGCGTTCTCGACGGGCCAAGTCTCCAGCTGATTGCGCACGAAGGCCAAACGGTCCTCGGTGACCGGGTGGGTCTGTTCATAGGGGTTCGCGCCCGCGCTGTAGAGCTTCGCGCGGCGCTGCAGCTTGACCAGGATTTGCTCGTAGCCTTTCGGGCTCAGGCCCGCGGCCTTCAGAAAGTCCATCGCCGCCTGATCGGCCGCCCGCTCCATGTCGCGGGTGTAGCTCAGCATTGAGCGTCGACCGATTTGATCGCCAAGCGAGACCGCCGCGCCGACGCCGCCCGGCTCGCCCGCCGCGATCGCCGCCGCGCCGCCCAGGATGAGGGCGGCCAGCGACTGAATCTGGGCGTTCTCCAAATTCTCGCGAAAGCGGGCCAGATGGCCGCCGGTGATGTGGCCGACTTCGTGCGCCAGCACGCCGATCACCTCGCCCGGCCCGTCCGCCGCCGTCAGCAGGCCGGTGTGGATGAAGATGTTCTGGCCGCCGGCGACGAAGGCGTTGATCGCGTCGTCCTTCACCAGATGGATGCGCACCGACGCGGGATCGAGGCCGGCCGACTCGAAGATCGGCGCCAGGTAGACGCGCATGGCGTTTTCGGTTTCCGTGTCGCGCACCAGACTCATGCTCCGGCCCTGCGCGTGCAGGTCGGCCGGCGCGGCGAGCGCGAAGGCCAACGCGGCGGCGGCCAGCGCGCTCAGCCGGCGCCGCCCGCGCCGCGCCGTTCGCGCATTGACTGCGCTCCGCCAGAAGGTAGAAAAGCGCATGAGTATCCAAGTCCCTGATTTCCGTCGCCGCCCCGCTAATCTAGTGTGTCCCGCGATGACCAGCAAACCGCGCCGCGAAAACGCCTTATTCGACCGCCTGAAGCGCGCGCGGCTGCTGCGCGCCGTTGTGCTGACGCTCGCGCTTCCCCTGGCCGCCTGCGCCGGGGACGGCGAGGAGAAGGCTTCTTTCGGCGAGGTCGGCTATATCGAAGGTTTCTTCGGCGGCCTCTCGGTCGACGAGCCCAACGCAGCCCTTGTCGGCCGCGACGTGCTGACCGCCGGCGGCACGGCCGCAGACGCGGCGGTCGCGATGGGCTTTGCGCTGTCGGTCACCTATCCGTCCGGCATAACGTTGGGCGGCGGCGGCTCGTGCGTGGTGCATGACGCGACCTTGGGCGTGACGGAGGCGCTGGATTTCATCGCGCGCCCCGGTTCCGGGCCGGCCGGCGATCGCCCGACCGCGGTGCCGGCCATGACCCGCGGCATGGTCGCGCTGCATGCGCGCTACGGACGACTCGATTGGCGTAGGCTGGTCGCTCCTGCGGAGCAGTTGGCCCGCCTCGGCCATCGCGCAAGCCGCGCTTTCGCGACCGAGTTGGCCCCGGCCGCGGGCGCGCTCTTCGCCGATCCCGACTTGCGCGAGATTTTCCTGCGCCCCGACGGCCGGCCGGTCGGCGAGGGGGATCGCTTCACGCAGCTTGATCTCGGGGGATTGCTCGCTCGCATCCGCACGCAAGGCGGCGGCGTGCTCTACACCGGCGCCTTCGCCGATCGTCTGGTCGAGGCCTACCGAGCCGCCGGCGGCTCTCTGACGCGCGAGGACCTGCGAAGCTTCATTCCCGAGTGGCGCAGCACGCTGTTGATTCCCTTCGGCACGGGGGAACTTCACGTCGCGCCGCCGCCTGCGCAGGCGGGTCCGGTCATGGCGCAAAGCTTCGCATTGTTGGCCGCGGACGATCGCTACGCCGACGCCAGCGACGGCGAGCGGCCGCATCTGCTGGCCGAGGTCTCCAAGCGCGCGCTGGCGGATCGCCGCCGCTGGCTGGGCGCGGATCTTTTCGCCGCCCCAGACGCCGCATCGCTGATCGCCGAGGCGCGCCTTGCGAGGCTTTTTGCGGGCTACAGTCCGATCGACGCGTCCGTACAGGCGCCCGACGGACCGCCCCGGGATCTGGTCGAAGCGCCGGCGGGCGCCGGCTTCGTCGTCGTCGATCGGGAGGGGATGGCGGTCGCCTGCGAACTGACCAACTATTATCCGTTCGGCACCGGACGGGTGGTTGAGGGGACCGGCATAATCCCGGCCGCCGCGCCGACGGGACGGGGCCGCAACCCGCTGTCGCTCGGACCGGCGGTCGCTGTCGACGCCACCAGCCTCGCCTTCGAATTCGCCGTCGCCTCCGTCGGCGGCGCCTTCGCCCAGGCGACGTCGACGCAGCTGTCCGCAGACGTGCTGCTGCGCGGCCTGGGGCCGCGCGAGGCGATCGCTCTGCCGCGCGTGCTGGGCGTCGATGCGCCGAACTTGACCGTTTTGGAGAGCAATGCGCCGGACGGCTCGCAGGAGGCCGCGATGGCGGAGGCGCTGCGCATCAGCGGCCACGAGGTGCAGCGCACCGACTGGCCGGCGCGCGCCAACCTGGTGCACTGTCCGTTCGGTCTGCCGAACCCGAACCGCGGGTCGTTTTGCGCGGTCGCGAACGATCCGCGGGGCTTCGGTCTGGCGGTCACCGCCGCGGACGAGAGCTGACGCGGCCCGCTCCTCTAATGCCGGAGGTCCTGCGATGGCGTTGAAGATCGGAAGCCGCGGCGCGATCCCGCCCTTCATCGTGATGGAGGTTATGAACGCCGCCGCCGAGCGCGAGGCGAGCGGCGGGGCCGTCTACCATCTCGAGGTCGGCCAACCGGGCACGCCCGCGCCGAAGGGCGTGATCGAGGCGGCTCACCGCGCCCTGGATCAGGAGCGCATCGGCTACACGGTGGCGTTGGGCGTGCCGGCGCTGCGTCAGGCGATCGCGCGGCATTACAGCGACTTCTACGGCGTCGACGTGCCGGCCCGGCGGGTGGTCGTCACCACCGGCTCCTCCGGCGCCTTCATTCTGGGATTTCTCGCCGCCTTCGATCCTGGCGACCGGGTCGCCTTGGCCGCGCCGGGCTACCCGTGCTACCGGCATATCCTGACGGCGCTGGGGATCGTGCCGGTCGAGATCGAGACGGGTCCGTCGGAGCGCTACCAGCCGACGCCCGAGAAACTCGACGAGGCCCGCGCCGAGGGCGAGATCGACGGCTTGATCGTCGCCAGCCCCTCAAACCCGACGGGCACGATGCTGGACGAGCCGGCGATGCGCCGCCTGGTCGACTATTGTCGCCGCGAAGGGATTCGCCTCGTCTCGGACGAGATCTATCACGGCGTCACCTACGACTTCGCAGCGACGACGGCGGCGGCGCTCTCCGACGAGGCGTTGATCGTCAACAGCTTCTCGAAGTACTTCTCCATGACCGGTTGGCGGCTCGGCTGGATGGTGGTTCCTGAGGATCTGCTGCGCCCGATCGAAAGCCTGGCGCAGAACCTCTTCATCTCGCCGCCGACCTTAAGTCAACAGGCCGCGATCGCCGCCTTTGACTGCCATGAGGAGCTCCAGGGAAACTTGCGGCGCTATGCTGAGAGCCGCGCCCTGCTTCAGCGCGAATTGCCGAAAGCCGGTTTTACGGAGCTCGCGCCCGGCGACGGCGCCTTCTATCTCTATGCGGACATCGGCCACCTGACCAACGACAGCCAGGATTTCTGCGCGCGCATGCTGGCGGAGACCGGTGCGGCGGCGACGCCGGGCCTCGATTTCGACGGCGCGCGCGGCCATCGCACCATGCGGTTTTCCTACGCCGGCGCGACCGAGGAGGTTGCAGCCGCCGCGCAGGCGCTCAAGCGCTGGCTCGCCTAGATCACGCCCGCTTCGAATCGGAGGCCTCGCCGGGCGCCGTCACCTTGCCGTCGGCCGAGAGCACCACAGCGATGGCGCGGGTCGGCTCGAACTGCGCGCAGATCAGCATCGCGATCGCCATGAACGGGATCGAGAGCACCATGCCGACGATCCCCCAGATCGATCCGAAGACAGCGAGCGACAGCAGGATCACCAGCGGGCTGAGATTGAGCGACCGGCCCATCAACCGCGGCTCGATCACATTGCCGACCGTCACCTGAACCCCCGTCAGCACGCCCGCCGTGACCAGGAAATAAACCGGATTCGGGAACTGGATCAGCGCCAAGACCGAGGGGAAGGCGACGCCGACCAGCGAGCCGACATAGGGGATGAAGTTTAGGATGAAGATCAGCACCGCCCAGAAGCCGGCGAAATCGACCCCGACGATCGCCATCACCGCATAGCTGAACAGACCCGTCAGCGCGCTGACCAGCGTCTTCAGGCCGATATAGCGCTGAATGTCGCGGCTGATGCGTCGCACCGTGGCGCGCACTCGCTCGGCGTCGTCCTCCTTGCGGAAAAGCGCGTTGATCTTGAGTTTGAAGGTCGCTTGCTCAAGCAGAATGAAGACGACGTAGAACAGGATCGTGAAGATGTTGCCGGCGACCGCCGTGATCTGCGAAGCGGCGGTGCGCAACACGCCCGCGACGTCGATTTCCTGCGCCAGGCTTTGCACGCTCGGCAGGGCGTCGACGCCGAGACGTTCGGTCCAGCTCTTAAGCAGCGCCTGGATGTTCTGCTGGTAGTTCGGGGCCCGCTCGGTGACGGCGGCGATGTTGCTCGCGACGATGTCGCCCAGCAGCACGAGGGCGCCGATCATCACGCAGATCGACACGCTCATCCCCGCCCACATCGGCAGACGGCGACCGCCGACCTCGAACGCGCAGAAGCGCGCCGTCATGCTGTCCAGCAAGATCACGATGAAAACGGCGATCACGAAGGGCAGCAGGATCGACTGCGCCTCCACCATGACGTAGATCGCCAGCGCCGCCAGCGCAAAGGAGGCGAAGACGGCCAGAACCGCGCTCTGGCGGCGGCCTTTCGCCTCGTCGTCGGAACTCGCCGGTGTGTCGCTCATGCTGTGCGTCGCCTTTGCGGACCGCCGGGTCTGGCGGATCTTTGCGGGTCGTCATGACGACCGGGGGCTCATGCATTCGGGCGGCGGGCCGTTTCGACCCGCCGCCCGCCGCAGAGCGTCATCCGCGCCCGCCTGGAGGATCGGTCGGCGGTTCAGCCGTTCGAATCCGAACTGCCGCGGCGATAGGCGACGCCGCAGTGTTTCTCGCAATAGGGCTTGCCCGAGACGGCCTCGCCGCCGCAGAAGTGAAATTCCGCGCTGCCGGGATGGCCGATCGGCCACTGGCAGGTGCGCTCCACCGTGCGGATCATCGGGGCCGGCTCATGCCGGCGGATCGGCGAGGGGCGGGTCGACAGGCCCAGCCGATGCGCCTTGCCGATCACCGCGTTGCGGGTGACGCCGCCCAGGCGCTCCGCGATCTGCCGGGCGGTGTACCCGCTCAGCCACATGCCCTTGAGGGTCGCTACGCGCTCGTCCGTCCATTCCATCGTTCGAAGACCTCGCCGTCGGTTGCGGGGTTCGGACGCGCCGCCTGGGCTGGCGGGCTTGTCGCCCCCTGGTCATTACGCGGGATCAGGCGTAAGACCGGCGCTTGGCCGGCGGGACGCGGGCAGACCTCTCCCGTTCGCGGACTCACCCCGCGTCCCCATATATAGTGTTGCCTGATCTGATGAGCACAATATACGGCGTGATTTCGAGTCTCAAGCGCTTTTCTGCGGAGTCGCGCCCAATTCCCGTATTTGCGCGCAAAGGGACGCCGCGATTCCGGCCGAAGGGTCAAGCGTCCGCGCGGCGAAATCGTGGCCGTGCTGCGGCGAAGTTCTGAATTCTCTCACTGAATCAAAATGTTGGCGCGGCGACTCGGCGGGCGAATCGCGCGCCGCTTTTACGGGTTCTCCTGGGGCTCCATCGCCTCATGGTGCGTCACTTGGCCGAGGGAGGGCCAATTTGGCCGCGTCGCCACGTCCTTGGAGCCGCAGCCGCCGCAGCGCAGATGCGCGCTCAGCCCCGGCACCTCCTGCGCCGGGCCGAATCGCGCGAGCATCGCCTCAAGCTCCAGAACCGCGTTATGGCCGCATCGATTGCACCAGCAGAACACGTCGGCGCCGTAGACGATCAGATCTCCCAGCACGGCGCGCCGGCGCGTCGCCTCCTCCCGCTCGATCGCCTGTCGTTTGATCCGCCCCATCGCGCCGCCGCCCGTGCCGTCGGTGATGCGGAAACGATAGGCCGTAGGCGATAGCCGAACAAGAAGCGAACATTCCTAGGGTAGGATGGATCGGCCCTCCGCCGGACCGACCGTCCCGACGTCGCGCTTTCAAACCTTAGATAGGATTTCAGCCGTCGATCAGCCGCAACGGCTTGTCGAAGACGCTGAGCACGTCCTGCAGCGCGCGGGCCCGTTTCAGGGTTCGCTTGCCGCTGCGCAGGATGAATTCGTCATCCTTGCCGTTGCGGCGCTTGGCGACGGCGTAGGCCGGCGCCTCGAGGCTGTGACGGAAGATCGAGAACACCGCGACCGGCCCGTATATATCGAGCGCGTAGTCTTTCCACTCTCCGGTCATGACCCGGCGCGAGTAGCAGTCCATCAACTGCCGGAACTCGTCGCGATCGAAGCGCACCCGCTGTTTCGGCGCGGCGCGGCGGCGGTAATCGGCGAAATCGATCAGCTCCGTCATGCGGTCGGCCGGCCTCCACGGTCAATCGGCGCGACAGGACGCTGTCCCGTCGCCGGGCGTTCGTCATCGAAGCGTAACCGAAAGAACTCGCCGCCGGAAGGATCGATTCCGGGAAACCGGGAGGGGCGGGGGGTCGTCAATTCACCGTGCGCTGGCCGATGCCGTACGGGTCGCGCTCCTCGAAGCATTCGATCTGGCCCAGCGTCCGGTAGCAGTAGAGCGGTCGCTCGATGACCTCGCGCCGCTCCGGCCGGCACAACGGGCCTTTGTCTTCCAGTTGGCGGATATAGCTGCAATCCTGGCCGGTCACCGCCTCGGCGATGAAGTCGCTCGGCAGCTTGTCCTCCAGCACCGTCGTGGTGGTCGCGCCGGCGGCGAGCAGCGCACCCGTCCCGACGCCGCCGATGCACCCCCCCAGCGTCAGGCTCGCGGCCAGCGCGGCGCCTCTCAAGCTCCATCGCACCATAGCGTTTGTTAATCCTCGTTCCTGGGGCGCGCGGCGGCGTCGCCGATCGCGTCCGTCCATCGTCTCGTCACGTCAGAAGCAAGATGCGCGCCAAAATCCACGGCCTGAGGCGCATCGTCGTCTGCGCGCGCCGGTTGCCCCGGCGGCTTGGGTTCCGTAAATACAGGCGACGGCGCGCGTTCGGCGCAATCACCGGACAGCGCGCGACGCCGCTTAGCAAGGACGAGGGCCCCGTGGCTGACATCTTCACCGAAGTCGAAGAGGATCTGCGGCGCGAGCGCGCCAAGAATCTGTGGACGCGCTATGGCCGCTATTTCATCGCTTTGGCGGTGATCGCGATCCTGGCTGCAGGGGCGCACACCTGGTGGCGCTCCTACGAGCGCTCGCAGCAGTTGGAGACCGCCGAACGCTATCAGGCCGCGCTGAGCGAGGGGTCGATCGACTCTGCGCCGGCGGAAGCGGCCGGACGGCTTGAAAGCCTGGCCCAGAACGCGCCCGGCGGCTATGAGCTGGCGGCGCTGATGCGCGCGGCCGGACTCTACGGGCAGGCCGGCGATCATGCCGCGGCGGCGCAGATCTACGAGGCGATCGCGGCGGATTCAGGCGTCGACGAGCTCTATCGCGACCTGGCGGAGGTGTTGGCGATTGCGCAGGCCGCCCAGGTCGACGGGCGCGATGCGGAAGATCTGCTGGCCCGCATCGCCCCGCACGAAGAGGCCGGCGCGCCGTGGCGCTTCACCGCGCTGGAGGCGGCCGCCGGTCTGGCCCTTCAGGCGGGCGATCCCGCCGGCGCGCGCGAGCGTCTGAGCGCCATCGCGGACAGCGCCGACGCGCCCCAGCAAAGCCGCAGCCGCGCCGCCGAAATCCTGCGCGCGGTGGGCGAATGACCCGGGGCGCTCTTCTGCGGGCGTCGGCGACGCTTATCGGCGCGGGCCTTTTGCTCGGGGGCTGCGGGTGGTTCGGCGACGAGGCGGATCCGCCGCTGCCCGGCGAACGCATCGCGGTCATGATCTCCGAAAGCGATGTCGAGCCGGACCCGCGGCTTTCCGACCTGACCGTCAAATTGCCCCCGCCTTACCTCAATGAGGGCTGGCCCCAGGCCGGCGGCTATCCGGATCACGCCATGCATCATCTGATGGCCGGCGACGATCTGGCGCCGATCTGGCGCGCCGACATCGGTTCGGGCTCCGACGACGACCAGCGCGTCCTTTCGGGTCCGGTCGTCGCCCAGGGGCGCATCTACACGATGGACAGCGATTTCGAGATCCGCGCCTTCGACGCCGAGACGGGCGCGCGGCTGTGGCGCTTCGACGCGGAGCCGCCGGACGAGGATGACGAAGCGTTCGGCGGAGGCCTCGCCTACGCCGACGGCATTCTGGTCGCGACGACCGGCTACGCGGAAGTGGTCGCCGTCAACGCCGCAGACGGCGCCGAGTTGTGGCGGCGCAACCTGTCGGGTCCGATCCGGGCCGCCGCCACGATCACTGACGGCCGCGCGGTCGCGATCACGCTGGACAACCAGGCGGCGGCGCTTGATCTGGAGAGCGGCGAGCAGGTCTGGAGCCACGCCGGCTTCGCAGAGACCGCCGGACTACTGGGGGCCGCCAGCCCCGCGATTTCGGATGCGACCGTGATCGTGCCCTATTCGTCGGGCGAACTGTTCGCGCTGCGCCTCGGCAACGGTCGGGTAAGCTGGCAGGAGAATCTGACCTCAACCCGTCGGGTCGACGCGCTGGCCAGCTTGGCCGATATTCGCGCGCGCCCGGTGGTCGATCGCGGCCTGGTCTATGCGGTCAGCCACGCAGGCCGCATGATCGCGATCGATTTGCGTACAGGCGCCCGGGCCTGGGACCGCCGCATCGGCGGCGCCGAGACCCCCTGGGTCGCCGGCGACTATCTGTTCATGCTGACCACCGATCAGATTCTCCTCGCCGTGACTCGCCAGGGCGGTCGGGTGCGCTGGGCGACGCCCATGCCGCGCTTCGAGGACGAGGAGGATCGCGACGATCCGATCACGTGGGTCGGCCCGGTGCTGGTCAAGGACCGGCTGCTGATCGGCAACAATCTGGGCGAGCTTTGGTCGATGTCGCCCTACACCGGCGACCCTCTCGGCAAGATCGACGTGGGTTCGGCGATTCGGATCGCCCCGATCGTCGCCGACGGGATCGTCTATCTGCAGACCGACGCCGGCGACCTGATCGCCTATCGGTGAGCGGGCGGGCCGCCGCGGCGCCTGGGCTCTGAAAGAAGGATCACCCGCGCCATGGCGCGTTCTCGATCATCGTCCCGCCGCGGCTCCCGCGCGCTCGACAAGGCCGGTCTCGCGACACCGTCCGCGGACCTTTTCACGTTGGCCATCGTCGGGCGCCCCAACGTGGGCAAGTCGACGCTCTTCAACCGGCTGGTGGGCAAGCGCTTGGCCATCGTTGACGACACGCCGGGCGTCACCCGCGACCGGCGCGAGGGGGAGGGGCGCATCGGCGATCTCGTTTTCCGAGTGATCGACACCGCCGGATATGAGGACGCCCACGACAAGAGCCTGGAGGCGCGGATGCGCCAACAGACTGAGCGTGCGATCCAGGAGGCGGATCTGGCCCTGATGCTGGTCGACGCGCGCGCCGGCCTGGCCCCCCTGGACGAGCGGTTCGCAGAGGTTCTGCGCCGCCATGGCGGGCGCGTCGCGCTGGCCGCCAACAAATGCGAGGGCGGCGCCGGCGAAGCGGGACGGATGGAGGCCTTCGCGCTGGGGCTGGGCGAACCGCTGCCGTTGTCGGCCGAGCATGGCGAAGGGCTTTCCGACCTCTACGACCTGATCGCCGAGGGCATGGCCGCGAAGCAGGCGCGCGCCGAGCGCGCCGGCGTTCGCGACGCCGAACTGACGCCGGTCGCCGCCGAGGGGGCGCCGGAACTTTTCCCGGACCTTGCGGCGGCGCTCGAGGAGGACGGGGAACAGGTCGGCGACGAAAGCGACGAGATCTTCGCCGTGCCCGAAGAGGCCGACCATCTGCCGGAGGAGGCGGCGGCGCTGGAAGAGGCGCTGCGGGCCAAGCCGATGCAGCTCGCGGTGGTCGGAAGACCGAATGTCGGCAAGTCGACCCTGATCAACCGCCTGATCGGCGAGGACCGGCTGTTGACCGGCCCGGAGGCTGGGATCACGCGCGATTCCATCGCCCTAGACTGGCTTTGGCGCGACCGTTCGCTGAAGCTCGTGGACACGGCCGGCCTGCGCAAGAAGGCCAAGGTGACGGACAAGGTCGAGAAGCTTTCGGCCCTCGACACCCGCCGGTCCATCGATTTCGCGCATGTGGTGGCGCTGCTGCTCGACGCCAACGACATGCTGGAAAAGCAGGACCTGACCATAGCCCGGCAGGTTCTCGAGGAAGGTCGCGCCCTGGTCATCGCCGCCAACAAGTGGGACAGCATCGTCGACAAGAAGGAGGCGATGCAGAAGCTGCGAGACCGCTTCGAGACCTCTTTGCCGCAAGCGCGCGGCGCGCCGATCGTGACCGTCTCGGCGCTCAAGGGCCGCAATCTCGACCAGCTGATCGAGGAGGCGTTCCGCGTCTACGACGTTTGGAACAAGCGCATCCCCACCTCCGCGCTGAACCGGTGGCTTGCGGACCGCACCGCAACCCACCCGCCGCCTCTTGTGAAGGGCCGGCGGGTCAAAATCCGCTACATGACCCAGGCCCGCATCCGGCCGCCGACCTTCATCCTTTTCGCATCGCAGGCCGCCGGCCTGCCGGAGAGTTATCTGCGCTATCTGGCGAACGGCCTGCGCGCGGACTTCGGTCTGAACGGGACGCCGTTGCGGCTCTCCGTGCGGCAGGGTAAGAACCCGTTCGCGCCGAAGCGCTGAGCCGGCGCGACGCCGCCGCGCAAACCGCCGACCGACGTCCGTTACGACGAGAAGGAGGAGCCGATGCCCGTTTCCCAAGCGTCTTTCCTGCGCGCGGCGGCGCTGACGGCGCTTGCGCTGGCGGCGCTCGCGCTCGTCGGTTGCACCGAGGCGATGCGCCAAATTCGGGGCGCCAGCGCCGCCTATGACGGCGCCTGGGTCGGCCATTTCGAGGTCGTCACCCGCACCCGATCCTGCGAGATCACGCGCGGCGGCCTGCGCGCGACGATCGAAGGCGGTTCGATAGACGGCATGGTGCGCCAGCGCACCGGCTCCAATCCTCTCACCGGCTTCATCTTGGAAGACGGCGACCTCGCCGACGGCCGGATGTTCGCGCGCTATGAGGTGGACTCGGCCGAGCTGGAGGGCGCCTTTGACGGCGATGAGGCCGAAGGGACGTGGCTGTCTGAGGAATGCACCGGCGTTTGGCGGATGCGGAAAATTCGCTAACCGGCGGCGCCGAAGAGCGGCGTCGGCGCTAGGGGGCCTCGCGGGTCAGCACGACGCCGTTCTCGACGCAGGACGCCTCCGCCAGACGGACATAGAGGTCGGTGACGGCCGGGTCGCTCGGCGCGATCTGGGCGTCCTCGGGCTCGCCCGGGAAGGCCTGGAAGCGCAGCCGCGTGGCGCACGGCCCGGGGTCCACCAGATTGGCGCGCAGCGCGGATTTCTCCAGCTCCTGGGCGTAGCTCTTGACCAGCGCCTCCAACCCCGCCTTGGCGGCCGCCATCAGCCCCCAGTACGCCTTCGGCTCGCGCCCGCGCACGCAGGTCGTGAAGATCGCGCGGCCCGCCTCGGCCTGGCGCAGCAGCGGATCGAAGGCGCGGATCAGACGATGATTGACCGTAAGGTCCAGGGCCAGCGTCTTGTCCCAGGTCTTCGGCGCCAAATGGTGCGCCGGCGACAGGCCGCCCAACTCTCCGGCCACGCTGGCCAGCACGTCCAGCCGCCCGAAACGCTCGTGCAGCGAGGCTCCGATCATGTTGATCTTGTCGAGATCGCGCAGATCGACGGGCACGAGCGTCGCGCCCTCGGACCGGCCGGCCGCCTTGATCGCATCATCCAGCTCTTCGAGCGCCCCGACGGTGCGCGCCAGCGCGACGACATGCGCGCCTTCTTGCGCGAAGCGTTCCACGACCGCGCGTCCGATTCCCCGGCTGGCGCCCGTTACCAGCGCGATCCGCCCCTCCAATCGACCTGACATGAGATTATCTCGCCTGTTCTCTCAATAGGGAAAGCTGCGCCGATTTGCCGGGCTGGCGCTCCTGGTCGGTCAGCGGGATCGGATACTCGCCGGAAAAGCAGGCGTCGCAGTATTGCGGGCGCGCCGCGTCCCGGCCGGCCAGCCCGACCGCACGGTAGAGCCCGTCCATCGAGATGAAGGTCAGGCTGTCGCAGCCGATCAGCGTGCGCATCTCCTCCAACGAATACTTCGCCGCCAGCAGCTTGTCGCGCTCGGGCGTGTCGACGCCGTAGAAGCAGCTGTAGGTCGTGGGCGGGCTGGCGATGCACATGTGCACTTCGGTCGCGCCGGCGTGGCGCATCATCTCGACGATCTTGCGGCTGGTCGTGCCGCGCACGATCGAGTCGTCGACCAGCACGATGCGCTTGCCCTCGACCACCTGTCGGTTTGCGTTGTGCTTCAGCTTGACGCCAAGATTGCGGATCTCGTCGGTCGGCTCGATGAAGGTGCGCCCGACATAGTGGTTGCGGATGATGCCGTACTGGAAGGGCACGCCCGACTGCTCTGCGTAGCCGATGGCGCTGGGCACGCCCGAATCCGGGATGGGGACGATCACGTCCGCCTCAATCGGCTTCTCGCGTGCGAGTTCACGGCCGATGGCGGTGCGCGCTTCATAGACGCTCTTGTCCTCGACCACGCTGTCCGGGCGGGAGAAATACACGTACTCGAAGATGCAGAACCGGGTCTTCAGCCGCGGGAAGGGGAAGGTGGAGTGAACGCCCTCGTCGTCGATCACGATCATCTCCCCGGCTTCGACGTCGCGCACCTTCTCCGCGCCGATGATGTCGAAGGCGCAGGTCTCGGAGGCCAGCATGTAGGCGCCGCCCAGCTTGCCGAGGACCAGCGGGCGCACGCCCAGCGGGTCGCGCACGCCGATCAGCTTCTTGCGCGTCAGGCAGACCAGACTGTAGGCGCCCTCGACCCGGCGCAGCGCTTCGGTCAACCGGTCGGTCACGCCGCCCTTGGCCTGGGCCAGCAGGTGGATGATGACCTCGGTGTCCGTCGTTGACTGAAAGATCGCGCCGCCGTGCACCAGTTCGCGGCGCAAATGGACGGCGTTGGTCAAGTTGCCGTTGTGCGAGACCGCCAGGCCGCCGAACTCGAAATCGGCGAACAGCGGCTGCGTGTTGCGGACCATCGGGTCGCCGGTGGTGGAGTAGCGATTGTGGCCGATGGCGGCCGAGCCTTTGAGCCGCTCCATCACCTGTTGGCGCCCGAAAACCTCGCCCACCTGGCCGAGCGCGCGGTGGGCGCGGAACTCCTCGCCGTCATAAGTGACGATGCCGCTCGCCTCCTGCCCGCGGTGCTGCAGGGCGTGCAGGCCGAGCGCGGTGTGCGCGGCCGCGTCCTCGGTGCCGAAGATGCCGAAGACGGCGCACTCCTCGCGCAGCTTGTCGTCGTCGAACGGATTGGTGGTGACGTCGGGTATGGGGTGCTGCGTGGCGTCGTGACTCATGGCGTCGGGGCCCTCGCGTCAGTCGATCCGATCATCACCGGTCGACCTGATCCAAAAGATTGTCCAACTGGTCGTTTTCAGCGGGCGCATAGCCCTGGTCGCCGCTCGCGCCGGCTGGGTCCGCGTCCTCGGTTCCGTCCGCGCCCTCCTGCGCCGGATCGTCTCCCGAGCGCGGTTTAGGGTTGTTCAGCGTATCGTAAAGCTCCTTGGCGCGCTGCGCGTCGTCGACCTGGGTCTTGGTTTTCTCAAGCGTCGAAAGACCTTCGGTCTTTAACTCATCGGGCACGGTCGCCAGCAGCGCCACGCCGCCGGCGCGCACCAGCGGGTAGAGCCGCGCGTCGGTGACGCTTCCCGGCAGTTCCTCTTCGGTGAAGACGAGGATCGAGCCGATCAGGAAGACGCAGGCGACGACGTATCCGAGCGCGACGCCCGACACGAAACCGAGCGCCCGATTGATCGATCCCAGCGCGCTTTCCTTCACCATATGGGAGAGCACGGCGCTCACCACCAGGAACAGGATCAACGCGCCTGCAAAAAGCCCGATTCCCGCGGCCAGATCGGCGAAAAGCTCGGTCTCGATGTGGCGTCGGGCCAGATCCTGGGCCTGCGGATAGTAGAGGATCGCGACCGCGCCCGCGCCGATCCAGGCGCCGATTCCGGTCACGAGCCCCATGAACCCCCAGAAACTCGCCAGAACAGCGAAGAGGAGGATCGAGCCGACGACTACGAGATCGACGATGGTGATGGGAAGACCGTCCAGCATGCTCTTCCGTCTTGGGAGCCGGGGACCTTCGTCCCGCGGCTTGAACCGCCTCGCCGCTTGAAGCGGCCCGCCGTCGGCCTGTCGGATCAGGCCGTCCGGCTCAACGCCGGCCCGTCGCCGGCCAACACCGCCGCCAGACGCCCGACGTCGGCGACCTCGCTCACGCGCACGCCGCCGCCGCCCGTCCGCCCGCCGCCCTTCTCGCCGGCGCGCCGCGGCGCGATCGCCCGCTTGAAGCCGAGCTTGGCCGCTTCCTTGAGTCGCGCGTCCGAGCGCCCGACGGTGCGCACTTCGCCGGAAAGCCCGATCTCTCCGAAGACCACCGTCTCTCCCGGCACCGGCTCGCCGGTCAGGGCGGAGGCGATCGCCGCCGCCACCGCCAGATCAGCCGCCGGCTCCGAAATACGAAGGCCGCCTGCGACGTTCAAGTAAACGTCGCGACCGGCCAAGTCCAGCCCCGCGCGCGACTCCAGAACCGCCAGCAACATGGCCAGCCGGTTCGAATCCCAACCCACCACCGCGCGGCGCGGCGTGCCGTAGGCGCTTGGCGCGACCAACGCCTGGATCTCCACCAGCATCGGACGGGAGCCTTCGATGCCGGCGAAGACGGCTGCGCCCGCCACATCCTCCTGGCGATCGGCGAGGAAAAGGGCGGAGGGGTTCTTCACCTCCTGCAGCCCCTGCTCGGTCATGTCGAAGACGCCGATCTCGTCGGTCGGGCCGAAGCGGTTCTTCACGCCGCGCAGGATGCGGAAGGGGTGGCCGCGCTCGCCTTCGAAATAGAGCACCGTGTCGACCATATGCTCCAATACGCGAGGTCCGGCGATCGCGCCCTCCTTGGTGACGTGGCCGACCAGCAGCATCGCGACGCCGCGCCGCTTGGCGACCCGGATCAACTCCTGCGCGGCCGCGCGCACCTGGCTGACGGTGCCGGGCGCGCTGTCCAGCAGATCGACATACATGGTCTGGATGGAATCGATGACGACGACCTTCGGCCCGTCCGGCCGGTCGATCGCCGCCAGAATGTCGGGGACGCTGGTCGCAGCGGCCAGTTCCACCGCCGCGTCCTTGACGCCCAGGCGGTCGGCGCGCATGCGCACCTGATCGATCGCCTCCTCGCCCGAGACATAGGCGACCCGCGCTTGCCTCGACAGCGCGGCCGTGACCTGCAGCAGCAAGGTCGATTTGCCGATGCCCGGATCGCCGCCGATCAGAACGGCCGAGCCGTCGACCAGCCCGCCGCCGAGCACGCGGTCGACCTCCGCCATGCCGGTCTTGAGGCGCGGCGCGCGTTGATTGACGCCGTCCAGCGCGACGAACTCCACCGCCTTGCCGCGACGCGCGGCCGCGCTCGTCCCTTTGGCCTTCCCGCCGATCGGGGGCGCGCTCTCGACCGCCTCTTCGGAGATCGAGTTCCATTCGTCGCAGGCCTCGCATCGGCCCTGCCAGCGCGGATAGACCGCGCCGCAACTCTGACAGATGAAACGGCTGGCGGAGCGGGCCATCGGAACTCCTGGGACGAGGCGTCGGGAACCGCCCGCACTGTGCCGCAGATTCGCGAGGCTGGCCAGCGGCGCGCGGGCCGGATTGGGCCGCTTCAGACGCGCCGATCCTTGTCGTCGCCCCGCATCCTGGTTCAAGGCCGAGCCGACAGTTTATGGTGGGCTATTTGGTCGCGCGGGCGCGCGCCCATCATCCGGAGCCGTGCTTCTTCAGCAGATCCTCGGCTTCGCCGACGGCTTCGTTGCAGGCCGCCTCGTCGCCCCGCTCGTTATGCTCGATCGCCGTCTCAAGATAGCCGAGCAGCGCGGAGAATTGCGGCGCGTCGCCGAACCAGTTCTCGCGCGGCACGGCGGGTCCGCTTTCGCTGTAGGTGGTGGTCCCGCCCTCGGTCTCGATCGCGTCGCCGCGCTTGACGACGGTCTCGCCGTCCACGGCGGTCTCGGTCTCGATGGCCGGATGGGCGGCCACCTGATTGATCCGCGCGCCGCAGTCCTCCGCCAACGCGCCCGCGGCGGGCGCGGCGACGGCGGCGGCGAGGGTCAGGGCGAAAGTCGTGCGTTTCATCGGGGATCCTCCTCTGCGTCGTGATGCGGGGTGGGGATAAAGAAACGCCCCGCCGGGAAGGCGGGGCGTCCGTCCCTAACGGCCATATTGTTAGGGGGCCGAATTAGTCAAGACGGGAGGGTTGACGTCGTCCGTCAGATCTTAACGCCCGCCTTGCCCTCGTAGTCGGCGGGACCGTGGCGTTCCAACATCTGCGTGTTCTCGTCGCCCCACTTGCGGTTGATCATGCGGCCGCGCTCGACCGCCGGGCGTTTGCCGATCTCCCGCGTCCAGCGCTGCAGGTTCTTGTAGTCCTGCACCTGCAGGAACTCGCCGGCGTCGTAGAGCTTGCCGAGCGCCAGCACCCCGTACCAGGGCCAGACGGCGATGTCGGCGATGGTGTAGGCGTCGCCGGCCAGGAAGCGGCTTTCGCCGAGGCGCCGGTCCAGCACGTCCAACTGGCGCTTGGCCTCCATCGCGAAGCGATCGATCGGGTATTTCTGGGGGAATGGCGCATAGGCGTAGAAGTGGCCGAAGCCGCCGCCGAGATAGGGTGCGCTGCCCATCTGCCAGAACAGCCAATTCAGCGTTTCGGTCCGCGTCGCGGGGTCTTTGGGCAGAAACTCGTCGAACTTCTCCGCCAGATAAAGCAGGATCGATCCGCTCTCGAAGACCCGGATCGGCTGATCTTGGCTGCGGTCAAGCAGCGCCGGAATCTTGGAGTTCGGATTGATCGCAACGAAGCCGCCGCCGAACTGATCGCCGTCGCCGATGTCGATCGTATAGGCGTCGTACTCGGCGCCCGTGTGGCCGAGATCGAGCAACTCCTCCAGCATGATGGTGACCTTCACGCCGTTCGGCGTCGCCAGCGAATAAAGCTGCAACGGATTGTCGCCGACCGGCAGTTCCTTCTCATGCGTCGGGCCGGCGATCGGGCGATTGGTCTTGGAGAATTTGCCGCCGTTTGCGTCGCTCCACTCCCAAACCTTGGGCGGCTGATAGCCGGGCGGCTGGGCGTCGGGATTGGCGTCGGTGTCGCTCATGCTGGTCATATCCCCTCTTGTTCGATGGCTGTCGGTTCGCAACCGATCGTTCCACTATCTGGCCCCGGCGACGCGCCAGACAAGCGCCGCCACGGCCTTGTGATCGAATGGAAACAATCACCGGCCGGCTTCAGCGCGCCCGCGCGATCACGAACAGGGCCGCTTTCCGGTCGGGTCGCCAAGTCTCCAGCACATGGAAGCCGGCCGCCTCGATCGCCGCGATCAACTCGGCTTCGCGCAGATGCGCGAAGCGGGGAAGCAGGCCCGCCGCCTGGAAGGGCCGCGACACCCACCGCAGCCACGGGTGGCTGTCGCGGAAACAGAAGGTGTTGGAGACGAACAGCCCGCCTGGTTTCAGCGATCGCGCGATCCCGGCCAGCGACTCGCGCCAGTCCGGCAACAGATGCAGCAGGCTGAGCGCGAGGATAGCGTCCGGGGCGTCAGTTTTGCGTCCGGCGTCCGCGATCGCCTCCTCGACGGTCTCGACCGCGAAGCTGAGGCCGGACGGTGAGTCGTCGGTCATCCTCCCCCGGGCGATGCGGATCATTTCGGGGGAGGCGTCCGTTGCGAGGTAGCGCGCGACGATTGGCGCATGACGACGGGCGGTTCCGCCCGTGCCGCAGCCGAGTTCCAGCACGACCATGTCGGGGCGCAGATGCGCCTGCGTGCGGCGCAGCTTCTCCTCGTAGGCCTGCGGGTCCGATATCTCCCGGGCGGCGTAGCGTTCCGCCCAACGGTCCCAAAAACGAGCGGCTGTCATCCGGCGGCTCCTCGCTGGGCCGATCAGGCTCGCCGACGCAGGCCGCGACGTCGGTTCAGAGTTTGCGCAACTCCATCTGGATCGGGCCCTCGGCCGACCCCCGGATGAATTGATCGACATAGGGGTTGCCGCTGTCGTCGACCTGGTCGGTCGGGCCTTCCCAGATGATCTCGCCCTTGTAGAGCATCGCCATGCGATCGGAGATGCGCCGGGCGCTCGGCATATCGTGGGTGATGGAGACGGCGGTCGCCCCGACCTGACGCACGCAATGGACGATCAGATCGTCGATGATGTGGCCCATGATCGGGTCGAGGCCCGTGGTCGGCTCGTCGAAGAAGATAATGTCCGGGTCGCCGGCGATGGCGCGGGCCAGCCCGACACGTTTGCGCATGCCGCCCGACAGCTCGGCCGGGGACAGATTGCCCACGTCCGAATCGAGGCCCACGTCGGACAGCTTCTTGATCGCGATGTCCTTGGCCTTCGCGCGGTCCATGCGCTTGCCCTGGATCAGGCCGAAGGCGACGTTCTCCCAGACGCTGATGCTGTCGAAGAGCGCGGCGTTCTGGAACAGCATGCCGATGCGGCTGTTCACCTCTTCGCGTTCGGCCGGGCTCAGCCGGGTCACCGGCCGGCCGTCCACTTCGATTTCGCCCGCGTCCGGCGCTATCAGACCCAGAATGCACTTGAGCATGACGGACTTGCCTGAGCCCGAACCGCCGATGATCACGAGGGATTCCTGCGGCGCGACCGAAAGGTCGACGCCGCGCAGCACGCGCTTCTCTCCGAACGCCTTGGCGACGCCCGTCAGCTTAATTTTCGGCGTGTCGGTCGCGGCGCTCATTGGGCGAAGAACATCTCGGTGATGAGGTAGTTGAAGATCAGGATCAGGATCGAGGCGCTGACCACCGCGTTGGTCGTCGCAGCGCCCACGCCCTGCGCGCCGCCGCGGCTGTTGTAGCCGTGATAGCAGCCCATCAGCGCCACCAGGAAGCCGAAGACCGCCGCCTTGGCGAGGCCCGATATGATGTCCATCGCCTCGACGAAATTCCAGGTGTTGACGATGTAGGTCTGCGCGTTGAAGCCCAGCTTGAACACGCTGACGACATACCCGCCGAACACGCCCATCACGTCGCCGATCAGGACCAGCAGCGGCATCATCGTGACGCCCGCGATCAGCCGGGGCGCGACCAAATACTTGTACGGATTGGTCGAAAGCGTCTCGAGCGCGTCGATCTGCTCGGTCACGCGCATCGTGCCGAGCTCGGCCGCCATGGCCGCGCCGATGCGCCCCGCGATCATCAGGCCCGCGAGCACCGGCGACAGCTCCCGCGTGATCGACAGCACGACCACCGAGGGGATCGCGCCCTCGGCCGAGAAGCGCGCGAAGCCGGTGTAGCTCTGCAGCGCCAAAACCATGCCTGCGAACAAGGTCGTCAGCCCGACCACCGGCAGCGAATAGTAGCCGATGTCGATCATCTGCTGGCCGATGAGGCGCGGGTAGATCGGCGGACGCACGCAGTGGCTGACGCCGTTGACCGCGAACAGCATGAGACGGCCCGTCGCCGCCAGGAAGCGGATGAAGGCGCGCCCGACCGGGCGAAACGGGTTCATGCCGAGAGGCCTTCCGCGCCCGCGCCGAGATAGGTGCGTCGATAGCGCGGGCCGAGCGAGGTCAGGATTTCATAACCGATGGTGCCCGCCGCGTCCGCCAGGTCGTCGACGGTGTTAAGCGGACCCAGCATGTCGATGACGTCGCCGACGCGCGCCTCGGGCGCGGCGCTGACGTCCAGCGTCGTCAGATCCATCGAGATGCGGCCGATCACCGGGACCTCCTGCTGGCCGATATGGGCGACGGCGCCCTTCGGGATCGGGCCCGCGCCGGCCGTGCGCAGATAACCGTCTGCATAGCCGACCGCTACGGTCGCCACGCGGGTCGGCCCCTCCACCCGATGCGCGGCACCGTATCCGACGGTCTGAGGGGCGTCAACGTCGCGGATTTGCAGGATTTTCGCCGCCAGCCGCACCACCGGCTTCATCGGGTTCGGGCCGAGATCGTTGGGCTTGCCGCCATAGATCGAAATCCCCGGCCGCACGCAGTCGAACAGCCAGTCGGCGCCCAGGAAGCAGCCGGAACTGTTGGCCAGCATGCGCCCGCGCCGGGGCGGGGCCAAGCGCGCGCAGATCGCGGCGAAATCCTCTTGCTGGCGCCGATTGATCGGCGCATCCGTCGCGTCCGCCATGACGAGGTGGCTCATCAGATGGTCGATCGCCAAGCCCTCCAGGCGCTCCGGCTCCGCGGTCAGGCGCTCGACTTCCTGCCCGGGCAAGCCCAGCCGGCACATCCCTGTGTCGACATGCAGGTTGGCGGGAGGCGCGCTCTCTTCGGCGCGGCAGAACGCCCGCCAGCGCTCGATCTGGCCGAGGTCGTTCAGCGTCGGCGCGATCCTGTGTTCGGCGTAGACGCTTTCCTCCCCCGCCATCAGGCCGTTCATCGCCGAGATTTCGACATCCGCGCCGGGCAGGATCGCGCGCAGGCGAATCGCCTCGTCCAGATGGGCGGTGAAGAAGCTGCGGCAGCCGGCGCGATGCAGCGCGCCCGAGACCGGCGCGATCCCCAGCCCGTAGCCGTCGGCTTTGACGACAGCCGTCGCGAAGGCGCCGCCCTCGGCCGCACGGTCGCGCAGCACGCGCCAATTGTCGGCCAGCGCGTCGAGATCGATGATGAGCTCGGTCGGCGAATGGGGGAAGGGCGCAGCGTTCGTCATCGCCGCTTGTTTAGCCCGATTGCGGGGGCGGGGGAAAGGGGCTCCCCGAATTCGTCGGCTGGGATCACAACGGTTTTGAATGAAGACGGGCGCCCCCGCGCAGGCGGGGGCCTCAGGCGGCGCGCTTCGACATTTGAGCCGGCCGAGAGAGGTCCCCGCCTTCGCGGGGACGCCCCAGGGCAGATGAAGACGGGCGCCCCCGGGGCGGGAGCGTCAGAGAAACATCTCCGGCTCGCGGCGGCAGAGATTGTCATAGATCGGCTGGAAGTGCAGCCAGCCGATATACTCGCTGCCCACATGCTCGCGGCTGTAGCGGGCCTTGTCGTCGGGGACCAGCGTCGGCTCGGCGCCGGTCGCCTCGACCGCGAGCTGCTGCTGACAGCAGCGTTCCAGCGCCATGAACCAGAAGGCGGCGGCGTCGATGCTGTGCCGGCTGGCGGTCAGCAGGCCGTGGTTCTGGTGGATCGCCGCCTTCACGCCCTTGAAGGCCTTCGAGACGTCCGTGCCGGCCAAGTTCTCGACCGCGACCTTTCCGCCCTCGGCGGCGATCACGACGTGATCCTCGAAGAAAGCGCAATGATCCTGCGTCATCGGGAGGAGCGGCTTGGCGAGCGACGCGAAGGCCGTGCCGTAGACCGTGTGCGCGTGGCACATGGCCAGGATGTCCGGATGCTCCTCATGCACGGCCGCATGCAGCACGAAGCCGGCGCGGTTCACCGCGTAGTCGCCTTCGACCACCTTGCCGTCGTGATCGACCAGGATCAGGCTGGAGAGCGTCACATCCGCGAAATGAACCGCCATAGGGTTCGTCCAGTAAAGCTCCGGGCGCTCCGGATCGCGGATCGTCAGGTGGCCGGCGAAGCCGTAGTCCAGGCCGTGCTTGGCGAAGGCGCGGCAGGCCGCGACCAGGCGGCGCTTGCGATCAAGCCGCTCCTCGGCCGGGCTCTCGAAGGCCGGTTCCTCCGGGAATTTCAGCCCCTGCTGTTCCGGCTGATAGATCGATTTGCGATTGCCCAGGTCGAGCATGGTCGGAGTCTCCTTCGCGTCTCTTTGCCTCTGCGTCTTGCAGCGGCCCCGTTATGAGGCCTGTTGACGGGGCGCGTCAATCGGAATATTGAATTCTGAATTCAGAATGCGAACTGGAGGCGCGCGATGTCCGTCATCCGAACCAGCCCCGGGCTGACCGATCAGGTTTATCAAGCGCTGCTGGACGAGATCTGCCGCGGCGCGCTGCCGGCCGGCGCGCATCTGGTGCAGGAGCAGATCGCCCGGCGGCTCGGGGTCTCGCGCCAGCCGGTGCAGCAGGCGATGGCGTTGCTGAAAGCCGACGGGATGGTCGAGGAAGGCGGCGGCCGGGGGCTGCGCGTCGCGCCGCTGGATCTGGAGCGGATGCGCGCGCATTACGAGATCCGCGCCAGTCTGGACGGGCTTGCGGCGCGCGGGGCGGCCCGGCGCGCGGCCGCCCGCGCCGATGTCGCCCGAGCGATCGAGGGGCGGGGTCGCGCCATCCTGGACGCCGGCGCGGCCGCGGTGGGCGCCGGCGACACGGCCGAACAGATCCGCCAGGACGAGGCCTTTCACGCCCTGCTTTACGAGATGTCGGGCAATCCGCTTCTGGCCAAGACGGCCGAGCCGCATTGGCGCTTCCTGCGCCGGGTGATGGGCGAGGTGCTGCGCTGCGCCGAGACGCCGGAGGACATTTGGACCCAACACGCCGGGATCCTGGCGCCCGTCGTCGCCGGCGACGCGGCCGAGGCGGAGGCGCGCGCCGTCGGTCACATTGAAAACGCGGCCGAGAAACTGGTCGCCGCCTTCCGCCTGGCCCAGGCGGAGGACGACGACGGGGCGCGTGCGTCATGAGCCCGGCGCCGCTGACCCTCGGCCAGATGTTGACCGCCCAGGCGCGCCTCCAGCCCGAGCGCATCGGCGCGCGCGATCTGGAGCGCGCGATGACCTTCCGACAGTGGGACGAGCGCGCGCGCCGTCTGGCGAACGGCCTGCTCGGCCTCGGCCTCCAGGCGGGCGACCGCGTCGCGGCGCTGGCCTACAACCGGGTGGAGTGGGCGGAGATCTACGCCGCCGCCGCCAAGGCCGGGCTGGTCGTGACGCCGATCAACTTCCGCCTGACGCCGGAGGAGGCGCTCTACATCCTGGAGGATTCCGGGACCGCCGCCGTGATCGTCGAGGACGCGCTGCTGGCGACGGTAGACGCCCTGCGCGATCGCCTGGCGCTTCCCGCGGACCGGTTTCTGCAGATCGGCGACGGTCCGACGGCTTCCGGCTGGCGCGACTATGAGGCGCTGATCGAGGCGGCGCGCCCCGACGCGCCGAGCGCGCCCGTCGATTGCGACGCCCCTTGGTGCCTCATGTACACCTCTGGCACCACGGGAAAGCCGAAGGGCGTGATCCGCGGCCATCGCGGCATGGCGATGCTGGCCCTGATGACGCAGGTCGAACTCTCGCTGAAGCGCGAGGACGACGCGCTCCTGGTCATGCCGATGCATCACGCCAATTCGCTCAACTTCTTCACCAGCTTCGCGATGATCGGCGCGACGGTGACGATCTTCTCGCGCAAGAGCTTCGACGCCTCGCTCGCGCTTCGGACCTTCGCGGAGACCGGGGCCACGTTCACCTCGCTTACGCCGACCCACTTCGCCATGATGCTGGACGCGCCGGCGGCCGATCGCCGCGGCGACTTCGGGCGGGTGGAGAAGCTGATGATCTCCTCCGCGCCGGCGCGCGCCGACACCAAGCGCGCGGTGATGGAGATGTTCCCGAACTCCGGCCTCTACGAGCTCTACGGCTCGACCGAACAGGGCTGGGCCACCATGCTCCACCCGCACGAACAGTTCGAGAAGCTCGGCACGGTGGGGCGCGAGGTCACGGGCTCCGCGCCGATCCTGCTGCTCGACGACGACGGAAACGAAGTGCCGGACGGCGAGCCGGGGGAGCTCTTCTCCTGCAGCCCCTACAGTTTCGACGGCTATTGGAAGCTGCCCGAGAAGACCGCGGAAGCGATGCGCGGCGACTATGTCAGCGTCGGCGACGTCGCCCGGCGCGACGAAGACGGCTACATCCAGCTGATCGACCGCAAGAAGAACCTGATCATCTCCGGCGGGGAGAACATCTATCCCTCCGAGGTCGAGGGCGTGTTGGGCGATCACCCGGCCGTGCGCGACGTCGCCGTGATCGGCCGACCCGACCCGAAATGGGGCGAGACGGTCTGCGCCGCGGTCGTGCTGCGGTCGGGGGAGAGCCTCGACGAGGCGAGTCTGATCGAGTGGGCGCGCGACAAGCTGGCCGGCTACAAGCGCCCGCGCGGCGTCGTCTTCCTCAAGCCGGACGAGATGCCCCGCAACGCGACCGGCAAGATCCTGCACCGCGAGTTGCGCGCGCTGTTGGCCGACAAGGCCGACGGCGGCGCAGAAGGAGAGAGTTGATGAGCGCCGACATCCCGAGACAAGACCTGAACGCCGATGAGACCAGCGCCGCCGCCTGGATCGCGAAAAGCCTGAAGGCCCGCGGCGTCGACCGCATCTTCGGTCTGCAGGGCGGGCATATCCAGCCGATCTGGGATCACGCCGCGCGGCTCGGCGTCCGCATTGTCGACGTCCGCGACGAACGCGCGGCCGTCCACATGGCGCACGCGCATGCGGAGCTGACCGGCGCGTTGGGCGTCGCGATGGTGACGGCGGGGCCCGGCGTCACCAACACGGTGACGGCGATCGCCAACGCCTCGCTGGCGCGCGCGCCGGTGCTGCTGATCGGCGGCTGCACCTCGCGCCCGCAGGCCAATATGGGACCGCTGCAGGACATCCCGCATGTCGACATCTTGGCGCCGGTTTCGCGCTACGCCCGCACGGCCCGCGTGCCCGAACAGACCTTGCGCGAACTCGACGAGGCGATCGCGCGGGCGCAAGGCGATCTGGGCGAGCCGGGGCCGAGCTATATCGAATTTCCGACCGACGTGCTGCGCGCGCCCGTGCCGTCGCAGCTCGTCCTCGACGATTGGATGCGGGCCAAGCCGCCGCGCCGCATCGCCCCCGATCCGGCGGCGATCGAGGCGGCGGCCGACGCGATCCGCGGCGCCAAACGCCCGCTGGTGATCAGCGGGCGCGGCGCGCGCGGGGCCCGGGACGCGCTCGCTCGCTTCCTCGAGGCGACGGAAGCGCTCTATCTCGACACCCAGGAAAGCCGCGGGCTGTTGGATCCCGATCACCCGTCCGTCGTCGGCGCCGTGCGCGCGGCGGCGATGGCTCAGGCGGATCTGGTGATCACGCTGGGGCGCAAGCTCGACTATCAGCTCGCCTACGGGTCGCCGGCCGTCTTCGGCGAAGCGCGCTTTCTGCGCATCGCCGACACGACGGGCGAATTGATCGACAACCGCCGCGGCGATCCGGAGATCCTGGCGCATGTGCCGAGCGCGCTGGACGCGATCACGGCTGCGCTGGGGAACGACGTCGGCGCGCGCGACCGGGATTGGCGCGACGGCCTTAGCGCCAAGCATCGCGAGCGGGTCGAGAAAGGCCGAGACCAGGCTGCGCCTAAGACCGGCCCCGACGGCAAGATCCACCCGATGGCGATCTTCGAGGCGCTGAACGCCCTCGTCGATCCCGACCATATCGCGATCGCCGACGGCGGGGACCTGCTGAGCTTCGCGCGGGTTGGGCTGACGGCGCGCACCTATATGGACGCCGGCGCCTTCGGCTGCTTGGGCGTCGGCACGCCCTTCGCGGTCGCCGCCGCGCTCGCCTATCCGGGCCGGCAGGTGATCTCGGTCAACGGCGACGGCGCCTTCGGGATCAACGCGATGGAGGTCGACACGGCCGTCCGCCACGGGGCGAAGGCGGTCTTCATCGTCTCCAACAACGCCGCCTGGAACATCGAGCGTTTCGATCAGGAATACAATTACGGCGGCCGCGTCGTCGGCACCACGCTGGGCAACGCCGATTACGCCGCCATGGCCCGCGCGCTGGGCGCGCATGGCGAGCGGGTGGAAGATCCGGCCGACCTGCCCGGCGCGATCGGCCGCGCGCTGCAGAACGCGCCCGCCGTCGTCGACGTCGTCACCTCGCGAGAGGCCGTCTCTTCCGACGCCTCGAAGGGCCTCGGCTTCGTCCCGGACTATCAGGCGCTGACCGCCTGGGACGAAGCGGAGCGCAAGCGGCGGGGGGAATAGGGGTCGGCCCCGACCTCACCCTCACGGAGTCCCCGCGACGGCGGGGACCCCCTCTAAGCGGGCTCCGACGCCCGTGCGATGATGACGAAGGCCCCGCCGTCGCGGGGGCGTCGTCCGACGACGGACGACGCCCGCCTCAATACATATCCCCGTCGTGATGCCGGTCGAGGTCGGAGAAGACGGTGAACTCGCCGGTGAACTGCAGCTCGACAGTGCCGACGGGGCCGTGGCGCTGCTTGGCGATGATCACCTCGGCGATGTTGCGGGCCTCGGCCAGGCGCTGGTTGTGGCGCTCGACCCGCTCCTGATACTTCTCCGGCGTCTCGTTGCCGCGCTGCTCGGGATGCTCTTTCTCCAAATAGTATTCCGGCCGGTAGATGAAGGTGACGACGTCCGCGTCCTGCTCGATCGAGCCGGATTCGCGCAAGTCGGCCAGCTGCGGGCGCTTGTCTTCGCGATTCTCCACCTGGCGCGAGAGCTGGGAGAGGGCGAGCACCGGCACGTCCAGCTCCTTCGCCAGCGTCTTCAGCCCGCGCGTGATCTCCGAGACCTCGTTGACGCGGCCCTCGACCCGCTTGTCGGCGGGCGGCTGCAGGAGCTGCAGATAGTCGACCACGATCAGATGCAGCCCGTGCTGCCGCTTCACCCGGCGCGCGCGCTGACGCAGGCCGGTGATGGAAAGGGCCGGCGTGTCGTCGATGTATAGCGGCAGGCGCGAGAGTTCTTCCGCGGCCGCGGCCACACGGTCGAACTCCTCATTCCCGATCTCGCCGCGGCGCATCTTGTCGGAGCTGACCCGGGCGCGCTCGGCCATGATGCGCGCCGCCAGCTGTTCCGACGACATCTCGAGCGAGAAGAAGAGGACGTGGCCGCCTTCCTCGATCTCCTGGCCGTCGTCCGTCTCGATCTTCTTGTAGGCGTGGGCCGCGTTGAAGGCGATGTTGGTGGCGAGCGCGGTCTTCCCCATCGCCGGCCGCCCGGCCAGGATCAGCAGATCCGACGGGTGCAGGCCGCCCAACATGTTGTCGACGTCGCGAAAGCCGGTGGTGACGCCGACGACGTGGCCTTCGCGCTGCATCGCCTTTTCGACGGCGGCGACCGCTTCGCCCGCCGCCCGGCCGATGGCCACCACGGTGCGGTCCGCCTCGCCCGAGACGGCGAGGTCGTAGAGCCGCTGCTCCGCCTTTTCGATCTGCTTTTCGGCGGTGAAGTCCAGGTCGGAACTGTCGTAGGCGTCGTTGACGACGTCCTCGCCGAGCCCGATCAGCTCGCGTTTGATGAAGAGGTCGCGCACCGTCTCGGCGTACTGCCGGGCGTTGATGATGGTCACCAGCCCGGCGTCGAGTTGATAGAGATACTCCCGCCCGCCGACGCCTTTCAGCAACTCGTCCTCGTCCACGATGTGGCCGAGCGAGGCGGCGTTCGCGACCTGCGCGCGGTCGACGATGGTGCGGATGTATTGAAAGAGGCGCTGATGCTCGGGGGCGTAGAAGTGCCGCGCCTCCAACAGGTCGCCCGCGGCTTCGTAGGCGCGGTTGTTGCGCAGAATGGCGCCGAGCAGCGCCTGCTCCACCTCGATATTGTGCGGCGGCTGGCGCAGCGAGACGGCGCGCGCCTCCCCCTCGCCGCCGTCGCGCAAGGGGGTGACGTTGTCGAGCCGCGGCTCGTCGGAGGCGGTGGGGGCGGGAGGATTGCTCATGCATCGGTTATAGGCGAGTCGGACCGGCGGCGTTAGGTGAACAAATGCGAACGCCGGCTGTGAATAGAGAGGATATCGGGCGCTTCAATCCCGGGGTCGGTTGCGCCCCCGCGTGCGTTCTCACCCGCCGGCCCGGCCGCAGAGCCGGGACGACCGGAGTCTGAGCGACGCCCGGCCTGCGGTTGGCCCGGATCAGGTCGGGCCGACGACAGCGCGTGCGGTCTTCTGTGGACGAGGCGGCAAAAGGAAAAACGCGCGCGAGCCTCCCGGACCCGCGCGCGCCTTTCATCGCGACCAAGAAGGAGAGGGGGTTAGCCCTTGTTCTCCTCCTCGCTCTCGTCGTCGTTGGGAAGCTCTTCGCCGGCGGCCTCGCGGACCTCTTCGACGATCTCCTCCGCTTCGGCTTTCGCCTCTTCGGCGGCTTCCTTCAGGGCCTCGGCGTTTTCGCCGCTCGCCATGTCGGCCGCGGCCTGGGCGATCGCGGCCGCCTGGGCCTCGGCCTCCTCGGCCATCTCGCGGGCGGCCTGCTCGGCCTCGGTGACGACCGCGTCCTCTCCGCGCGCTACGCGCTCGGCCTGGGCCTCGGCCTCTTCCTGCGACTGCGCGACGTTGATCTCGATCGTGACGATGATCTCCGGGTGCAGCTTGATGCGGAAGTCGAAGACGCCGAGCGTCTTCACCGGCTTCTCCATCAGCACCTGGGTGCGTGAGATGGTGACGCCGGCCTCGGTGACCGCATTGGCGATGTCGCGCGCGGTGACCGATCCGTAGAGCTGGCCGGTCTCGGACGCCGCCCGAATCAGGACGACCTGCAGGCCTTCCAGATCGGAGGCGACGCGCTCGGCCTCCTGCTTCTTCTCGAGATTTTCGGCCTCGAGCTGGGCGCGCTTGGCCTCGAATTCCTTCAGCGCGGTCTCGCTGGCGCGCACCGCCTTGCCCTGGGGCAGCAGGAAGTTGCGGGCGAAGCCCGGCTTGACGGCGACCACGTCGCCCATCTGGCCGAGCTTTTCGATCCGCTCGAGGAGGATGACTTGAACGCTCATGCTTCGATCCTCCTTAGCTGATGGTGTACGGCAGCAGGCCGATGAAGCGCGCGCGCTTGATGGCGCGGGCCAGCAGGCGCTGCTTCTTGGCGCTGACGGCGGTGATGCGCGAGGGCACGATCTTGCCGCGCTCGGACACGAAGCGCTGCAGCGTCTTCACGTCCTTGTAGTCGATCTCCGGCGCGTTGGGGCCGGAAAAGGGGCAGGTCTTCTTGCGGCGGAAAAAGGGGCGCCGCGGGGCGGGACGGGTGGCCATGTCGGTCTCTCCTTCAAGCTCTCGGGCGTCGTGTTCAGCTGCGCTCGGCGCGGTCGCCGCGGTCGCCGCGGTCGCCGCCGCGCGGACCGCGATCGCCGCGGTCGCCCCCACGGTCGCCCCCACGGTCGCCACGGGGGCCGCGGTCTCCGCGATCGCCCCGGTCGCCGCGCCCGCGCTCCTCGCGGCGCTGCATCACGATCGACGGCTCTTCCGGCAGATCCTCGGTGCGGGTCGTCATGTGGCGCAGGATGTCGTCATGCAGGCGCATCTTGCGCTCGACCTCATGCACCGTCTCCGGCTTGGCCGAGATGTTGAGGAGCACGTAATGCCCCTTGCGGTTCTTCTTGATGCGGTAGGCGAGATTGCGCAGGCCCCAGTATTCCTGCCGGGCGATGGTTCCGCCCTCCTCGGTGATCTGGGACTTGATCTCGTCGGTGATGGTCTCGACCGTGGTCGCAGACACATCCTGTCGTGCGATCAGCACGACCTCGTAATTCGGCATATCGCCACTCCCTTCGGCTGGTCCCGAGCCGCCGCGGTTGTCGACCTCCGTCCCCCCGAAAGGGACGGGACCCTCCGCCGCACGGCTCTAGCCGGCGGAACTTTTCCGTCGGCAAGGAGCTATGGAAACGCCCGACTGACGCCGAGCGGCGTGCTTGTAGTGGGAAAGACCCCAAAAAGCAACCGTCCGAATGCGCACGATCGATTTGGGGCGGAGAGATGATCGCCGTATGATTGCGATAGCTGATAAAACGCCATAAAGTAGAAAACTCATATAGATAACTGGGAATTACCATGCCTAATCGTGGGGAAGTACAGAAAGTTGTACAGAATCGGCACATTGATCACGATAACCTCAGTCATGGGGGCGTTGTAAGATCGCTCTCATTTTATAATTGTGTCTTTCAAAATACCGACTTATACGGAATTATTTTCTTAAACTGTACTTTTAATTTGGTTGAATTCGTTTCATGCGATCTAGGTGGCGCGCAATTTCTTAATTGCAGCTTCTCCAGAATGGCCGCCGCGCACAGCAATTTTTCGAGAACGCTGTTTGAACGCTGCAGTTTACAACGGACCACCAAAAGATGGGGCGCGCGCATTCAGGCGTGCAATTTTGACGGCGCCGTCCTGGACTTTAACGGTGCTTTGATCTCGCGGTGTTTACTCGACGACGTCGCGTTAAAGCGGCTCGTCGTGAGGGACGCCAAATTCAGCGCCTTGTACATGCGGCAGTGCGCCCTGGAGGAGGCGCGCTTCAAATCCTGTCGGTTCGCCAAGGTAAATCTGTTCAGCGCGTCCTTCCGGGGCGTTGTTTTCGAGAGCTCGAAAATAGACCGAATTGAAGCGTCGGTCTCAAAACTTTTGGGCCTTGCAGCCTGCGCCAACGCCCTCCTGCCAGAAACGTTGGATCTCCTTAGGCTTCGCGCTGACGCCGTCGTGAAGGATGCCGATTGGGGAGATCTGCACGCAGGGGTGTCCGAATACTTGCGGCGTAGTTTGGTCGGCTCGCGCCTAATCGAGCGCGTCAACGCTATCCTACTGGCGTCCCATGCGAGCCGGAGAGGTGAGCGCGCGATCTCAGTTCAGGAGCTTGACGTCGCCTCGTCCGACATAGCAGCTCTGTTCAACAGTAAATTGCCCAAGGAGGCTAACGCATCCGAGGAGGCGTTCGATCTGGCGCTCGCCCTGCAAACGCTGGCGCTCAACGAAAGGCTCGATCATTCAATCGTCCGTGCGGCGGCGCAGAGGATTTCAATTATCGCTTCCGGCAAACAGGGGCATCCTGACTATCTGCGATCGGCTCAAGCGGTGCTCGCCGAGGTCGCGCCTACCGTGCTTACGGAAAAATATCGTGTCATGGTCTCCATTCGCGGACCCTCGCACATAACGGCCTCATCGAAAGTTCGCGAGCTTTTGGAATCCGCATCCTATCGGGATCTTATAACCGTCGAGGCGATAACATCAGGATCCTCCAGGCTATTCCTTGTGCTGAAGAGCAGATGGGTTTTGGCTACATTCATCGCCAGCTTGCTGGTTCTTGGCGTCCAAATAGAGTTCGAGTTCAATGGACGTTCGCTCTCGAAAGCGCAGATCGGCTTTGACGCTGGCGGCGCGGTGGAAAACATCGTTCGGGCTGTGGGGGAGATCATCAGCGCACGCGAAGGCGGCCAGAGATTGAGCGACGTCGAGATCGCGGACGGCGCAAGCTTCTGCGTGCGGTGGGCCGAAGATATGAGTCACGCCATTTCGCAGCCCGTATCGCTAGCTATTGAGGCGCGGCGTGCATCAGCGGCGGACTTTTTGAGCGGAAGCGAGTCGCACTTAGCGCTTCCGGCTAGAATCGCGACAGCCCTGTCGCCTCCGCATAGGGAGAGGGGAACCTAACTGGAGCGACCAGAGTCTCCGCGGGGTCGGCGTCTAGTAACAGCATCGATGGCCCCGCATCCGTTGCGTCGCCTTTTGCGCCAAACAACGTGGGAAGATTTCGCACGAGAAGCAGCGTCGTGTAAGCGGGGCCGTCACGCGCCAGATCGAACCCGACGGCCCCCCTGGCGGCGGGGGAGGCCAAATCCATTGCAACCTCAGGCGGATCGGCGAACTGATGCGACCAAACATGCAGGAAAATCGGGTCGAGCATAATCCTGTCGGCGATCGTCCGACCTGCAAGACACGAGTGCGCGGCGCAAAGGGATAGAAAATGCGTTTCGCCGACAAACCTGGCGTTGAGTTCCATGAAAAAGACCCGATGATCCACAGGATCGATTACAAAATCGCAACCGAACGCGCCGCGGTATCCGAGGCCTTGCAAGGCGGCTCCCACAGAATGCATAAGCGAATTCATTTCTGAACAAGCGCTCTTCGAAAGCCGAGGGCTCCAAGACGTCGCACCGGCGTATCGAAGACGGCCTTCATATTCGACGACATACTGTATCTGCGGTTCGAACGGAACGACCGCGTTTGTAAAGCAAACGGCTAGTTGAGTGGCCGATATCATCGGGCGGTACGTCTCAAGTCGGACGAATGGTCCGCTTGGCCAATTCTTCACGAAGTTTGGACCTGTCGCCGACGTGAGAAGATGGACGCCATACCCGCCGACCGAGAAAAGGCTTGTCGCCACGCACGCTCCGCGCCGACCGATCGCTTCAAGGAGGCGCGCCGGTGTATTGGGAACCACTTCTGGTTCGAAGACGTCGCATCGGCCGGCGAAATGCCGCTTCAACGTATCATCTCCCGCGTCTTCGAGGACTTGTATTTGCGAAAATTTGTTGTCGAGCTTTTGGAAAAGCTCGGACGGCGCCGACAGCACCTTGCATCCGATATGCGCGAAGGCGTCGGCTTCCACGCAGGGCCAGAAACTGCACAACGCGCCTTTCCGTCGCAGCTCTTGCGCGGCCTGTTTGAAGCGCGCCGGGCTCCGAGAGCCGTGTCGTTCAAAGCCTTCCACCACGCCGACCAAGCCAGGCGCGGGAAGCGAAGCGGACGGAGGAAGAAGCGATGGAGCCAGTTGCTCGTCGGCAAACTCTCCAAGGGCCCTGAATGCTGGAGCGAGTGACAGACCGATGAAATAGGTGCGCTTCATGACGCTGAGGACACGTTCTCTCGCGTCTGAGTCTTTCATTTGGTAATTCCCAGTTATCGCACCCCCTTTCTCCCCATCGCGCGTTCAAGGCTTTCGTCGGAGACGCTGGTGTAGATCTCGGTCGTGGCGACCGAGCCGTGGCCGAGCAGGCGTTGGACGAAGCGCAGGTCTAGGCCGGCTTCCAGCAGGTGGGTCGCGGCCGTGTGGCGGAGCATGTGGGGAGTGACGGGCCGCGCGAGGCGGGCCGATTGGGTCAGGCGCTTGAGGCGCGCGCGGACGCTTTGCGGGGTGAGCGGGCCGCCGCGACGCGCGACGAGGAGCGGCGGGGCGACGGGATCGGCGGCGGCGCTGGGCTCGATCAGCCCGTCGCGCGCCTGGCGGTAGAGTTTGAGCAGCCGCGCGAGGCCCGGGTCAGGCAGCGGCGCGCGGCGCTCCCGATCTCCCTTGCCCTTGACCCGCAACACCGGGCCGCGCCGACCCTGGTCGATGTCGAGGTCGGAGAGCGTGCAAAGTTCCGTCACCCGCAGGCCGGTGGCGTAGAGCAATTCGACCGCCAGGAGCGTTGTCAGCCGGTCGAAGGCGCCCGGCCGCTCGAAGCAGCCGGCGGTCTGCAGCTGGACGCGCAGCGAGGGGCCGTTCTCCGCCGACGCCTCCCGCCAATCCTTGCCCAAAGCCAGAGGCCGCCGCGCCGCCGCCTGCAGGGCGCGCATCTCCGAGCGGCTCAAGCCGCGCGGCAGGCGCTTGGGCAGGCGAATGCGCAGGTCGAGGCGATGGAAGGGCGAGATCTCCAGCGCCTCCTCCATCTCCAACCAGCGGAAGAAGGCTTTTAGGCAGGCGATCCGGCGTTTCACCGACGCCGGCTTCAAGCCCCGCTCCTCGCTGAGATGCGCGAGATAGGCGCGCAACTCGCCCCGGCCGACCGCGTCGACCGCGAGATCGCCGCCGACGAACCCTTGAAACGCCTCCAAATCGATCGTGTAGGCCCGCAAGGTGTGACCGGACAACCCCTTGGCGACCCGGCAATGGGTCAAGAACTCCTCCGCCGCCGCGCCCACCGACGGCGCGCGCGTCTCACGTTTCTGCATCGACCCGCATCCTCAAGTCCCAGGGGCCCTACCGGCCGGCCAGGACTTTACGGGCGTCGCCTCGAGGATGCAGCGCGAATGGGAGACGGGCGATTCGGGTTTACGGCGAAGAGTCGGCGAATTGAGTAACGCACAAGCGTTCTGTAAAAAGGAATCCTGAAGCGGTCGAAAAAAACACAATGAAACGCCGTAAAAATTCGTATTCGTAAATAACAGCTATAAATAAGTTCTTGCGGCTTTTGGCGAATCGCCTGACCTTCGTGACGCAAGCAGAATTTGGAGAACGGTGATGCCGCAAGACCCCACCGCGCTGAAGGCGATGATGGAGGATCTGATCGCGAAGGAGCTGGCGCGCCTCGCGCGGTCGGCCGACCTGGTGGTCTTCGCCCTCTACGATCCCGAATCGCCCGACGAGCCGCAGGACTATCAGTTGGCCGAGCGCCCGGCCGACGGTTCGGCCATCGCGCTCGACGTGGCCTTCGATTTCGAGGGCGTCGGCGTCTGGTATCTCTGCTTCCGCGACGGCGAGACCTTTTCGGCGCGCAAGGTGTTGCTGCAAATGCGCGCCGGCCGGTACGTGCACGGGCAGGTCGGCTGGTTCGAAGGCTATTGGGACGAGTTCCCGCAATATGTCGCGCAGGACGGCTGGGTGCGCTCGGCGGTCCTCAAGGCGCCGGCGAACGCGCTCTGACGCGACGCCCTCGGGCGCGAGCGCTCCTGCGGCGGCTTGACACGGCCGCTCCCCGCCGTAATCACTGCCCCACCGTCAAGAAGAGCGCGCACGGCGCGCCGTTTCTAGGGGTGGAGTGACCGCCATGCGCGCATTCGTCTTTCCCGGACAGGGCTCACAGGCCGTCGGCATGGGCCGAGAGTTGGCCGAAGCCTTCCCCGCCGCCCGCGAGGTTTTTGAGGAGGTCGACGAGGCCCTGGGCCAAGCGCTCTCCCGCCTCATGCGCGAGGGGCCGGAGGACGAACTCACGCTGACCGAAAACACGCAGCCCGCGTTGATGGCCGTCAGCCTCGCCGCGGTCCGCGCGCTTGAGGCCGAAGGCGCTCGCCCGCTCGGCGACCTGTGCGGCTTCGTGGCCGGCCACAGTCTCGGCGAATATTCCGCGCTTTGCGCCGCGCGCTCGATCCCGGTCGCGGACACGGCGCGGCTGTTGAAGCTGCGCGGTCGGGCGATGCAGAAGGCCGTGCCCGTGGGCGACGGCGCGATGGCGGCCGTGCTCGGCCTTGACCTTGAGGAGGCGGAAGCGGCCGCCGTTCAGGCCTCCGAGGCGACGGGCGGCGCCGTCTGCGCCGCCGCGAACGACAATGCGCCGGGCCAGGTGGTGCTTTCCGGCGCGCGCGAGGCGGTCGAGAAGGCGGTCGAGATCGCCAAGGAGAAGGGCGCCAAGCGCGCGATGCTGCTCAACGTCTCCGCCCCGTTCCATTGCGACCTGATGGCCCCGGCCGCGGACGAGATGGCGGCGGCGCTGGCCGAGACCGACATCCTGCCGCCGGCGGTTCCGCTCATCGCGAACGTCAGCGCGCGCCCCGTCGTCGATCCCGCCGCCATTCGCACGCTCCTGGTGGAGCAGGTCTGCGGCCGCGTGCGGTGGCGCGAAAGCGTGTTGACGATGAAGCGGGAGGGCGTCGAGACGCTGGTGGAGCTGGGCGCCGGCAAGGTGCTGTCCGGCCTGGCCAAGCGCATCGATCGAGACCTGTCCGCCAGCGCGATCAATACGCCGGGCGATCTGGAAGCCTTCCTGAAGGCGGTCTGAGCCCGTCGCCCTCGCATAGCTAAGGAGCAGAACCATGTTCGATCTGACCGGCAAGAGCGCCCTCGTCACCGGGGCGTCCGGCGGGCTGGGCGCGGCGATCGCCCGGGCGCTGCACGCGCAGGGCGCCGCCGTCGCGCTGAGCGGCACGCGCACGGAGCCGCTGGAGGCGCTGCAAGAAGAACTCGGCGATCGCGCGCATGTCACCCCCGCCAACCTTTCTGACGCGGACGCGGTCGCCGCCCTGCCGAAGCAGGCGGAGGAGGCGATGGGCGGCCTGGACATCTTGGTCAACAACGCCGGGCTCACCCGCGACAACCTGGCCATGCGCATGAAGGACGAGGAGTGGGAGCAAGTCATGGCGGTCAACCTGACCGCCGCCTTCCGTCTGTCGCGCGCGGTGCTGCGCGGCATGATGAAGCGAAAATACGGCCGCATCGTCGGCATCGCCTCGATTGTCGGGGTCACCGGCAATCCCGGCCAGATGAATTACGCCGCCTCGAAGGCGGGGATGATCGGCATGTCCAAGTCGCTGGCCCAGGAGGTCGCGAGCCGCAACATCACCGTGAATTGCATCGCGCCCGGCTTCATCCGCACGGCGATGACCGACGCGTTGAACGAGGATCAGCACGAAAAGCTGATCGCCAACATTCCGGCCGGGCGCATGGGCGCGCCGGAGGACATCGCGGCGGGCGTGGTCTATCTCGCCTCCGAGGAGGCGGCCTACGTCACCGGCCAGACCTTGCACATCAACGGCGGCATGGCGATGATTTGAGACGCGCGCATCGGCCCGCAGGGCGTTGCCAGCGCGGCCGGAATCGGCGCAGCGTAAGAGCGGTTTCAAAGGCGCGTGCGGGTGCAAAAACGGACCGCGTACGGGCGCGCGCCGCAGGGCGAAAATAGCCGCGCATCGGTATGGCCCTTGTCTGTGAAGTGTGTTAGAGGGACCCGCCTTTTCCCCACCGTCGAAGCCCATGGGGGGGCGAAACACCCGCGAGCGATAGACGGGTCGGTCTTGCATCGGCGCCAAACGTTCGCATATTCGCGCGTCCGACGAGCCGTAGGGTTCGCGGACGAGATGAGCCAGCGTTGGAAACGAGTTACAGCGAAGGAATCAGAAGAAATGAGCGACGTTGCGGATCGAGTGAAGAAAATCGTCGTCGAGCACCTCGGGGTCGAAGAGGACAAGGTTAAGGACGAGGCCAGCTTCATCGACGACCTCGGCGCCGACAGCCTGGACACGGTCGAACTCGTCATGGCTTTCGAGGAAGAGTTCGGCTGCGAGATCCCGGACGACGCCGCGGAGAAGATCATGACCGTCAAGGACGCGATCGACTTCATCGAGAAGAACGCGAGCTGACGCGGCTCTGAGGGCGGCGCGGCCGACTTCGTCGGACGCGCGCCGCCCGCCTCGGCCGCGTCACCGCTTCGCGTCGACCGCCGGGATCCGGCGGTCGCGCCTTTTCCGCGACGGGCTGACGCGCCCGCGCGGTCAGCGCGTCGCCCGCGGGTCGTTCCGGCGGCCGCCGGCGCGGCGCAAACGATCGACGGACAGAACAAAAACGCCGTCGTTGGAGGGTTGGTTGTCATGAGACGCGTCGTCGTGACCGGGCTCGGCATCGTCTCGCCGCTCGGCGTCGGGGTGGACCACGTCTGGTCGGAACTGATCGCGGGGCGTTCGGGCGTCTCCCGCATCGAGAGTTTCGACGTCTCCGACCTGCCGGCGAAGGTCGCCGGCATGATCCCGCTGGGTCCCAAGGAAGAGGGCAAGTTCACGCTCGATGAGTGGGTGGACAAAAAAGACCAGCGCAAGATGGACGTCTTCATCAGTTACGCGATGGCGGCGGCGATACAGGCGGTTGAAGACAGCGGCTGGACGCCTCAAGACGAGGAGGGCCAGAACCGCACCGGCGTGATGATCGGCTCCGGCATCGGCGGCCTGCCCGGGATTTCCGAGGGGACGTTGACCCTGGCCGAGAAGGGGCCGCGGCGCCTGAGCCCCTTCTTCATCCCGGCGAACCTGATCAATCTCGCCTCGGGCTACATCTCCATCAAATACGGATATCGCGGCCCCAACCATGCGGTGGTCACGGCCTGCGCGACCGGCACGCACGCCGTCGGCGACGCCGCGCGCCTGATCGCCTTCGGAGACGCCGACGCCATGTTGGCCGGCGGCACGGAGGCGGCGGTCTGCCGTATCGGGTTGGCCGGCTTCGCGGCGGCGCGCGCGCTGTCCACCGGCTTCAACGAGACGCCTGAGAAGGCGTCGCGCCCGTGGGACAAGGACCGCGACGGCTTCGTGATGGGCGAAGGCGCGGGCGTGTTGATGCTGGAGGAGTACGAGCACGCGAAGAAGCGCGGCGCCAAGATCTACGCGGAGGTTCTGGGCTACGGCCTGTCCGGCGACGCCTATCACATGACGGCGCCGGCCGAAGACGGCAGCGGCGGCTTCCGCGCGATGGAGGGCGCCTTCCGCAACGCCGGCGTCCCGGTCGACAAGATCGACTACGTCAACGCGCACGGCACCTCTACGCCGCTCGGCGATGAGATCGAACTGGGCGCGGTCAAGCGCCTGTTCGGCGATCACGCCTACTCGATCGCGATGTCGTCGACCAAGTCCGCGATCGGGCATCTTCTGGGCGCCGCCGGCGCGGTGGAGGCGATCTTCTCCGTCAAGGCGATCGAGAACGGCGTGGCGCCGCCGACGCTCAACCTCGACAACCCCTCGGACAGTTGCGACATAAACCTCGTCGCGCACGAGGCCCAGGAGCGCAAGATTGATTATGCGCTCAGCAACTCGTTCGGCTTTGGCGGGACCAACGCCTCTGTTATCTTCGGGCCGAAACCGTAACGGCGGCCGCCGGATGACCCGGCGCGCCCGCGCGCCCGAGGCCGAAGCATGAGCGACCCGAGCGGCTCCCCCGACCCCTATGACGCGCCGCCCGAGCGGGTGGATCTCAAAGGGCGAACCCGCGTCCAGCGGATCGTGCGCCGGATCGAGGTCGCCTTGATCCTAAGCGTGCTGCTGGCCGCCGCCGTCATCGGCGGGATCGGCTATTGGGGATGGACCCACTACCAGTCCCCAGGGCCGCTGGCCGAGGAGCGCATCGTCGTCGTGCCGTCGGGGGCCGGGCTGCGCATGATCGCGCGCACGCTGGCGGACGAGGGCGTGATCGCGCGCCCGGAGGTCTTCATGGCGGCGGCGAAGCTGACCGGCCTGCACGACACGCTAAAGGCCGGCGAATACGGTTTCGAGCCGGGCGTCTCCCCGCAACAGGTGCTGGCCAAGCTGACGGTCGGGGAGACCGTCGACCGCTTCGTCACCATCCCCGAAGGCCTGACCAGCCGCCAGATCGTCGACCTGCTGGCGCAGACGGACGCCTTGACCGGAGAGGTCGCGGAGATCCCGGCGGAAGGGACGCTGTTGCCGGAGACCTACCATTATGAACGCGGCGTTTCGCGCGGGGAGATGATCCGGCGAATGCAGGCGGCGATGGAGGAGGCGGTGGACGCGCTGTGGGAGAGCCGTGCGCCCGACCTGCCCTTCGAGACCAAGCGCGAGGCGGTGATCCTCGCCTCGATCATCGAGAAGGAAACCGGCGTCGGGGCCGAGCGCGCCAAGGTCGGCGGGGTTTTCGTCAATCGGTTGGCGCGCGGCATGCGCCTGCAGTCGGATCCGACGGTGATTTACGCGCTGACAGAAGGCGCGGGGCCGCTCGATCGGGCGCTGACCCGCGCCGACTGGAAGGTGGAGCACCCCTACAACACCTATCAGAACGCCGGCCTGCCGCCGGGTCCGATCGCCAATCCGGGGCGCCAGTCGCTGCAGGCGGCGCTCAATCCCGCGGAGACGGACGCCCTCTATTTCGTCGCCGACGGCACCGGCGGCCACGCCTTCGCCCGGACGCTCGAGGAGCACAACCGCAACGTCGCGCGCTGGCGGCGCATCCGCGACGGGCGGGAGTGAGAGCGGCCCGCAGAGCGGCGCCGCGCGGGAAGAATTGACCCTGGGCTGTACTCTCGGGTTAACATACCCAGATAAGGAAAAGGGGAGGGAAGGCTCATAACGCCCGACGACCGCGTCGGGCCGCGTCGCAGAATCGGCTGCGCCGGCCTCGGCCGCCGTCCTAAGGGCGCGCGAAGAAGGGGTTGGCGCCATGCTGTTGGATACGATCCTGGGCAAGCTCATCAAACAAGGCCGGCTCGACCTGGTCGAAGCCGACGGGACCCGGCGCAGCTACGGCGACGCCGAGGCGGCCGCGGACGGCCCGCCCCTCACCCTGGTCATTAAAGATCCCGCGGTCGCGCGGCAGATCGCGTTCGACCCCGACCCGAAGCTCGGCGAAGCGTATATGGAAGGCAAGATCGCGTTCGAGAACGGGCGGGTCTGGGATTTCCTCGAATTGGTCGGGCGCAACGTCGTCGACGGTCGGCGCGACGCGATTCCGACCGGCTTCAGCCGCGCTCTCGGTTTTCTCTTGCGCACCTACCACCAGCTCAATCCGGCCCGCCGCTCGCGCAAGAATGTGGCGCACCACTACGATCTGTCCGGGGAGCTTTACGAGCTGTTTTTGGACGCCGACCGCCAGTACTCCTGCGCCTATTTCGCCCGGCCGGACATGACGCTCGAAGAGGCGCAGACCGCCAAGAAGCGCCACATCGCCCGCAAGCTCATGCTTCAGCCCGGCCACCGGGTCCTCGACATCGGCTGCGGCTGGGGCGGCATGGCGCTGACCATCGCCGAGCGGGCGGACGTCGAGGTGTTGGGCGTCACGCTTTCGACCGAACAGTTGGAGGTTGCGCGCGCCCGAGCCAAGAAGGCGGGCGTGGACCACCGGGTGACGTTCGAGTTGATGGACTATCGCGATCTGCAGGGCCGGTTCGACCGCATCGTATCGGTGGGCATGTTCGAACATGTCGGCGCGCCGCACTATCGTGAATATTTCCGGGCGGTGCGCGATCTCCTGCAGGACGACGGCGTCGCGCTTATCCACACCATCGGCCGTAACGAGCGGCCGGGCATAACCAGCCCCTTCATCCGGAAGTACATCTTCCCGGGCGGGTACATTCCGGCGCTGTCGGAAGTGGCCAAGCCGATTGAGCGGGAAGGTCTCTTCGTCACGGACATCGAGATCCTTCGCCTGCACTACGCCGAGACGCTGAAGAATTGGCGCCTGCGCTTTCTGGAGAACTGGGAGCGCGCCAAAGAGATCTACGACGAACGGTTCTGTCGGATGTGGGAGTTCTATTTGGCCGGTTCGGAGATGAGCTTTCGCTACGACAGCATGGTCAACTTTCAAATCCAGCTCGCAAAACGCAACGACGTCCTGCCGATGACCCGGGACTATCTCTACGTCTCGGATTCGGAGGTCGGCGGGCGCACCAAGTCTGAGACGCGACTGGAAGCGCAGGCCGCTCAGCCGGAGAAAAAAGAAACCGCGTAATCGAACCGACAATCCGTCCGTGCTATCGTCACGCTGAGGCGGGGCGTACGCGTACGTACCGCTCTCCTGGCGAAGGAGCGAGGCGAGGATGGAATCGATGATGCGGGGCGCACGGGCGATATGGCGGCGCACAGCCGGGGCGGGGGCCGCCGCCGCGCTGTTTCTGATCGCCGCCGGCCCGGCCGGGGCGGCGGATGCGATCGGCGCGCCGGATCAACCGCTGCGCTTCGCGGCGTTGGGCGACATGCCCTATCTCGGCTGGTCGGAGGACGGGGGCAGCGTCGTCGACGATTCTCAAGGACGCGTTCTCGTTCGTCAGATCATCCCGGCCGTCAAAGCGGCGCAGCCCGCCTTCACGCTGCACTACGGCGACCTCAAGGGCGGCTCGGCTAGTTGCACGGACGCCCTGCTGGCCGAGCGTCTGGCGCAAATTCGCGCGATCCAGCCCGGCCGCACGATCTTCACGCCGGGCGACAATGATTGGACGGATTGCGATCGCGACGGCCTGGCCCAGCCGATGTCGGAACTGGAGCGGCTGGACCGTCTGCGCGCGCTCGCCTACCGGCAGGAGGAGGCGGGCGCCGCCCTGAAGCCGTCGCGCCAGCCGCTTTATCCGGAGAACGCGCGCTTCCGCGCCGGCCCGGCGATCGTCGCCAGCCTGCACGTCGTCGGCACCAACAACGGGCGCCACCAGATCCTGCGCGACGACAAGCGGGCCGCGCTGGCGCAGGTCGACGCCCGCGACGCGGCCAATGAGGTCTGGCTCGCCGCCGCGTTCGACGAGGCCGCGGCGGCGGACGCCGATTTCGTCGTGCTGGTGTTCCAGGCCGACATCTTCAAACGCCAGGGCGCGCGCTGCACCGCGCTCAGCCGCGAGGCGTGCGACGGCCACGCCTGGCTGCGCGACGTCCTGAAGGCCAAGGCGTCGGTCTTCGACGGCCTCGTGCTTGCGATCCACGGGGACACAGACGATCACTGTCTCGACCGACCGATCGACGGGGCGGAGAATTTCTGGCGCCTGAACGGGCCGGGCGACCGCTGGGAGACGGCGGGCGGCGCGGTCGGCGGCGGCCTGCTGGACGCCGTCGAGGTGACGCTGACCCCGGGCGAACGCCCGTCGATCGCCGCGCGCTATCTGCTGGCGAACGAGCCGCCGCCGAGTTCCTGCGGTCCCTGAGGCCTCACCTCTTCTTGGGTCCGTTGGCCAGCAGCCGCGTCACTAGGCCCGAGGGCAGCACCCGCATCCACCAGGCGGCGAGGCGCATCGGAAAGGGGAAGGTGATGAGCGCCGAGTCGCGCGCCAGGCCTCGGCGTATGATCGCCGCCGCGCGCGCCGCCTCCATCAAGAACGGCATGGGGAAGTCGTTCACCGCCGTCATCGGGGTCTTCACGAAGCCGGGGCAGATGACGCTGACCGCGACGCCGTCGGAGGCTAAATCGCCGCGCAACGCCTCGCCGTAGGCCATCACCGCCGCCTTCGAGGCGGAATAGGCCGGCGCCCCCGGCATGCCGCGATAACCGGCGATGGAACTGACGAGCGCGATCTGCCCCGCCTTGCGCGGTCGCAGGACGTCGATCGCCGGATGCACGACGTTCAGCACGCCCGCCAGATTGACCGCGAAGACGTCGCGCGCCTGCTCTTCGGTCTCGCCGCCGGCGCCGGTTCCGGCTGAGACGCCCGCGTTGGCGATCAGCAGATCGATCGGCGCGACCTCGGCGGCGCCCTCGACCCAGGCGCGAGCGGCCGCCTTGTCCGTGACGTCCAGCGCCTGGACCGCGACCTCCGCGCCTTGCGCGCGGCACTCGACTGCGAGCGCCTCCAATCGATCGATCCGGCGCGCGGCGAGGCCGAGGCGCACGCCCGGCGCCGCGTAGGCCTGCGCCAGCGCCGCGCCCAGTCCGCTGGAGGCGCCGGTGATCAGGATGTGTCGGGGGGATCGCCTGGACATAGGGCGCAGAATGCGGCGGGTTCGGCCTGGGCGCAACGGCTTGGCGCCCGCGGACGGGCCGGGTAAACAAGCCCCCGATCGACGGTTCGCCCCGAAGGAGAGTGCGATGAGTCTCGCCAGCATGACCGGCTTCGCCCGCGTGAGCGGCGAGGACGACCGCGCCCAGTGGGTTTGGGAGGCGCGCAGCGTCAACGGTAAAGGCCTGGACGTCCGCGTGCGTCTGCCGTCCGGCTGGGATCGGCTGGACCCGATCGCCCGGGCCGCCACGCCCAAGCGCTTCAAGCGCGGCAATGTCAGCCTGACGCTGGAGCTTCGAACGCGACAGGCGGCGGGCCGGCTGGCCGTCAACGAAGCGCTCTTGCAGACGCTGATCGCGCGCTGCGAAGCGGCTGGGGAGAGCCCGCGGCTCGACCGCCTGCTGCAGGTTCGCGGCGTGGTGGAGCCGGCGGAGGAGGCGGCGAGCGAAGCGCTCGAGGCCGACGCGCGGGCCGAGGCGCTGGCCGCCGCCCTGGAGGAGGCGCTCGACGCGTTGGCGGCGGCGCGGGCCGAGGAGGGCGCACGCATCCGGACGGTGATCGAGGGCCAACTCGCCGAGATCGAGCGCCTCGTGGAGGCTGCGGCGGCCTGCGCCGACGCGCAGCCGGCCGCGATCCGCGAGCGCCTGGCCCGCCAGATCGAGGATTTGACCGACGGTCGCGGCGGCCTCGAGCCGGAGCGCATTGCGCAGGAGGCGGCTGCGCTCGCCGTTAAGGCCGACGTGCGCGAGGAGCTGGACCGCCTGCGCGGCCATATCGAGGCGGCGCGCGCCCTGATCGCGGAAGGGGCCGCGGTCGGGCGCCGATTCGATTTCCTCTGCCAGGAATTCAACCGCGAGGCCAACACGCTCGCCTCAAAGTCCTCGGCCTTGGCGCTCACCCGAATCGGGCTAGACCTCAAAGCCGTCATCGACCAGTTGCGCGAGCAGGTACAAAACGTCGAGTGATCGGTCCCTCCCGGTCGGAGGGCGTTGCCAGGGGGAGGTCAGGATGGCGATGTCGCAGCCCGCGCAGGACGGCGCGCACGATCCTTTCCGCATCAAACGCCGCGGCTTGATGCTTGTGCTCTCCTCCCCCTCGGGGGCGGGCAAGTCGACCATTTCACGGCAGATCTTGGACAGCGACGGTGAGATCGACATGTCGATCTCCGTCACCACCCGCCCGCGCCGGCCGGGCGAGGTGGACGGGACCGACTATCATTTCGTCGACGCGACCGAGTTCAATCTGATGGTCAATCGCGGCGAGCTGCTGGAGCACGCCAAGGTCTTCGGCAACTACTACGGCACGCCGAAGGCGCCGGTCATGGAGGCGCTGGCGCGCGGACGCGACGTGTTGTTCGACATCGACTGGCAGGGCACGCAGCAACTGGCCGAGCACGCCTCCGACGATCTGGTGCGGGTCTTCATCCTGCCGCCCTCGACCGCGGAGCTCGAACGCCGGCTCAAGACCCGCGCCCAGGATCCGGCCGACGTCGTCGCCCAGCGCATGGCCAAGGCCGCGGACGAGATGAGCCACTATTACGAGTATGACTGGGTGATCGTGAACCGCTCGCTGCCGGACAGTCTCGGCCAGGTGCGCGCGATCCTCACCTCCGAGCGGCTGCGCCGGCGCCGACAGACCGGCCTCAGCGACTTCGTCAAAGGGCTGAGGGAGGGGCGGTGAGGCTCGCGGGCGCGCTTCTGGCGGCGGCGTTCATCGCATTTGCGGTCCCGCCCTCCGCCGCCGCCTGCGGCCCGCAGAGCGACTGCGTCGTCGGCGATCGAGCCTATCGGATCGCCCTGCCGGACCGCCCGGCGCCGGCCTTGGGGGCGATCGTCCACGCCCACGGGTACAAGGGGACCGCCGCCGGCGCGATGCGTAATCGAAGCCTGCGCGACGCCGCCGCGGCCCTCGGCGTCGCCTTGATCGCGCTCCAGGCGCGCGGGGACGCTTGGTCGCTGCCGAACGGTCCGGGCGCGTTGCGCGCCGGCCGGCCGGCCGATCTGGACGGCGAGATCGCCTATATGGAGGCCGTCCTGCAGGACGCCGCGAAGCGCTTCGGGGTCGATCGCGGTCGCGTCATGGCGACCGGTTTTTCGGCCGGCGGCATGCTGATCTGGGAGCTCGCCTGCCGGCGCAGCGATCTCGCCGCGGGCTTCGCGCCGATCAGCGGAACCTTCTGGGCCCCGGTTCCCGCGAGTTGCCCGGCGCCGCCCGCCTCGCTCGTCCATATCCACGGGACGTCGGACGACGTCGTCCCTCTCGACGGCCGGGCGATCGGGCCGGCGCGACAGGGCCGGGTTCCTGAAGCGCTCGCCCTCTATCGTCGTCACGGCGGATTCGCGCCGGTCGAAGGCCGGACGGTCGACGGCCTCGAGTGCGCACGCTCCGTCGGCCCCGAGGGACGGCTTCTCGCCTTCTGCCGGCATGACGGCGGCCACCGCTTCGACGGCGCGCTGGTGAGCGTCGCGTGGCGGTTGTTGCGGGAGGCGGGCGCGATTCCGGCGGCGAAGTAGCGCGGCGTCACTCTCCGGGCAGCAAGCGTTGCGGCGCGCCGGGATCGGCGGACTCGGTCTCCGCCGGCGCCTGCGCGGGCTCGGGCTGACCGGCGACGGCCGGGGCGGGCGCGGGGCCCTCGGCGGCGTCAGGGGCGAGGGGCGGGGCCTCTCCCAGCGCCGGCGCTTCGCCAAGCGTCGGCGCGGCGCGCGGCGCCTCGACGCCGAAATCGGTGCGGCCGGCCTCGCCGACGATCTCCAACAGGTCCGACTGGGGCGCGGCCATCGCGACCGCGACCGCCGCCAACCCCGCGGCCCGGGCGGAGGCGTAGTCCATCTGCTGCGCCGCGCGGATCGCAAGGTCGGTCTCTCCCAGGCGCGCGGAGGCCGCGGCGACGCGGGTAAGCGCGCGAAAGCGCGGCTCCAGAAAACTGCCGTCGGGCGCGCGGGCGGGGCGCGCGTCGCCCGAATCGCCGTCACGCGGGTCTGGGATGCGGGCCGCGGTGTCGAAGGCGGAGAGCACGTCGCCGGCCGCGATCTGCGCGAGCGCGATATCCTCCAGCGCGGCGTTGAACCCCTCCGACGCGTTGTTCTCCCACGCGATGCGGTACGCGGCGCTGATCGTTTTCTGCGCGTTCCCGATGCGCCCGCGTTGGGCCTCGGCGATGGCGATCTGGACGAGCGCGCGCACCTTCTGAATGTCGCCGGGAATGAGATCGATCAGGTCTCGCGCGCGCGCGAAGACGGCCGCGTCGGCGGCCGGCTCCCCGGCGCGCGTCTGGGCCTGCAACACCCGGCGCAGCGCCTCCGGCAGTTGGTCGACCCGCGGCGCGAAGCCGGTCGCCTCCAGGGCCCGCGTCAGCAGCCCGCTCGCCTCTGAGGGCTCGCCCTCCAGGCCGCGATGCATGGCGACCGGCCCGAAGATCTGGGCGCGGAGCTCGATGAAGGGGATGTACTCGGTCAACACCAGCGCTTCAGAGTATTTCTCCTGCCCCAGCAGCACCTCGCCCATGTCGAGCAGCGCCTCGCTCTGCCGATAGCGGTCGTCGATCCCTCCGGCCAGCGTGAAGGCGTCGGCGAGCCTTCCGACCTTCGACATCTCCACCATCAGATGATGGATCGCGTCGAACCGCGCCTGTTTGTTGTCGATCCGCTCCGTCTCCTCCATCGCCAACCGGAACAGCGGGACCGCGCTGTCCAGCTCGCCGAACTCTCCGCGGGCGCGGGCGACCGAGCCGATCGCCTCCGCGCGCGCCGCTCCCTCCGGGATCAGGCGGACCACCTGCATCGCCTCTTCGGCGTCTTCGCCCTCGATCATGGCGGCGGCGAGTTCGGCGTAGGCGTCGAAGCGACCGGTCTCCGGTCCCTCGGTGATGCGCGCGCGCGCGGCGGCGAAGGTGCGCCGTGCGGCCGGGGTCGCGCCGGCCCGGGTCTGGGCGCGACCGATCGCGATCATCAGCCGCGCCGCGCCGTGCGGTTCAGCCAACGCCTCCTCGGCGATCGCCCGCGCCTGTTCAAAGGCCTCTTCGAGAAGGCGCGCCGCCGCCTGGCGGGCGGCGGCGTCGGCGTCGCCGACGACCAGCGAGGCGCTCGCCGTCTCCTGCAGCGCCTGGACGCGAAAGCGCGGATCGGGGATCAGGCGCGCAGTGGCGATGGCGCCGTCGAGGTCGCCGACCTCCGCCTGGCGCACGGCGACGACGCGCAAGACCTCGCCGCCGTCCCGGATCGGTCGGTCGGCCGCACGTTGGAAGCCCTCGGAGGCGCGGCGGAGCAGGGCGCGCGCTTCGTCCGGATCGCCCGCTTCGCGGTCAAAATCGGCGACGGCGACCAGCGAGCGCCCGGCCCAAATCGGATCGGCGATGCGGCTGATCTCGTCCATCGCCTCGGCCCGCTCGCCCCGGGCGAGGCGCGCGCGCACGATTCCGTTCAGCGCCTGACCCGTTTCATCCTCCCCCTCCAGCGAGATCGCCAAGAAGCGCAGTTGGGTGAAGGCGTTGGTCATCACCTCGCGGGTGACGGGGTCGAGGGTGAGGGGGTTGAATATCTCCTCGAGCTGCGCCGCCGCAGGCCGCGGAGTCAGCATCAAAGGCGCGGCCAGCAGCCCCGCCGCGGCGACCGCCAGGAGCGAGGCGCGCCCGCGCGCCGGCGCCCGGCGGGCCTCAGCCCGCCGCGCCGAACACGCGCGCGAAGATCGTCTCCACATGCTTCATGTGGTAGCCGATATCGAATAGATCGTCGATTGCTTCTTGGCCGAGCGGGCCGGCGACTTCCGGGTCGGCTTTCAGGAGTTCCTGGAAGCTCGTGCCGGTCCGCCAGCTCTCCATCGCGTTGCGCTGGACGAGGCGGTAGGCGTCCTCGCGGCTCACCCCGGCCTGCGTCAGGTTCAGGAGCACGCGCTGGGAATTGTGCAGGCCGCCGAGGCGATCGAGATTCGCCTGCATCTGCTCGGGATAGACCACCAGCTTCTCCACCACGCCGGCGAGACGGTTGAGCGCGAAGTCGAGGGTCACGGTCGAATCCGGCCCGATCATCCGCTCGACCGAGCTGTGGGAGATGTCGCGCTCATGCCACAGCGCAACGTTCTCCAGGGCGGGCAGCGCGTAGCTGCGCACCATCCGGGCGAGGCCCGTCAGATTTTCGGTCAGCACCGGATTGCGTTTGTGCGGCATGGCGCTGGAGCCCTTCTGGCCCTTGGAGAAGAACTCCTCGGCTTCGCGCACTTCCGTGCGCTGCAGGTGGCGGATCTCGACCGACAGATTCTCGATCGAGCCGGCGATCACCGCCAGCGTCGCGAAGAAGGCCGCGTGCCGATCGCGCGGGATCACCTGGGTCGACATCGGCTCGGGCTGCAAGCCGAGCTTCTCGGCGACGTGGACCTCCACGGCCGGGTCGATGTTTGCGAAGGTGCCGACCGCGCCGGAGATGGCGCAGGTCGCGATTTCGGCCCGTGCAGCCTCGAGCCGCGCGCGGCCGCGCGCGAAGGCGGCGTAGTGTCCGGCGAGCTTCAGGCCGAAGGTTGTCGGCTCGGCGTGGATGCCGTGGCTGCGCCCGATGGTGACGGTGAACTTGTGCTCCTCCGCGCGGTTCTTCAGCGCCGCCAGCAGCCGGTCCATGTCGGCCAGCAAAATCTCGGCGGCTTGGACGAGCTGCACGTTCAGGCAGGTGTCCAACACGTCCGAGGAGGTCATGCCCTGATGGACGAAGCGCGCCGGCTCGCCCACCTGCTCCGACAGCTCGGTCGTGAAGGCGATGACGTCGTGCTTGGTCTCCGCCTCGATCGCGTCGATGCGCGCGATGCGCTCGGGGCTGTAGGGCTTGTCGCCCTTCTCCCAGACGGCCGCCGCCGCCTCCTTGGGGATTACGCCAAGCGCCGCCAGCGCGTCGCAGGCGTGCGCCTCGATCTCGAACCAGATGCGGAACTTGTTCGCAGGCTCCCAGATGGCGGCCATCTCGGGCCGGCTGTAGCGCGGGATCATCGGCGGCTCTCCGTCCTGTCAGGGTGGGCGCGGCGGTTCTACCCCTCGGGGCGCGGCGCGACAAGGCTGCGGCGCTTCACCCCTCCAGCAGCACCTGCGCCGCGACCGCGCCGGCGTAGAGCGTCAGCAGCGTCACGCTCTCCAGCCCGATGCGGCCCGGCCCTTCGCGCTCCCGCACGATCAGGCCGCCCGTGACGACGCAGGTCATCAGCAGCGCGGTCACGACCCAGAAGTAATCCTGCAACTGCACCGCATGATAGAGCGAGCCGTCGCGATAGGCGACGTCGGCGGCCGACAGGAACAGGGTGTCGAAGGTGTTGCCGCCGATGATGCCGCCGACGGCCAACTGCAAGGCCCCGCGGCGGATCGCGATCAACGTCGTCACCAGTTCGGGCAGGGAGGTGATGACCGCCGTCGCCAGCACGCCCAAGAGCGTCTCCGAGACGCCGAGCCGCCCTGAGAGTTCGCCCGCGCTCACCGCGATCGCCCAGCCGGCCGCGCCCATCGCCGCCATGAGGCCCAGGAAGACGGCGACCAGCCGGGCGGTGGATTGGCGCCGGGTGGCTGCGCTCTCGTCCTCCGGCGCGTCGTCGCGGGTCTCGGCGGTGCTGACGGCGCGCCACATCGGCGCTTCGCGCACCGCCCGGCTCGCGATCAGCGAGCCGACGTAAAGCGCGGGGATGACGAGCGAGACCGGATGCACCGCCCACAGCGTCGCCTCCGGCAGGGTGAAGGCGAGGAACGGCAGCGCCAGCAGCACCACTAGGACCAGCGCCTGGAAGATGTTGGCGAGTTCCGCCGCCGCATGTTCCAGATTGGCCTTGCGGTAGGTGAGGTCGGCGATCGCCAGGAACGCCGTCTGCGCCGCGATCCCGCCGATGCTGTTGGAAAAGGCGAGCGACGGGCGCCCTTCGATCGCGCTGACGATCGAGACGACGACGCCGGACAGCGACGTCGCCGCGCCCAACAGCACCGCGCCCGCCAGCGCCTCGCCCAGGCCGGTCCGGTCGGCCAGCACGTCGGCGAGGCGCGTGATCTTCACGCCAGCGGCGAACACCACCGCCGCCGCCACGCCCAACGCGCCCACAAGCGCCGCCGTCGACAGATCCTCCAGCATCGGGGCCTCCCCCTCGCCGCCGCAGGCGCGACAGGCGCCCGCCGCCCCAGAAGGTCGGGGCGGACGGGGCGAAAGGCAAGGCGGGGGAGGCGGAGGACGCGGCCAGCATCGCCACCCCCGATCGCGCCGCCCAGGCGATCGGGGCCTTCCAGCGCAAGCGCGGCCTCACCGTCGACGGCTGGGCCAAACCGGGCGGGGAGACCGACCGGACGCTCGCCAACATTCGGCGGCGGCGCAAGCGCCTCGCCGCGCAGAACCGCCCGCCGGAAAGCGAGACGATCGACGATCGTCTGGCGGTCTTTCAGGAGCGGCGCGCGGAGGAGGCGCAGCTCCAGGCCGACGACCTCGCCGCCCTGCTGGCGACGACGGTCGGTCGGTTCTACGCCTCCGCCGCCTCGTCCTCGCCCTTGTCGATCTTGGCGGCGAGCGCGGCTTCGAGGAAGGGGTCGAGGGCGCCGTCGAGGACGGCGTCGGGATTGCCCGTCTCCACGCCTGTGCGCAGATCCTTCACCATCTGATAGGGTTGCAGCACGTAGGAGCGGATCTGGTGGCCCCAGCCGATCTCCGACTTCTCGTCGTAGTCGGCCGCCGCCGCCTCCTCGCGCTTCTTCAACTCCAGCTCGTAGAGGCGCGACTGCAGCATCTTCATCGCGGTCGCCCGGTTCTTGTGCTGCGAGCGGTCGTTCTGACACTGCACCACGATGCCGGTCGGGATGTGCGTCATGCGCACGGCCGAATCCGTCCGGTTGACGTGCTGGCCGCCGGCGCCCGAGGCGCGGTAGGTGTCGACGCGCAGGTCCTTATCCTCGATCGCGACCTCGATGTTGTCGTCGATCTCCGGCGAGACGGTGACGGAGGAGAAGCTCGTATGCCGGCGCGCTTGGCTGTCGAAGGGGCTGATTCGGACCAGGCGGTGGACGCCGGTCTCGGTCTTCAGCCAGCCGTAGGCGTTGTGGCCCTCGATCTTGAGGGTGGTCGACTTGATGCCGGCCTCTTCGCCCGGGCTCTCCTCGATCAGCTCGACCTTGTAGCCCTTCTTTTCGGCCCAACGGTAATACATGCGCAGCAGCATCGAGGCCCAGTCCTGAGACTCCGTCCCGCCCGCGCCGGCGTGGACTTCGAGGAAGGCGTTGTTGGAATCGGCCTCGCCCGAAAGCAGGCTCTCGATCTCCAGCTTCGCGGCGCGCTCCTTAAGGTCCTTGAGCGCGCTCTCCGCCTCGGCGAGCACGCTCTCGTCCTCTTCGGCTTCGGCGAGCTCGACCAGCTCTATATTGTCCTCAAGCCCCTGTTCGAGCGCGGTGAAGCCGTTGATCGCGGACTCGAGCGCCGCGCGCTCGCGCATCACCTTCTGGGCCTCGTCGGGATCGTCCCACAGCGTCGGGTCCTCGACCCGCGCATTGAGCTCCATCAGTCGCTTATTCGAGGCGTCCCAGTCAAAGATGCCTCCTCAGCAGGGTCAACGACTGCCGCAGCTCGTCGACCACCGCTTGGGTTTCCGCACGCATCGGATCCTCGCAGTCTTGCAAAATCGTACCGGCGCGGAAGGCCCGCACCATCGCGTTGGGGGATACGCGAAGCGGGGCGCGGCGTAAAGGGGCGGCGCGGGTAACGGCGCCGCTTCCTCCCACGCGATGAACGATAAGGCGGAGCGCCAAGCGGACGAAACCGTGCAGGTCCGCAGCCGGCGGACCGGCCGCGCGCGCGGCCTATCGGGAGCGGCTGAATGTCGGCTCCGCCTAAGCCCTGCATGGCCGCGCCTCAGCCCCGATGGTCTTCAGCGCCCCATGGCCGTCAGCCCGGACTTGATCCGGGCGACCCGGTGGGGGGGGGGTCGGCGCCGGCGCGGCGTATCGGCGCCGGCTCCCCCGGCGCTGCGCTGTCGCTCCGGCCGGGGTGACGCGCGTTTCAGTTTGCTTGGGCATGGACCCGCGCGCTGACGACCGTCAGCACCGATCGCGGCCGGCACGGACTGGCGGCGTGAGGTCGGGCGGACCTTGGCGCGAAAGCCGACGCTCTGTGACGCTCAGTAAAGCCCGCTCGGCGCGTCGTCGGTTGCAGGGGCGGGGGCGGCGGCGCTGGGGGCGGTCTCGTCGCCGGGCGCGCCGTCGCCGCCGTCCAGCAGGCGCCGCCCGCCGCTCGCCCCCGGCTCGGTGCCGACCTTGAAGGCTTCCGAGATGACCGAGCGGCTCGACGGCGAGGCGAGCGCGCCGGTGTCGGCGTCGATCCGCACCATGCGCACGCCCGGCGGGGTGCGGAAGGGGATCGCCGGCTGGTCGGCCAGAGCCTTCTCCATGAAGGCCTTGAAGATCGGCGCGGCGACCGAGGAGCCTGTCTCCTGTCCGCCCCAGGGCTGCTTGCCCAGCGGGGCGGGCGTGTCGAAGCCGACGAAGACGCCGAACACGAGATCGGGCGAGAAGCCCATGAACCAAGTGTCCTTGCTGTCGTTCGTCGTGCCCGTCTTGCCGGCGAGCGGCTTGCCGATCTCGGCGATGCGCCGGCCGGTGCCGCGTTGGACCACGCCCTCCAGCATGCTGACGATCTGATAGGCGCTGGTGGCCGAGACGAGGCGCGGGCGCGGATCCGGCAGCTCCGGGACGGCCTGACGATCCCAGAACTCCGCCCGGCAACCCGCGCAGTCGCGTTGATCGTGGCGATAGACGATGCGGCCGTGGCGGTCCTGCACCCGGTCGACCAGCGTCGGGGCGATCTTCTTGCCGCCGTTGACCAGGGCGGCGTAGGCGCTCGCCATGTCGATCACCCGCACGGTCCCGGCGCCGAGCGCCATGGCCAGTTGCTCCGGCATGCTCTCCATGATGCCGAAATCCTCGGCGAGGGCCGAGACCTTCTCCATGCCGACCGCTTGGGCGAGGCGCACGGTCATCAGGTTGCGCGACTTCTCGATGCCGAGGCGCATCGGGCTCGGCCCGTAGAATTTGCGCGAGAAGTTGGCCGGCTTCCACTTGCCCAAGCCCTCGCCTTGATCGATCACGAAAGGCGCGTCGAGGATGATGGTGGCCGGCGTGAAGCCGTTCTCCAGCGCGGTCAGATAGACGAAGGGCTTGAAGGCGGAGCCGGGCTGACGCTCGGCCTGGGTCGCGCGGTTGAACTGGCTGATCTCGAAGCTCCAGCCGCCGGACATCGCCAGCACCCGGCCGGTGTGGGGATCCATCGCCACGACGCCGCCGCTGATTTCCGGTATCTGCCGCAGGGCGTACGTCCCCTCCGGATACTCGACCGGCTCGCCGCCCTCTTCGCGGGGGCGGCCTTCGCGCACGGCTTCGACCAGCACGACGTCGCCGGGGCTCAACACCTGCTCGACCGAGGAGATCGTCGGGCCGAGATCCTCGTCATAGCCGTTGTGCGCGCGCGCCCAAGTCAGCTCGCGCCGAGGGATGCGGCCGGCCGCCACCCCCGAATCGTCGAGCCGGTTCAGGCCGAGCGTCGCTTCCTCCTTTTCGACCGCCAGCACGACGGCGAGACGCCAGCCGGGATTGCCCGGCGGGTTGGGAACCTCGGCCAGCGCCTGCGCCCAGGCGTCGGGGCCGTCGCCGAGCGCCGTGAGGTCGATGGCGGCCGCCGGCCCGCGCCAGCCGTGGCGCCGGTCGTAGGCCAGAAGCCCGTCTCGCAGCGCGTCGCGGGCGTAACGCTGTAGGTCGGCGTCGAGCGTCGTGTGAACGAACAGCCCGCCCTCATAAAGCCCGTTCTCGCCGAAGCGGTCGACCAATTCGCGGCGCACCTCCTCGACGAAATAGTCGGCGGCGACAGTGTCCAGATCCGTGCGCCGGCGCGCCTCCAGCGGTTTGGCGGCGGCGTCCTGTTCGGTCGCGGCGTCGATGAAGCCTTCTTCGCGCATCCGGCCCAGCACCCAGTTGCGCCGGGCGATAGCCGCCTCGGTCTTGCGGGTCGGGTGGTAGTTGTTCGGCGCTTTCGGCAGGGCGGCGAGGTAGGCGATCTCCTCGACCGTCAGCTCGTCCAGGCTCTTGTCGAAATAGTTGAGCGCCGCCGCGGCCACCCCGTACGAGCCCGAGCCGAGATAGATTTCGTTCAGATAGAGCTCCAGAATGCGCTCCTTGGAGAGCGCGCGCTCGATCCGGAAGGCGAGGATCGCCTCCTTGATCTTGCGCTCGATGGAGACCTCGTTGGTCAGCAGGAAGTTCTTCGCCACCTGCTGGGTGATGGTGGAGGCGCCGATAGGGCGCCGGTCCTCCAGATAATTCTGGACGTTGACGACCACGGCGCGGGCCAATGCGATGAAATCGACGCCGGAATGGCGGAAGAAGTTCTGATCCTCGGCCGCGATGAAGCCGTGGATCAGGCGCTTGGGCATGGCCTCGATGGGCACGAAGACGCGGCGCTCGGTCGCGAATTCGGCGATCAGTCGGCCGTCGCCGCCGTGGACGCGCGTCGCCGTCGGCGGCTGATAGTCGGCCAGCTGGCGATAGTCCGGCAAATCCTGGCCGTAATGCCACAGCCCGTAGACCGCCGCCCCGACGCCGGCCGCGCCGAGCAGAATGAACAGGCCCACCAGGACCCCGAAGAGCTTCAATGCACGCATGTGACCGCCGTCTTGCACCCTCGGTTCAGCGCGCCGACCGTCCGGCCGACGCGCCGCGTTCGCACGAACGCCCCCCAGCGATGTATAGCCAAACTAACCGGGAAAAGCGACCGTTCGGCGCCGGGATCGGGGCGGATTCTGCACCGTGACGCCGGGGCCTCACGACCGGCTCAACCGCTCCTGCCGTTCAAAATAGCGGTCGACGGCGCGGGTCAGCGCGCGGGCGACGCGCCCGCGGTAATCGTCCGTCTTCAACAGCCGCTCGTCGTCGCGGTTGGAGAGGTAGCCGAGCTCCACCAGCACCGACGGCACGTTCGGCGACTTCAGAACCGCGAAGCCGGCGAAACGGTGGGTGTTGTTCAAGACCCGAACCTCGCGCGCCAGATCGTCGACCAGCATTTCCGCGAAATGCCAGCTGTTCTCGTTGACGCTCTGTTGGGCCAAATCGATCAGGATCGAGGAGACCTCGGTGGTGTAGCCGGAGAGGTCGGCGCCCGCGATCACGTCCGATTTGTTTTCCTTGCGCGCGAGTGCGGCGGCCTCGGAATCGGAGGCCGTGTCGGACAAGGTGTAGACCGATGCGCCGCGCAAAGAGCGCGAGGGGTGCGCGTCCGCATGCAGGGAGACGAACAACTCCGCCTCCACGTCATGGGCGACCTGATACCGCTCGCGCAGCGGCAGATAGACGTCACGGTCGCGGGTCAGCACCACCTCGTAACGTCCGGTGCGCTCCAATGCGTCTTTCAACGCTTTGGCGATGCCCAGCACGATGTCTTTCTCATAGGCGCCCGAGACGCCGATCGCGCCCGGATCGACGCCGCCGTGGCCGGGATCCAGAACCACGATGCGCTTACCCGACGCCGCCGGCTCCGGCGGGGCGAGGCTGGCGGTGGCGGTGGAGGATTTCTCCAGCCGCTGGGCGTAATCGCTCCACCCGGCGGACGCGACCGGCTCCTGCGTCGCCGCCGCCTGGCCGGAATCGGGTTTGAGATCGACCACGATGCGCGGTCCCGAGCCGCCGCCTGCGTCGAGCGGGAAGGCGGCCGCGATCGTCGCCGGACCCTTCAAGTCGATCACGACGCGGCTGATGCCCGGTCGAAACAGGCCGTAGCGGAGATTGCCGATAAGTCCGACGCCTTGCTGCTGGTGCGGGGGGCTGCCGCGCCATTCGACGTCGGGCAGGTCGATCACCGCGCGGTGCGGGTTAGTCAGCACGAAGGCGCGAAAGGGCTGGGCGCTGTCCAATTCGATGACGAACCGGGTCTGCGCCTCATGCACCCCGCTGCGCACGTCGGTGATCGCCTGCGCGCCCGCCGGCGCGCCCGCGACGGCCCACAGCGTCAGCGCCGCGAGGGCGGTCGGCAGCGAAGAGAGCAGGTTTCGCCAGAACATATTGCGGTCCATTCCCCAAGGCGACGCTAGATATATGGCAGATTTGGCGCCGCCTTTCAAAGCCGATCCGCGCGGAATCGCGCGTGATCCGCGTCTTTTCGAGCAACATTCGGGCCAGAATTTGACGGCGACGCTCGATACTTGTGCGGCTGCGCTGCGGCGCGTAAAAGCATTTGTGTCGGCCCCCGCGCTGCGGATAGAGTACGCGCCGACGGAGTCCGGGTCCTGATTTGGGCGGGCGACGCGCCGCATTTCCCGCCGCCTTTCGAGATGAAGGCGCGGGACCGACGGCGGAGCCGATCGACGTCGGGTCGATGTCGATCGATCATGTCGCACGCATCCGGACGGTTCGCCGACCTTCGGGTCGGACCTGCAGTTTTCTTGCGGCGCGCCAGGGGCGGACCCCGGGGCGGCGCGGACGACGAACGAAGACGAAGATCGGATCCATCGGCCGGAAGGACGACGGGTCGCGGGTCGACAGCCGGGCGCTTCGGCCTCCCTCGCCAGAGCGGGGCGCGCCCAGGAAAGCGGCGCTTGGCGCCGGCGGCTTTCGCCGGGGTCAGACGCGGTCTTGAGATCCAGACGACGCGCCGCCGGCCCCGGACCTAACGGCTCCGATCGAGAGAGGCGGTTCTTTCAATGGCGATCGCAAGCCGCGCGCAGCCCTGCATCACCGACGCGCATCCTCGCGTCGGCGGGCGGGGCGCGTTTTCCGTCAACCGGTCGGGCGTGAAGCCGGCCGCGCAGCGTGCGCGGGCCGGCTCTCAGCGTACGGTCGGCGGCGGCGGCCTTGCCCAGAGAAAAGACCTGACGGCCCTGGCGCGACTCGGCGCCCGCCGTCGGGCAGAGGACGGAGTTAATGACGCGCAGAATGTTGATAGACGCGACCCACCCGGAGGAGACCCGGGTCACGGTCGTCAGCGGCAACAAGCTTGAGGAATTCGATTACGAGACCACCACCAAGGCGCAGCTGAAAGGCAATATCTACCTGGCGAAAGTGACGCGGGTGGAGCCGTCCTTGCAGGCGGCCTTCGTGGAGTATGGCGGCAACCGCCACGGTTTCCTGGCGTTCAGCGAAATCCACCCGGATTACTACCGGATTCCGGTCTCCGACCGTGAGGATCTCGTCGAGGATTCCCAGAACGGCGACGATGACAACGGCGACGACGATCGCCGCGGTCCCGACGGCGAGCCCGTGGAGGACATGGGGGGCGCCGAGGCGGTGGACGAGGCGGTCGAGGAGGCCCAGCGCCGGCGCCCGCGCCTGAAGCGCCAGTACAAGATCCAAGAGGTCATCAAGCGCCGGCAGGTCATGCTGGTCCAAGTGGTGAAGGAGGAGCGCGGCACCAAGGGCGCGGCGCTCACGACCTATCTCAGCCTGGCCGGGCGCTATTGCGTCCTGATGCCCAACACCTCGCGCGGCGGCGGGGTCAGCCGAAAGATCGCCAACGCCCAGGACCGCAAGCGCCTGAAGACCGTGATGTCGGAGCTCGAGACGCCGGAGGGCATGGCCGTCATCCTGCGCACCGCGGGGGCGGAGCGCTCGAAGGCCGAGATCAAGCGCGACTTCGAATATATTCTGAAGCTCTGGGACGACATCCGGCAAAAGACGCTGCAGTCGACGGCGCCGGCGCTGATCCATGAGGAGGCGAACCTCATCAAGCGTTCGATCCGCGACCTCTATTCGAAAGACATCGAGGAGGTGCTGGTCGCGGGTGAGGAGGCCTACAAGACCGCGAAGGACTTCATGAAGGCGCTGGTCCCCAGCCACGCCAAAAAAGTCCAACGCTACAAGGACGAGCAGGGCGTGCCGCTGTTCCATCGCTATCAGGTGGAGCAGCAATTGGCTCAGATCCACGAGCCGCAGGTCCAACTGCGCTCCGGCGGGACGATCGTCATCCACCAGACGGAAGCGCTGGTGGCGATCGACGTCAACTCCGGCCGCGCCACCAAGGAGCGGCACATCGAGGAGACCGCCCTCAAGACCAACATGGAGGCGGCCGAGGAAGTCGCTCGCCAGCTGCGGCTGCGCGATCTGGCCGGTCTGATCGTCATCGACTTCATCGACATGGACGACAACCGCAATATCGGCCAGGTCGAACGCAAGCTGAAGGAAAGCCTGCGCCGCGATCGCGCGCGCATCCAGGTTGGGCGCATCAGCGCCTTCGGTCTGATGGAAATGTCGCGCCAGCGGCTGCGTCCCAGCCTGATTGAGGCGATGAGTCAGCCCTGCCCGACCTGCGGCGGCGTCGGCTACATCGCCTCGACCGAGACCGCTGCGCTGATCTGCCTGCGTTCGATCGAGGAAGAGGGGTTGCGCAAGCGCTCGGCCGTGGTGAAGGCCCGCGTGCCGGTGGACGTCGCCCTGTACATTCTTAATCACAAGCGTGCGATCCTGAGCGACATGGAGGCGCAGTACGGCTTTCGCGTCACCATCGAGGCGGATTCGGAACTGCTGCCGCCGAAGTTCGAGCTGACGCGGACCGCGCAGGACGTAGAGGATGCGACCGAACAGCCGGTCGAAGACCTCGGACAGCAGAGCCGCGGCGGCGAGCGGTCCGGCTCGGATCGGTCCGGCGGCGATCGGTCCGGCGGCGATCGGTCCGGCGACGACAACGCGCGCCGACGCGGCAAGCGCGGCGGTCGACGGCGCGGCGGGCGCGACGAGGACCGCGGCGGCGAGCGCGGCGAGGACCGCGGCGAGGACCGCGACGACCAAGCCGCCGAAGCCGAAGAGGCTGTGGAGGACCGTCGCGACGCCGCTGAAGGCGAGGATGACAGCGAAAGCGATCGCAGCAAGCGTCGGCGCAAGCGCGGCCGGCGCGGCGGGCGCCGCCGCAACCGTCGCCCGGAAGACGGCGACCAGGACCAGCAGGCCTCTGACGACGCGGACGGCGACGGCTCTGAAAGCGCCGCCGACACCGCGGAAGAGGCGGCGGCCGAGCCCGGGCGAGACGAGGCGGAGAAGCCGAAGCGCCCGCGCGCCCGCCGCTCGCGGCGCAAGGCGCCGGAGGGCGAGGCCTCGGAGGCCGGCGACGGCGGCGAACGCGACCCCGAGGGCGAAAGCGCTCCCCAGGAGGTAGCGAAGGAAGCCGCCGCCGAAGCCGCGCCGAAGCCGAGACGCCGACGCGCCTCCAAGAAGCGGGAAGAGCCGGCGGAGGAAAACGCCGAAGCGGCGTCCGGTACGGGCGACGAGGGCGCGGACCCGGACGCCGAAGCGGCGCCCGAATCGGCGCCCGATGCGGCCCCCGACGCGGCGGAGAAGCCGGCCAAGAAAGCCCGCGCGAAGCGGCCGGGCCGTAAGCGTAAAACCGACGCGCCGGCCAAGCCCGAGCCGGCGGCGCCGGCGCCTGACGAGTCTGTAAATGAGCCGGCGGCCGATGCTGGGGCTCAGTCCGGCGACCAGCCGACGCCTGAGTCGGAGTCGCAGGCTGATCCGCTGGAGCAGTACGTCGTCACCGACGGCAGCGAGAAGAAGGGCGAGAAGCCCAAGCGAAAGGGCTGGTGGAATCGAATGCTCGGCTGAGGCCCGGATCGGCCGTCACAAGGAAGAAGGGGAAGCCGCCTGGCTTCCCCTTTTTCGTCGCCGCCTTCGCCTGTTCGCCTTCGCCTGGCCGCCTTTCCGCGTGCGAGGCCGGCCGGGGAGATCCCGGCAATGCCGACGATCCGGCCGGTTTGAGGGCTAAACGTCGTCACACCGGGCTTGTCCCGGGGAAAGGCCCGACCGCGCCGTCGGCGCCGCGGCCTCAAAGCTCTGACTTGATCTTCGGCCAATTAGCGTTCGCGGCCTCGATGAAGCCGGAGATGTCCGTCTCCCAGCGCTTTTGGATCTCGCGGTTGTAGTTGAGGTAGAGCGAGCCGTCGACGATCTTCCAGGCCTCGGGATCGATGCTGGCTGTGTAACCCTGGCTCACCGCCCAGGCGCAATAGCCGCCGTAGGCGGGCGCGTATTTCTCCGGATCCGCCTTGAACATCTCAAGATGGTCGGCGCTGGCGAAGCGCCACTCCGCGCCGTTCCAGTCGAAGGCGTGCGCCGAGGAGCCCTCAACCGGGGCGCCTTGCGTGAAGTAGGCGACGGGATCGTAGCCGTCGATCGCGACGCCGCCCAGCAGCGTCTGGTTGACCTGGTCGGCGGCGGCTGGGGCGGGCGTGAGCGTCCCGCTCGCGACCAATGCGGCCGCGGCGGGAAGCATCGCCAGAAGGGTGCGGCGGGAAAGGGGGGCAGTCATGGGCGTTCGCGCTCCTGTCGGTTGCGGCGCGCTCGACCTTTCCGCCGATGCGCGCGCTCGCTTCGCCATATTTGCCGACGGGGCGCGTCTGACAAGCGCGAGGCCGCATCGCTCACGCACTTGTCATCGTCGGTGAGGCTCGCCTACGCGTCGGCCTCGTCGGCCTGCGCGGCCTCCAACGCTTCATGCGCGGCGAGCCAAGCCTCCTCGGTCTTTTCGATCGCGCGGGCGAGGTCGCTCGAGAGTTTTGTGAGGTCGCTCAATCGAGCGGCCGGTCCGTCATAGGTGGCCGGATCGGCCAATTGCCCGTCGACGCGCGCCTTTTCAGCGTTCAGGCGGTCGAGCTTCGTCTCCAATTCCTTCGTCGCCTTGCGCAGCGGGGCCAGCTTTTCGCGCGCCTGCGCGCGGGCGCGGCGGTCGGCTTTCGGCGCCGCCGGCGCGGCGGGCGGCGGGGCGACGGGCTCGTCCGCCGGCGCGACGGCTTCCGCAGCGGCGGCCTTCGCCTCCGCCTTCTCTTCGGCGCGGGCGGCGCGGCGCTCTCGCTCAAGCATCGTGCGGTAATCGGCGACGTCGCCGTCGAACGGCTTCACGTCGCCGCCGCGCACCAACCAAAGTCGATCAGCCGTGGCGTCGACCAAATAAGGATCATGGGTGACGATCACGACCGCCCCCTCGTAGGCCGCCAGCGCCTGGATCAAGGCTTGCCGGCTGTCGATATCGAGATGGTTCGTCGGCTCGTCCAGCAGCAGCAGGTGCGGATGCTTGCGGCAGATCAGCGCCAGCGCGAGGCGCGCTTTCTCGCCCCCGGAGAGTTTGGCGATCTTGGTGTCGGCCATCGCTTGGGGGAAGCCGAAGCGGCCCAGATGCGCGCGCAGCTTGGTCTCGGCGGCCATAGGCTCCAGCGCTTGGATCTGCTCCAGAGCTGAGAGCCGCGGGTGGAGCTCCTCCATCGAATTCTGCGCGAAATAGCCGACCTCCAACTTGGAAGGCTTGCGCATCTTGCCGTCCAACGGCTTCAGCTTGCCGGCGAACAGTTTGAGCAACGTCGTCTTGCCGTTGCCGTTCGCGCCGAGGAGCGCGATCCGGTCGTCCATGTCGATGCGAAGGCTGAGCCGCCGCAGCACCGGCTTCGTCGGATCGTAGCCCACGCTCGCTTCCTCCAGCGCCACGATGGGCGGCGGCAGGATCTCCGGCGTCGGCAGGTCGAAGCTGACGGTCGGATCCTCGGCCGCGATGGCGATCGGCTCCATCCGCTCCAGCATCTTCAGGCGCGATTGCGCCTGTCGCGCCTTGGACGCCTTGTAGCGGAACCGGTCGACGAAGCTCATGATATGGCGGCGCTGAGCCTCCTGCTTCGCCTGCAAGGCTTTTTGGTGGGCCTGGCGTTCACGTCTGAGCGCTTCGAAATCGTCGTAGCCGCCGGTGTAGAGCGTCAGCTTGCCGTCGAAGAGGTGCAGGATTTCCGTCGGAATCCGGTTCAGCAGACCGCGGTCGTGACTAACCAGGATCAGGGTGCGCGGATAGCTCTGCAAGTAGCTCTCCAGCCACAGCGCGCTTTCCAAATCGAGATGGTTGGTCGGCTCGTCCAGCAGCAGGATGTCGGGCTCGGCGAACAGCGCGCCGGCCAACGCGACGCGCATGCGCCAGCCGCCGGAGAACTCGCGTACCGGGCGGGCCTGCGCCGCTTCGTTGAAGCCGAGGCCCGAAAGAATGCGCGCGGCGCGCGCCTCCGCCCGGTGCGCGCCCAGATCTGCGAGGCGCGCGTGCAGTTCGCCGATCCGATCAGGGTCGGTCGCCGTTTCGGCCTCGGCGGTCAACGCGGCCAGCCGCCGGTCGGCCGCCAGAACGTGGGCCAGCGGCGGACGATCGTCCGCCGGCGCCTCCTGCGCCACCGCGCCGACGCTTTCTCGCGCGCCGTAGGTCACCTCGCCGCCGTCGGCGGCGATATCGCCCAGGATCAGACGCAACAGGGTCGTCTTGCCCGTGCCGTTGCGCCCGACGAGGCCGATGCGGTGGCCGTCGGGGATCTGGGCGCTGGCGCCGTCCAGCAGCACGCGGCCGCCGACGCGCAGCGTGATGTCGCGCAGGATCAGCATGCGCCGGGGGATAGCAGGTTGCGCCGCCTTTGCAAGCGTCCGCGAAACCGGGCCGCGGCGCAGGGTCGCTCAAGCGCGCGCTCGGGCGAGGGCGATGCTGCGTTGCAACGCTTGCCCCGCTCGGACGCTGCGTCTATAAGGCGCGCGGCTTGCGGGGCGGGCCTGATCGGCCGGCCCCGCGTTCCCGGAATTCCACCAGAGCCGACGCGCCTTCACGGGACGTCCGCCGCGAGACACTGAGGACCGAGACGAAATGGCTGTCGAACGCACCCTGTCGATCATCAAGCCTGACGCGACCCGCCGGAACCTGACCGGCAAAATCAACGCGATGTTCGAAGAGGCGGGCCTGCGCATCGTGGCGCAGAAGCGCCTTTGGCTGACGAAAGAGCAGGCGGAGACCTTCTACGCCGTGCACAAGGAGCGCGCCTTCTTTAACGATTTGGTCGCTTTCATGACTTCGGGTCCCGTCGTGGTCCAGGTGCTGGAGGGCGAAGGCGCCGTCGCGAAGAACCGTGAAGTCATGGGCGCGACGAACCCGGCCAACGCCGACGAGGGCACGGTGCGCAAGCTGTTCGGCGAATCCGTCGAGGCGAACTCGGCGCACGGCTCCGATTCGCCGGAAAACGCGGCGATCGAAATCGCCTACTTCTTCGCCGGCGTCGAAATCGTCGGCTGACGCCGACGCGCACAAGTCGGCGTGCTGAACGAGAAAACGCCGCCTCGGGCTCCCGAGGCGGCGTTTTTCGTATCCGCAATCTGCGATCTGCGATCTGCGCTCGCCGGGCGGCGGGCGGCCGATCAGACCAGCCAGGCCGCCAGGATGATCAGCACCAGGCACGACCCCACAACGCCGGTTACGATCAGCTTCTTCATCCGCGCATAGGTCTGCAGATTTTCGCGCGGCGCGCGGGTGAACTCCAACTCGTCATGTGCCATGGCCATCGTCCCTTTCATCCTTCCCCCGAAGGTGTTGCGCGCGCGTCGGTTTTCTCCAACGCCTTGGTTCGGCGCGGCCGATTTTACCCATGCCGCGGCGGCGCTCAAGCAAACTCGGTCGTTCGACGTCAGCTCGCGCGGCCGTGAGGGTCGGCGGCGTCGACGCTCTCCCAGCCCAGGCGGAGAGGCCCGGGCGCGCCGTCGATCCGGACATGGTCGTCGACGACCTTCAGTCGCCCGTCGCCCAGAAGTTTCAGCGCCAACGGATAGATCGCATGCTCGCGGGTCAACACGCGCGCGGCCAGGCTGTCGACGTCGTCGCCGGGCTCGACCGGGACTTCCGCCTGCACGACAAGCGGGCCGTCGTCGAGCGCCGGGCGCACGAAATGCACCGTGCAGCCGTGTGTCGCGACCCCGTCGGCGAGCGCGCGGGCGTGGGTGTGCAGCCCTTTATAAGCGGGCAGCAGCGAGGGGTGAATGTTCAGCATCCGGTCGCGCCAGGCCTCCACGAAGCCTTCCGTCAGGACCCGCAGGAAGCCGGCGAGGCAGATCACCTCCACGTCATGCCCGCGCAGCAGTCGATCCAGATCCGCCTCGAACTCCTCGCGCTTGGCGTACGGGCGGTGGTCGAGAACCGCCGTCTCCACGCCGGCGCGCCGCGCTCGCGTCAGGCCGAACGCGTCCTCGTTGTTGGAGACGACGAGGGCGATTTCGGCCGGAAAGCTCGCATCGGCGCACGCGTCCAGCAGCGCCTGAAGATTCGTGCCGCCGCCGGACAGGAGCACGCCGACCCTGAGCTTGCGAGCCTGCGCCATGTCGTGCGGGTCAGCCGTCGATCCCGGCGATCGAGACCGCCGGGCCGTCTTCGCGCGCGACCAATTCGCCGATCCTTACGGGCGACTCGCCCGCTTCGACCAGGGCGGCGCTGACGGCCGCCTCACGCTCCGGCGCGACGGCCAAGACCATGCCGACGCCGCAGTTGAAGGTGCGGTGCATCTCGTGCGCGTCGACGCGACCGACTTCGGCGAGCCATTGAAAGACCGGCGGTTCGTTCCAACTCCGCTCGAGCCGACAGGACAGCGTCGCCCCGGTTACTCGCGGCAGGTTCTCGTAAAACCCGCCGCCGGTGATATGGCACAGCGAATGGACCCCGCCGGCGCGGATCGCGGCGAGGCAGCTTTGAATGTAAAGCCGCGTCGGCGTCAGCAAGGCGGCGCCCAGGCTCGTCTCCGGTTGGAACGGGGCCGAGTCGTCGAGCGCGAGACCGCTGCGCTCTACGATCCGGCGGATCAAGCTGTAGCCGTTGGAGTGCGGGCCGGAGGAGGGCAGGCCGATCAGCACGTCGCCTTCGGCCGTCTTCGAGCCGTCGAGCAACTGGTCCCGCTCCACCGCACCGACGGCGAAGCCGGCCAAATCGTAATGACCGTCGGCGTACATGCCCGGCATCTCGGCGGTCTCGCCGCCGATCAGCGCGCAGCCGGCCTCCTTGCAGCCGCCGGCGATGCCCTCGACCACTGCGGCGGCCGTATCGACGGCCAGGCGGCCGGTTGCGAAATAGTCCAGGAAGAACAGCGGCTCGGCGCCTTGGACGACCAGATCGTTGACGCACATGGCGACCAGGTCGATCCCGACCGTATCATGCTTGTCCGCCTCGATCGCGAGCTTCAGCTTGGTGCCGACTCCGTCGGTCCCCGCAACCAGGATCGGATCCTGATAGCCCGCCGCCTTCGGATCGAACAGCGCGCCGAATCCCCCGAGCGCGCCGTCCGCGCCGGCGCGCCGCGTCATCCTGGCGAATGGCTTGATCCGGTCGACCAGCGCATTGCCGGCGTCGATGTCGACGCCCGCGTCGGCGTAGGTCAGGCGCCCGGCGCCGGCGTCGTTGGGCTTGTTCGAAGCGGATCGGTCGTTAGGGTCCACTCTGGCGTCCTCGCCGGGCGGCGCGCTATAAATGGCGCGGGTCTGAAGGGGTGGGGACGTCCCGTCCCGAGTTCCGCGGACCATAGTGAATAGGGAGCGTTTTGCAATGCTGCTGGTAGGGCTGACGACGCATCGGCTATGGCGGACCTTCCGCAGGTGCGCGACGTGCGCCGCGCTGGCGCTGAGCGTCGTCGGCGCGTCGGCCGCCCTGGCGCAGGACGCCGGCGTCTACACCGTCGCCGGCGTCGAGGTCGACGCCACCGGCGAGAACGATGTGGCCGCGAAGGAGGCCGGCGTCGCCGAAGCCAAGCGCACCGCCTTCCGTCGGTTGTTCGAACGCTTGACGATCGAACGCGACGCAGATCGGCTCCCGCAGATCGAACCCGACCGGCTTGAAAGGCTGATCCGCGACGTGACGTTCGAGGAGGAGAAGTTCGGCGGCGGGCGCTATCTGGCCGAACTGACCGTGCGTTTTCAGGAGGACGCGGTGAGCCGTCTGATGCAGCGCGACGGGATCGCCTACGCGAAAACCCGCTCGCGCCCGTTGGTGGTGGCGCCGGTCTACGAGCCGTCGGGCGGCGCGCCGACGCTGTGGAGCGGGGCCAATCCCTGGCTTGACGCGTGGCTGGCCGAAGCGGCGCCGGGCGGCCTGGTTCCGGTGATCGCGCCGCTCGGCGACCTGGGCGATATCGGGGCGATCGACGCGCAGGGCGCGCTCGCCGGCGACTCTGAGGCCTTGGCGGCGTTGGCCGCGCGCTACGGCGCCGGCGGCGCGGTCGTCGCGCATGCGCGTGAGGGGGCGGGCGCCGGACTGTCGATTTCAATCGCCGTGTCGGCGCCGGGATGGCCCCCGGTCTCGACCGTAATCGGCGTCGACCCGCCGCCCGCCGAAAGCCTTGAGGCGCGCGCAAAAGAGGGCGAAGAGCCGCCCGACGTTGAGGAGGCGACGCGCGCTGATGCGGTCGCGCGCGTCGTCGACGTGCTGGAAGAGGCGTGGACCCGCGAGAATCTGCTGCGCTACGACCTGGGCGGCACCGTGCTTGCGATGACGGCGCCGATCGCCGGCCTTGACGATCTGGTCGCGGTCGAACGCGCGCTGGAGGGCGCGCCGCCCGTGCGCAGCGCGACCTTGATCCGCACCACGATCACCGAGGCGGCCTTCGACGTCGAGTATGTCGGGGACATCTATCAGCTGCAGACGGCCTTGTTGCAGCGCGGCCTGACCATCGCGCTGTCCGAGGACGCCGCCAGTTGGACCCTGCGCCGCACCGACGCGCAATGAGCGCGAAGCCCGCCAGACCCGAACAACTGCCCCTCGCTCTTCCGCACCGCCCTGCGCGCGGGCGCGAGGACTTTTTGGTTGCGCCCTGCAACGAGGCGGCGGTCGCCTGGATCGACCGATGGCCCGACTGGCCGGCCCCGGCGCTGACGCTTTACGGACCGGAAGGCTCCGGCAAGACGCACCTGCTGCACGTCTGGGCCGAGGCGGCGGGCGCGCCCGTCTGGTCGGCCGCCGATCTGCGGGTCGAGGGATTGGACGAACGCCTCGGCGCGCGGCGCTGGGTCGCCGTCGACGCAGCTGATGCGGCGGCGGAGCCGGACGCGCTGTTTCACCTGTTCAACATGTTGCGCGAGCGCTCTGGCGCGATGCTGGCGGGCGCGCGCGTCGCGCCGGCGCGCTGGACGATGGGGACGGCGGATCTGCGCTCGCGCCTGGCGGCGGCGCCGTCGGTCGCCCTCGGGACGCCGGACGACGCGCTGTTGGGCGCGGTGTTGATGAAGCTGTTCGCCGATCGTCAATTGCCCGTCGCGCCTGAGTTGATCGAGTATCTGAGCGCCCGCATGCCGCGGACGTTTGAGGCCGCGTTGTCGCTGGTCGACCGCTTGGACCGGATGGCGTTGGCCGAACGCAAGGGCCTCACGTTGCCGCTGGCGCGCCGCGCGTTGGAGAGCTTGGACGAGAGCGAATGAGCGGCGGATGAGCGGCCGCTTGCGCCGCATGGCATGGGAAAATCGGAACAGGAGGACGCGAGACAATGGATCTGGGACTGAACGGCCGCACGGCGATCGTCTGCGCGGCGTCGAAGGGTTTGGGGCGGGCCTGCGCCGAGGCGCTGGCGGCGGAAGGCGTCGATCTGGTGATCAACGCGCGCACCGCCGAGACGCTGGAGAAGACCGCCGAGGAGATCGCCGCCGCGCACGGCGTGAAGGTGACGCCCGTCGCCTGCGACGTGACCGCCGCCGAGGGCCGCGAGCAGGTGCTGGCCGCCTGTCCCGCACCGGATATTCTGATCAACAACGCCGGCGGTCCGCCGCCCGGCGACTTCCGCGATTGGGATCGGGAGGATTGGGTCAAGGCGGTCGACGCAAATATGCTGACCCCGATTCTCCTGATCAAAGCCGTCGTCGACGGCATGATGGAGCGTCGCTTCGGTCGGATCGTCAACATCACCTCGGCGGCGGTGAAGGCGCCGATCCCGATATTGGGTCTCTCGAACGGCGCGCGGGCGGGCCTGACCGGCTTCATCGCCGGGCTGAGCCGCGAGACGGTGCGCTGCAACGTCACCATCAACGGCCTGCTGCCCGGGCCGTTTGACACTGACCGGCTGAAAGGAACGCTCAAGGCGCGTGCGGAGAAGGAAGGCCGGTCGGTGGAGGACGTCCGCGCAGAGGTCAGCGCCACCAATCCGGCCGGCCGAGTAGGCGATCCGGCCGAGTTCGGTCAGGCCTGCGCTTGGCTGTGCGGCGCGCAGTCCGGCTTCATCACCGGTCAGAACATCCTGTTGGACGGCGGCGCGTTTCCGGGGACGCTTTAGGGCGACCGCCCCTGAATCTCGAAAAAGCCTGTCAGCCCGGTCGGCCGTCAGGTCGACCCGGGATATCCCGGGCCATGCACATGCGCCGAGATCCCGACTCTCCGTGTCGCTTCGGCTGGGATGACATGGTGCGGCCGGTCGCCCTCGAAGCTGGTCGCGGAAAGGTTTCAACCGCGTGAATTTTTCGTGACGCCGGCTTTTCCGTTTGATTGCAGGCGCGCGACCTTCCTATCAAAAGGGGTATGAGCGAGCAGGAAATTGAATTGAAGCTGGTGTTGGGCGCGCGCGCCGCCGCTAAATTGCGTCGCGATCCGCAGCTGCACCGGCTGAAGCGCGGGCGCGCGGCGAACCGGCGGTTGATTGCGGTGTATTTCGATACCGACGATCTGGCCCTGAAAGACGCCGGCGTGGCCCTACGCCTGCGCCAGGAGGGGCGCCGGCGCGTGCAGACCGTGAAAGCCCCGGCGGGGCCGGCGGGCGGAGTTCAGACGCGCGTCGAGGTGAACGCCCCGATCGCCGGCGACGCGCCGGATCTGGACCTGATCAGCGATGACGGCGTTCGCACGCGCGTGCGTAAGGCCTGCGCCGAGCGATCGCTGCGGCCGGTCTTCTCCACCGACGTCAAGCGCACGCTCTGGATGATCGAGTGGGGTGATAGCCTGATCGAACTCGCGCTCGACCACGGCGAGATCCGCAGCGACGGGGCGTCCGCGCCGGAGACGATCTGCGAGGCTGAGTTGGAGCTAAAAGGCGGCTCGCCCGCCGATCTCCTCGCCTTCGCCCATGATCTGCGCGAACGCGTCCGCTTCTCGGTCGGCGCGGCCAGCAAGGCCGCGCGCGGCTACGCGCTCTTTCTCGGCGCGCCGACCCCGCCCAAGAAGGCCGGCTCTCCCGACCTCGATCCGACGATGAGCGCGCGCCAGGCGTTGGCGACGATTCTGTCAGGCGGCGCGGCGCAGCTGCTGGCGAACGAGCCGGTGGTGCGCCGGGGCGAGGATTCGGAGGGCGTGCACCAGGCGCGCGTCGCAGTGCGCCGGACCCGCGCCGCGCTCAGCGCCTTCAAGCCGATCATCGAGGACGCGCACCGCAAGCCGCTCGCGAAGCGGCTGCGTTGGATGCAGGGGGCGCTCGGCCCGGCCCGCGACTGGGACGTCTTTCTGGAGGAGACGCTCGCCCCGCTGCTGCGGGAGCGCCCGGGCGGCCCTGGGCTTGAGGCGCTTCAGGCGATCGAGGCGCAGGCGCGCAAGCGCCGAAAGGCGGGTTACAAGCAGGCGGTGAAGGCGTTCGAGAAAAAACGCTGCCAGCGCCTGATCCTCGATCTGGACGGCTGGGCCTTCACCGACAATCCGAAGGCGCACGCGGTCGCGATCGGGCGTTTCGCCGCCGAGTTGCTGGACGCGCGCCATGCCAGGATCCTCGTCGACGCCAAGGGCGATCCGTCAGCGCTGCCCGTCGAGGAGCAGCACCAGCTTCGCATCGAGATCAAGAACCTGCGCTACGCCTTGGAGTTCTTTCAAAGCCTCTATCCGGCGGAGTCCCGCAAGCCGATGCTGAAGGCGGCGAAGAAGCTTCAGGACTGCCTGGGCGGCCTGAATGACGCGGCCGTTGCGCACGGCCTCTTGCAGGAGCTCGCCGGCGCAGATGATCCGCGTGAGGGGCTCGACGCGGAGGCGGTCGACCGGATCGAGGGATTTCAGGCCGCGCGGGTCGAAGCGGGCCTCGCCAAGCTGGCGGCCTGTTGGGAGACGTTCCAAGCGGCGCCGGCCTTCTGGCGCGACGACGCGCGCGAAGGCGGCGTCAGGTCAGCTCTTTCGGCCGAATGAAATGGGTGAGCAGGCCGGACTGCGCCGTCAGCCCCGTCCATCCCTGATCCGCATCGAAGGTCAGGACGGCGAGCGCGGCGGTCGGGAACTTCTCCGCCAACGCGGCGCGGTCGGCCTCCACGCCGCGGCCCGTCAGATGCAGCGCGAGGTCCTGCATCGCCGGGTTATGCCCGATCAGCAGCACGCGCGCGGGCGCCGGCGTCTCGCGGTCGAGGGCCGCGAGCTGCGCCAGCAGATCGCCTTCGTCGTCGGCCTCGTAGACGCCGCGCGTCAGGCGCGCCTCCGCGTCGCCGCCCAGATGCGGCAGCACGAGGGCCAGCGTCTCGCGGGTGCGTTGGGCGCTGGAGCACAGAATGAAGTCAGGCTCGAACCCGGCGCCGGCCATGAACGCCCCGATCTTGGGCGCGGCCTTTTCACCGCGCGGGGCCAGCGGCCGTTCGAAGTCGCTCAAACCCGTGTCGGTCCAACTGGATTTGGCGTGGCGGAGCAGGAAGAGCGTGAGCATGGGCGGCGCGTCTCGCGTCGAAAATCGAGGGCGGGGGCGGACCCCGGCGGGGAAGGCGTGTTAGACTGTGTGCATCAAGCTGTCACACATCGGCTTTACCTAAAGGCCCGTCAACCTTAAGCATAGCCGGATCGGGAGACGAAATCGTGACGTCCAGCGACAGCCCCATCGACGCCGCCGACGGCGCCGCCCAGAGCGCCGGGGTCTCCGCCGACCCGGAGGAGAAGGCCGTGCGCGCCGCCCATCGGCCGCCGCCCGCCGGCGCGGCGGACGGGCCGGTTCCGGCTCCCGGCGAGGTCGTCGAGCAGATCGAAGAGGCCGGACGCACGGTCAAGTCCGTTCAGGAGTTCGGCCCCAAGCGGTTCATCAACCGGGAGCTCAGCTGGCTCGCCTTCAACACGCGCGTGTTGGAGGAGGCGATGAACGCCCAGCATCCGCTGCTGGAACGCCTGCGTTTCCTGTCGATTTCGGCGAGCAATCTCGACGAGTTCTATATGGTCCGCGCCGCCGGTCTGAAGGGGCAGGTCGCCGCCGGCATCTCCACCCCCAGCCAGGACGGCCTGACCCCGGCCCAGCAACTGGCCGCCATCGCCGAAGAGGCCGGGCGGGTGATGAACCAGCAGCAGGAGATCTGGCGCGTCCTGACCAAGGAACTGGCCAAGAAGGGCGTTCAGATCCTGGAGGCCGACGACCTGACGAGCCGGGAGCGCACATGGCTCGACGGCTGGTTCCTTGAACAGATCTTCCCGGCGCTGACGCCGCTCGCGGTGGATCCGGCGCACCCGTTCCCGTTCATCCCGAACAAGGGGCTGGTGCTGGCGCTGGAGCTGTTGCGACCCGACGACGAAAAGCACATGAACGGCTTGTTGCCGATCCCGAGCAATCTGGATCGGTTCGTGCGCCTGCCCGGTCAGAAGATCCGCTTCATTTCGTTGGAAAAGGTGATCGGCCTCTACCTCGATCGGCTGTTTCCCGGCTTCGAGGTGGTGGGCAAGGGCATGTTCCGGGTGATCCGAGACAGCGACGTCGAGATCGACGAAGAGGCCGAGGATCTGGTCCGCACCTTCGAAAGCATGCTGCGCCGGCGCCGGCGCGGGCACGTCATCCGGCTGAAGATCGAAGCGGCGATGCCGGAGGATCTGCGCGACTTTGTGGTCGATCAGCTGGACGCCGACGCGGAGGACGTCTTCGCGTTGGACGGCATCCTCGGCCTGTCGGACGCCAGTCAGCTGATCGTCGACGAACGGCGTGACCTGCTGTTCGAGCCCTTCAACGCCCGCTTTCCGGAGCGCATCCGCGACTATGGCGGCGACTGCTTCGCGGCGATCCGGGCGAAGGACATCATCGTCCACCACCCTTATGAGAGTTTCGACGTGGTCGTCCAGTTCCTGCGCCAGGCGGCGCAGGACCCGGCGGTCATCGCGATCAAGCAAACCCTCTACCGCACCAGCAAGGACAGCCCGATCATCGCGGCGCTGAGCGAAGCGGCGGAGAACGGCAAATCCGTCACCGCGCTGGTCGAGCTGAAGGCGCGCTTCGACGAGGCGGCGAACATCCGCTGGGCGCGCGATCTGGAGCGCGCGGGCGTGCAGGTGGTCTACGGCTTCGTCGACCTGAAAACCCACGCCAAGGTCTCGATGGTGGTGCGGCGCGAGGGCTCGGGCCTGCGCACCTACGTCCATTACGGCACCGGCAACTATCACCCGATCACCGCCAAGATCTACACCGACCTCAGCTATTTCACCTGCGATCCGGCGCTGGGGCGCGACGCAGCGCGCACCTTCAACTACATGACCGGCTACGCCACGCCGGAGGAGATGGAGCGGCTGTCGCTCGCGCCGCTCACCTTGCGCAAGCGTCTGCTCGACGGCATCAAGGCCGAGATCGAGCACGCCAAGGCCGGCCGACCCGCGCAGATCTGGGTTAAGGTCAACAACGTGGTCGACGGCGACCTGATCGACGCGCTGTACGAAGCGGGCCGCGCCGGCGTGCAGATCGATCTGGTGGTGCGCGGCATCTGCTGCCTGCGCGCCGGGATCGAGGGGTTGAGCGAGAACATTCGGGTCAAGAGCGTCGTCGGCCGGTTCCTGGAGCACAGCCGCATCGTCTGCTTCGGGCGCGGTCACGGTCTGCCCTCGCTGGATGCGGAGGTCTTCATCTCCTCGGCCGATTGGATGCCGCGGAACCTCGACCGGCGGGTCGAGTCGTTGGTGCCGATCCAAAACCAGACCGTGAAGCGCCAGATCCTGGAGCAGGTGATGTACGCCAACCTCAATGACGAGGCGCAAACCTGGGATCTGGAGCCGACCGGCGAATACGAACGCCACGAGCCCGTCGGCAAGGGCTTCAACTGCCACGTCTTCTTCATGACCAATCCCAGCCTGTCCGGCCGCGGCAAGGCCATCCGCCGGGCGCGCAAGGCGAGCAAGGCCGTCGGCGCCAAGAAGGGGGCGGCCAAGGCCGCCGCCGGGCGCAAGCGCAAAGCCCCGGCGGCGAAGTCCGGCTGATCGCCTCGCCGTCCCGTCCCGTCTAAAGCGAGCAGTTTGCCCTACGATGAGCATCACCGCCCCATCGGCCAGCGATTCCCGAGACCGTCTCAAGGCGCCCAAGGCGCCGCCGTCCGCGGTGGTCGATATCGGGTCGAACTCGATCCGGCTCGTGGTCTATGAAAGCTCCGATCGGGCGCCCCTGCCGGTCTTCAACGAAAAGCTGCTCTGCGGGCTCGGCCGCGATCTGGACGCCACCGGCCGGCTGGACGGGCAAGGGGTCGAGCGCGCGCTGGAGGCGCTGCCGCGCTTCATGGACGTGGTTCGCGCGATGGGCGTGGGCAGGGTCGATCTGCTGGCGACCGCAGCGGTGCGTGAGGCGGCCAACGGCCAGGACTTCGTCGATCGGGCGCGCACGATCTGCGGGCACGACGTGGAGGTGCTCTCGGGCGAGGAGGAGGCGCGGCTTTCCGGTCTCGGCGTCCTCTCCGGAACGCCGGAGGCGGACGGCGTGATGGGCGATCTGGGCGGCGGCAGCGTGGAGCTGGTCGAACTCGGCGGGGGCGCGGGCGGGGGCGGCGAGACGGGCGCGCAGGCGACGCTGCCCCTCGGCCCGCTCAGGCTCGACGCCAAGCTCGTCGCCAAGCCCGCCAAGGCGAAGGAGCTGATCGACAAGCGCTTGCGCGACGTCTCCTGGCTCCCCAAGGCTAAGGGCAAGACCTTCTACGTCGTCGGCGGAGCCTGGCGCAGCTTCGCGCGCCTGCATATGGAGCAGGAGCGCTATCCGCTGCACATCATCCACCACTACCGCATCCGCGCGGAAGAGGCGGCGGAGTTTTCCGACTTCATCGCCAAGCTCTCGCCCGGCACGCTGCAGAAGATCCCCGGCGTCAGCAAGCGACGGATCGAGACCCTGCCCTACGCATCGATGCTGCTCAACCGCGTGATCGCGGCGATGCAGCCCAAGGACGTCGTGTTCTCCGCCCACGGCCTGCGCGAGGGCTGCCTGTTCGAGCGTCTCTCGCCGGCCGAACGCGCGCAGGATCCGCTGCTGACCGCCTGCCGGCACATCGTCCATCACGAACGCGCGCTGGTCGTCGGCGGCGAGGATCTTTTCTCCTGGATCGCCGCCCTGTTCGAGGACGAGAGCGCGGAACAGCGCCGACTGCGGCACGCCGCCTGCCTGCTCTCCGATCTGGCGCGGTGGGAGCACCCGGACTATCGCGCGGAACATGCGCTGATGCGCGTCATGCGCCTGCCGGTCGTCGGTCTCGACCATCCGGGCCGGGCCTTCATCGCGGTGGCCGTCGCCGCGCGGCACAGTCAGCCGGACGGCGACAGCCCGCAGATGGAGACCGTGCGCGCCCTGCTGCCGGGCGAGGAGATCGAGCGGGCGCGGGCCATCGGCCTCGCGATGCGTCTCGCCTACACGCTCTCGGGCGGGATCACGCGCCAGCTCAGCCGCTTCGAGCTCGCCCGCGCGGACGGCCTGATCCGCCTTCACGTTCCGGCCGACCAGCGCCACATGGCCGGCGAAGTCGTCGAGCGCCGCCTCGCCACGCTCGCCAAGGCGCTGGGCGCGGAGTCGGAGGTGGTGCGGGGGTGAGGCCGGGCGGGCGGGGCCGTATGCGTCCCGCCCCTTCAACATCACCTCCAATCTATCGCGACATTTCCTTGGGGGCGGGATCGTGCTTTGAATCGATCATGGACAAGCTGTCGGTCATGAACGCTTTCTGCCGCATCGTCGAACGCGGCAGCTTTGCGCGGGCCGCCGACGATCTCGGCGTCTCGCCGGCTTTGTTGAGCCGAGAGGTGAAGCTTCTTGAGGAAAGCCTAGGGGCGAGCCTACTCTCCCGCAGCACACGCAGCATGGCGCTCACCGAAAGCGGTCGGGTCTTCTACGACGAGGCGCTTCGGATCGTGTCCGCGGTCGGTCAGGTGGAGGACCGTATCCGCAAAGGCGCCGGCGAGGTCGGCGGGCATCTGAAGATCAACGCGCCGAGTTCCTTCGGACAGACGGCTATCGCTCCCTTGCTGCCCGGCTTCCTGCGCGCGCATCCCAAACTGCGGCTGACCCTGTCGCTCGACGACAGGGTCGTCGATATGATCGAAGGGGGTTTCGATCTCTCCATCCGCATCCGACCGACGATGCCGGATTCGACGCTGATCGCGCGGAAGATCGGAATCGTTCGACAGCGCATCTTCGCATCGCCCGACTATGCAGCCCGGAACGGGACGCCGGAAAGGCCTGAAGCGCTTGCTAGCCATCCGATCATCGGCTTTCTCCTCGCCGACCATCTAACGCAGTGGTCGCTTATCGGCCCGGGAGGCGTTATCGACATGACGCTGGATCCGGCGGTGCGCGTTGGAAACAGTCTCGTGCTTCGCGACCTCCTCGTCGCGGGGGAGGGGATCGGGACCTTGCCCGACTTTATTTCCAGGGCCGAAGAGGCGAAGGGGACGTTGGTTCGCGTCTTGCCCGATTACGAGCTTCCGGCGCCGTCGATCTTCGCGGTGACGGGCTCGCGTGTCGGACTGGAAGCGCGGGCGTCCGCTTTTATCGATCATCTCCGGGACGGCTTGCAGCGCGGTCATTCGTGAGCCCGCGTAAAGAGTGATCTCAGAGCGCGTCGGTTAATCCGGCGCGCGCCATGACCCATCCTGCCGACGGTTCAATCACAACCCGGCGAGGATCTCATGACCCGCATTCTTGTTCTCTACTATTCGAGCTACGGCCATGTTCGCGCGTTGGCGCAAGCGGAGGCCGAAGGGGCTCGCAGCGTGACCGGCGTCGCTGTCGATCTGCGCCGCGTCCCGGAAACGGTCCCGGCGGCTGTCCGCGAGCGGGCGGGTTACGCGCCCGACGATACGCCGGAGGCGTCGCCGACGGATCTCGCAGACTATGACGGATTTCTCTTCGGCACGCCCACGCGTTTCGGAATGATGGCCGCCCAGATGAAACAGTTCATCGACGAGGCCGGCGGGCTGTGGGCGCGCAATGCGTTGGTCGGCAAGGTCGCCGGGGTCTTTGCGTCCACCGGCTCCCAACATGGCGGCCATGAGGCGACGCTGCTCTCCACCCAGATTCCGCTCCAGCATTTCGGCATGCTCATAGTCGGCCTGCCCTACAGCTTCGCCGGCCAGACCGCCTCGCAGGGCGTCGTAGGCGGCGCGCCCTATGGCGCGGGGACGATTGCGGGCGCGGACGGGTCCTTGCGGCCGACCGAGACAGATATCGCCGGCGCCCGTTTTCAAGGCGCCCTCGTCGCCGGCTTGGCCGCGCGCCTGACCGCAGGAAACCGTTTCTTCCGACAGAGTGAAGAGGCGCTCTCATGCGCCTCCTGAATCGGCTCGCGGCCTTGCTCCAGGCGACAATGCGTCGTCGTGAGCTGATGCGTCCCGTTCCGCCCTGTCTGAGGCGCGACCTCGGTCTGGCGCCCCCGCCCGATATCCGTCGCACGCCCGCAGCGCTCCGGTGGTGAGCGCGCTTCCGGAGATCCGACCATGACCCGACCCGCCGATCTTCTGATCACGGCGCTGGCCCCCGCCGTTTGGGGCAGCACCTATCTGGTAACAACCGAATTCCTGCCCGAGGGGTATCCGATCACTCTGGCCGTCCTGCGCGCGTTGCCGGCCGGTCTTCTGCTCCTCGCCATAACCCGTCGTTTCCCGCCGCGCGCTTGGATAGGGCGCGTCTTTCTGCTGGGCGTGCTGAACTTCGCTGCGTTCTGGACGCTTCTCTTCGTCGCGGCGCAGCGTCTGCCGGGCGGCGTGGCCGCGACGGTGATCTCGCTTCAGGCGTTGCTGGCGATCGGCATGGCGTGGGGATGGCTCGGGACGCCGGTACGGCCCGTTTCTGTCGTCGCCGCGTTGGCGGGCGTCGGCGGCGTGGGCCTCTTACTGTTGGGACCCGGCGCTGCGCTCGATCCGCTAGGGCTTGCAGCGGCTTTGGGGGCGGCCGCGGCGATGGCCGCGGGCACGGTGCTCAGCCGAAAATGGCGCCCCCCGGTCTCGGCGCTGAGCTTCACCGCGTGGCAGCTCACCGCCGGCGGCCTTGCGCTGCTCCCGCTCGCCTTCTTCGCCGAACCCAAACCGCCGGCGCTCGATATGGTCCATTTGGGCGGTCTTCTATGGCTTGGGCTAGTCGGTGCGGCTGCGACCTATTGGATCTGGTTCAGAGGGGTCGAGCGGATCGAACCGGCGGCGGTTTCTATGTTGGGGATGATGAGTCCGGTGACGGCGGTGGCCCTCGGATGGATCTGGCTTGGCCAATCCATGACGCCGATCCAAGGGGTGGGCGCCGCGGTCGCACTTGGCGCTGTGTGGGTTAGCCAGGCGGCGTATCAGACGCCGAGGCGGTTGGCGTCCTCGGAACCTCCGCCTCCGCGCTCTTGCCGATTGACCCCCCGGCGGTGGGGCGTAAGTTGAGCCTGTCCGCGCGTTGTCATTCGAAGAAGGAAGCGGTCATGACCACCGTCAGACGGGGGCGGGATTTCCTGATGGTTCCGGGGCCGACGCCGGTGCCGGAGCGCATCCTGAACGCGATGCACCGCCAGCCGGTCGATTTCTCCGGCCCCGATTTCGTCGCCCTGTGCGATCGGCTGTTCGAGGAGGTGAAGCAGGTCTTCGAGACCGAGCACGCAGTCTTCCTCTACACCGCCAACGGCCACGGCGCGTGGGAGGCGGCGCTGGCCAACACGCTCTCTCCGGGCGATGCGGTGCTGATCCCGGAGGTGGGGCAGTTCTCGGAAGGCTGGCGCGACATGGCGCAGGCGCTGGGAGTCGAGGCTCGCACCATCCCCAATGACTGGCGGCGCCCGATCGACCCGAACAGGGTCGAGGAGGCGCTGCGCGCCGACGCCGACGGCGCGATCAAGGCGGTGCTGATGGTCCACACCGACACCGCCGCCTCCGTCACCAGCGACGTCGCGGCCGTGCGCCGGGCGATCGACGCGTCCGGCCGCGATCCTCTGTTCATGGTCGATACGATCGCCTCACTGGGGACGACCGAGTATCGCATGGACGCCTGGGGCGTCGACGTGACCGTCGCCGCCTCGCAGAAGGGGCTGATGCTGCCGCCGGGCCTCGCCATGGTGGCGGCGAACGAGAAGGCGAAGCGCGTCGGGCTGCAGGCCAAGACGCCGCGGCGCTACTGGGATTGGATCGAGCGCGAGAAGGGCCAGCACTATCAGCGCTTCTGCGGCACTGCGCCGGAATTGATGATCTTCGGCCTGGACGAGGCGCTGGCCATGCTGCGCGAGGAGACGCTGGCCGGCGCGGTTCAGCGCCACGGCCGCCTCGCCCGCGCGGTGCGCGCGGCGGTCGAGGCGTGGAGCGCGGGCGGCGTCCTGTCCTTCAACGCGCTGGAGCCGGCGAGCCGCGCCGACAGCGTCACCACCGTGCTGGTCCCCGAAGGCTTCGACCCCGAAAGCGTCCGGCGCCTGGCGCGCGAGAGTTTCGGGGTCTCGATTTCCGGCGGGCTGGGGCGCTTCCAGGGCAAGGCGTTTCGCATCGGCCATATGGGCGACATCAACGAGCCGATGGTCCTGGGCGGCCTCGCCGCGCTGGAGACGGCGATGCGCCGCCTCGGCGTCTCGATCGGCTCCGGCGCGCTCGACGCGGCGATCGAAAGCCTGGCGCAGGACCCGTTGGAGAGCGTCCGCGCGGCGGAGTAGGCTCCTTACGCGGGCGCGGCCAGCCAGCGTACGCGCGCATCCGCCCCGTCGCCGGCGGCGAGCGTCGCCGCCAGCCAGGGCAGACCCGCTTCGATCGTCTCCACCAGACCATAGGGCGGGTTGAGCAGCGTGAGGCCGCAGGCCGTCAGCGGGCCGTCGGCCGTCGGCGCGGCGACCGCGAGCTCGATCTGCGCCAGCCCGCCCTTGGGCCGCGGCAGGGCCGCCAGATAGGCGTCGACCGCCGCGCGGTCCTTGATCGGATGCCACAGCGCGAAGACGCCGTTCGCGAAATGCTTGACCCCCAGCGCCGCGGCGCGGCCCAGGCGCTCGAACTCGTCGCGCCGCTCGAACGGCGGGTCGATCAGGACGAGACCGCGGCGCTCCGTCGGCGGCAGCATCGAGGGCACGGCCGCGTAGCCGTCGCCCAGATGGTGTTTGGCGTTGGGGAAGGGGGCCAGCGTCTCGGCCAGCGTCGCGCCTTCGCCCGCCTCCAGATCGCAGGCGATCAGCCGGTCTTCGGGGCGCAGGCGCGCGGCGATCAGATAGGGGGAGCCGGGATACCAGCGCAAGGCCGGCTCGCCCTCGTTCAACGCGCGGACGGCGTCCAGATAGGGCTGCAGGCTTTCGGGCGCGTCCGCCGCCGCGGTGAGCAGGCGCCCGATCCCGCCGTCGGCCTCGCCGGTGCGGCCCGACGGCTCGCGCGCCAGATCGTAGAAGCCGGCCCCGGCGTGCGTGTCGAGCGCGAAGAAGGGTTTCGCCTTCGCCGTCAGCCGCTCGAGGGTGGCGAGCAGCGCCCAATGCTTGAGCGCATCGGCGAAGTTGCCGGCGTGATAGGCGTGGCGGTAGTTCATGGCGCGAGGCTTTAGCCCGCGCCGCGCGCGCCGTCCACCGCGCCGTCATCCACCGCGCGGCGCAGGATGTCGTACTGCACCCGGCTCTGGCTCAGTTGGCGGTAGAAGTTGAGGAGTTCGCGCGCCGGATCGGCAACCTTCTCGAGGCCTGAGAGGAAGGCGACCAGCACGCCGACCTCGGTCTCGCCCTGGATCACGAACCAGCCGCCGACGAACAGCACGGAGAGCCGCCCCAACTCGCCCATCAGATTGTTGAAGGCCTTGAAGCCGAACTTGTAGAGAAAGATGCACAGCCGCGCCTTCATGACGTCCAGCGTCAGGATCTCGGGCCGGTCGGCGTGGCGGGCGCGCAGGCCGCCCGGGGCCATTCCGTCCTCCGCGGCGTCCGTCCCGGCCGTGACGTCGCCCAGCCGGCGCATCAGGGTCGTCTTGCGCTGGACGTGGCGGTTGATGCAGCGCTGCACCATCGGGGCCAGCGCCGCGGCCGGGATGTAGACGGCGAGCGAGGCGGCCGCCGTGCGCCAGTCGATGTAGAGCATGTAGCCGAGGACGGAGAGCATGATGCCCGCCTGCATCAGCGGCTGAGAGATCGCGTCGCCGGCGAAGGCGCCGACCTTTTCGGCCTCCGCGGCGATCAGCGAGACGGCGGAGCCTTCGTGCCCGGTCTTGTCCTCCTTTTTCGTGACGGGCGCGCTGCGGTGTTCGATCAGACCGGTGCGTTCCAGGATGTGCAGGCGCAGGTCGCGGGCGGTGCGTTCCGCGATCGCGCCGACCGCCATGTTGCGGGCGAACTTGGTCAGGCTGTGGGCGACCGCCGAAGCGAGATAGATCAGGCACAGCGTCACCAGCAGCTCGACGTTCGGGTCCCGGATAGCGCCGTCGACGATGCGGCGCTGCAATTCGAGCGGCGCCAAGCTCAGCGGAAAGACGAGCGCGGTCAGCAAGCACAGCAGCACCTGACGCCGGCGGCTTTCGCGCCAAACGAAGCGGTAAAGCGATGCGGGAAGCGCTCGCAGGCCCTCGCGCTCCCGCTCGGCGCGCGCGTCGGCCGCGCTATCGCCGGTCGGGGGAGGCGCGGACCCGGCCGAGCCGTCGGCCGGGGGCATGGCTAGTCTCCCGCGCGGCCGGGATCGGCGGGCGGCTCGGCGTCAGCGTAATAGGCGGCGGCCATGCCCGCGCGGCTGCGGCTGGTCTCATTGAAGGGCGGCTTCAGCCCGCCGCGGAACCGCTCGGCCACAATCGCGCGCCAGGTCGCCACGGGTTCGCGCCCGCGGCGTCGGCACAGATGTTCGAACCAGCGCCGACCGGCGGCGACGTGGCCGATCTCCTCGTCGTGGATCAGGTCGAGGACTTGGGCGCTTTCTTCGTCGCCCGCGGCGCGCAGCTTGTCGATCATGGAGGGCGTGACGTCGAGGCCCCGCGCCTCCAGCACCATCGGCACGACGGCGAGCCGGCAGAGCAGATCGTCCGCCGTGTCCATCGCCGCCTCCCAAAGGCCGTCATGGGCCGGCAGGTCGCCGTAACGCGCGCCGAGATCCTCTAGGCGTCGGTCCAGCAGCTGATAGTGCCGGGCCTCGTCGTCGCCCACCGTCACCCAATCGTCGAAGAACGCCTCCGGCATGCCGGAATCGGCGAACCGCGCGATCATGTCGAAGGCGAGGTCGATCGCGTTCAACTCGATATGAGCGATCGCGTGCAACAGCGCGACCCGACCGTCGCGGTTCGCATTTATCTTGCGCCGCGGCATCTTTGCGGGGTGCAGCAGCTCGGGCTTGCCGGGTCGGGCCGGCCGCGCGGGCGGCGCGACCGCGCCCAACCCCGCCACGTCGCGCCGCAGCCAGCGGGCGGCTGCGAAGCGCGCCGTCTCGGCCTTGCGGCGGGGATCGGCGGTGGTCAGCACGAGCGCCGCGAGGTCGCTCAGGCTCGCCTTACCGAAGGCTTGGTCCATCGTCTCGTTCCGTCCGGGGACGGGGGTCTCGCCACGCATGTCAGCTTTTCGCCGCGCGCCTTGTCGGCCGCAGCGCCTCTCCGGGCGACCGATCAGGGACGCTCAGCCCTCGTCCGTCGCCATCTCCGACAGGCCGTCGACCTCCAGCGCCTTCAAGTCGGCGCGCGTCAGGCCGGCGGCTTCCAACGTCTGATCGAAGGCGGCGGTCGCCTGCTCCAATCCGGCTTCGCCGAACCGCATCGCGACCTCGCCGTCGCCGTTGCGATCCAACCCGTCGATCAGGGCGCCCGTCATGCGCTGCATCTGCTCGGCCGTCGCCTTTGCGGTCTCAAGAGTCGGCGCCTGGGCGGCCTGCCGGGCCAGAATGGCCGCGTCGCGCCCGCGGGACGACACTGTGGTGAAGGCCGTCGCCAAATCCGCCGCGCCGCTGTCGATGGACCCGCCTGGAACGGCCGTCGCGCCGGCCCGATAGCTTTCCGCGGTCGCGTCGCGCGCGGCCCGGATCAGACCGTAGCCGAGGCCCGGCCCGTCCAGCCTCGGGACCGCGGCGGGGTTGAGGGCGTGCAGCACGTGGCCGAGATGCGTGCGCATCGCGCCGAGCGTCTCGGCCTCGAGCGCGAGCACCGCGTGCCGATCGGCGACCGCCGCCTCGCGCCGAAGCACGTCGAACAGCCCGTCAGCCTTCGGCCAATCCGGCCAGACGGCGGACAACGACGCCAGCGCCTGGGCGCCGCGCGGCGGCGGATCGACGACGCGCGGCGCCGAGTCCGATTGCGCGGCTGCAGGCGCCCCCGCAAGCGCCGTCGCAACCGCACAGGCTGCGGCCAGCGTCGAGCGCGGACTTATGGGACTTTGGGCGGGCTGATGTCTGATGACGGGTCTCCTCTTCGTCTGCGTGTTGCGCGGATCAGGCCGCGATCGCCTCGCGCACCGCGTCCACATGGCCGGGAACCTTCACCTTGCGCCAGACTTTCGCGATCTTGCCGTCCGGATCGATCAGGAACGTCGAACGTTCGATTCCCATGCTCTTCTTGCCGTACATGTTCTTCTCGACCCACACGCCGTAGGCCTCGCAAACCGAGCCGTCCTCGTCTGCGCCCAGCGGGAAGCCGAGATCGTATTTGGCCTTGAACTTGTCATGTTTGGCGACGCTGTCGCGGGAGACGCCGATCACCTTTGCGTTCAGCTTCTCGAACGCCGGCAGGGCCTCGTTGAAGCCGCAGGCCTCCTTGGTGCAGCCCGGCGTGTCGTCACGGGGATAGAAGTAAAGCACGACCCACTCGCCCTTCAGATCGGACAGCGAAATCCGGCCGCCGCCGTCGGTGGGCAAGGTGAAGTCCGGGGCCTTGTCGCCTTCTTGAACCGCCATTGTTTTCAGCCTCTTTTTTGGTGTCGCGTCGCCGTTCTGTCGCCGTAACGGCGTTGCATCGGAAATAGGAAGGCGGCGCGCGCCTGCAAGGGGCGCGCCGGCGGCGTCGGCCCCGGGCGCGGGGCCTGCCGCCGCTCACCCGTCTTCCTTGTCGGCGTCGACCGCGCCGGGATCGGCGACCAGCTCCTTGAAGCGCGCGGCGACCGCGTCGGCCGTGCGCGCCATCCGGTCCGTCAGATCCTCGAAGCTGTCGGCGCGCGCGATGCGCGTCAGCAGGCGCAGCTGGCCTTCCGGCGCCGCGTCGGCGTCGAAGGCGCCCTCCGCCGCGCTCAGCCGCAACGCGATCTGCAAGCGCCGCCAAAGGCCGAGGCCGGCCTGCAAGTCGTCGCGCGCCGCGCCGTCCAGCCATCCGGCCTCGCACAGGCGATCCAGCGCCTCGGCCGTGTTCGCTGAGAAGACGGGTTTGTCGCTTCCGCCGCTCAGCAACTGGAGGTACTGGGCGGCGAACTCCACGTCGACCAAGCCGCCGGCGCGATGTTTGACCTCCCAGGGCGTCCTCCCGGGAAACTCCTTTGCCAGGCGCCGGCGCATGGCGGCGACGTCGCGCACCAGCGTTTGCGGATCGCGCTCCTGGTCCAGGTTGGCGGCGATCGCCGCATCGATCCGCGCGCAGAGCTCGGGCGGGCCGACGGCCGCGCGCGCCCGGGTCAGCGCCATGTGCTCCCAGGTCCAGGCGTCGCCTCCCGGCTTGTCTGCGCGATCGCGGTAGTAGGCCTCGAAGGTGGCGAACTGCGTCGCGAGCGGTCCGGATTTCCCGTCGGGCCGCAGGCGGTTGTCGACCTCGAACAGCTTGCCTTCGCCCGTCTCGCTGTTGATCGCAGTGACCAGGCGCTGGCACAGCCGCAAATAATAGACCGCCGGACCGAGCGGCTTCTCGCCCTCGGATCCCTCCGCGTCGGGCGCGTGATCGTACACGAAGACGAGGTCGAGGTCCGAGCGCGGCATCAGCTCGCGCCCGCCGAACTTGCCCATCGCGACGATCGCCAGACCGCCCCCCGGCACCCGGCCGTGGCTCTGCGCGAATTCGGCCTCCACCGCCTGCAGCAGCGCGTCGAGCGATACTTCCGCGATCGCGCTCAGGTGCCGGGCGGCCGCGTCCGGGTCGGCGGCCCCGCGCAGCAATTGTACGCCGTTCTGAAACTTGCGGTCGTTCGCCCAGCGCCGCGTCAGGTCCAGCACGTCCTGGAAGTCGCGCGCCTGGGAAAGGGCGTCGTCGAGTTCGTCCTTCAGGGCGTCGGCGTCGTCCAGGGGATCGAAGAAGTCCGGCGAGAGGACCGCGTCCAAGAGGATCGGCTTGCGCGACAGCCATTCGGCCAGCCGCGGCGCGGTCCCCATGATCTCCGCCACGAGGTCGAGCAGCTGCGGATTGGCGTAGAACAGCGAAAAAAGCTGCACCCCCGCCGGCAGACCCGAAAGGAAGCTGTCGAACCGCCCGAACGCCTCGTCCGGATCGGCCGTGTCCGCGAGCGCCTTCAGCAACCGGGGCGTCAACTCCGTCAGGATTTGGCGCGAGCGCTCGCTGCGCGTCGCGCGATAACGGCCGTGGTGCCAGATGCGGATCCGCCCCGCAACGCGCGACGCCTCCCGAAACCCCATGTCGCTCAGCGTCTTCAGCGTGTCCGGATCGTCGTCCGTTCCGGTGAAGGAGAGGGCGCCGCCGGCCCCCAACGCCGGCGCCTCTTCAAACAGGCGGGCGTAATGCGCCTCGACCGTCTCCAAGGTCCGACGAATTTCGGTCTCGAAGGCCTCCCGGTCCGCGAAACCGAGGAAGGCTGCGAGGCTCGCGAGTTTCTCAGGGTCCTCGGGCAGGCGCTGGGTCTGCTCGTCGTTCACCATCTGCAGCCGGTGCTCCAGCATGCGCAGAAAGCGATAGCACCGGTCGAGATCAGCCGCCGTTTCAGGCTTCACATGGCCTTGCTCGGCCAGCGCCTGCAGCCCGTCCAACGTCCGGCGCGTCCGCAGTTCCGACTCGCGCCCTCCCCAGATCAATTGCTGGGTCTGAACGTAGAACTCGATCTCCCGTATGCCGCCTCGACCGATCTTGACGTCATGGCCCGCGACGGCGATCCGACCGCCGCCTCGATAGGCGTTGATCTGGCGCTTGATCGACTGGATGTCGCTGATCGCCGCGAAATCCAGATGTTTGCGCCAGACGAACGGGCGGATATGGCGCAGGAACTCCTCCCCCAACCGACGATCGCCGGCGACCGGGCGCGCCTTGATCATGGCCGCGCGCTCCCAGTTTTGGCCCAGGCTTTCGTAGTAGGTCTCCGCCGCCCGAACGGTGAGCGCCAAGGGCGTGGCGCTGGGATCGGGGCGCAGACGCAAATCGGTGCGGAAGACGTAGCCGTCCGCCGTGCGTTCGTCCATCACCCGCATCACCGTGCGCGCCGCGCGCACCATGTCCTGGCGCATGCGCTCGGGGTCGGGCAACGCCAGCCGCTCCGGCTCGTAGAGCAGAATGATGTCGATGTCGGAAGAGTAGTTGAGCTCGCGCGCGCCGAGCTTGCCCATCCCCAGCGCCACGAAACCGCAGCCCTCGCCCGTCGCCGCGTCGGGCGACAGGTCCTTCAGCGCCCGGTCGATCGCGCTGTCCAAGGCCGCGTCCGCAAGATCGCTCAGCCCTTCGGTCACCTCCATCAGCGTGAGCGCGCCGGCCGCGTCGCCCAAGGCCAGCGCCAGCGCGGCGCGTCGTTTGGCGACGCGCAGGCGGCGCATCAGTTGCGCCACGCTTTCCGAGGCGCGTTCGGCCGGCTCGCCGGGGCCCAGCGCGCCAGGCTTCGCCATGGCGAGCGCCTCGGCGAGGACCGGTTGCGGCCCCTCGACCGCGATGCGCGCCGTAATCGCCGGCTCGCGCGCGGCGAGGTGCGCCAGGTAAGGGCTCGCCGTCGACACGCCGGTTAACAGCTCGGCAAGCGGGCCGTCGGGCGCGGCCTCCAAGGCGTCGGCGGTGCGCCTGGCCGCCTGGTCGTCCTCGACGGCGCGCATCGCCTCGATCAGACGCAAACGGGCTGCGTCCGCCGACGCCGGGTCGAGCGTCCGCGGCTGCGGGGGCGGGTCGTCAGGCAATAAAGCGAAGTCACGCATGGCGGCGGCGGGTCTCTTGCTGGGGCGAATCCTGAGACGAAGCGGGACCCGCGACGACGCGAGCCTGTCAAAGCTGGGGGAAGCCGTTATGATGGTCAAGCCGAAGCCCGGCCCGCCGAGGCCGCACGCGCCCTCATCATCAGACGAGACAGCCGCCTTAGCCGATGACCTTCAACCCCCGCCGCCTGCTGCTCGAAATTGCGGCCTTTCTCGTCGTCGGGACGCTTCTCGCGGCCGGCGCAGCGGTTTGGAAACTGTCCAGCGGGCCGGTTTCGCTGACCTTCCTCACCTCCACGATCGAAGACGCCGTCAATTCGCCGGACGCGTCCTATCGGATCGCCCTCGGCGACACCCAAGCGACGTGGGGGGGATGGGAGCGGGCGATCGACCTGGTCGCCACCGACGTGACGATCGCAGACGCTCAGGGCGCTGAGATCTTGACCCTGCCGCGGGTGGCGATCGGCTTGTCGCTCGCCGATTTGGGCAAGGGAGTCGTGCGGCCGACCAGCATCGACCTCCTGGACGCCGAGCTTCTGCTGATCCGGCAGTCGGACGGCGCCTTGGCGATCGCCGTCGCCGAGGGTGCGGAGGCCGGGCCGGGCGAGCCCGATCAGGGGACGCCGCCGGCCCCGCCGTCCGTCGAAGGCGCATTGATCCCCGCCCCGATCCTGGACGAGTTGGCGACGCCGCCGGACGGCCTCGGCCCGATCGGCGAGTTGACCCGCTTGATCCTGACCAATGCGCGGATCTGGTTCGACGACCGACGCACGGGCGCCCTGTGGCGGGGACGCGAGATCAATGCGGTCGTCGTGCGCGACGCCGGCGGTTTGAGCGCCAATCTCTCCGGGGTGCTGCTGGCGGAGGGCGCGCGAACGACCCTGACCGCCGGCCTCGACCACAGCTATGACAGCGACCGTTTCGATCTGTCCGCGAGCTTGCGAGACGCCCCGCTGGCGGTGGTCGCACGCTTCGCGCCGGCGGCTGAAAGCTGGTTGCCGATGCGCCAGAAGGCGAACCTCGACGTCAGTCTCGGCGTGGACCGGGCCGGACGACCCCTGGTCGCGACGCTGCGCGCCGAGACGCCCTACCTCGCGGTGAGCGCGCGCGCCGACGCGCTTCCCGCCGAGGTCGGCGACGCCGGCGCCGGTCCGATTGAAGCGGCGGTCGAAATCGAACGGCTTGAGCCGGCGCGGCTCTCCGAGGTCGTCCAGGGTCTGGCCCCCTTGGGGGCGTTTCAGGCGTCGATCACCGGGGAGGGCTCGGTCGCCTACACGCCCGGCGACGGGCTGCGCCGCGCCGCGCTGACCCTGTCGGCGGGCGAAGGCGTCGTGGTCGCGCCTGCGGTCTATCCGAACGGCCTGGTGATCTACGGGGCGGAGGCCGACCTGGCCCTTGAGCGCGGCGACGCCGGCGAGGTCGCGATCGAGGTTCGCGGCGCGTCGGTGGATCTGGGCGGGCCTCGCGCGCACGTCACGGGGCGGGCGGCGCTGGATCCGACGGCGGGATTGTCCGCGAACGCCGACCTGCTGCTGACCGACTTGCCGATGCAGCAGCTGAACAGTTTTTGGCCGCCTGGACTGGCGATCGACGCGCGCGAGTGGGTCGTTCCGAACATCCCGCGCGCCGACGTCGATCAGGCGAGCTTGTCGATCGCCGCGTCGGCCCCGAGTGCGGGCGACGTCGACGCGGTGCTGGCCCTGTTCGATCAAGCCGAACCGCCCGTCACGATCGATCGACTGGGGGGCGAGATAGAGTTTCGCGGCGCCGAGGTCGACTACCTCAACCCCCTGACCCCGGCCGAGGGCGTCGTCGGCCGCGCGACCTACGATCAGGACCGCTTCGCCATCGATCTCTTCGCCGGACGCGTGCGCGATATCGAGATCGAAGGCGGCCGCATCGAAATCACCGGCTTGCAGGCGGACGATCAGGCGATCGACATCACGCTCGATCTCGATGCGCCGCTGCCGACGGCGCTTTCGCTCCTAAATACGCCGCCATTCGGGTTTGTCGACGAACTCGGTCTCGACGCCGCCGCGATCCAGGGGGGCTCGAAGACCAAGGCGCAGTTCGGCTTTCCGCTGGTCGACGATCTGGAGGGCGAGGACGTGCGCTTCGAGGCCGCGGCGCGGCTGTCGGAGGTCATCGTTCCCGAGCCGTCGCTCGATATCGTCGCCGCTGCGCCGACCTTGGAGCTTTACATCGACAACCGCGGTCTGGATGTCGCCGGTCCGGTGACGATTGACGGCGTGCGCACCGTCCTTTCTTGGCGGGAGAGTTTCGAGCGGTCCGAGCCCGTCGCGCGACGTCTGCAGCTGGAAGGGCGGCCGACGGCGGCGGAGCTGGGTAAATTCGGTCTGGAGGCGATCGAGATCCTCGACGGCCGCATGGCGGCGACGCTGGACTATCGTCAATTGCGGTCGGGCGAGCAGCGCTTTTCGGCCAGCGCGGATTTGACGGAGACGGCGATCGCTCTCGATTCGTTGGCCTGGTCCAAGGCGTCCGGCCGCTCGGGTCGTCTGGAGATGGAGGCGGTGCTGCCGGCCGAAGGAGACGTTCAAGTTCCCCTGATAAGGCTAGACGCCCAGGGGGAGGAGGGAGAGCTCTCCCTAGACGCCTCGCTCGCCGCCTTGCGCGATTTCTCCGGTCTGCGAAGCGTCCAATTGCGCCGCCTGGACATCGGCCCGCACAGCGTGCGCGGGACGCTGGCGCGCGGCGAGACAGGGGTCTATGCGATCCAACTCTCGGGTCCGTCGATCGATATTTCCGGGTTGCTGGGCGACGAAGAAGACGAGGGCGCCGACCCGCCGCATGAAGAGGCGGCGCAGGAGGCGCCCGGCCCCCCGATCGACCTTAGCGCGCGGTTCGACGCCGTGGTCGACGCGCGCGGCCGTCGCATTGAGGAGGTGGCGCTTGACGTGCGCCATGACGGCGAGCATCTGCGCCAGCTGCATCTCGACAGCCGCGTGCCCGACGGGGGCGGTGCGGTGCGCATCGATTTCGCGCCCGACGCGCAAGGCGTCCAGCGCCTGCGGGTGATGTCTGAAGACGCCGGCGCGGCGTTCTCCGCGCTCGACTGGACGGCGCGCATTCGCGGCGGATCGCTGCTGGTGGAGGGCGAGCGGCCGGATATCGACGGCCCCCTGTCGGGCCATATGACGGTGGAGAGCTTCACGCTCGAAGAGGCGCCGGTCCTGGCGAAGCTTTTAGAGTTCATGTCGCTCACCGGCATCCTCTCCTCGCTCACCCAGTCGGGCTTGGATTTTGATCGCGCGGAAGCGGATTTCAGCTATCTCGACGGCACGCTCAGCCTCAGCAACGCGCGCGCCTTCGGCGGCGCGCTCGGCATCACAACTCAAGGCGACGTCAATCTCGATCGCGATTTCCTGTCGCTCGAAGGGACCGTCGCGCCGATGTACTCGATCCAGCGGGTGTTCAGCGCAATCCCGATTCTCGGCGACATTCTGGGCGGCGGGGAGGGGCTTTTCGCCGCGACCTACGCCGTGGAAGGGCCGATCGAGGAGCCGAAGATCGCGGTCAATCCGCTTTCCGTGCTGGCGCCGGGCTTCCTGCGCGACCTGTTCGGCGCGCCCAGCCCTGGCGGCGCGGACGCCGGCGACGCCGTCCCGCAGCGCCAGCAGGGAAATTAGGCTCGGAGCAGGATCAGTTCGGCTCCACCAAGGCGTGGCGTTTCTTGCCGAGGGAAAGTTTGATCCCGCCGTCGGGCCGCAGATCCCCGGCCCCAAGCATGCGCGCGGGGTCCCCCACCTTCTCGTCGTTGACCCGGACCGCGCCGCCCTGAACCTGACGGCGCGCGTCGCCGTTGGATTTGCACAGGTCGGCCTCTACGAGCGCCTGGAGGAGGCCGAGCGTTCCGGCTTCCAACGCCGTCCGGTCGACCGCCACGCGCGGGAGGTTCTCGCCGACGCCGCCTTCTTCGAAGGTGCGCCGCGCCGTCTCGGCGGCGTCGAGCGCTGCCTGCTCGCCGTGGCAGAGCGCGGTCGCCTCGTGAGCCAGGATTTTCTTCGCCTCGTTGATTTCTGCGCCTTCGAGCGCTTCCAGCCGGGCGATTTCCGCCAACGGCAACTCCGTGAACAGCTTCAGGAAACGGCCGACGTCGGCGTCCTCCGTGTTGCGCCAGTACTGCCAATAGGCGTAGGGGCTGAGCTTGTCCGAATTGAGCCAGATCGCGCCCTCCGCGCTCTTGCCCATCTTGGCCCCGCTGGCGGTGGTCAGCAGCGGGGCGGTCAGGCCGAACAACTCCGCTTGGTCGACGCGCCGGCCCAGCTCCACGCCGTTGACGATGTTGCCCCACTGGTCGGAGCCGCCCATCTGCAATCGGACGCCCAGCCGGCGATTGAGCTCCAGAAAATCGTAGGCCTGCAGGATCATGTAGTTGAATTCGAGGAAGCTGAGCGGCTGCTCGCGGTCGAGCCGCAGGCGCACGCTGTCGAAGCTGAGCATCCGGTTGACCGAGAAATGACGGCCGTAGTCGCGCAGGAAGCTGATATAGTTGAGGTCGTCCAGCCAGTCGGCGTTGTTGACCATCAGCGCATCGGTCGGCCCCTCGCCGAAGCTGAGATACTTTTTGAAGACCTGCTTGATGCCGTCCATGTTGCGTTGGATGTCGGCGTCGGTCAGCAGTTGGCGCGCCGCGTCCTTGCCGCTGGGGTCGCCGATCTTGGTGGTGCCTCCGCCCATCAGGACGATCGGCTTGTGCCCCGTCTTCTGCAGCCAGCGCAGCATCATGATCGGCAACAACGACCCGGCGTGCAGCGAATCCGCGGTCGCGTCGAAGCCGATATAGGCGGCGATCGGGGCCGTGTCGCTCAGCGCGGCGTCCAACTCTTCCGGATGGGTGGCGTCCTGGAGGAAGCCGCGCGCGCTCAAGGTCGTCAGGAATTCGGATCGGAAGCTCGTGCTCATCGCTCGCTAATCGCCTAAGGTTGCCGCCGGACGGGATGGGGCCTTTAGCACGGCTTTTCCGGGGGCTCAACGCGGCCCTACCCGGCCGCGCGTCCGCGCGCAGGGGCCAATGAGGAGCAGCGTAATGGCGATGCGCCGCGCGATCGGCTTGATGAGCGGCACCTCGATGGACGGGGTCGACGCCGCTTTCGTGGAGACCGACGGGGAAGGAAGCGTGCACGCCGGCCCCGGCTTGTCGGCCCCCTATCCGGCCGCGCTGCGGCGCGACTTGCAGGCCTTGCTCGGCGCGCGGGAGGCGAGCGCGGCGAGCGAGGCCGCGGCCGCCGCCGTCACCGAGGCCCATATTGCGGCGGTCGAGGCCTTACTGGCCCGCATCGGCCGAGCGGCGGAGGCGATCGACGTCGTCGGCTTCCACGGGCAGACGATCTTCCATCAGCCGCCGCAGGCCGGGCGCCCCGGCTGGACCTGGCAATTGGGCGACGGCCAGGCGATGGCGGATCGGCTGGGGATCCCGGTCGTCTTCGATTTTCGCAGCGCCGACATGGCGGCGGGCGGGCAGGGGGCGCCGCTCGCGCCGGTCTATCATCGCGCGCTGGCGGCGGCGATCGACGCCTTCCCGGCGGCGTTCCTGAATGTCGGCGGGGTCTCGAACCTCACCTTCCTGGCGGACGTCGACTCCCCGCCGATCGGTTTCGACACCGGCCCCGGCAACGCGCCGATCGACGATCTGGTGCACCGGCGCACCGGCGCCGGTTTCGACGAGAACGGGAGGCTGGCGCGCGCGGGCCGGGTCGACGAGCGGGCGTTGGCCGCGATGCTCGAGCATCCCTATTTCGGCGCGCCTTATCCGAAGTCGCTTGACCGAAACGCCTTCGACGTCGGGTCGGTCGAGGCGCTGTCGACCGAGGATGCGGCCGCGACCCTCGTCGCCTTCGCCGCCGAAGCCGTCGCCCGCGGGGCCGCGCTGCTGCCCGATCGCCCGCGCGCCTGGTACGTCACCGGCGGCGGGCGGCGCAATCCGGCGATCATGGCGGCGCTGGAGGCGCGCCTGGGCGCGCCGGCGGCGCTGGTGGAGGCGATCGGAACCGACGGCGACCTCCTGGAGGCGCAGGCCTTCGGCTATATGGCTGTGCGCCGTCTAAGGGATCTGCCGATCAGCTTCCCGGAGACGACGGGCTGCGCCGCGCCGACCGTGGGCGGGCGCTTGGCGGCGCCGAGCGCGCCGCGAAACTCTTGGTGACGATCCGTTAACCATTGGCCTTTAGCCTTCAGGGTCGATCCGGCGTCCGCGGAGGAGGGCGCGCGTCGGCGACAGAGGGAATGAACATGGCGAAGGCCAAATCGGCGGTGAACGACGGCGGCTCGGCGGAGGTCCTGGCTCGGCAGGCGGAGGCGCTCCGCGGCGTGATCGCCGACACCGAGGACGCCGCTCAGCATCTGTTGAGCGTGACCGAGCGTGTGGACCGCGCCCTTGACCTGTTGCGCGGTCGCCCGGGCTTGCAGGACGGCGCCGCGGCCGATGCGTTGGATCAACTGAACGACAGCCTTGTCGTGCTGATCGAAGGCTGCAGCTTTCAGGACCTCACCGGTCAGCGGCTTGAGCGGGTCGCCCGGGTGCTTGAGGGCGTCTCGGCCGGCCGCGGCGGCGCGGCCGAGGACGATCCGTTCGGCGACGCGCTGCTGCATGGCCCGCAGACCAACGGCGCCGGCCTGGATCAGTCGGCGGTCGATTCACTGTTCGACTGAAAGCGGGGCGAGGGGGCGCGCGCCGCCGGCCCTCACCCCGTTTTGCGTTTTGCCTTGGTCCCGCCGCCGAGACGCTCGTCGACATAGGCGCCGACGCAGGCGCCCAGCGTCTCCACCTGGTTCGTGAAGAAATGGTTCGCGCCCGGGATCACCTCATGGCCGATGGTGATGCCTTTCTGCTGGCGCAGCTTGTCGACCAGCTTCGTCGCCTGCTCGGGCGGGTAGTGCTGATCCTGGTCGCCGTTGATGATCAGACCCGACGACGGACAGGGGGCGAGGAAGCTGAAATCCTCCTTCCCCGCGGGCGGCGCCACGGCGACGAAGCCGCTGATCTCCGGGCGGCGCATGAGCAACTGCATGGCGATCCAGGCGCCGAAGCTGAAGCCGGCGATCCAGCAGGCGCCGGCGTTTTCGTTGTAGGTCTGCAGCCAGTCGAGCGCAGAGGCGGCGTCGCTCAGCTCGCCCTCGCCGCGGGCGAATTCGCCTTGGCTGCGTCCGACGCCGCGGAAATTGAAGCGCAGGCACGAGAAGCCGCGCTTGGCGAAGGTGTGATACAGCTCGTACACGACTTTGTTGTTCATCGTTCCGCCGTGAACGGGATGCGGGTGCAAAAACAGCGCGATGGGGGCGTCGGGCGTCTTGCCGTGGGTGTAGCGCCCTTCGAGGCGCCCTTCCGGACCGTTGATGATGACTTCAGGCATGGGCTCCCTTTCGACGAGGGCCGGCGCATTTGTGACGCGCAGATCGGGCGCTCTCGGCAACGTGTTGAGTTACCTAGGATTTCCAAGCGGCCTGCTTGACGCTTTTCACCGCCTGCGTATATGTAGTCGACGTGAGCCTATTTTGGAACCTTGTCGAAGAGGGGCGTTTCGGCAAGCCGCGCGAGGTGAGAGGCGAGGCCGTCACCCAGGCGCGCACGAACGCGAAGAAACCGAGCGCGGAACGCGCGGATCCGATCGGGGGCGATCGGGCCGGCGCCGCCAGAGAGGACCGGAGCCGCCCGACGTAGCGCGTCGATGCGACGGGCCGTAGACCGGCGAAGGCAAGGATCCGATGTTCGACAGGTTGCGCGCCGAAATCGACGGCATGATCGCCCGCGATCCCGCCGCCCGTTCGCGGGTGGAGGTTGCGCTGTTTTATCCGGCTTTCCACGCGGTCATCGCGTACCGGCTCGCCCACAAGCTCTACAAGAAGGATTGGCATCTGGTCTCGCGCGGGATTTCGCAAATCGCCCGGTGGCTCACCGGAATCGAGATTCACCCCGGGGCCGCGATCGGCGAGCGGTTTTTCATCGATCACGGCATGGGCGTCGTAATCGGCGAGACGGCCGAGATCGGCGATGACGTGACGCTGTATCACGACGTCACGTTGGGCGGCGTCTCGCCGGCCGAGTCGTCGGACGAGCAACGCTGCCAGAAACGCCATCCCACCTTGCGGGACGGGGTGATCGTCGGGTCCGGCGCGCAAATTCTGGGACCGATCACGGTGGAGAAAGGCGCGCGCGTGGGGGCCAACGCCGTCGTCGTGAAAGACGTGCCCGAAGGCGCCACCGTCGCCGGAATTCCTGCCAAAGTCGTCATCAGCAAGGCCAATCGGAAGTCGGACGGCTTCGCTCCTTACGGCACGCCGCTCCAGGATCTTCCCGACCCCGCGGCCCGGGCCATCGAAGGGCTGATGCAACAGGTCTCCACCCTTGAAGCGCAGGTCAAGGCGCTGGAGGAGCGGTTGGCGGAAACCGGCGGGTCCCAAGCCGGCTCCCCCGGGGCGCCCTACGCCGACGCGGCCCCGGACCGAAGCCGCGGCTCGCCCGGCGCGCGCAGTTGAACCGATCCTGCCGCGGCTGCGTATATCCTTAAAGTCATAAGGCTTTACTCGCGTTCAAGATGCGCTATTTGAAGGCTGGCGCGATGTGACCGAGTTGGTCGCATCGAGTTGGCTACAAGGCGGAGGCGGTTCGGGTCGTCAGGGCCGATCGCCGAGGGGTGGGACCATAGGCGGCCGACGCGGCGTCGGCGCACGGCAGGGGTTCGGAGGATCGATGAAGCTCACGACTAAAGGCCGCTACGCGGTGATGGCCCTCGCGGATCTCGCCTCTCGGCATTCGACGCGGCCTGTGCCCCTGGCCGAAATCGCCGAACGCCAGGACATTTCGCTGTCCTATCTTGAGCAATTGTTCGCTCGCATGCGCCGCGCCGGCCTTGTTAAGAGCGTGCGCGGTCCCGGCGGCGGCTATCTCTTGGCGCGCGGCCACACCGAGATCCCGATCGCGGAGATCGTGCACGCCGTCGAGGATTCCGGCCAACGCGCCCATTGCGCGCCGAGCGATCCGCGCGCGTGTAGATGCGCGGCCGAAGGCGGCGTCAAGAGCGCGGCGAGCTGCACCACGCACGATCTGTGGCATGCGCTTGGGGATGAGATCGAAGCCTTCCTCACCCGCGTATCGCTGGCCGACGTTCTGAACGGCGCGCTCGCCCGTCACCGAAGTTTCAGCCAAGAGATGCTCGCCACGGGCGAGTGAGGGGCCGCCTCGCTCTTGCATCTCTCGCTGCGGCTTAGCATGGTCGGGGTCGAACGACGCGTCTCAGCCAAGCGAGGCCGCCCGCCATGAGCGCTCCGGTCTATCTCGATTACAACGCGACCGCTCCGTGCCGGCCGTGCGCCGCGGCGGCTGCGGCCCGGGCGCTGGAGTCCGGCGGCAATCCTTCATCCGTGCATTCGGCCGGACGCGGCGCGCGCGCAACGTTGGAATCGGCGCGCCGCGCCGTGGCGGCCCTGGCCGGCGCCGCCCCGGAGGCTGTGCTGTTTACGGCCGGCGCCACCGAAGCCGACAATCTCGCCCTTCGCGCGGTCGATGCCGAGCGGGTTCTGGTAAGCGCGGTCGAGCATGATGCGGTGCTGGCCGCGCGCGCCGATCGAGAGATCGCGCCCGTGGATGGGCAGGGGCGTCTGGATCTGGCGGCGCTGGAGCGGGCGCTGTCCTCCGGCGCAGGGGATACGCTCGTCTCCGTGATGGCGGTCAACAACGAGACCGGCGTCGTGCAGCCGATCGAGGACGTCGCAGCCCTCGTGCGGGCGGCCGGAGCGCGCCTGCACGTCGACGCCGCGCAAGCGGCGGGTCGCATGGAGCTGGCGCCGGTTTGGTCGGCGGCCGATTATCTCAGCCTCTCGGCTCACAAAATGGGCGGACCGCCCGGCGTCGGCGCCTTGCTGATCCGTGCAGGCGCGCCGTTCCAGCCTGAAAGTTTGGGCGGCGGGCAGGAGCGACGGCGTCGCGCGGGCACCGAGAACCTTCCCGGAATCGCGGGCTTCGGTGCGGCGGCGCAGGAGCTTGCGGAGGGATGGCGCGCGGAGGCGGCGCGCGTCGAAGCCCTGCGCGATCGTCTGGAGGCCGGCGTGCGCGCGTCGGCGCCGCAGGTCGTGATCGCCGGCGCGGATGCGCCGCGGGTCGGCAACACCAGCTGCATCGCCTTGCGCGGCCTCCCGGCCGAGAAGCAGGTGATGGCGCTTGATCTCGACGGGGTGGCGGTCAGCGCCGGGTCGGCCTGCTCCTCGGGCAAGGTGACGAAAAGCCATGTATTGAGCGCGATGGGCTGGCCGGACGATCTGGCCGGCGCGGCCATCCGCGTCAGTCTTGGCTGGGCGACGCGCGACGACGACGTCGACCGCTTTCTGGCGGCCTATGAAAAACTGGCGGCGAAGGCGAAGGCCGCCTAAATCTAGCCCTATGAGCATCCGCCGCGACCACGAGACCACCAACCGCCCGGCCCAGCCGATCTATCTCGATTATCAGGCGACGACGCCGACCGATCCGCGCGTCGTCGACGCCATGACGCCCTGGTTTTTCGAGCGCTTCGGGAATCCGCATTCGGCCGAACACAAATACGGCTGGGACGCAGCCGAGGCGGTGGATCAGGCGCGAGACGCCGTCGCGGCCGAAATCGGCGGCAAGGGCCGCGACATCCTGTTCACCAGCGGCGCGACCGAGAGCAACAATCTGGCGATCAAGGGGGCGGGCCGGCGCCGACGCGAGGCCGAGGGGCGCGACAAAATCGTCACCGTGGCGAGCGAGCACGCCTGCGTCTTGGAAAGCGCCGCGCGCTTGGAGCGCGAGGGCTTCGAGGTGGTGCGCCTGCCCATCGGGCGCGACGGGCTGGTCGATCTGGACGCCGTGGAAGAGGCGCTGGACGAGCGCACCGCGCTGATCTCCGTCATGGCGGTGAACAACGAGATCGGCGTGATCCAGCCGCTCGGCGAAATCGGCAAGCGCGCGCGGGCTGCTGGCGCTTGGTTTCATACCGACGCGGCGCAGGGGTTCGGCAAGATCCCGCTCGACGTCGACGAGATGGCGATCGACCTGATGAGCGTCTCCGGACACAAGATCTACGGACCCAAAGGCGTCGGTGCGCTCTACATGCGGCGCAAGAAGCCGAAGGTGCAGGTCGAAGCGTTGATGGACGGCGGCGGGCAGGAGAAGGGCGTTCGCTCCGGCACGCTGCCGACGCCGCTCGTGGTCGGGCTGGGCGCGGCGGCGCGGATCGCCGGCCGCGAGCGCGAGCGCGAGGCCGAGCGCCTGAAAGGCCTGCGCGATCGACTCCTGGAGCGGCTGGAGGCCGAGATCGACGGTCTCTTCCTCAACGGCTCGCGCGAGGCGCGCATCGCCGGCAACCTCAACGTCACCATCCCCGGTCTGGAGGGGCAGGAGTTGATGGCGGCGCTCGACGGGATCGCGGTCAGTTCGGGGTCCGCTTGCTCCTCCGGCGCGCCGGGTGCGAGCCACGTGCTGCAGGCCTTGGGACTGGAGGCCGGCAAGGTCGCGGCGTCGATCCGCTTGGGTCTCGGGCGCTTCACCACGCAGGAGGAGGTGGAGACCGCCTCCGACCGGTTGATTGAGACCGTCGGCCGGTTGCGCAGCCGGCGCGGCGCCGCCTGAGGGCGCGTCAATGACCCGATTCCCTTTGACAGCGCTGATCGCTTTGACCATGTAGAGCGCGCTTCGCGCCGCGCTTGGCCGCGCCGGAGGCGGGTTGAGGTCCCTGATCCAAAACGCGTGAAAGAAGAGAGGTCGAGTCCCATGCCGAAGATCACCTTCATCAATCGCGACGGCAGCGAAACCGAGGTCGAGGCGCAGACCGGCCTGTCGGTCATGGAGGTGGCGACCGCCAACGACATCGATATCGAGGCGGCGTGCGAGGGCTCGCTCGCTTGCGCGACCTGTCATCTGATCGTCGAGGATCAGGACTGGTACGACAAGCTCGACGCGCCGAGCGAGGATGAGGAGGACATGCTCGATCTCGCCTTCGGACTGACCAAGACCTCGCGGCTGTCCTGCCAGATCCGCGTGACCGACGCGCTCGACGGCGTCAGGTTCCGGGTGCCCGAAGACAGCTGAGGCGCAATCCCGGTCGGCGTTTGATCGCGCCGGCCGCCCGCCTACATGCCTTGGAGCCCGAAACGACGAGAGGCTCCATAATGACGAACCGACAGGCGACGGACCGACAGGCGACGGACCAATCGGCGCTCGACGCCTTCATGCGCGACATTGAGGCGCGCAGCCCCCACGAGGACGAATTCCACCAGGCTGTGCGCGAGGTCGCGCGGCGCGTCCTGCCGATGCTGGACGACAAGCCGATCTACCGCGACCTGAAGATCCTGGAGCGGATGACCGAGCCCGACCGGGTGATCTCCTTCCGCGTCGTCTGGCAGGACGACGACGGCGCGGTGCGGATGAACCGCGGCTATCGCGTGCAGTTCAACAACGCGATTGGGCCCTACAAGGGCGGGGTGCGCTTCCACCCGTCGGTCAATCTCTCGGTTCTGAAGTTTCTCGGCTTCGAACAGCAATTCAAGAACGCGCTGACCGGCCTGCCGATGGGCGGCGCCAAGGGCGGCGCGGATTTCGATCCGCGGGGCAAAAGCCATGCGGAGATCATGCGCTTCTGCCAGGCCTTCATGACCGAACTGCATCGCCATATCGGCCCGGAGGAGGACGTCCCGGCCGGCGACATCGGCGTCGGCGAGAAGGAGGTCGGCTACCTGTTCGGTCAGTACAAACGCATCACCAATCGTTTCGAGGGCTCGCTCACCGGCAAGGGGCTGGCCTTCGGCGGCTCCGAATACCGGATGGAGGCGACCGGCTGGGGCGTGATCTTCTTCCTCGCCCACATGCTGGCCGCGCAGGAGGAGGAGATCGCGGGCAAGCGCCTGGTGATCTCGGGGGCCGGCAACGTCGCGCTCCACGCGGCCGAACAGGCGATCCGCCAGGGCGCCAAGGTGCTGACCCTGAGCGATTCCGGCGGGCATCTGCGCGTCGAGGACGGGCTGGACGAGGAACGCCTAAAGCAGATCGCCGACGCCAAGGCGCACGGGCGCGCGCTTGCGGACGTCGCGGACGAGATCGACGGCGCGGCGCATCACGACGGCCCGCCCTGGGAGGTCGCCTGCGATGTCGCGGCCCCCTGCGCGACCGAGAACGAACTGCAGGACGCCGGCGCCAAGGCGCTGATCGACGGCGGCGCGCGCTTCGTCGTCGAGGGCGCGAACATGCCGACTGACGCCGCTGCGCTCAAGCGCCTGACTGACGCCGGAATCGTCTTCGGCCCGGGCAAGGCGGCGAACGCCGGCGGCGTCGCGCTCTCGGGGCTCGAGATGAGCCAGAATTCCGTGCGCCGCGCCTGGAGCGACGAGGCGCTGTGCGAGGCGCTCGAAGAGACGATGCGGCGCATCCATGATCTCTGCTACGATTGGGGCGAGGCGGCCGACGGCGAGGACGGCCCGGTCGACTATCTGACCGGGGCTGACCGCGCCGGCTTCCGCAAGCTGGCCGAGGCCATGCTGGCCTACGGCGTGATGTGAGGCGAAAATTCATGGCGCGTGCGCCCGGACAGAGCGGCCTCCCGCCGGGACGCGAGCCCGCCGCCATCGATCCGCAGGCGATCGAGCGCGCCTACGCCCGCGGCGCGCTGAAGAGCCGCCGGATGGAAGAGGCGCTGGAGCGCATCGCCCGCCAAATGGAGCGCGACCCCGAAAGCCTCGCCCGCGTGCTGCGGCGCTGGGTGCGGGAGGGGTAGGAGGCGGGGGCGGGCGGGGGGCGGATCCTCCGGCAGCATTTGCCGCCCCGGGCTCGTTTCGGGGGAACGGCGGTCCGCTCCGTCTGCGCCTGCTGCGTGTCGGCCCGGAACAGGTCCGGGCCGACGGGATGATGCGCCCGCCTTCGCCGGACGCGTCACCCGGGGCTCGAGCCGGCGATCTCGTCGACCGGGCGGCGATCTCGCGCCATTCTCGCTTGCCTTTCCGCCGTCGCTTGCTACATAGTGTGTGAAAGAGGACGAATTTGGTCCTGATTTGAGAACGCCTCGCAATTGAAGGCGTTAGCAGGCGAGAGGCCCGCATGTTCAAGCTGAGCCGGATGGCGGATTACGGGGTGGTGGTGCTGAGCCGCATGGCGCGCGAACCGGGCACGGTCGTGACCGCCGTCGAGCTCGCCGAGCGCACGAGCCTGCCGCAGCCGACCGTCGCGAAGACGCTCAAGCTGTTGAGCCGCGGCGGGCTGATCGTCTCGCACCGGGGCGCGCAGGGCGGGTACAGCCTGGAGCGCGCGCCGGCTGAGGTGACGGTCACCGAGATCATCACCGCGCTCGACGGGCCGGTCGCTCTGACGGCCTGCGTCGACGGCTCGGACGACAACTGCGCGGTGGAGAGCCTGTGCCCGATCAGCGGGCACTGGCAGCGGGTGAACGAGGCGGTCAAAGGCGCGCTCGATTCCGTAAGCCTCGCCGATCTCACGGCGGCGCAGACGGAAGCGGCGATCAATTTCGGCCGGAAGCGTGAGGAGGCCGAAGACGCGGCCCCCGCGCCGGCGGACGCGTAAACGAGTTCAGGCGCTAGCGAAGGGTAAGGGACGATGGCGGCGACGACTGAAACCATCGAGAAGGTCGAAAAGCTCGGCCAGAAGTACGCAGCCGGCTTCTCGACGGACATCGAAACAGACCGTCTGCCCAAGGGGGTGGACGAGGAGATCGTGCGCATGATCTCCGCCAAGAAGGGCGAGCCGCAGTGGCTCACCGACTGGCGCCTCAAGGCCTTCGCCATGTGGAAGGAGATGCCGGAGCCCGATTGGCAGAAGGTCGACGTGCCGCCGATCGACTACCAGGACATCTACTACTACGCTGCGCCGAAGCAGGAGAAGCTCGAGAGCCTCGACGATCTCGACCCCAAGATCCGCGAGACGTATGAGAAGCTCGGCATCCCGCTCAAGGAGCAGGAGGTGCTCGCCGGCGTCGAGGGCGCGCCCAAGGTCGCGGTCGACGCGGTCTTCGACAGCGTCTCGGTGGCGACCACCTACAAGAAGACGCTGGAGGAGCAGGGCATCGTCTTCTGCTCGATCTCGGAGGCGGTGCAGACCCATCCGGAGTTGGTGCGGAAGTATCTCGGCTCGGTCGTGCCCTATTCGGACAACAAGCACGCCTGCCTCAACTCCGCCGTCTTCACCGACGGCAGCTTTGTCTATATCCCGCCGGGCGTCACCTGCCCGATGGAGCTGTCGACCTATTTCCGCATCAACGCCGAGGAGACCGGTCAGTTCGAGCGCACGCTGATCATCGCCGACAAGGGCTCCTACGTCAGCTACCTGGAAGGCTGCACGGCGCCGCAGCGCGACACCAACCAGCTGCACGCCGCCGTCGTCGAGCTGATCGCGCTGGACGACGCGGAGATCAAATACTCGACCGTCCAGAACTGGTATCCCGGCGACGAGAACGGCAAGGGCGGCATTTACAACTTCGTCACCAAGCGCGGCGCCTGCCGGGGCAAGAACTCCAAGATCAGCTGGACGCAGGTCGAAACCGGCTCGGCGATCACCTGGAAGTATCCCAGCTGCATCCTGCAGGGCGACAATTCGGTGGGCGAGTTCTACTCGGTCGCCATCACCAACAACCGCCAGCAGGCCGACACCGGCACCAAGATGATCCATATCGGGAAGAACACCCGCTCGCGGATCATCTCAAAGGGCATCTCGGCCGGCCGGGCGGATCAGACCTATCGCGGGCTGGTGCGCGTGCTGCCCAAGGCGCAAGGCGCGCGCAACTTCACCCAGTGCGATTCGCTGCTGATCGGATCGACCTGCGGGGCGCACACGATCCCCTATATCGAGAGCCGCAACCGGTCCGCCAAGCTGGAGCATGAGGCGACGACGAGCCGCATCAGCGAAGATCAGCTGTTCTACTGCCTCTCGCGCGGCCTCGGCGAGGAGGAGGCGATCGCGCTGATCGTCAACGGCTTCTGCAAGGACGTGATGCAGACCTTGCCGATGGAGTTCGCGGTCGAGGCGCAGAAGCTGATCGGGATTTCGCTGGAAGGCAGCGTGGGCTGACGGAGCGACGGCGCCCACGCCTCCTTCGAGACGCGGCCTCAGAGCGGCTGCTCGGGATAAGGTCGCGGGGCGGGGACATGAACGAAACGCTCACCCAGAGGAGGCGCCAAGCGCCTTCTCACGAGGTGGGGTTGAGAAAGCAGAGACGGAAGACATGGCGCTACTGGAGATCAAGAACCTGCACGCGGAAGTCGGCGGCCAGGAGATTCTCAAAGGCATCGACCTCACCGTGAATCCGGGCGAGGTGCATGCGATCATGGGTCCCAACGGCTCCGGCAAATCGACGTTGAGCTATGCGCTGGCCGGTCGTGAGGGCTATGAGCCCACGCAGGGCGGCGTCCTCTTCGACGGCAAGGACCTGATGGAGATGGCCCCGGAAGAGCGCGCCTGCGAAGGGCTGTTCCTGGCTTTCCAATACCCGGTCGAACTGCCGGGCGTCGGCGGCACCACGTTTCTGAAGCACGCCCTCAACGCAAAGCGGAAGTATCACGGCGAGGACGAGCTGGACGCCATGGCCTTCGTCAAGCAACTGCGCGCCAAGGCGAAGGAGCTCAACATGTCCGACGAGATGTTGAAGCGCCCGGTCAATGTCGGCTTCTCCGGCGGCGAGAAGAAGCGCAACGAGACGCTGCAGATGGCGGTGCTGGAGCCGCGGCTCGCGATCCTGGACGAGACGGATTCAGGCCTCGACATCGACGCGCTGAAGATCGTCGCGGACGGCGTCAACAAGCTGCGCAGCCCGGAGCGCGCGTTCGTCGTCATCACCCATTACCAGCGCCTGCTGGATTACATCGTGCCGGATCACGTCCATGTGCTCTCGAAGGGGCGGATCGTGTCTTCGGGCGGCAAGGAGCTGGCGCTCGAACTGGAGAAGAACGGCTACGCCGACTTTGTCGACGCGGCCTGAGCCTGAGGGTATGGAGCAAAGTTGAGCGCGATGAGCGATCAAGAGACAGTCGACCCCTTCCGCGACACGGTGCGAGCCGCCGCCGAGCGGCGCGACGCGCTGGCCAAGCTGCGCGTTCAGGCGGCGGAGGCCTACGATTCCGCCGGCCTGCCGACGCGTCATGTCGAGCGCTGGAAGTTCACCGACCTGCGCGGCTTGCGCCGGCTCGGCTTTGCTGAGGCGCACACCGTCGACGCGCCGCGCCTGCCCGACCACGTCCTGAGCGGCGAGGGCGTGCGCCTGGTGCTGGTGAACGGACGCGTCTCGCCCAGCCTGTCCCAGCTGGACGCGCTTCCGGAGGGCGTACGCGTACGCTCCATCGCCGCCGCCATCCAGGCGGAAGATGAAAGCGTCGCCGATCGGCTGACGCTGGACGCGGGGTTCACCGACGCGCCGCTCGCCGCCCTCAACACGGCCGCCCTGGAAGACGGCTGGATGATCGACGTCGCCCCCGGCGCGCGCGTCGAGGCGCCGCTTCATCTGATTTTTCTGGCCCAGAACGACGCGAGCGAGTCGGCCGCCGCCTGCCTGCCGCGCCTCGTGCTGTCGGTCGGCGAGGGGGCGTCGCTTAGCGTCCTGGAGAGCCATGTCGGCGCCGGCGTGGGCGCCACCTTCTCCAACAGCGTCAGTGAGATCGCCGTCGGCGCCGACGCGCGGCTCGGCCATTACGTCCTGCAGCACGAGCGGACGGACTCCTACCACATCGCCTCCACTGCGATCCGGCTGGACGAGCGCGCGGTCTATGACGGCTTCGTGTTGCAGCTGGGCGCGGCGCTGGCCCGGCGCGAAGTGCGCGCCCTGCTGGCGGGCGAAGCGGCGTCGCTTACGATCAACGGCGCCTATCTGGGCGACGGCGAGCGCCTTGTCGACAACACGCTCTACACCGACCACGCCGCCCCGGCGACCGTGAGCGCGGAGACCTTCAAGGGCGTGCTGGACCATCGCGCTCGCGGGGTTTTCCAGGCAAAAACCCGGGTGCAGCGCGCGGCCCAGCAGACCGATGCGCACCAATTGCACAAGGCGCTTCTGCTGGCCGACGGCGCGGAGGTCGACGCCAAACCGGAGCTGGAGATCTACGCCGACGACGTCGCCTGCGCGCACGGCGCGACCGCCGGCGATCTGGACCGCGACCAGCTGTTCTACCTGCGCGCTCGCGGCGTTCCGGAGAATCAGGCGCGCGCGATGCTGATCGAGGCCTTCATGCTGGACAGCGTCGAAGCGGTGACGGACGAGGCCGCGCGCGAGGCGCTGCGCGCCGCGCTGGCCGCGAAATTGAGCGATATGGAGGGCATCGGCGCATGACCACGACGGCCGACGCGATTATCCGGGATCCGGCGCCGAGCGACGCCTACGACGTCGAGGCGATTCGGCGCGACTTCCCGATTTTGAGCCAGCAGGTACATGGCAAGCCCTTGTGTTTCCTTGATAACGGGGCGTCGGCGCAGAAGCCGCGCGCGGTGATCGAGGCGATGCGCGAGAGCTTTGAGACCTGCTACGCCAACGTCCACCGCGGCGCATACGATTTCTCGGAGCGCACGACGGCGGCCTACGAGGGCGCGCGCGATACGGTGCGCCGCTTCCTCAACGCCCGCAGTGAGGCGGAGATCGTCTTCGCCAAGAACGCGACCGAGGCGATGAACCTCGTCGCCCACAGCCTGGGTCGCGGCCTATTGCAGGCCGGCGACAAGGTGGTGATCTCGGAGATGGAGCACCACTCCAACATCGTGCCCTGGCAGATGCTGCGCGACTCGCACGGGGTCGAGCTCGTCGTCGCGCCCGTCTCCGACGAGGGCGAATTCCTGATGGAGCCCTACCGGAAGATCCTCGCGAAGGGCGGCGTCAAGCTGGTGGCCGTGACCCACGTCTCGAACGTGATGGGCACGGTGACGCCTGCGAAGAAGATCGTGGAGGCGGCGCACGACGCCGGCGCATGGGTGCTTTTCGACGGCAGCCAGGCGGTCATGCACATGCCGGTCGACGTTCAGGACCTCGACTGCGACTTCTACGTCTTCACCGGCCACAAGCTTTACGGCCCCAACGGGATCGGCGTGCTGTACGGGCGGGAGAATCTCCTTGACCGCATGCCGCCGTTCTTGGGCGGCGGGGACATGATCTCCTCCGTCACGTTCGAAAAATCCGAATGGGCCGACCTGCCGGCGAAGTTCGAGGCCGGCACGCCGCCGATCACCGAGGCGATCGGCCTCGGCGCGGCGATCGACTACGTGCAGTCGATCGGGCTGGAGGCGATCGGCGCGCATGAGCGCGATCTGCTCTCCTACGCCATGCAGCGGCTGGCCGCGGTCGACGGCCTCAAGGTCATCGGCACGGCCCCGGAGAAGACGGCCGTCGTCTCCTTCACGATGGTCGGCGCGCATCCGCACGATATCGCGACCATCGTCGACCAGCAGGGCGTGGCCGTGCGCGCCGGGCACCATTGCGCGGAGCCGTTGATGCACCGGATGGGCGTCGCCGGCACGACGCGCGCCTCGATGGGCATGTACAACACCCGCGCGGAGATCGACCGCTTGGGCGAGGCGCTGGAGAAGGTGAACAAGATCTTCGGCTGAGGATCGGTTGGAAGAGGCGTGAGGGACGCAATGAGCGAGAACAGCGACGAGAAGACCCGCGACGTGATGGCGCCCGGGGGCGAGTCCCCCGGCGCGCCGGAGACGGGCGCCGATCTGGTGCACCCTTATCTCGGCATGATGGGGGCGGGTCCCGGCGCAGAGGAAGGCACGCAGGCGCTAGCCGGCGAGCCGTTGCCGGACGGCGCCGCCGTCGCCGAGCCGGCGGCGGTGGAGGCGGCGTTGCGCAGCGTCTACGATCCGGAAATCCCGGTGAACATCTACGATCTGGGGCTGATCTATCGTTGCGACGTCAATGACGAGGGCGACGCGGACATCGACATGACGCTGACGGCGCCGGCCTGTCCGGTCGCCGGCGAGATGCCGCAGCAGGTCGCCGACGCTGTCGCGGGCGTGGAGGGCATCGGCGTCGTGACGGTGACCCTGACCTGGAGCCCGCCGTGGCGCCCCGACATGATGAGCGAGGACGCGAAGCTCGCCCTGGATTTATTCTGAGCGCATCCTGATATAGGGTTAAGCTGGTTCTAGCGAGGATGGTGAGACGATGTTCGACCCCAACAAACCCCTGGTGAGCCTGACCGATCGCGCCGCCGACCGGGTGCGGCGGCTGGTCGAGAAGGGCGGCGACGGCGTCATCGGCCTGCGCGTGGGCGTGTCCAGCAAGGGCTGCTCGGGCATGTCCTACGTGGTCGAGTACGCGACTGAGAAGAAGCAGTTCGAGGAAGAGGTCGACATCGACGGGGCCAAGATCCTGATCGACCCGGCCGCGACCATGTTCCTGGTCGGCGCCGAGATCGACTACACCGAGGACAAGCTGAAAAGCGGCTTCACCTTCACCAATCCCAACGAGACCGCCCGCTGCGGCTGCGGGGAAAGCTTCTCGGTGGCGTGAGGGCGCTCTCTCCGCCTTTTTTGCTCGAAACAACGCCATCCCGGCCGCAGCGCAGCGGTGAACCGGACTCTCAAGGTCGACGCGGCGATCTGCGAGATCCCGGGTCGGCCTGACGGGCGCACGGGATGACGTTTTGATCCGCTAGGCCGCTCGGCGCGCCCTAAAGCCGCTTCTCGAAAAACAACGAGAACCCCTCGTCCGGATAGCCGGCGAAGGGGCCGCGCTCCTCGAAGCCCGCGGTCCGGTAGAGGGCGAGCGCCTCGGGCTGCAGCGTGCCCGTCTCGAGGAGCAGCCGCGGCAGATCGAGCGCGCGGGCGCGCGCCTCCAGCGCCTCCAACAGCTTGCGACCGAGGCCCGCGCCCCGCATGGCGGGGGCGACGTACATCCGCTTGATCTCTCCGTAGCGTGCGCCGGGCGTCTCATCGTCGTCGCGCACCGCGATCGCGCCGAAGCCGGCGACGACCCCGTCGCAGCGCGCGACCAGGAAGGTGACGCCGGGCGCGCTCAATTCGGTCGTGTCCAGAAGGTGGTTCTGCTCGGGCGGGTAGAGCGACGCGTAGTAGGCGTCGCTCTCTCGGATCAGGCAGCCGATCGCGCCTTGATCGGGGCTCTCCGCGGCGATTTCGACCGTCATCCGCCTCAATCCTCCACCAGTTGGCGGCAGCGCGTCTCGCGCATGATCAGCGTCGCGACGAAGCCCGCGGCCAGCATTGCGATCAGCGCGGAGAAGGCGAGGCGATAGCCGTCCTCGGAATAGAGCCGCGCGCCGTCGATCATCGCGCCTTCCCAGCGAAGGTCGAGCAGATAGCCGAGCAGCGGCTGGAAGATCGCGCCCGCGGCCACCACGCACATATTGACGAAACCGAGCGCCGCGCCGGCGTCGCCGGGCCGGTTGGTTTCCCGCACCAGGGCGAAATTCAAGACCATCGAGCAGCCGCCGAGCCCGACCATCAGCGTCAGCGTCGAGATCATCGTCGGCGTCAGCGTCGGCAAGTAGACTAACCCGCTGAGGCCCGAGGCCGCGATCGTGAAGCCGAGATAAAGCAGCGGCTTGCGCCGGCCGATCCGGTCGGTCAGCCAGCCGTAGACCGGCGCCATAGCGCCCCAGCCGATGAAGACCAGGGAGGCGGTCGCCGCCGCCTCCGCCTTGCTGTAGCCGTGCACCTGGGTGAGCCACGGCACCGCCCAAAGGCCGGAGAATGCGAGCATCGGCGCGCTCAGACTCAAGCCCGCGACCGCATTGGCCCAGGTGTCGCGCCGGCGCAGCACATGCCCGATCCCGGCCATGACGCCGCCGCCGACCTTGCGCTTGTCCGGCCGGTCGCGCAGCACGAGGAACAGCGCCGTCGCGAGCACGGCCGCCAGCGCGCCGACCATCATCAACGTCTCGCGCCAGCCCGCGACGTCGACCACAAGGCGCAGCGGCGCCTGTCCGGCGACGGCCCCCGCCATGCCGACCGCCTGCAGGATTCCCACCAGCAGCGAGAAGCGGGTCGCCGGGAACCAATGCGCCGCGATCGTCATCGCCCCGACATAACCGAAGGCGACCGCGCCGCCGATCAGCGCCCGGCCCAGCGAGGCGAGCGCCAGCGAGTCGCTGATCGCAAACACGACCGAGCCGATCGTGCACAAGGCCATCGCCCCCGCCATCAGCCGGCGCGGCCCGTAGCGATCGATCAGCAGTCCGACCGGCAGCTGCATGCCCGCATAGGCGTAGAAATAGAAGGCCGACAACGAGCCCAACGCCGCGCCGCCGACCGAGAAGGCGCGCATCAGCTCGTCCGTCATGACGCTGGGCGCAACGCGTTGCAGGAAGGCGTAACCGAAGAAGCAACAGCCCAACAGAAAGGCGAACCACGCCCGGGCCGACGGGCGGTAGCCGGGGTCGGCGGGCGTGCGGGTGAAGCCTGTTGAGCGCGGGGTCATGATAGCCGCAGAGTGTACGCGGTCCGGAGCGGCGTAAAAGACCCGGCTTGCGTTAATTCCTGTGACAGTGGGTCAAGAATGGCGCGGTCGTCGAACCAGCAGCAGCGCATAAGACAGGATCGCGAAAGAGACCACCTGCTCGAACAGCTCGTCGTAAAGGTGCGCGGGGATCAGCAGGACCGGCAGCCAGAAGAACCAGCCCCGCGGCGGCTTCAGCGTCTGGAGGCGCCCGCGCAGGCCCGGGATGCGGTCGTCCTCATTGAGCCAGATCAGCGCGGACAGAAGGCAGGCGATCAGCATCCGAAAGACCTCGTTCCATCCGACCGTCAGATTGTGCAGATTGATCTCGCCCTGGACGTTCTTTTCGGCGAGCGCCGGCGGCGTTTCGATGTCGAGGATGCGCTGGCCCCAACTGACCTCCTCCGCCGCGAGGAAGAACAGGCTGAGCGCGAAGGTCCACAATAGAACCCGCTCGGCCTTGTCGAGCCGGGCGCGATCGCGCCGCCAAGCCGCCAGCGCCAAGCCGCCGGAGACGACCAATAGCGCGACCGTCAGATATTCCATCGGCCCGTCTTCGGCCCAGATCCAGTCCGGCTTGCCGAGCAGCCCGTGATGGCCGATCCAGAAAGCGGGAAAGGCGATCAGCCCGAAGACGACATGCGGGCGCCAACGCCAGCGGGGCAGGGCGGCGGGATCGGGATGAAGTCGATGCAGCGCCGGCCCGGCCCAGAGCAGAAAAAGTCCGAGAATCGCGATCGAAATTTCAATTCGAAATGCGTCGTAGTACTGGTTCGTCGGCTCCAGCCAACGGGCGAAGCGATCGACGCTCGCGTCCTCGACCGGCAGGGCGAGCGCGATCAGCGCGGCCGCGAGCAGAAGGCCGCCCGCCGCGCTCACCGTTCGATAGCTCGTCCGCACGCCGTCGCTCCCTCGCTTCCGCCGCGCGCCGTCAGCTCTGCTTGGCGAGCAGCTTCTCGGTCTTCTCGCGCAGGATCGCCAGCAGACCGTCATACCCCTTTGATTTCAGCACCGAGCCGAACTCGGCCCGGCGCAGCTGCAATTGGCTGACCGCGCCGTCGACCACCAGATCGACGATCTGGAAGCGTCGCTCGGCGTTGCGCGCCAGCATGAAGTCCACGGTCGAGGCGCCGTCCGCGCCGCTGTAGGTCGTGCGCACCATGACCAAGCCGCTGGGGCCTTCCTGCACGGACTCGATCGCGAGCTTTTCCTGCTCGTATCGGGTCAGCGCGCCGGTCTGGCTCGCCAGCGTATAGCGGATGAAAGCGTCCACATAGTCGGCCCGTTGATCCTCAGTCCACTTCTCGAACCGGCTGGCGCCGACCGTCGCGGCGGCGATGCGCTCAAGGTCGAAGCTGTCGCGCAGGATGTCGCGGGCCGCCTCCACGGACTCGGCGCGCGACAGGTCCGCGGACCTGCTCGCCAAGGTCGAGAGATCGTCGGCCAGCTGCGTGACCACCGCGCGGGCCTGCTCGGCCTGCTGGGAGTCGAGCGCCTGAGCCGGCGCGGCGGCGAGCGTCAGGATCGCCAGCGCAACGGCGGCGAGCCGGCGCGGGCGCATCAGGGAAAAGGTCATCGGCGTACAGCTCCAAGTTCGCGCGCAAGAAGCGCGGGCGTCTCTATGAAACGCGCATGACGGGGACGGCGCGCACCCTCTCGCGCGCGCCGACGGCCGAACGTCCCCTCCCTTTACGGCGTCTTTTGGGTCGGCGTCCGACATTAATGCGGCGCCGCCGTGGCGCAGGGGTTTATCGCACCCGCCCAGGCGCATAAATACCCGATCGTCGCTTTTCGCGCAAAAACACGCAGGCTTCGGCTAGACTCATTACCGTGATCGATCGCTTCTCCCCTCGGCTGAAACGGTTCGCCGCCGCCTGCGCACGACGCGCGGCGGTGCGCCCCAAGGCCGTGCTGGCCGCCGCGTGGGGCCTGGCGGCGGCCTGCGTCGCCCTGGCGGCGGCGACGTTGGAGGTTGAGCCCGAGGCGACCGCCCTTATCCCCGCCGACACGCCGTTCCTTGAGACCTACGAGGCGTACAAGCGCGAGTTCACCTACGACCGCCGCACCAACATCGTGGTGATCGACGCGCCGGGCGCGGACCAGGCGGCGGCGGCGCAACTCAATCTTCAAAACGCCCTGGAGGAGCACGGCGCCCTTTTCAACGCCGTGCGCGCGCCGGATTCCAGCGAGTTCATGCGCCGCCGCGCCTTGCTCTACCTTGAGACGGAACGGTTGGAGACGTTGGCCGATCGGCTGCTTGCCGCCCAGCCGGCCATCGCGGTTCTGGCGAAGGATCCCAGTCTGCGCGGCGTCGCCGACATCTATGAGGGGGCGGTCGCCCGGGACGCCGCTGAAGCGCCGGATCTTGCCGAGTTTCTGGCCGATGCGGCCGAGCGCACGCTGGCGGATGCGCCGCCGGCGGCCTCCTGGTCCAGCCTGCTGTTGGGGGCGGAGGCGGCGCCCAGCCGCCGGCTTCTGCTGGTGCAGGGCCGGCTGGACGGGGCGGAGCAGGAGGTGGGCGGCGACACCAGCCGCGTGATCCGTTCCCAGGCGCAGGCGCTGGGCCTGACGGCCGAGAACGGCTATCGCGTCCGATTGACCGGACGCGGGCCGCTCTCGGCGGAGGAGGTGGACGGCATGATCGCCGACATTCAGCGCGCGGGGCTGATTTCGCTGGCCCTGGTTGCGGCTGTGATGTGGGTGGGGTTTCGCTCGAGCCGGATGATCGCGACCGGCGTGTTGACGCTGCTCACCGGGCTCGCCTGGACGGCGGGTTACGCGGCCTTGGCGGTGGGCTCGCTTAACCTGCTGTCGGTCGTCTTCGCGGTTCTTTTCATCGGCTTGGGGATCGATTTCGCGATCCATTTCGCGCTGCGTTATCGCGAGGAGGCGGCGTTCGCCGACGGCGCCGACCGGGCGGCCGCGCGCACCGGGGGCGCGGCGGCGGGCGCGTTGACCTTGTGTGCGATCACCTCGGCGGTGGGGTTTCTCGCCTTCCTGCCGACCGACTTTCGCGGGCTTGCGGAACTCGGTCTGATTTCCGCCGGCGGCATGGTCCTGGCGCTTGTCGCGAGTTACACCGTCATGCCCGCGCTGTTGACGCTGCTCGGCGCAGACGGGTTGGACGAAGATAAGGGACGGGTCACGCCGGGCGGGGTCAAGATCGCGCGCTGGATTGACCGCCGCGCCCGCGCCATTCGCCTCGGGGCCCTGGCGCTGGGGGTGGTCGCGGCCGGGTTGTCGACGCAAATCGCCTTCGATTTCAACACGCTGTCGCTGAAGGATCCGAACGCCGAATCCATCGCCGCCCTGCGCGATCTGCAGGAGGACGGGACCCTGACGGCCTATTCGCTGTCAATCACGGCCGAGACGCCGGAGGCCGCCAATGCGATCGCCAAGCGTCTGTCGGTGCTGCCGGAGGTGGCGACCGCGAAAGGACCGGCGAGCTTAGTTCCCGACGGCCAGGACGTGAAGCTCGCGATCGTCAGGGATCTCGCGGCGAGCCTTTGGCCGGCGCTCAATCCGGCGGAAACCCGGCCGGCGCTCGATGCGGCCGGGCGTCTGGCGGCTGTTCAGCGCCTGCGCGCGACAGCCGCCGCGGCGCAAGGCCCCCAGGTCGAACGTCTCGCCGAGGCGCTGTCCGCCATCGAGAAGGAAGGAGAGGCGGCGATCGCCGGCTACGCCGAGCGCTTGACCGACCGCCTGCCGGCGGTTCTACAGCGACTCAAGGATGCGTTGCAGGCCGAGCGGACGACGCTGGCGGACGTGCCCGACGCGTTGAAGGCGCGTTACGTCTCCGATCAGGGGCGCGGGCGGGCCGTGGCGACGCCGACGGAGGATGTGCGGGATTTTCGCGCGCTCCGCCGGTTTGTGGAGGCGGTGACGGCGCTCTATCCGGACGCAACCGGTCGGCCCGCGCTGGAGGCCGGCGTCGGTCGGATCGTGACGGACGCCTTCTTGCAGGCGGTCGCCACCGCGGCCGCTGCCGTCTTCCTGCTGGTCTGGGCGCTTTTGGGGTCGGCGCGCGCGGCCGGGGCGGTGATCTTGCCGCTGGCGCTGGCGGCGAGCGTGTTGGGCGGCTATTCGGTGCTGTTCGATCGACCCTTCAACAGCACGAACGTCATCGTCATCCCGCTGATTCTGGGGCTTGGCGTCGACAACGGGCTGCATTTCGTGATGCGCTGGCGGGAGGAGACCTCGCTTGCGCTGCTTATGCGCTCCTCGACGCCGCGGGCGGCGTTGCTGAGCGGCGCGACGACCATTGCGTCCTTCGCCACCTTGATGCTGTCCGATAATCGCGGCGTCGCCGGCATGGGTGAATTCCTGACGATCGGGGTCGCGGCGGTGCTGCTGGCCAGCTGCCTGGTGCTGCCGGCCTTGCTGTTGCGCGAAAACAGCGCCGAGCGCCTAAGCGTCTCACCGTAACCGATTAGACTTGAAAACGTCGCGCCGCCGCAACAGATAACCGCAGCGAGCGTGCACGCCCGACGGAGGCGCACGCCGAAGCGGGGCGGGATGGAGCCGGACGACGCAGACGGCCGCGACGCGCGGCGCCGTCGTCCTCATCACGAATACGCGTGCGAACGAGACTCACCCCCGGCGGTTTAAGAAGAACAATGCGATCAGCAGCGACCTTGCTTCGCCAATATCTGTTATGGCCCGGTCTTCTGGCGGCGTGTTTGGGCGCCGTCGCGTGGGGCATGGCGAATGATTACGCCTTCCTGGCCTTCAACGTCGCCTATCTCACCTTGGCGGCGGTTCTGTTTTGCGCCGAGCGGCTGTGGCCCTATGAGCGCGATTGGCTGAAGAACGACGGGCAGATCGGCGCCGATCTGGCGCACACGGTCCTGAACAAGAGCGCGGTGCAGGTCATGGTGGCCGTCGGGGCCGCGTTCGGACTGGCCGAGGTCGCGCTGCGCGACGGGGGCCTGCACGATGTCTGGCCGAGCGATTGGGCCATGCCGCTGCAGGTCGCGCTGGCGATGGTGCTGGTCGAGGCCGGACTCTACACCGCCCACCGCCTGGCGCATGAATGGCCGTTCCTGTGGCGCTTCCACGCCGTGCATCACAGTTCGACCCGACTGACCTTCGTCAATACCGGCCGCTTCCATGTGGTGGACACCACCGCCAGCATCCTGATGAGCCAGCCGATCCTGTTCCTGGCGGGCGCGCCGATCGAGATCTTCAAATGGGTCAGCGCGACCACCGCCTTCATCGGCATGTTAACCCACTGCAACGTCGACATGCGCTTCGGGTGGCTTAACTACGTCTTTAACACGCCGGTGCTGCATCGCTTCCACCATTCGCGCGATCTGGCGGAGGGGAACAAGAACTACGGCGAAAACCTGATGCTGTTCGACCTTCTGTGCGGCACGCACTATTACCGGCCCTACCGACCGTCGAGCCGCATCGGCATCGATCAGCCGATGCCGGCGACGTTCCTCGGCCAGTTGAAGCACCCGTTCCTGGGACTGAAGCTTTTCGGGCGGGAGATCGGCGCGACGCGTCGACGGGGGCGAAGCGCTCCCGCCGACGCCGCCGGCCTCTAGGCGCCGTCGCGCGCCGCTCAGCTGAGGGCGGGCGCCGCGATCTCGATCCGCGCGGCCGCGCCGTGCAGCAGCGGCGGGTTCGTCTCCACCGTCGTTGGCGGAGCCAGAGACGGCCGGGCCGGCTTCACCTCATCCACCTGGCGGCGAACGCCCTCGACGGTCTCCGCATCCGCGCCCGCCGCTTCAAGGCGGTCCGCCGGGTCGACGATCCTTTACCCCGCCACCGCCCTACATCGGGTCGCGCCGGTCGAGTGCGGCGTGCGCTACGCAGTCGTCCGCTGGGGACGCTCGGTCGCTCGTGCGCAGGCGGACCGGCGGAAGACCCTGTTGGATCTGGATCAGGCGGCGGTCGCGTTGCGCGACGGGGGCGATCGCGACCGCGCGCTGGACCTGCTGTTGAAGACGCAAAGCACCCTGATGCGCGCTTGGGTCGACGAGTGACAGGCGCGGCGCCTTTCGGTCGATTCCCCTTGCAATTCTGCGAATGCAAATGATATCCATTCTCATATCGAAAGGCGGCGCACCGGCGAATAGTCCAGGCTCGGCGGCGTCGAACAAGGATGAGCATCGATGTATATCTGTCTGTGCAACGCGCTATGCGACAAGTCGGTCGGTCAGGCCATTGAGGGCGGTGCGTCCGAACCTGAGGCGGTCTACGCCGCGCTCGGCTGCGCGCCGGTCTGCGGGCGCTGCAAGCCGACGATCGGCTCGATGATCAAAGAGCGCGGCGACGGCGAAGGCGTCGGCCTCGCCTCCTGCGGCGCGGCCGCCGCCCCGGCGGAGTAGAGCGGGCCTGAATGCTCGCCGCCCGCACCATGTCTCTATGGATAAGGCTGGCGCGCGAAGTCGCGAACCGGTACGGTGACGACGTTCACCGGACGGCGCGCGACTTCGACGACGCGTCGTCTCGACCCGTGTCAGACGACCGACGCCAGTCGGATGAAGGAGAGCCGCGTGAAGGGCGACAAGACCGTCATCCAGCATCTCAATAAGGTGCTCTACAACGAACTCACCGCGATCAACCAGTATTTCCTGCACGCCCGGATGCTCAAGGACTGGGGCTTCCTCGAACTGGGCGCGAAGGAGTACGAGGAATCGATCGACGAGATGAAGCACGCCGATTGGCTGATCGAGCGAATTTTGTTCCTCGAAGGCCTGCCGAACCTGCAAGACCTCGGCAAACTGATGATCGGCGAGAGCGTTCGCGAAGTTCTCGAATGCGACCTGAAGCTTGAGCACATCGCCCATCCCGACCTCACCGCCGCCATCCAATATTGCGAGCAGACCGGCGATTACGTCAGCCGCGCGCTGTTCCTCGACATTTTGAAGTCAGAGGAGGAGCATATCGACTGGCTGGAGACCCAAATCGGGTTGATGGACAAGATGGGCGAGCAGAACTATCTGCAATCGGCCAATCACGGGTTGGCGAGCGACGATTAAGCGTTCCGCCGTCCGCCGCTCAGCGCACCTTCATCGGCCGGATCTTCTCCGGCGCGATGAAGGGGTCGGCTGCGCCGTAGTCCTCCACCGCAATGCACTGATGGATCGCCGATCCGTCGTGACTGAGCGGGAAAATTCCGAACTCTTCGACCACCGCGCGCTCGGGGTCCCCGTCAAGCGGGATCTCGACCCGCCCGAAGACCGGCGCGCCGGTCGCCGCGATCTCCTCGTAGGCGCGCCGCCAGACGGTGGGATCTGCGGCTTGGAACTCGCACTCCTCCAGCGTCTTTCCGGTGAAGTCCAGGCGTGAGATGTCCACCACCTTGGTGCCGATCAATCGGTAGCGTACGCAGAGCGGCGCAGCCTGGAAATCGACGATGACGATGTGCGGCAACAGAGCGCGCAGATCGTTGGGATCGATCTCGCGGCGCAGCGGAGCGGCGATGTCGGGCGCCGCGCGCTCGCGCCAATAGGCTTCGAAGCCGCGGATTTTCTCCGACCTGATATCGTCAGACGTCCGCCATATCGGCATCGTCAGAATCCGCGCCCTCGACCAAGACCAACGAGGCGCGCGCGTCTAAACGGCGCGCTCGTCCGCGCCTCCGACGTCGCCCCCCTCCACGACTAAAAGCCTAGACTGATTATGGGGTCCTGGTAAACGCTTTGCAGACCTTTCGGCCGCTTTTCGTCTCAAAGGCGAAGGTCGCTCAAGGGGGCGCCTCCCTTGGCGTGTAAGGCCTCAGTCGGCTCGGCGCGCTGCGCATCTCGGGCGTCACATCGCGCATGGCGTTAATGCTTGGTCCCGCCGAGCGATGCGGCGTCGGCGCGCACACCGCCGTCGTCGTAGGCTCTCGGCTATGCGCTTTATGATTGTATTGACCGCGATCCTGCTGCTGTTCTTGTCGGGGCTCTCTGCGCCGCCCGCCGCGGCGACGCACCTGCAGCTTCTCCTCGCGATAGAGCCGCCGGAGCTTCTTCTGGTTCATGGAGATCCTCTCCCGATCGAGCAGCAGATGAAGACGCCGGTAGCCGAAGCGCCGCCGTTCCCGCGAGAGCGCCCGCAGGCGCTCCCTGACGGGCTCGTCATCCGGTCTCTGCGATCGGTAGCGGACCGAGGATCGATCCGCGTCGAGAACCTGACACGCCCGCCGCTCGCTCACCCCATGCGTTGAACGAAGGTGCGCCACGGCCTGCCGCCGAGCTGCGGGCGTCACCACTTTTTTGCAGCGACGTCTTTCAACATGGCGTTGTCGAGCATGGTCTCGGCCAGAAGCTTCTTCAGCCGGGCGTTCTCGTCTTCAAGCGCCTTCAGGCGCTTCGCCTCCGAGACCTCCAGGCCGCCATACTTGGCCTTCCACTTGTAGAAGGTGGCGTCGCTGATCCCGTGCCGACGGCACACATCCGCCGTCCTCGAGCCAGCCTCCTGCTCCTTCAAAATCCCGATGATCTGCTCTTCGGTGAACCGACTGCGCTTCATGAAACCCGTCTCCTCTCAGGTGACGGACGCTACCTCAAAATGGAGGAGAAAACGGGTCGCAGGTCAAGCAATCAGTCTTTGATCTTCTCCTCCGGCTCGTGGGTGAAAAAGTCGCGTCGCTTGTTCGGTTTCGAAAAGCCGCGGAGGGCTTCCGTCGCAAGCTCATAGAGAATCTCCGGATCCCGCTCATTGACGCCGCGCCGATCTCGCGGGCGGCGGCCTCCGGATCGATCGCGACCGCGCCGTCGAGGATGTCCTGGAAGCCGGAGATGTCGCTCGTGCGCGTCATGGCCTCGGCGGTGCGTTCAAGGTCGGCGACGCCTCGTCGCGAGCGGCTGAGTGCGTGGCCCCGATTGCTTCAGCTCAGCCGCCCGCTATAATTGCAAAATGTCGAAATCTTGTCTGATCAGCGCTGCCCTGGTCGCGGCGTTTCTCGTCCTCAGCGCGCCGAGCGCTGCGCAAGACCTTAGTGTGCCGGCCCTTGAAGCCGCCTTAGACGAAGCCTACGCGGCCGAGGATTGGGCGCAGGCGCGTGATCTTGCCCGCCGACTGGCTGACATGACGAATAATCCTTATTACGATGGTCTGTACGGCTTTTATCTGGTCTTCGGCTATGGCGGGCAGGCCGAGCCGGCGCATGGCGCCGCGCTCATCAAAGAGGCGGCGCGCGCGGGAGACCTCAGCGCGCAGACGTGGCTCGGCGAGCTTTACGTGCAAGGCCGGGGAGTTGATAAGGACATCGACAGGGGCGTCTGCGTCCTCCGCCACGCCGGGCTTCGCGGAAGCTTGGAGGCGATGCGGCAGTTTGTAGCGACCTATCGAAAGGCGACCACCGATTTCAGCGAAAGTCGGGACCTCTTCGGCAAAACGCTTAGGGCCGCCGGAGATCCGATGGCCCTGTTCGCCGACGCGTTGTATTTGCTTGGGAATGAGGTGGAAGCCGACGATCTGCAGGGTCTTACCCTGATGGTGCTTGCCGACCGAAGGATCTCCGAGCGTTTTGGACCGTGGGCGGTCTCTCTCATTCGCAATCAAGCTGACGCGACGATCACGGATTTCCATAAGCAGGAGAGAGCCGCTCTTGTGGACCAAGCAAGAAAGCAGGCCGACGCGCGCGTCTTCAAAAGCCCGAGCCAGAAACCGGATGATGAGAAGCGCTTTGCGGCCTGCTTTACCAAGCCGTGACAGAATTCTCTTCAGTCGACTCGCGGTGGGGGCTTCGATCGCCCCGAAGCATCCGGCGGCAATTTGCCGTGAGCTTCCATGATGAGATCGAAGATAATCTCCGGATCGCGCTCATTCACGCCGCGCCGGTTTCGCGCCTGCGCGGCCTGGTGGCGCAACTCCACGCTCATCATGTAGGCGTCGAGCAGCGGTTTGGGCGGTTCGAAGGCCGGGTCGCGCCGGTAGACGCGGCCGTCCGGCCCTAAGAAATACTGCTGCATGCCGAAGGAGTCTTCGTCGAAGAGGCGACCCGTCTCTTGCGTGCGCGCAAGCCACATCCGCGCCTCTTCGGGAGGGGCCGGTTCGGCGGCGTAGAACTGCTCCCGCGTGACCAGTTGGCGGTGCAGCCGCTTTTCGGCCTCGGTCCCGGGCAGGCTCTCCCAGACGGCGTCCGCATGTTCGATCATCTCCGTTTCGCTCAGATCGCCGCGTTTGAGCGCCGCAGGCGACTGCATCGCGGGCGGCGGAACCGCATTGCACGGGCGCGCGCCCTGTCGCTATCCTGTGCGCCATGCGCGCCGTGATTGCATTTTTTCTTCTCTTCGGTCTCGTCGTCGCCGGCGCGCCGCGCGCGGCTCATGCGGCCGAGCCCCTGCGCTACGGTCCGCTGCCGATCGAGCGGCAGATCGAGGTCTTGGCCGACGCCGGCGCGGTCGACGATCTGACGGCGCGCGCCTTGCGCCGGCGCGGCCTCTGGGCGGCGCGGGTGGGCGATCGCGTTACGATGGAGGCGACGCTTTTTCCCCTCGCCGAGGCGGGCGATCAGGAGGCGATCTTCGCGCTCGCCGATGCGGCGACGCGCAGGGACGCATTGCGGCCCGCCGTGTCGAGGATCGAACGATGGCTGGAGCCCTTTATCGAAGCGGGGGATTTCGAAGCCGTCAGGCTCTCCACGATGATCGGCCTCCGCCATATCGACGGCCGGGAGCAGGCGATCTACGACGCCATGGCCCGGCTGCAGCCGGGGGTGGACGCCGGCCACGCGCCCAGCATGCGCTCGCTCGGCGTGCTGCATCTGCATCCGCGGCCTGAGTATCGGCGCTCCTTCGCGCTCGGCGAAGAGCTGCTGGAGCGCGCCATCGCGCTCGGCGACGCGGAGGCGGCGGGGGAGTTGGGGGAGGCCTATCGCTTAGGCCGTCTTGGCGTGCGGCTATTCCAGGGGTCGAACGCTGAGAAACACTACCGCAAATCAATGGCGCTCGGCGGCAGCCGTAAGGCGCTTAGAGGACTGGCCGCCTTGACGCCCGACGACCATCCGTATGAACGCTTCGCCTACGCCAAGCGGGTCTTCGAGGAGTACGGGTCGCTTGAGGCGTCGTATCGCTGGGCCGATACCGCCGAGACGTCCTGGGACTTTCTTCAGATGGTGCATCGCGGCGCCTGGGACGGCTTTCAGACGGCCGCTTGGTTTTTGGCTGACTATTACACCAATCGTTTCAAGCGTTGGCGCCCGCCAGGCTCTGAGAAGTCGGGTCGGATCTTGACCTTCTGCAATTTCGTGCGGGGGGCCGGGTGGACCAAGATCGCGACGGGCGGCCTGCGGGTTCGCGGCGGCCACCCGTATTATGTCCCGAAAGACATCGACGAGGTGCTGGCGCTCGCGAAGCGGTTCGGCGGCTTCGAGCCGGCGCGCGTCGAAGCGGCGGCGGACGCGCTCTACGCCTGGTTCCAGGCCGGCGACCCGGCCGCGACCGACGGGCTGGAATGCCCGCCGATCGCGCCGGTGGCGCCGTTTGTCTGGAGCCCGCCTTAACTCACTTGGGCTTCGGCGATTCCACGGGAGGTTGGCTGCTCGGCGCCCAACTGCCGTCATGGCCGCCGCCGATCATCACGCCGTAGAGCGTGCCCAGCGTCGCTTGCATGCGCTCGCCCGCGAGGCGCGTCGGATCCGGTTTGACGTCGCTGCGCCAGAACGTGCCTTTTCGGTAGAGCGTCCCATCCGGCGTGAGCAGCAAGCCCTGCGCCGACAAGACGTCGAGCGTGCCCGCATCCGCCAGCGCCTCTAGTATCGCACCGGGATCCTCGACTTTCTTAAGACCGCTTAACGACTGACCCGGTGACACGTGTTGGGACCGCAGGAAGCGGGCCACCGCGGCCGGGTCCGACGTGTCCGGCAAAAGCTTCTTCAGCCCGGGGGGCAAGGGCGTTTCGGTCTGGGGCGTCCCGATTTGGGGCGTATCAGGCTGGGGCGTGGCCGACGGCGCCGATCCGTCGCCGGCGTCGCCGCGCGGATTGTTGAAGGACGGATCGTATCGGCTGACGACGGCGGCGGCGATGACGACGCGTTCCTCCATCGCGGCGTCCGGGTCGTCGAAGCGCTTCGAGACGCGCTCCAGCCATTGGTCCGTGTCTTCGCCGTCCTGCGGCGCGAAGGGGCTGTTCTCAAGATCGCGACCGAAGGCGTCGAAATAGGCGGCGCGGACGTCTTCACGCTCCGCCTTCGAGAGGGTGTCGTCGCGCAGATAGCCGGACAAGCGCGCCTCGCGCGAGGCCGGCGGCTCGCCCTCCCGGCCGTCGAGGTCCGTGATCTCCGGTTTGAAGGCGCCCTCGCGGAGCGTCTTGCTTGCGCGCCGAACAGGCGCCCAGTAGGCTTTCCGCCATGCCCGCCGTGCTTGCATTTTTTCTTCTTTTCGGCCTCGCCGTGGCCGGCGATCCGCGCGGGGCCCACGCGGCCGATGGCCTGCGCACCGGCTCGCTGCCGATCGAGCGGCAAATCGAGGTCTTGGCGCCGCTCGGGGCGCGGGACGCGCTGACGGCGCGGGCGCTCAGAGCCTATGGCTTTCAGGCGGCGAGGCGCGCCCGGGTCTACGAGGCGGCGCCGATTCTCCGCGCCTTGGTGGAGGCGGGCGACGTCGAGGCGCTATACGCCTATCTCGGTCTGCGAGGGAGCTACGCCTTACCTTATGATCATGCGGCGGAGGCGGACGCGCTGCTCCGCGCCGCCGCGGCGGCGGGCGACGCGCGCGCCGAAGCGTTGATCATCTGGCGCGCGCTCACCTCCGAGAAAGCGCTCGCGGCCTTCGACTACGATTTTTTTGAAGAGGCGCCGGAGCTCGCTCGACAGACCCTGGACGCCTTGCGCCGCCGGGCCGAGGCGGGCGAGCCTTACGCGCAGGCCTATTGGGGCGCGCTGCAGTTCTTCGAGCCGCCGGTCGCCTCGCGCTCGCACGAGACGGGTTTCGCCATGCTGCGCGCCGCCGCGGCCGAGGACGTGGCTTTCGCGCATGAGATGCTGGGGCGCCGGTTGCTCCTCGAGGCCGGCTATTTCTACGACCGCCGAGAGGAGGGGCGCGAGCATCTGCGCCGGGCGATCGAATTGGAGGGACGCGGCCGTGTCTACCGCCATTTGGTGGGATCGCTGATTCTCGCAGCAGACGGCGACCGCGACGACCCACGGTATCGCGAAGCCTTCCGGCTCGCGCGGGAGTCTCTCCTCGAATACAGCACGCCCTGGGTCGCCGGCTATCACATGAGCCTGTTCGAGGAGCCCGAGCGGCTTGACTTGCTGCAGCTGTTGGCGGTCGAGGCGGCCGATCGGGGGAACGGCTTCGCGCGAAATTATTTATCCAATTTTTACTGGGAAGCGGCTTACGAGTTTAAGGACGCGTCTCATGACGCATTTGGAAAGGACCCCGCGCATCACGTTGCTTGGACCCTCCTGATGTTCGACGACCTGCCGATCCCGCGCGCGCAGTGGCGGCCGGCGACGTCGGCGTTGAGCGGCGAAGATCGGCGGCGCAAGACGGATCGCGAGGTGATCGAAGGCCGCCGCGCCGCGCTGTCGCGCGGGTTGGAGAGCGCGGCCGTCGAGGCGGCGCTTCGGGAGGGAAAAGCGCTCGCCGACGCCTTTCGCGCCGGCGAGCGCAGGCCGCTTCTCGAACCGCTCGGTCACCCGGCCTTCAGCGGGGAGGCCACTCCCAACTGACGCCGTAGTCGAAGCGCATATCGTCCACAAGCACCTCATGAAGCGGGCGATTGAAGCGGATCGCATGGCGGCGCCCCAGTTCGAGAACGCGGGCGTGAACCGCCTGTCGATCGTGATAGCCTTCGACTTTGCGGTGATAGTAACCGTCCGGCGCCAGAAACACCGCAGCGCTCTCCAAGCTCGACAAGCCGCCGTCCTTCATGAGCGCGTCGACTTCTTCAGCGCTCAGTCGCGTTTCTGGCGTGATCTTGGCCGCTGGATCTACACCCTGGCCGCGCAACAGGCGGGCGACCGCTTCCTCTTCCGTGGGCACGACAAAAGTTTGAGGCATGTCCGATGCATTTGAACCTGTCTGAGGACCAGCGTGAGCTGGACTGCTTTCCTCCGGCTGATTGGGGGCCGGATCGCCCCAGCCTTTCTCCCACCGGATGAGATCGATACTCGACCCCAAGGCGGCTGCCGACTGAGGCTCTGAAATCTCATCGCCAAACAGCCAGTCATGCGCGCCTTCGAAGTATTCGCGCGGCTCTTCACCGGGCTCGATCGGCCGCCTGATGGGCGCGGGCGGCTCGGCTTCCGTCGCCGGGGCGCCGGATCGCCGCCCACCCAAAGCATGACGAAGGCGGTCCTCCTCCTGGCTAAGCGCGACCGGATCGGCGACCCGACCGTCCCTCTCCTTGCCTTGAAACGAGGCGGCGGCGGGCGTTTGGCGAGTTTTGGCGGCGGCGACCTTCGCGAAGAACGCGTCCTCGGCGGCCTCGCTCCCTCGGCTCAGGGCCTCGCCGGCGGGACCGGGGAGGAGATCGCCCTGCTCGGCGAGGCGCTTCTGGAACAGCGCGTCCTCGCCCGCCGCGATCCCCAAGGTCGAGGTCTCGCCGGCAGGGCCGGGGAGGAGGTCGCCTCGCTCGGCGACGACACGCTCGACTAAGTCATCCTCGCCGGCGCCGCCCGTCAGCGTCGCGGTCTCGCCGGCGGGCGGCGGGGCCGTGCCGACGCGCTTCATCATGGCCTGATGCAGTTGCGCGTCGAGCTGGCCTTCCAGGCCCGAGCCGGCGATCAGCTCGCGGATCGCGCCGATCTCGCGGGCGGCGGCGTCGGGATCGATGGCGACCGCGCCGTCGAGGATGTCCTGGAAGCCCGAGATGTCGGTCGTGCGCTTCATCGCCTGTGCGGTGCGCTCTAGCTCGGCCCAGTCCTCGTCGCTGAGCGTCTTTTGAGGGCTTGCGGGCTTGGCCGCGCTCGGGGCCTTTGCGGCGGCGGCGGAGGCGCTTGCGTGGGGCGCAGCGCCGGGACGGGGGCCGGTGGGGGCGGACGCGCGGCCGGCCGCGGCGGCGTCGTTGGCGCGGCGCTCGGCGGCGGCCTCGTCGCGGATCTTGCGGGCGCGGGCGACGTCGCCGGCGCCCCGGCCTGTGATGGGCCCGGTCGCTTTGCCGTCGCCGCCGCCGGAGCGGCTGCGGGCGGGGCCGGGCGCGGGTTTGCGCGCGCCGCCCGCGCCGCCGTCGCTGGCCAGGCTGACGCTGCGGCCGTCGCCCGTCGTCGGGCGCGAGGGCGCGGCCGGCGTGGCGGCTGCACGGTCATGGCCGGCGCCGGTGAAGGCGCCGGGGCCGGTGACGGCGCCCGCGCTCGGCGTCTGGACGCCGCCGCCGGCGCCGCCGCTGCTGGCGCCGGACGGGCGATAGGGGACGCCGGAGGACCAATCGCGCCAGGCGGCGGGGCGCGATGCGCCGCCGGACGCGCCGCCGCCGGCGTCGCCCGATCCGCCGCCGCGCGTGCCGTCGCCGTAGGCGCCGGGGCGTGTCGCGCCATGACCGGGTGAGGGGCCGGGGGATGGGGAAGGGTCGGGGCCGCGCGTGCCGTCGCCATAGGATCCGCCGCGGGCCGCGCCGGAGGCGTTGGAAGAAGAGGAAGCGGGGCTTTCGAAGGGTCCGCCCATGGGACGATCTCCTTTCATCGGTTGCAGGGCTCGAAACGCAAAACGGCCCGCCGAGCCGCCGCCCCGATCCGACGAGGGATCGAAAGGCGAACGGGTCCGCGGGCCGCAACGCACATCGCCGACACGAAAACCCCCCGCCGCCCGGGCGTCAGACGCCGGGCGCACGGGGGGTGTGTGTCGCAGAGATCACAATAAGGAAATGAGGGTTTATGTCAATAAAAAAGAACAAAAGAAGTCTAGAAATGACTGCGGTTGCAGCTGCAGAAAAGCAAAAAAGCCCGGAAAACCGGGCTTCTCAGCGTCTTCAGAGATGGTAGCGGAGGAGGGATTCGAACCCCCGACACATGGATTATGATTCCACTGCTCTAACCAACTGAGCTACTCCGCCCCAAGGGGCTTTGGCTTCGCCGTTTCAAGGCGCGGGTTAGATATTTCGGCCGGGCGCCGCTGTCAAGCGCGCGGGTTCGCCGTCAGCGCATAGACGTCGGCTGCGGCGCGCCGGCCCCGCAGACGCACCGCCGGGAAGCGGGTGAGACGCGCTTCGTCGAGCAGGTCGCCGGCTTGCGGATCGGCGGCGAGCGCGTCGGCGACCGCTTGGCTGATCAGCGTGTGCGTGCCCAACTCCTTGTTCAACGCCTCCAGCCGCGCGGCGACATTCACGCTGTCGCCATAGACGGTGTAGTGCAGCCGGTCGTCGCATCCGACGGACCCGGCGACGACGGGGCCGGTATGCACGCCGATCCGCGTCGCCAGTCGGACGCCGCGCGGACCGAAGCGCGCCTCGTCCAGCAAGCGCTGAATGTCGAGCGCGGCGCGCACCGCCGCTTCCGCATGGCGGGCGACCGGGTTGGGCGCGTTGAAGACCGCGTGCAGCCCGTCCCCGGTCAGATTGACGATGGCCCCGCCGCGCGCGGTGATCGGCCCGCTGATCGCGTCGAAATAGGCGTTCAGCATATCGATCGCCTGGTCGGCCGGGATCTCCTCGGAAAGCGCGGTGAAGCCCTCGATGTCGGCGAAGAGACTGGTCGCCTCGCGGCTTTCGCTGCGGATGCGCCCGTCGGCGCTGTCGGCCAGAATCGACCGCGCGACGGCCGGGGCGACGTACTTCCCGAACATCGTCTCCACCCGCCGCCGTTCGGCGAGGCCGCGCACCATCCGGTTGAAGCGCGACGCCAACGCCCCGAGTTCGTCGTCGGAGGCCGGCGTCAACCGGACGTCGAGCCGGCCGGCCGCCACCGCATCGAACCCGCCGACGAGGCGTGAGATCGGGCGCAGCAGGCTGCGTCCCACGAAGAACAGCGAGAGCGCGGCCGCCAACATCGTCGCCATCAGATCGAGCAGCACCGCATCGGTGGGCGTCAGGCTCTGGACGGCCCGAATCGGCGCAAGCCACGTGAGATCCTGCAGGATCAGAGCCGGCGGCATCAGGGCGAGCGCGAAGGCGACAAGCGCGAGCTTGAAGGCGAAGGGTTGGCGGAGCGTCGCCGCCGGCTCCTCCGGATGACGCAGACGGTAGGCGGCCAACGCGTCGCTCATCGCGAAGTAGAGGTAGAAGGCGAAATAGAAGCCGTAGACGAAGGCGAACCACACATAGGCGAAGAGCGCGCGGGTCGGATCGACCCCGGTCTCCGCGCCGAACCCGCCTGTGTAGGCGCCCGCAAGGAACACGCCGGCGCAATAGACCGCGCCCAACGCGAACGCCCACGCCGGCGCCAGCAACGGCAGCCGTGCGAGCCGGGCGCGGGCCTTGGCGCGGCGTCGGCCGGGCCCGTCGCTGAGCCAGCCGAGCGGGCGCACAAGCACCGACATGCCGATCGCGTTCACCACGACGAGGATCGCGAGATTGAGCGCGACGGCGAGCGGCGCGGCCTCCCACCGTCCGGAAACGGCGATGTAGGCCCCGGTGAACCCGAGATCGAGCGGCGCCACGCCCAACGCCGTCAACACGAGCTTGCGGCGCATCCAAGGCTCTGGCGCGCCGACGCGCGTCGGCGCGCGCGGCGGGGAAAGGGAAGGGTCGGGCGCGTCCGTCACAGGCAGGTCCGATCGTGCAAAGAAAACGGCGCGCGCCGCTGGTTTAGCATACGCCCGGCGGGCGCGCCTGGATCAAGACGCGCGCTCGGGGGCTCAGGCCGCGCTCGCGGCCGTCTTGCGGGCGATCCAGCCGCCGCCGAGAAGCCGTGCGCCGTCGTCCGGGGCGTAGAAGACGCAGGCCTGGCCGGGCGAGACGCCGTATTGCGGATCGTTGAAGCGCACCGCCACGTCGCCGAGCGCCGTCGCCTCAACGCTGGCCGGAATCGGCGCCATCGTGTTGCGGATCTTCACCGTCACCCGATGCGGCCCGTCCGACAGCCGGTCGGCCCCCAGCCAGTTGACGTCCGTCAGGAGAATGTCGGGGGTGGCGAGCGCGCTGCGCGGACCGACCACGACGCGCGCGGCCTCCGGCTCCAGACGCACGACGTAGAGCGGCTCGCTGTCGGTGGATCGCCCGCCGATTCCGAGGCCGCGACGCTGGCCGATCGTGTAGTTCGCCACCCCGTCATGCCGGCCCAGAACGGCGCCGTCCAGATGTACGATCTCGCCCGGCCGATCGGCGTCGGGGCGCAGGCGGCGCACGATCTTCGCGTAGTCGCCGTCGGGCACGAAGCAGATGTCCTGGCTGTCCGGCTTGTCGGCGATCGGCAGGCCGAGGCGCTGCGCCTGACGGCGCGTCTCCGCCTTGTCGAGGTCGCCCAGCGGGAAGCGCAGGAAGTCCAGCTGCGCAGCCGTGGTGGCGAACAGGAAATAGCTTTGATCCTTGCCGTCGTCTGCGGCGCGGAACAGCGCGGGCCGGCCGTCGGGTCCCGCCCCGCGGCGGATATAGTGGCCGGTCGCCAGGGCGTCGGCGTCGAGATCCCGGGCGGTCTGAAGCAGGTCGGTGAATTTCACCGTCTGGTTGCAGCGCACGCAGGGGATCGGCGTTTCGCCGCGCGCATAGGCGTCGGCGAAGTCGGCCATGACCTGGTCCTTGAAGCGGCTTTCGTAATCCAGGACGTAGTGCGGGAAACCGCGCTCCTCCGCGACCCGGCGCGCGTCGTAGATGTCCTGACCCGCGCAGCAGGCGCCCGGCTTCGCGAGCGCGAACCCGTGGTCGTAGAGCTGCAGCGTGACGCCGACCACCTCGTAGCCCGCCTCGTGCAACAGGGCGGCGGTGACGGAGGAATCCACCCCGCCGGACATCGCGACGACGATGCGGGTCTCTGCGCGCGGCTTGTCGAAGCCGAGGTCTATGTCGGGCGCGTAGGTCATGATGCGCCTCCTATATAGGAAAGCCTTGGGGGCGGGCAATCGGCGCGGAGCCGTCGCGTCCGCTAGCGTCCGCCTCCGCCGCGGCCCCATGCTGTTCCCATAGAGCGGCGATACGCCCCGTCATAGAGCGGATGGCGTTTTAGCCAGGCGTCATGAGCGGTCGCGGCCGCCTCGATCCTGGCGCGCGCGCCGATTGGAGCGTCGATGCGGGTGGCGGCGAGCGGTCCGTCGACGCGACTTGAAGGCGGCGGCTCATGGGCTCGTCACAGATCGGGCGCGTTGGTTTCCGGAGCGACCGGCGGCGGGCCGGTTCAGCTTGCAGGCCGGCAGGCTGTCATGAAACTGTCGCGCAGAATAGTCTAGGAAGCCGGCCATGAGCGATCTTTCGACGGGGCGACCCGACAGCGGGCGCACCAGCCCCTTTGAGCTTCTCCGGATTTTCTTCGTCCTCGGCTGCACCAGCTTCGGCGGCCCCGTGGCGCATCTCGGCTATTTTCGCGAGGCGTTCGTGGAGCGGCGCGGCTGGTTCACCGACCGCGCCTACGCCGACATCGTGGCGCTGTGCCAGTTCCTGCCCGGACCCGCTTCCAGCCAGACCGGCATGGCGATCGGGTTGGCCCGCGGCGGGCTGCCGGGGATGCTGGCGGCCTTCATCGGCTTCACCGCGCCGTCGGCGATCCTGATGGCCGCGGTCGCTTGGGGGGTCGTAAGCTTTGGAGACGCCCTCGGCGGGGGCTGGCTGGTCGGCCTTAAGGCCGCCGCCGCGGCCGTGGTGGCGCAAGCGCTGCTCGGCATGGCGAAAAGCCTCGCCCCGGACGGGCGGCGCGCCGGCGTCGCGGTCGCCGGCATGGCGGCGGCCACGGGCGGGGCGGTCCTTCTCGGCGCGCCGGTCTTGGCGCAGGTGGGGGCGATCGCGATCGGCGCGGCGCTCGGCTTCGCGCTGTGCGGCCCTTTGGCGCAGGATCGTCAGGCGGAGGACGAGGGCGCGGACGGCCTCGCCATTCGGGTTCCCTATGGGGCCGCCGTTGTCGCGCTGATGTTGTTTGCGGCGCTCTTGGTTCTGCCGCCCTTTCTGGCGCTGTCCGAGGAGCTGGATCTGGCTGACCGGTTCTATCGCGCCGGCGCGCTGGTGTTCGGCGGCGGGCATGTGGTCTTGCCCCTACTGCAGGCGGAGATGGTCGAAAGCGGGCTGGTGTCGAACGAAGTCTTCCTGGCCGGCTACGGTGCGGCGCAGGCGATGCCGGGGCCGCTCTTCACCTTCGCGACCTTTCTCGGCGGGGCGGGGGCGGGATGGACCGGCGCGCTGATCGCGACGCTTGCGATTTTCCTGCCGTCGATGCTGCTGACATACGGCGCGCTGCCGTTCTGGGCGGCGTTGCGGCACGCGCCGCTGATGCGCCGGGCGTTGATCGGCGTCAACGCGGCCGTCGTGGGCCTGTTGGCCGCCGCCTTCGTCGATCCGATCGCCGTCGCCGTCATCGAACGCCCGTTGGCTGCGCCGCTGGCCGCGCTGTGCTACGTGGCGATCGCGTTGTGGAAGCTCCCGCCTTGGGCGGTGGTGATCGCGGCGGGCGTGGCGGGGGGCCTGATCTTCTAGGCCCCGTGCGCGCCCGCCCAAGCGGCTGGAAACGCCGGCGCGGCTGTGTCACATAGAGCGCCGTTCGCGCCCCAGACCGCCAAAGACAGATCGAGTCGTCATGAGTTCCCCAGAGACCGTCGCCAACGAGCCGCTGGTGCTGGCCGTGCCCAAGGGCCGCATCCTGAAGGAATTGCGCCCGCTGTTGGACGGCGTCGGCGTCGAGCCGGAGGCCGCCTTCGACGATCCGGACAGCCGTCAGCTGCGCTTCGCCACCAATCTGACGGGCGTCGAGATCGTGCGCGTGCGCAGCTTCGACGTCGCCACCTTCGTCGCTTTCGGCGCGGCGCATCTGGGCGTCGCCGGCAACGACGTGCTGATGGAGTTCGACTATTCCGAGATCTACGCGCCGGTCGATCTGTCGATCGGCCATTGCCGGCTGTCGGTGGCCGAGCCGACGAGCCTCAGCGCAAGCGACGATCCCAGCCGTTGGAGCCACATCCGGGTCGCCACCAAGTATCCGAACGTGACGCGACGCCATTTCGCCCGGCGCGGCGTTCAGGCGGAGTGCATCAAGCTTAACGGCGCGATGGAGCTGGCGCCCTCGATGGGACTGTGTCGGCGGATCGTCGATCTCGTCTCGACCGGCGGCACGTTGAAGGCGAACGGTTTGGTCGAGGTGGAGACGATCGCCGAGGTGACCTCGCGCCTGATCGTGAACCGCACCGCGCTCAAGACCCGGCCCGATCAGGTGGGGGACTGGATCGGCCGCTTCCAGGAGGCCGCTCGCCATGCCGCATAAGCTTTCATCCCGCGCGCCGGATTTCGCGGACGCGTTCGAGCGCTTCCTGACCGCGCGCCGCGACGTGGAGGAGAGCGCCGATCGCGCGGCGGCCGACATTCTGGCCGACGTCCGCGCGCGCGGCGACCGCGCGGTGCTTGACCTGACCGCGAAATTCGATCGGTTGGCGTTGACGCCGGCGAGCATGCGGATCTCGGCCGATGAGATCGCCGACGCGGCCGGGAAGGTCGACGACGACACGCTGAGCGCGCTGAAGACGGCGGCCGAGCGAATCCGCGCCTTCCACGAAAAGACCCTGCCCGAAGGGCTGGACTATCGCGACGATCAGGGGGTTCGCCTCGGCGCGCGATGGCGCCCGGTCGCCGCCGCCGGTCTCTACGTTCCCGGCGGCACGGCGGCGCTTCCCAGCAGCGTGCTGATGAATGCGATACCGGCCAAGGTCGCCGGCGTCGGCCGGCTTGTGATGGTCCACCCCACGCCCGACGGCAAGACCAATCCTTTGAGCCTCGCGGCCGCGCACCTGGCCGGCGTCGACGAGGTCTACCGCATCGGCGGCGCGCAGGCCGTCGGCGCTCTCGCCTACGGCACGGAGACGATCCGTCCGGTGGACAAGATCGTCGGACCCGGCAACGCCTATGTCGCGGCGGCCAAGCGCCGGGTCTTCGGGACGGTCGGCATCGACATGATCGCAGGCCCGTCGGAGATCCTGGTTGTCGCCGACGGCGAAAACGATCCCGACTGGATCGCGATGGACCTGCTGAGTCAGGCGGAGCACGACGCTTCGAGCCAGTCGGTGTTGGTGACGGACGACGCCGACTTCGCCGCCGCGGTGGAACAAGCGGTCGCGACGGCGCTCACTCAGCTGCCGCGCGAGGCGATCGCGCGCGCCAGCTGGTCCGACCACGGCGCGGTGATCCTGGTCGACGACGTCATGCGCGACGCGCCCGCGATCGTCGATCGCATCGCGCCGGAGCATCTGGAACTCGCCGTCGGCGATCCGGAGGCGTTGTCGCAGCGGATTGAGAACGCCGGCGCCATCTTCCTGGGTCGCTACACTCCGGAAGCCGTCGGCGACTATGTCGCGGGGCCGAACCATGTGCTGCCGACCTCGGGCAGCGCACGGTTCTCAAGCGGGCTCGGCGTGCTCGACTTCATGAAGCGAACCTCGCTTGTCGCCTGTGATTCCGATAGTCTACGCGCCATCGGTCCGGCGGCCGTGAAGCTGGCGGAGGCGGAAGGTCTGGGCGCGCATGCCCGCTCGGTCGCGATCCGCCTCAACATGCCGGCGGTCGACTAGGGCCGACGCAAAACGCTCCGCGGCCGACCGATCGGGGAGGCGCGGGCTCCGCCATCCTGCGCGGCATCATGAGAAGGCGAGGCCATGGCCGACGACAACGGAACCCAGACGAGCGAGCGCATCGTCGACATCACTCTCGACGAGCAGTCGGTCGTGCGCCGTGCGCCGGAGATCGAGCACGAACGCGCGGTGGCGATTTACGATCTGCTTGACATGAACCGCTTTCGCCCAGTCGGCGACTACCAGGGGCCCTATAAGGTCACGCTTTCGATCGAGGACGGAAAACGCCTGCTCTTCACCATCCGAAGCGAGGACGAGCGGGATCTGACCTCGGTCACGCTGCCGCTCAGCCCCTTCCGGTCGCTGATCCGCGACTATTTCCAGATCTGCGAGAGCTATTTCGACGCGATCAAGAAGCTTTCTCCCAGCCAGATCGAGACCATCGACATGGCCCGGCGCGGTCTGCACAACGAGGGCTCGGATCTGCTGATGGAGCGGCTGAAGGACAAGATCGCCCTCGACAAGGCGACGGCGCGCCGGCTCTTCACGCTGATCTGCGTCCTCCACATTCGCGGGTGAGAGATGGGCGCGAGACGGCGGGACGGATAGGGGCGAGCGCGGCATGGATGCGGATCTGCCGGATGCGGTGATGTTCTGCTGCACGCTGAATTCTGTGCGCTCGCCGATGGCGGAAGGGATTTTGAAGAAATTGGTCGGCGCCAGCATCTATGTGGATTCCGTCGGCGCGCGCGAGGGCTTCACGGACCCGATGATGGTCGAGGTGATGAAGGAGATCGGCGTCGACATGTCGGGGCACAATCCCAAGACCTTCGACGAGCTTGAGGACACCTCCTTCGACCTGATCATCGCCCTCTCGCCCGAGGCGCAGCACCACGCCGTCGAACTCACCCGCACCATGGCCTGCGAGGTGGAGTTCTGGAACACCTTCGACCCGACTATCATCGAGGGCTCGCGCGACCAGCGCCTCGACGCCTACCGCCAGGTGCGCGATCAGTTGCAGGCGCGCCTCGCTAAACGCTTCGGGGGCGGGGAGGAATGAGTCCGACCGCCTGCGCGCCCCGCCTCATTCTCGCCTCCGCCAGTCCGCGGCGACTCGATCTGTTGGCGCAGATCGGCGTCGTCCCGGCCGCCGTGGCGCCGGCGCATATCGACGAGACGCCGAGGAAGGCCGAGCTTCCCCGCCATCTCGCCGAACGGCTGGCGCGCGAGAAGGCGCTGGCCGTCGCCGCCGATCAGCCCGGCGCGGCCGTCCTGGCGGCCGATACGGTCGTCGCGCTCGGGCGCCGCGCCCTGCCGAAGGCGGAGGATCGCGAGACCGCGCGCCGCTGCCTCGAGGCGATGAGCGGGCGGCGTCACACCGTCTATGGCGGGATCGCGCTGGCCGCGCCGGACGGCGAAGTGCGCACCCGCCTGGTCGCGACCGCGGTCGCCTTCAAGCGTCTGAGCGATCACGAGATCCGACGCTATCTCGATGGCGGCGAATGGGAAGGCAAGGCCGGGGGCTACGCCGTCCAGGGGCGCGCGGCGGCGTTCGTGCGGCACTTGAACGGCTCCTACAGCAACGTCGTGGGGCTTGGGCTGTTCGAGACGGCCGGGCTTTTGGAAAGCGCAGGGATCACGGTGCGATGAGCGAGCCGGCCGAACTTTATCTGGATTCCGTGCCTGGCGAACGGCGTGCGGCGCTGGTCGGCGAGGACGGACGGCTGTTGAAGGTGTCGATCGACCGCGACGGCCGGGCCTCGCATCTCGAGACGATCGTCCGCGCGCGGGTGGTCCGCGTCGACAAACAGACCGGGGCGGCCTTTTTCGACCTTGGCCCGGCGGGCGAAGGAATGCTGCCCAAGGCCGGAAAGCTGACGGAAGGGGCCGCCGCGAGCGTTCAGGTCGTCCGCGACGCGCATGCGGCGAAGGGGCCGGCGCTTACGCGCAACTACCAGCTGGCGGAGCGGTACTTGGCCTGGACCTTCGGTCGACGCGGCGTGGAGGTCGCCCGGGCGCTTGGGCAGGGCAAGCGGCGCGCGGAGTTGGAGGAGGCGCTCGCCGCCGCGCTGGACGCCGCGGACGTGGGCGACCTGGCCGAGGGGCTTTTACTGCGCGCGCCGGCGCTGGGCGCGGACGCGAAAACGCTGGAGCGCGACCTGAGGCGTCTCGCCGAACGCCGCGCGGCGATCCGTGCGGCCGAGGAAAGGGCGACGCCGCCCGCGACGCTGGAGACGCCGCCCGGCTTTCTGGAGCGCGCGGTCCGCGACGCCCCCGCCGGCGCCCGCGTCGCGACCGACGATCGCGCGCTGCACCAGCGCCTGAAGGCCCGGGTGCAGGCCGACTGGCCGGATTTGGCGGAAGGCATCGCCTTCTTCGATCCCGCGCGCGGCGCTTTGTTCGACAGTGCGGGCGTCTCCGACGCGCTCGCGGAAGCGACGGCGCGCACCGTCGATCTGGTCGGCGGGGGGCGCCTCGTCATCGACCGGACGGAGGCGCTGATCGCGATCGACGTGGACGGCGGCGGTTCGGCCGACGGCGGGGGCTTGAAGGAGGAGGCGGTCTTCCGCCTCAACCGCCGGGCTGTGGAGGAGGCGGCGCGCCAGATCCGGCTGCGCAATCTTTCCGGCCTGATCGTCATCGATTGCGTGACGCTGAAGACCAAGGGCCGCATCAAGGCGCTGGTCGAGCATCTGCGCGCCAAGGTGAAGGCCGATCCGGTCAAGACGGACGTCCTGGGGGCGACCGCGGCGGGGCTGATCGAGGTGACCCGTCAGCGCACCGCCCCGGCGCTGGACGAACTGATGGACGCGCCCGCCGGCGCGCCGCGCCCGGCGGCGGACGCCCAGGCCGTCGGGATCCTGCGCGCCGCCTTGGCGCTCAAGGGACCGGGCGCGCCGGTCGCCTGCGCCTCGAAGCCCGTGCAGGCGGCGCTCAAGGGGCCGCTGGCGGAGGCGAAGGCGGATGTGGACCGCCGGCTCGGTCGGCCGTTGGAGGTGCGCGACGGGGCTGATACGGTCCCGCCCGACGTTATTCTGGAGCGGTGAGGCGAAACGCGATCATGTTCGATTCCGAAAAGACGCCGAAGGCGAGCACCCGCAAGGCGCGCTGCCCGATCTGCCGCAAGGTCGCGCTTGCAGATTTCAAGCCCTTTTGTTCAGACCGGTGCCGGCAGGTCGACCTCAACCGCTGGCTGGGCGAACACTACCGCATCCCGACGGATGAGCCCGGCGCCCCGGAGGATTTCGAGCGCTAACGGCCTCAACGCGGCGCGCCCACTCTCGCCTCGATCCTCCCCTCAAGGGGGAAGAGAAAGAGCCTTTCCCCTTGAGGGGGTGGGGAGGATGGGGGTGAGGGGTCTTCTTGTCAGAAGATCGCCTCGGCGCTACGCGCCGAGAGGTTTGTCTCAAGCGCCTCTCGATACCCCCGAGGGGGTGAGAAAAACTACTCCGCCGCCTCCAGTTCGCCCGATTGATCGAGCTTGCCGACTTTGGCCGCGCAGAACTTGAACTCCGGAATCTTGCCGTAGGGGTCGAGCTGCGGGTTGGTCAGCATGTTGGCCGGGCTCTCAGCGAAGCAGAACGGGATGAAGACCATGTCCTCCGTCACGTCGCGGTCGGCGCGCGCCTTCAGGCGGACCGAGCCGCGGCGCGTCGCGACCGAGATGTAGTCGCCGGGCTTGATGCCGTTCTTCGCCAGATAGCGCGGGTGCAGATGGGCGACCCCCTCCGGCTCGAGCGTGTCCAGAACGGCCGCGCGCCGGGTCATGGCGCCGGTGTGCCAATGCTCCAGCAGGCGGCCGGTGGTCAGCACCATCGGATAGTCGCTGTCCGGCAGTTCGTCCGGCGGCAGCAATTCGGTCGGCACCAGCTTCACGCGGCCGTTGGGGGTCGGGAAGCTCTCCCAGAAGATCACTTCATGACCCGGCTGGTCGGGCGAGTCGCAGGGGTAGGTGACGGACTTCTCGCGCTCAATCCGCTCCCAGGTGATGTTCTTCAGGCTGCCCATGATCTGCGCCATCTCGCCGAACACGTCGCGCGGATGCTCGTAGCGCCAATCGAGGCCGATCCGGTTGGCGAGGTCCTGGATGATCGACCAGTCCTGGCGGGCCTCGCCCGGCGGATCCAGCGCGGGCCGCGCCATCTGGATCTGACGATTGGTGTTGGTGAAGGTGCCCCACTTCTCCGCCTTGGCGGTGGCGGGCAGAATCACGTCCGCGTAGGTGCAGGTCTCGGTGAAGAAGATCTCCTGCACCACAAGATGGTCGAGCTTGGCCAGCGCCTCGCGCGCGTGGCGCGCGTCCGGGTCCGACATCGCCGGGTTTTCGCCCATGATGTACATGGCGCTGATCTCGTCGCCGAGGATGGCGTCGATGATCTCGACCACCGTCTTGCCGCGCTGGGGGTTGAGCTCGGTCCCCCAGAAGTCCTCGTACATCGCGCGGATCGGCTCGGCGTCCACCGCCTTGTAGTCCGGAAAGACCATCGGGATCAGCCCGACGTCGGAGGCGCCCTGGACGTTGTTCTGGCCGCGCAGCGGATGCAGGCCCGTGCCCGGCCGGCCGATTTGGCCGGTGATGGCGGCGAGCGTGATGAGGCAGCGCGAGTTGTCCGTGCCGTGGACGTGCTGCGAGACGCCCATGCCCCAGAAAATCATGGAGCGCTCGGCCCGCGCGTAGTCCCGCGCGGCCTCGCGGATCGCGCCGGCCTCGACGCCGCAGACCGGGGCCATTTTCTCCGGCGAGAAGCGCTTCACGTTCTCCTTCACAGCCGGGTAGTTGTCGACGCGCGCCTGGATGAACTGCTCGTCCACCAGATTCTCGTCGATGATGGTGTAGATCATCGCGTTGAGCAGCGCGACGTCGCGACCCGGCTTGAACTGCAACTGACGGCCGGCCCCTTGGCGGGCGAGGTCCTGATTGCGCGGGTCCATGACGATGACCTTCGCACCGCGCTTGGCCGCCTGCTTGAAATAGGTGGCGGCGACCGGGTGGTTCTGCGCCGGGCGCGCGCCGATGATGATGATGCAGTCGGCCTTCAGCGCGTCGGTGAAAGGCGCGGTGACGGCGCCGGAATTGACCCCCTCCATCAGCGCGGCCACCGAACTCGCATGGCACAGCCGCGTGCAGTGATCGACATTGTTGGTGCCGAAGCCGGTGCGCACCAGCTTCTGGAAGAGATACGCCTCCTCGTTCGAGCCCTTGGCCGAACCGAAGCCGGCTAGCGCGGCTGGGCCCTGCTCGTCGCGCGCGCGCTTCAGGCCGTCGGCCGCGCGCTCCAGCGCTTCCTCCCATGTGGCCTCGCGGAAATGGGTCCAGGGGTTCAGCGGGTCGATCTCGTCGTCCCAGCGTTTGGGAGCGTCCTCGCGCCGGATCATCGGCTTGGTCAGGCGGCCGGGATGGCTCGCGTAATCCATGCCGAAGCGGCCCTTAACGCAAAGCCGGTTCTGGTTCGCCGGTCCGTTCTTGCCGTCGACCTGGACGATCCGGTTGTTCTTGACCGAAATCTCCGTCTGGCAGCCGACGCCGCAGAAGGGGCAGACGCTCTCGACCTTCTTGTCGGGCGCGCCCGCGTAGACCTGGTTCTCGTCGACCATCGCAGCCGGCATCAGCGCGCCGGTCGGGCAGGCCTGGACGCATTCGCCGCAGGCGACGCAGGTGCTCTCGCCCATCGGATCGTCCATATCGAAGACGATCTTCGCGCCGTGCCCGCGATAGGCCATGCCGATCACGTCGTTGACCTGAACCTCGCGGCAGGCGCGCACGCACAGATTGCAGTGAATGCACGCGTCCAGATTGACGCGCATGGCGATGTGGCTCGCGTCGGTCTCCGGGACGACCGCGGCCTCGCGCGCAGGCAGGCGGCTCGTCGCCTCCGGTCCCAGCCCGTCGACCCGGTCGATCCACTGCCAGAACTTGCTGTCGGTCTCGTGCGCCTGGGCGCGCGCAGGCTGATCGGCCAGCAGCAGCTCGAACACCATCTTGCGGCTGTCCTTGGCGCGCTCCGAGGCGGTTTTCACCACCATGCCGTCGGCCGGCTTGCGCAGGCAGGAAGCGGCCAACACCCGCTCTCCCTCGATCTCGACCATGCAGGCGCGGCAATTGCCGTCCGCACGATAACCGGGTTCCGGCTTGTAGCACAGATGCGGGATTTCGGTTCCGATCCGCTGGGCGACCTGCCAGATGCTTTCATCCGGAGCGGCCGACACCTCGCGGCCGTCGAGGGTGAAGGTGATGGTCGTGCTGTCAGCCTGGCTCATGGTCGCCTGGTCCCGCCCTGATCGAAATAAACCCGTTGGCCCGACGCCGCCTCGGCGCGTCCAGCCTGCAGCGCACCATGCCAAGTTCGGCCGGGGGACTATACCCAAAAAGCGGCGCCGCAAGAAACGAGAGCGTCAGGCGGCGAAAGGGTTCAGGCGGTCTCGTTTCGGTTCGGCGCCGAGTTCGACCCCGACGCGCCATCCGCCGGCGCGCTCGGGTCCGGCTCCAAGGCCCGGCGCTCCGCGGCGAGCGCCTCTAGCAGTGCGCGGCCGGCGTCGGCGCCGTCGCCGCGCATGTCCTCGCGGAGGATGCGTTTCATCGCCGTCGAATGGCTGCGCACCGCCTTGAGCGCAGCGTCGGAACGATCCCAACTATGCGCCGTCAGATCGAACAGCCCTTTTGCGACCGCCGAGATCAACGGGTAGCCGAACGTCGTGCCCATGCCGCGCAACTCGTGCGCGATCATGTTGATCCGGCTGAATTGGGTGCGCCGATCGCCGACGGCCCGCTTGGCGGCGCTCTCGCGCTCGAGATCCAGGCGAGCCAGCGTCTCGCGGGTCCAGTCGAGGAAGGTCTCGCCGCGCTGCTCGATCACCTTCTGAATCGCCATCAACCGCTTGGCGTCGACGCCGCCGCCGGGGACGACCCGCCCTTCATGCAGTTGCGGGGGCACGAAGAAACGCACGCCTTTTTCCCGATCCGAGTGATCGAGGTCGCGGCGTTCCTGCTCGCTTAATTCGGCGGCGCGTTTGCGGCGGTCAGGGCCGAAATACTCGCCCACTTCGACGAAACGCCGCGCGTCGGAGAGCGCGGTGGAGAGATACCGCGCGACCGTGTCGGCGGTGAAGGGTTTGGCGATGAAGGCCGTGACGCCGAGATCGCGCGCCTTGCGCACCCGCGCCGGATCCGCGTAGGCGGAGAGCATCAGGAAGGGGACGAAGCGGTTCGGCGAATCGTCGTGCCGCCTGATCCACCGCAACAGCGCCGTCCCGTCGCCTGGATGCATCACCCAATCGGACAGAACGGCGTCGATCCGATCGGGCGCCGCGTCGTCCGCGCCGTCTTCGGCCCCGTCGCCGCGCTCCCCGTCGGCGTCTTGCGCGGCCGCCCTGGCCGAGACGGCGCGCATAACGCGGATCGCCTCTTGCCCGTTGGCGGCGGCGACGACGCGACCGACGCCGATCGCCCGCAAGACGGCCGTCAGCAGCCGGCGCACCAGCGCATTGTCCTCCACCACCAGGACGGTTGCATTGTCGAACTGGGTCATCCGCCAAGTCTATCGAAGGCGCCCGGCGGAGTCTTGTGCGGCGTGCGATTTCGCGTCGTCTGCTCCGGGGGGCGCGTCTGGTCGTTCACGCTGCGCCTGGAACCTCGTCGGGGAAGTATTTGACCAGACAGCGGATCGGGTTCGGCGCCGCCTGGCCCAGGCCGCAGATCGAGGCGTCGGCCATCACGCGGCAGAGTTCTTCCAGCAGGTCCGCATCCCAGCGTTCGCGCTCCATCAGCTTGACCGCCTTCTCGGTGCCGACGCGGCACGGCGTGCACTGCCCGCAGCTCTCGTCTTCGAAGAAACGCATGAGATTGAGCGCCGCGTCCGCCACGCTGTCCTGATCCGACAGCACCACGATCGCGGCCGAGCCGATGAAGCAGCCGTGCGGCTGAAGCGTGTCGAAGTCCAGCGGCACGTCGTCCATTGACGCCGGCAGGATGCCGCCGGACGCCCCGCCCGGCAGATAGGCCTTCAACTCATGGCCGTCGGCCATGCCGCCGCAATACTCGTCGATCAGGGCGCGGATGGTGATCCCAGCGGGAGCGAGCTTGACCCCCGGCTGCTTCACCCGGCCGGAGACCGAATAGCTGCGCAGGCCCGTGCGGCCGTTCGCCCCGAAGCCTTTGAACCAGGCCGCGCCCTTTTCCAGGATTTCCGGCACCCAATAAAGGCTTTCGACATTGTTCACCAAGGTCGGGCGGCCCCACAGGCCGTTCTGCGCGACGAAGGGCGGGCGATGGCGCGGCAGGCCGCGCTTGCCTTCGATCGATTCGAGCATCGCGCTCTCTTCGCCGCAAATATAGGCGCCGGCGCCGCGGCGCAGGATCAGCTTGGTGTGCGGCGACAGACCGGCCGCCTCCAGCGCCTTGATTTCCTTGGCCAAAATCTCGTGGATGTCCGGATATTCGTCGCGCAGGTAGATGTAGACTTGCGCGGCTTCAACGACCCAGGCGCCGATCAGCGTCCCTTCCAGGAACTGATGCGGGGCCTTGGCCATGTAGTGCCAGTCCTTGATCGTGCCGGGCTCGCCCTCGTCGGCGTTGACCGCCATCAGGCGCGGGGCCGGCTCCATGCGCACGAAACGCCATTTCTTGCCGGTCGGAAAACCGGCGCCCCCCAAGCCGCGCAGGCCGCTCTCCTCCACCTCGGCGGCGAGGCTCTCGCGCTCGCGCGCGCCGGTCAGGCATTCCGACAGCGCGGCGTAGCCGCCGCGCGCTCGGTAGGCGTCGAGAGCCTCGTACTCGGGGACGACCGGATGATGATCCGCGCCCTCGGCCGCCGCCGTCAGCGTCTCGACGGTGGCGTTGCAGACATGGCGGTGGCCGACTTCGGCGACCGGCGCCTGGTGGCAGCGCCCCATGCAGGGCGCGCGCAGGATGCGCACGTCGTCGCTGAGCGCTTCAGGCAGATCGGCCAGAAGCTGCTGCGCGCCCATCATCTCGCAGGTCAGCGAATCGCACACCCGGATGGTCAGCGGGGGCGGCGGCTCCTCGCCCTCCAGCACCAGGTCGAAATGCGCGTAGAAGCTGGCCACCTCGTAGATCTCGGTCTGGGCGAGCCGCAACTCCTTCGCCAGCGCCGCCATATGGCGGGCGTGCAGGCAGCCGAATCGATCCTGAATCTTATGCAGAAACTCGATCATCAACGCGCGGTCGCGCGGGGCGTCGCCGATCAGCTCCTGCACCTCCTCCAGCGCCTCCGGCTCCACCTGTCGACCCTTGGTGAAAGGCGTGGTTTTGCGCCGGCCGAAGCCCGGGTTGCGGAAGCTGCGGGGTTCGGACTGTCCAGGATCGTGTTCGGCCATGGCGGATAATCTCTCTTCAACCTGTAAAGGCGCGCGGGCGATCGGTCGCCGCCGGCGCCATCGGAGCTGACATCGCAAATTTACGACGCGGCGGCTGGCCTTCAGGCGTCATCGCCTGCGCTCGCAGCGACCAGTTCGACGACTCCGGTATTTATCAAGACCTTGCCGCGCTCCTCGAAATTGACCGTGACGTTGGGGCCGACGACGCTTTGCACTTGGCCGAGACCCCAGTCGGGCGCCTGCGGGTTGCGCACGAAGTCGCCCGGGTAAAATCCATGATCGGCGCCGGGGCCGCCGCGGTCGCCTGGCGCGCCGGAGGGGGCTGGGGGCATGCGGGCGGTCCTTTTCCGTGCGGGGGCGGCTGGGCTAGGCTGCTCGCCCGTCGCGCGAGTCGCTGTCCGTCTGAGGAGCCTAGCCGCCATGCCGAACGCTGTCGATCACGCCCTGCGAATCAGCGAATTGGTCGCAGCCCGTTTCGCGCACGAGCTGGTCGGGGCCGCCGGCGCCATCGCCAACGGCTTGGAGCTGATGGAGGAGCTGGGCGAGGACGCCGGCCCCGATGCGGCCCAGCTGGTCAATCGAAGCGCCGGCAATTTGAAGGCGCGCCTGCAGTTCTATCGCATGGCTTACGGTCGCGCCGGGCGTGAGAGCGCCGGGCTGCCGGAACTGCGTGCGCTGACGGTCGGCTTCTTCGATCATGTCGACGGCGTGACGCTGGATTGGCCGATGGCCCCGGTGGTTCCGACGCTTGAGGGCGGGGAAGGCAAGCTTATCCTGAATCTGGCCGCCCTGGCCGCCGACGCGCTGCCGCGCGGCGGGACGGTCCGGATCGCGCTCGACGACGAGCGGTTCGAGGCGCGCGCGAGCGGGCAGGACGCGCGCTTGCGCGACGATCTGGCCGCCGCGCTGACGGCCGAGGCTGCGGCCGAGGAACTGAGCCCCCGCACGGTGCACGCCCACCTGACGGCGGTTCTCGCCGCCGACGCAGGCCGGCGTCTTACGCTCGAACGCTTGGACGAGAACGCTCTTGCGTTGTGCGCCGTGCGGTAAGGCCGCCGCGGGAGCGTTAAAGCGTTTCTTAACCTTTACCCCGTTACCTTCACGGCGGATGCACCGGCGAAGCGCCGGTCGATTGTGGTCAACCGAACGCCGCGAGCGCGCGGCGCGCCAGTGAAACAAGGGGCGGTCCATGGACGACTTGCTGAACGAATTCCTGACCGAGACGGCGGAGAGCATGGACAAGCTCGACGTCGAGCTGGTGAAGCTCGAGCAGAATCCGAACGATCAGGCGATCCTGAGCAGCATTTTCCGCATGGTGCATACGATCAAGGGCACCTGCGGCTTTCTGGGCCTGCCGCGACTTGAATCGGTGGCGCACGCGTCTGAGAACGTGCTCGGCAAAATCCGCGACGGCGAGTTGGAGGTGCGTGGCGAGCGCATCTCTTTGGTCCTCGAATCGCTTGACCGGATCAAGGAGCTGCTCGGCGCGCTGGAGGCCACGGAGCAGGAGCCTGAAGGCGACGACGGCGATCTGATCGATCGCTTGAACCATCTGGCCGACACCGGCGAAGTGATCGACGGCGACGCCCCGGCCGCGCCCGAGCCCGAGCCCGAGCCCGCCGCGGAAGGCGGCGAGCCCGAGGACACGGACGAGCTGCAGCGCATCTTCGACGAGACCCCCTATACCGGCCCGGGCGACCCGCTGGCCGCGAAGAAGAAGGCCGAGGCCGAACAGGCGGGACCCGGCGAGGCAGAGGGGGCGGGCGAGCCCGAGGACACGGACGAGCTGCAGCGCATCTTCGACGAGACTCCCTATAACGGCCCGGGCGATCCGCTGGCCGCGAAGAAGAAGGCCGAGGCCGAGGCCGAGGCCGGCGACGCCGCGCCGCCTGCGCCGGCGGCCTCCGTCCCCGCCGCAGCCGCCAAGCCGCCCGCGGTCAAGGAGGAAGACGAGAAGAAGGGCGAGGCCGTCGCGGCCGAGAAAAAGGACGGGTCCGGGGTCATTCAGACCATTCGGGTCAATGTCGATCTGCTGGAAAACCTGATGACCATGGTCTCGGAGCTGGTGCTGACGCGCAACCAGCTGCTGCAGATCTTGCGCAGCCAGTCCGACAGCGAATTCGGCGCCCCCCTTCAGCGCCTCTCCCACGTCACCTCCGAGCTGCAGGAGGGGGTCATGAAGACCCGCATGCAGCCGATCGGCAACGCCTGGGCGAAACTGCCGCGCATCGTGCGCGACCTGTCGGTCGAACTTGGCAAGAAGATCGACCTTCAGATGATCGGTGCGGAGACCGAACTCGACCGTCAGGTGCTGGAGATCATCCGCGATCCGCTCACGCACATGGTCCGCAATTCCGGCGACCACGGCATTGAGACGCCGGACATTCGCGCCGCGGCGGGCAAGCCGGAGACCGGCACGATAACGTTGAACGCCTATCACGAGGGCGGCCACATCCTGATCCAGATCAAGGATGACGGCAAAGGCCTCGCGCTTTCCAAGATTAAGGAGAAGGCCCTCAACAACGGCATCGCGACCGAGGCTGAGCTGGAGCAGATGACGGATCACCAGATCCAGCAGTTCATCTTCAACGCCGGGTTCTCGACCGCCGCCCAGGTCACCTCCGTCTCCGGCCGCGGCGTCGGCATGGATGTGGTGAAGAGCAACATCGACAAGATCGGCGGAACGGTCGAGCTGACCTCGGTCGAGGGGCAGGGCACGACCTTCACTATCAAAATCCCGCTGACCCTGGCGATCGTCAATGCGCTGATCGTGGAGTGCGCCAGCGAACGCTTCGCCATTCCGCAGATCAGCGTGGTCGAACTGGTGCGCGCCTCCAGCGACGGCGAACACAAGATCGAGCGGATCCACGGCACGCCGGTCCTGCGCCTGCGCGACAAGCTGCTGCCCCTGGTGACGCTGCGCAAACTGCTCGACATGCCGGGCGACGATTCGGCCTACGGGCGCGAAGCCTACATCGTGGTCAGCCAGGTCGGCGCCTACACCTTCGGCATCATCGTGGACCGGATCTACGACGCCGAGGAGATCGTGGTGAAGCCGACCGCGAGCATCCTGCGCAATCTGCCGATTTTCGGCGGCAACACCATTCTCGGCGACGGCAGCGTCATCATGATCCTGGATCCCAACGGCATCGCGCAGACCACCGGCGAGATCTCGGTCGCCGATCAACGCAGCGAAGTTCGCGACGAGCAGGCTGACGAGACCGAGGGGGAGCGGGTTGCGCTGCTGCTGTTCCGCGCCGGCGGCGACAAAGCGCCGAAGGCGGTGCCGCTCGGCTTGGTCGCGCGGCTTGAGGAGGTCGACTTCGCGAACGTCGAATACAGCGACGGCCAGGCGATGGTTCAGTATCGCGGCGTCCTGATGCCGCTGCTGCCGATCCGCGACGGCGTGGAGTTCCCGCAGGAGGGCAAGCGCCCGACGCTGGTCTTCACGGACCGCACCCGCTCGATGGGGCTTGTCGTGGACGAGATCCTGGACATCGTCGAAGACCAGCTCGCCGTCGAACTGGGCGGCGCGTCGACCGGCATGCTGGGCAGCGCCATCGTGGCCGGCAAGGCGACCGAGATCATCGACACCACCTTCTACCTGACCAAGGCCTTCCCGGACTGGTTCGCGGCCGACCAGAAGGCGATCGAGACCAAGGGCAAGCGCTCGCGCCTGTTGCTGGTCGACGACAGCGCCTTCTTCCGCAACCTGCTGGCCCCGATGCTGTCGGTGGCGGGATACGCCGTCACCTCCGTCGAGAGCGCGGAAGAGGCGCTTGATCTCTACGAGCGCGGCGATAATTTCGACGCCATCGTAAGCGACATCGAAATGCCGGGGATGAGCGGCTTCGATCTGGTCGAGAAGCTCCGGGCCGGCGGGCGTTGGGCGAAGACCCCGATCGTGGCGATGTCCTCCCACACCGAGCGGTCCGACCTTGAACGCGGCCACGCGGTCGGGTTCACCGACTACGTCGCCAAGCACGATCGCGACGGTCTGCTGGCCGCGCTGGCCGAGACCGCGCACGGCGGTTTCGAGGGCGGTTCGCGTCACGGCTGAACGAACGGCGAAAAGGGCGCGCCGCATCGGGTTGATCCGTTGCGGCGCGCCGGCATCGCGGGTAGTGTCCGACTGAATTAAAAAGAGGCGGGATCGCCCGCGTCGCCCGGCGCAGGCCCGGTCCGTGATCGAGGGTGTCTTTCCATGAAAACCTGTCTTGTCGTCGATGATTCGCGCGTCATCCGGACGGTGGCGCGACGCATCATCGAGGAGCTCGGCTTCCAGGTGGTCGAGGCCGAAGACGGTCGAATCGCCTTGGACAAGAGCGAGGAGGCTCTGCCCGACGCTGTGCTGCTCGACTGGAACATGCCGAACATGGACGGGCTGGAGTATTTGCGCGCGTTGCGCCAGCTCCCCGGCGGCGATCAGGTCCGGGTGGTTTTCTGCACCACCGAGAACGATTTGCGCCACATTCAGGAAGCGCTTGCGGCGGGCGCGGACGAATACATCATGAAGCCCTTCGACGCCGAGATCGTGAAGACCAAGTTCGACCTTTTGGGATTGCTCTGATGACCACAGCCCCCGCCAGCGGCGCGGCGCGCGAGGGGACGACGGAGAGCCCGATTCGGGTGTTGGTCGTCGATGACGCGTTGGTGATCCGCGGGCTCATCAGCCGCATGCTGGAGGCCGCCGGCGGGATCGAGGTGGTCGCTACGGCCTCCGACGGCAGGCGCGCCCTGCAGTTGTTGGAGCGCAACCCGGTCGACGTCGTCGTTCTCGACATCGAGATGCCGGTGATGGACGGGCTGGAGGCGTTGCCGCGGATCGTCGCCGACCATCCGGGAACCCAGGTCGTCATGGCGTCCACGCTCACTCAGCGCAACGCCGAGATCTCTCTCAAGGCGATGGAGCTCGGGGCCGCCGACTATATCGCCAAGCCCGGCAGCAGCGGCGAGCTGCGCTCGGCAGACGACTTCAAACGCGATCTGGTGGACAAGGTGCGCGCGCTCGGCAAGGTCGCCAAGCGTCGACCCAACCGCCCCGCCACCAAATCGGGCGAGCGCGCGCCGCGGGTCGCGGCCGTTCGTCCTCCCCCCAAGGAGATCAAGCTGCGCGCCGCGCCGGCGGCCTTCCGGCCCTCGGTCGTGGCGATCGGCAGCTCGACCGGCGGCCCGCAGGCCTTGTTCAAGGTGCTGGGGGATCTCGGCCGGCTCGAAATGCCGGTCTTCATCACCCAGCACATGCCGCCGACCTTCACCCGCATCCTGGCGGAGCACATCGCCCGCAGCACCGGGCTCAGCGCCGGCGAAGCGCAGGACGGCGAGCCGGTTCAGGCCGGGCGTCTCTACGTCGCGCCGGGCGGCAAGCATCTGACCGTGGAGGCGAAGGGCGTGCAGAAGGTGATCCGTCTCGACGACGGCGCGCCTGAGAATTTCTGCAAGCCCGCCGTCGATCCGATGCTGCGCAGCCTGATCAAGGCCTATGGCGGCAATAAGGTGCTGTGCGCCATTCTGACCGGCATGGGCTCCGACGGGGCGAAGGGGGCGGAGCAACTGGCCGACGCCGGCGGGCTGGTCCTGGCACAGGACGAGGCGACCAGCGTCGTCTGGGGCATGCCGGGCGCGACCGCGCAGCGCGGGGCGGCGCACAACGTGCTGCCGGTCGGCGAGATCGGCGCGGCGCTCAAGCGCTTCGCCGGCGGGGGAGGCCGGGCATGAAGGTCGAGGATTTCGAGTTCCTCTCGCGCCTGTTGAAGGAGCGCTCCGGTCTGGTCGTCACCAAGGACAAGGTCTATCTGCTCGAGACGCGGCTGATGCCTGTCGCCCGGCGCTCCGGGCTTAAGGATCTGGACGAACTGATCCAGAAGCTGCGCACCGGGCGCGACGACAAGCTGTTGAACGACGTCACGGAGGCGATGACGACCAACGAGTCGTTGTTTTTCCGCGACACGCGGCCCTTCGACATCTTCCGCGACAACGTGCTGCCGGGGATGATGAAGGCGCGCGCCGGACAGAAGAAGATTCGCATCTGGTCGGCCGCCTGCTCAAGCGGGCAGGAGCCCTATTCGTTGGCGATCCTCTTGAAGGAGAACCAGGCCAAGGTGACGGGCTGGCGCTTCGACATTGTCGCGACCGACCTGTCGAAGGAGATCGTGGCCAAAGCCAAGGCCGGCCTCTACACCCAGTTCGAGGTGCAGCGCGGTCTGCCGATCCAACTGCTGGTCAAATATTTCAAACAGACCGGCGACAAGTGGCAAATCGACGCCGGTCTGCGCTCCATGGTGCAGTACGGCGAATTCAACCTGCTGACGCACCCGCGCTCGCTCGGCCAGTTCGATGTGGTGTTTTGCCGCAACGTGCTGATCTATTTCGACCAGCCGACCAAGAAGAAGGTTTTGGAGGGTATCGCCGACGTGATGGCGAAGGACGGCGTGCTCTATCTTGGAGGCGCGGAGACCGTCCTCGGCGTGACCGACCGCTTCAAGCCCGTCCAGGGCCTGCGCGGCGTTTATCAGCGCGTCGACGGCGAGGCGGCGATCGAGATGGGCTGACGCCCGCGATCCGTGCTGTTCTATCGCACAACCTCTTTTGCGGGAGCGGCGCCGTGACCGACGGCGTCGCCGAGCGCGGGCCGGACGCCGAGCCCGATTCCGTCATCGACACGCTGATCGCGTGCCAGGAGGCGCTGGAGCGGCGCGAAGGCGGGCTGGTCGGCGTCTTGCGCAAGGCCGGTCTGCCGATCGGCGAGGGATTGGCGGAGCGTCTCGCCCTCGTCGAGGGCGAAGGCGGCGCTCCCAACGGGTCCGAAGAGGCCTGCCGCCTGGCGGAACGCGCCATGAGCGACGCTGGCGAGGGGGGGGGGCGACGCCTGGCCCGATCTTGACGGCTCGCCGAGCGACCTCGCGACGCCGCGGGGCGACTGCCCGTCCGGGCTCCAGGTCTGGTGAGACGCCGCGCGAGGCCTTCCCGTTCAAAACGTTGAAGACGCGGCGCCCAGCCGGGGCCGGCCGCTCAGCTCGCCTTCTTCTTTTCCGCCTTCGCGGCGCCGTCGGGGTCCTGCAGCACGTACCCGCGACCCCAGACGGTTTCGATGAAGTTGGCGCCGTCGGCGGCCGAGGCGAGCTTTTTGCGCAGTTTGCAGACGAAGACGTCGATGATCTTCGCCTCCGGCTCGTCCATCCCGCCGTAGAGATGGTTGAGGAACATCTCCTTCGTCAGCGTCGTGCCCTTGCGCAGAGCCAATAATTCCAGGATGCCGTATTCCTTGCCGGTCAGATGGACCGGCCGGGCGTCGACCTCGACGGTGCGGCTTTCCAGATTAACGCTGAGGCGGCCGACCTCGATCTTCGACTGCGAGTGGCCGCGCGCGCGGCGCACGATCGCCTGGATCCGCGCGATCAGTTCGCGCTTGTCGAACGGCTTTGTCAGATAGTCGTCCGCGCCGTAACCGAGCCCCTTGATCTTGTCATCCATCTCGGAGAGGCCGGACAGGATCAGCACCGGCGTTTCGATCCGGCTGTCGCGCAGCCGGCGCAGCACTTCGTAACCGTCGATGTCGGGCAGCATGATGTCGAGAATGATGAGGTCGTACTCGTAGATCTTGCCGATCTCGAGGCCGTCCTCGCCCATATCGGCCACGTCGACCACGAATCCTTCGCTCTGCAGCATCATCTCGATGCTGCGCGAGACCAATTCGTCGTCTTCGACCAGTAACACCCGCACGCTTCAGCTCCCTGATGGTGCACGACGCCGCCATTGTGCGCGCCCGGATCGGTCGCATCAAGGAAAAGCGCGAATCGAGCGGCTACAGCCGCCGGCCGCTCGCCTTTTCCCTACGAAGGCCGCGAATCTTCAGGTAAGGTGCGCCCCGCAATGACCGATCTCCTCGACCATCTGGCGAGCGACATTCGCCGCGTGTCCGACCGCCGCGTCTACGGCCGTGTCGCGGGCGTGCAGGGTATGCTGGTGGAGGTGGCGGGGCTCCAGGGCCATCTGTCCATCGGAGATCGCTGTCGCATTCGCGCGCGCGCCGGCCGCGTCGTGATGGCCGAGACCGTCGGTTTCCGCGACGGGCGCGCGCTGGTCATGCCCTATCAGGCGCTGGAGGGCGTGGCCCTCGGCGCGCGGGCGGAGGCCATCGCGGCCGAGCCCGCGGTGCGCCCGACGCCCGCTTGGCTCGGCCGCGTCGTCAACGCCTTCGGCGAGCCGATCGACGGCGGCCAGCCGCTCGCGCAGGGCGACGAGGCGCAACCGATCCGCGGCGCGCCGCCGCCCGCCCACGCGCGCAAGCGCATCGGCGAGAAGATCGATCTGGGCGTACGCGTCCTCAACACCTTCACCACCTGCTGTCGCGGCCAGCGGATGGGCGTCTTCGCCGGGTCCGGCGTCGGCAAGTCGATCCTGATGGCGATGATGGCCCGCTTCTCGGAGGCCGAGGTCATCGTCATCGGCCTGATCGGCGAGCGAGGGCGGGAGGTGCAGGAGTTCATCCAGGACGAGCTGGGCGAAGAGGGACTCGCCCGGTCCGTCGTCGTGGTGGCGACCTCGGACGAAAGCGCGCTGATGCGCCGCGAGGCGGCGCATATGACGCTGGCGCTCGCCGAATATTTCCGCGATCAGGGCAAGGACGTGCTCTGCCTGATGGACAGCGTCACCCGCTTCGCCATGGCCCAGCGCGAGATCGGGTTGAGCGCGGGCGAGCCGCCGGCGACCAAGGGCTACACCCCGACCGTCTTCGCCGAGTTGCCCCGGCTTTTGGAGCGCGCCGGCCCCGGCGCCGGACCGGAAACAGGCTCGATCACCGGCCTCTTCACCGTGCTGGTGGAGGGCGACGATCATAACGAGCCGATTTCCGACGCCGTGCGCGGCATTCTGGACGGGCATATCGTGCTCGACCGCACCATCGCCCACCGCAATCGCTATCCGGCGGTCAATGTGCTGCGCAGCGTCTCACGCACCATGCCGGACTGCAATTCGGAGCCGCAGAACAAGCTGGTCGACCGCGCGCGTCAGCTGCTCTCCGCCTATGACGACATGGCGGAGTTGATCCGCCTCGGCGCTTACCGTAAGGGCTCGGACCCTCAGGTGGACGAGGCGATCCGCTACAACGAGCCGATCGAACGGTTCATCTCGCAGGGCAAGGAGGAGCGCGCGACGCTGGAGGAGGGGTATCAACGGCTCGCGGAATTGCTGGGCGAAAGCTACGGCGAACCGCCGCCGGACGATCCCGCGGCGGACGGGCCGGACGCCGCGGCCGCCGGCTGACCGGATAGGCGGCCATGGCGCGTCAGACCCTGCAGACGCTGATCCGTCTCAACCGATTTGAGGTGGATGAGAAGCGCCGGGCGCTTGCCGCCCTGCTCGATCAGGAGGCGGAGCTGCAGCGCCGCATCCGGCGCATCGACGCCGAGCTGCAGGCCGAGCGCGAGGCTTTCGCCAGCGCGGACATCCAGCAGCTGGGCGCCGCCTTCGGTCCCTACGCCGCCGCGTCGAAGGCCCGCAAGGCGGCGGTGCTTGAGACCCTCGCCGATCTTTATCCCCAAATCGAACAGGCCCGCGCCGATCTCGCCGACGCCTTCGCCGAGTTGAAGAAATACGAGATCGCCGAGGCGAACCGCACCGCCGAGGAGGCGGCCGAGGAGGCGCACGCCGAAGGCTTGGAGCTCGACGAAATGGGCCTCGCCGCCTATCGGCGCGGGGAGGGGTGAGGGGCCGCCCGTCGGACCCGCGCTTTCGCCTTCACCTTGCCGTCACGTCGCCGCAAGCTTGTTGCGAGAGAACGGCGGGGCGGGGGACCGGCGGGGCGGGGGAACGGCGGGCCGCTTGGCGGTTGCCGGCCGCTGTTGGGCCGGAACAGGTCCGGCCCGACGGTTTCTCGCTAAATCTCGGTCCCCTCGTCACCCCGGGCTCGGCCCGGTGGAACGGCGGGTCGCTGTCGGGCTGGAACAGGTCCGCGCAATCGCGCGGCTGTCCCGTTGCGCTCGTCGCGCGGCGCCGCCATGCTGCGGATTCACGCCGTCGCTCAGAGGAGGTCGGGCATGTCAGCCCTATCGCACGCCGCCGCCCCGGCCCCATTCAGCCCGGAAGACCTGACGCTGACGGCGGAGGAGATTTCAGGCGTCCGGCTCGCCCGTCTCGCCCGACTGCGTGCGGAGATGGCGAAGCGCGACGTCGCCGGTCTGGTGCTGACCGATCCGGTCAACGTGCGCTACGCCTGCGACGCGCGCAACATGCAGATCTTCACCGCCCGCAATCCGGCGCGCTATCTGTTCGTCGCCGCCGACGGGCCGGCGATCCTGTTCGACTTCGCCGGCTGCGAGCATCTCGGGGCGGGGCTTGAGACGCTGGACGAGATACGTGTCGCCAAGACCACCTCCTACGTCGCCCAGGCCGAGCGCCAGCCGGAGGTGGTCGCGGCCTTTGCCGACGAGCTGGCCGACCTGATGCGCGCTCACGCCGGCGGCGCCAAGCGCGTCGGGATCGAGCGCTTTGCGCCGGAGGTCGCCTACGCCGTCCAGGCCCGCGGCTTCGACGTCGTCGACGCGCAAGAGCCGGTCGAGCGCGCCCGCGCGATCAAGGTCCCCAACGAGATCCGCATGATGCGCGCCTCCATCGCCGCGGTGGAGGAGGGGGTGGCCAAGCTGGAAGGCGCCATCCGCCCCGGCGCCAGCGAGAGCGAGGTTTGGGCCAGGCTCTGGGCCCATGTGATCGAGACCGACGGGGATTACGTGGAAACGCGCCTTCTGAATTCCGGACCGCGCACCAATCCCTGGTTCCAGGAATGCGGCGCGCGCCGGATCGAGGCGGGCGACATGGTCTGCCTGGATACCGACGTCGTCGGGCGCTTCGGCTACTACGCCGACTTCTCGCGCAGCTGGATCTGCGGCGACAGCAAGCCGACCGGCGCGCAGCAGACGCTCTACCAGCTGGCGCACGAGCAGATCCACCGGAACTTGGAGCTGATCCGGCCCGGCGTCACGTTCCGGGAGCTGAGCGAGACCGGTTGGACGATTCCTAAGAAGTACGAGCGCAACCGCTACTATCTTCTCGCCCACGGCATCGGCATGACGGGCGAGTATCCCTACATCCTCTACAAAAAGGATTTCGAGGCGGGCGGCTATGACGGCGTGATCGAGCCCGGCATGGTGCTGTGCGTGGAGAGCTTCATCGGCGCCGACGCCGGCGGCGAGGGCGTAAAGCTGGAGCAGCAGGTCGAAATCACGGAAGACGGCTGGCGCCTGATGAGCCGCTATCCGTTCGACGAGCGGCTGTTGGGGCGCGCCGTCTGAGGGGCTTTATTCCGTGAACGCCTCGCTGAGCCGGCGGTGCAAGGCCAGGCACGCGTTCAGATCCTCCTGCATCAACGCGCGCGGCTCCTCGGGCAAGGCGGCTTCTCCGTCGGCCGTTTCAATCGGTTCGCCGCCGTAGTAGAAGGCGAAGCGCCGCACGGCCTCGTCGACGCTTGTTCGCGCCCCTTGCGGGTCTTCGCTTTCCGCCGTGCGCAGGATGATCGCCCGGCGCACCATCGCCTGCATGATCGGCTGCAGGCTCATCAGCTCGGGGGCGGGCTCTTCTCCTTTCGACTTCGCCGTCACCTGATGCATGGTCAGCAGATTGAGTTTGAGGCCGGCGCAACGCTCGTGGACGCGCGCCAGCAGGCCGGTCTCCGCCAAGCGTCCCTCGTCGATCGCCTCGCGCAGTTGCCGGTCGACGGGCTCCAACGGCGCGGCGAGCGCCGGCGCGGCGACGGCCAGACTGAGCAAGGCGACGAACGGACTGAGGCGGCGGGACATGCGGGCGCTCCTATCTCGTAAGCCCTCACGCCTAGCAGTCGGAACGGCGCGGGGAAAGGGCGCGGCCTGGGGGCGGGGTTGAGCGCCGGCGCCTCCACCGTCGCGGGCGGCCTCCTAAAAGCGCTCCGTCCACGGTCGCAATTCAATCTCCCACGTCCAGGCTGATCGGCGCTGGCGATGGGCGAACAAATAGGTCTCGGCGATCGCGTCGGGGTCCAGCATGCTGTCCGGCCCCCATTCCGCCTCAAGCTCCGCCTTGCCGGGATCGCTCTGGTCGCGAATCGCGCCGTCGATGACGAAATGCGCCACGTGGATGTTCTGCGGGGTCAGTTCGCGCGCCATCGATTGGGCCAGACCGCGCAGGCCGAACTTGCCCATGGCGAAGGTTGCGGACTGCGGGAAGCCCTTCACGCTGGCCGACGCCCCGGTGAGGAGAATCGTGCCCGAGCCGCGCGGGACCATGCGCTGGGCCGCCTCGCTCGCCACGTAGAAGCCGGCGAGGCAACTGACCTGCACCGCGTGCGCGGCCTCCTCGGCCGTCACGTCGACGAAGGGTTTGCGCACCCGCGCGCTGGCGTTGAAGACGACGAGGTCGGGGACGACGGGCAGCGCCTCGAACAGGGTTGCGACCGCCGACGGGTCGGTCGCGTCGCAGGCGTGCGCCCGCGCGCCCGTCTCCTCGCACAGGGCGGCGAGTTTGTCGGGGGTGCGGGCGGCCAGGTGGACGGCCATCCCTTCGCGCGCGAAGAGGCGCGCGCAGCTGGCGCTCAGGCCCGCACCCGCGCCGACGATGAGGGCGGTTTCCTGTGGGTCGGTCATGCGGGGAGCGTGACCCAAGCGCGCCGCGACGGCAAGGCGCGGCGACCCTTGCGACGCGCTGCGCTCAGAGCGCGCGCTCCAGCAACGCCTCGTCGAACGGGTAGCGCGAGATCAGCTCGGCCCCCGTCTCGGTGATCACGACCTCTTCTTCCAGCTTCACGCCGTCCTTGGCGCCGACTTCGCCGATGTAGCTTTCGACCGAGACGGTCAGCCCCGGCTCCAGCACGTCGTCGGTGGAGAATTTGTCGAAATCGCCCCAGTGCGCGACCAACGGAGTCTCGCCGTGCATGCCGACGCCGTGGATGATCGAGGGGTAGCGGCGGTCGTAGAAGCGATCCGGGATCTTCCAGGCCCGCTCCGCGACCTCGCGATAGGTCATGCCGGGCTTCAGGATCGAAAGGTTGTGCTGGATCTGCTCCCAAGCCATTGAATAGAGGCTCTTCTGATAGCCCGACGGCCGCCCCGGTCCGCAAAAGAAAGTGCGGGAGAAGTCGGAGTAGTAGCCGTTGTTCCCGATCGTGTCGGTGTCGAGCGCGATCAGATCGCCGGGCCGCACCGTGCGCGCGCCGGCCTCGTTGAACCAGGGGTTCGTGCGCGGGCCGGAGTTCAGAAGCCGCGTTTCGATGAACTCGCCCCCCTGGCGGATCACCTCGCCGTACATCTCGGCGAACAGGTCGTTCTCGCTGACGCCCGGCCGGATCGCGCGTTCGACCGCGGCGACCGCGGCCTCCGTCCCGGCCATCGAGATTCCGAGGCAGGCCAGTTCGTCGCGCGTCTTGAGCCGGCGGGTGTAGAGCATGTCCTGCATCACGTCGCGCGGGACGGCGCCTTCGGCCTCCAGCGCTTCAGCGTGCAGATGCGACAGCCGGTCGATCCCGATGACCGGATTCTTTTCGCCCGAATGATTGCGGGCGAGATCGGCGATCTCCTCCGCGAAGGGTTTGGCGACCTTGCCGTCGCGACTGTTGACGGCCGACCAGACGACCTTGGAGGTGCGGTTCTCGTCGATCGTCTCCAGCCAGGTCGAGACGTGGGCCGAGCCCGGATATTCGAACAGGATCACCGGGCCGGAGCGCGGCACGTAGACGTAGCGCGTCGAGTTGCGCAGGAAATAGCCGAACATGTTGCGCGAGCCGGTGGCGTAGCGCTGGTTATAGGGGTCGAACAGAACGACGGCGTCGACGCCCTGCTCGGCCATCATGGCGCGGGTGCGGGCCAGGCGCTCGAGGCGCATGCGCTTGGGCTCGAAGCCGCCCGGCTGGCAGTCGCTGACGCCGGTCATGCCGTCGCTGTCGCCCTTGAAGTCGGCCGGCGTCTCGGCGTGCGCGGCGGGGGTGAAGAAAGGGGTGTCCATCTCTCAGGCTCTCCTAAAGGCTCGAAATCACGCGTCGACGGAGTCGCGGGTTCGGCCTGCGGCCTCGGCCTCGCGGTGGGCGTCGTGGATGCGGCCGAACAGCCGCTTGGTGCGCGCGGCGTCGGCGATCTGGCCCGGCGCGTCCGTGTAGCCGAGGATCAGCGTGTGCCGTTCGCGCGGGCCTTCGACCTTGGTCACACGGTGCAGCGAATTGCGGCCGTAGAAGACCTGCAGATCGCCGGGACGCAGCTGCAGGCTGGTCACGGGCTCACGGTCGCCCTGCAGGACGCCCTTCACGCCCGCGATGTTCTGGTCGTCGGCGCTGCGCAGGCCGGGGCAGTATTCGAACAGCCCGCCGCTCTCCGGCGCCTGCGTCAGCAGGCTGACGATGAAGTCGTTGTTGTCGAAGTGCCAGGGATGCTGGCAGCCCGGGCGCAGCACGTTGACCACAAGGCCGGCCAGCGGGTCGGCGTACTCGTAAAGCCGCTCGACGCCCATGCAGCGGGCGATGAAACCGCGCAGGCTCTCGTCGTGATAGAGCCGGCGCATCGCCGTCTCCGGCTCCAGCAGATCGCCGGCGACGAAGCCGTTGGTGCGCTCCAGGAAGCGGTTGACCGGATGGCCGCTCGGCAGCGACGGATCCGCCTCGCTGCTGTAGGGGTTGGTGCGCGTGCGGTTGAAATGCGCCTTGTCGACCCGCGCGCGTCCTTCTTCCGTCATCCGGGCCAGGGCGTCGGGCCGGACGAAGTCGCGCAGCACGACGCAGCCTTCGCGCTCAAGCGCGGTGCGGCAGCGCGCCAGCAAGGCGCGCCCGCCCGGGCCGTCGAGATCATGGATCGGATAGCGCGCGACGTCGATCAGCGCGGCCGTGCCGCACGGCGCCGGCGCGCCGGGTTTCGAGGCTTCGGGGTCGTCGGTCCGCGCATTTTCAGGCGCGGCGTTCGGTTGGTCGAACATGGGAAACGAAAGTCCTCTTTCGGTTGGCGTGTCGCTCGGGCCGTCCGCCCGACGCCCTGAACCTAGGACTCTCGCGTCCAGTATATAAACGAATTGTTTTGGTTGTTACTATCGCAAACGGTTATAGATGGCGGTCATGGACTTCGATCATCTGAGAGCCTTCGTCGCGGTTGCGGAGACCGGCGGGTTCAGCCGCGCCGGACAGGCGCTCAATCTCACCCAAAGCGCCGTCAGCGCGCAGATCCGTCGGTTGGAGGAACGCCTCGAGGTGCGGCTGTTCGAGCGGACCAGCCGCTCGGTTCAGCTGACGGAGGCCGGCGGCGCGCTGCTGCCCTACGCCCGGCGCATGCTGCACATGGACGAGATCGCGCGCACCGCCGTCGGCGAAAGCCAGGTCGCGCCGGCGCTTCGCTTCGGCATCACGGATGAGCAGGCGGACCGCCACCTGTCGCATCTGCTGCAGGCGTTCTACGAAGACTTTCCGGACGAGCGGGTGGAGATCACCTGCGATGTCTCGACCGTGCTGTTGGAGAAGATGCGCGCAGGCCTGCTCGACCTCGCGCTCGTCGTGCGCCACGGATCTGAGCCGGGCGGGGAGCGCATGCGGCAGGAGCCGCTGGTCTGGACAGCGCGCGCGGATTTCGACTTGGCCGAAGGCGAGGCGGCCCCGCTCGCCTGCAATCCGGAGGGCTGCGTGCACCGCGCGCGCGCCGTCGACGCGCTCACCCGCGCCGGGCGGCGCTGGCAGGTGCGCTACACCAGCCAGAGCCCGGCGGGCGTCAACGCGGCGCTGAACGCCGGCCTCGCCATCGCGGTCAAGGCGGAGCGCTCGATCCCTGAGGGCTGCGTCGACGTCGGCCCGCGCCTCGGTCTGCCGCCGCTGCCGCCGGTCCAGATCGACCTCCACCGCGCCCCGACCGCCGTCTCGCCCGCGGCGGAACGCTTCGCGGCGCTGGTGGCGGGGCGATACTGAAGTCCCCGCTTCGATCGGGGACCGGCCCGCCCCCCCCTTAAGCCGGCCCATGAGATAGAGCCGAGAGGAGGCAGGATCCGGGCGCCGAAGGCTTTGGCGAGCGCTCGCTCCGCCCGCCTCGCCGTTGCGTCCTCCGGGACCTATTCCCCCGCCTGCTTGAGCGGCGCGCGGTCCGCCCCGAGGACGCGCTCGGCCGGGAAGACGAGCGTCACGGTCGTGCCTTCTTCCGGGACGCTGTCGATTTCCAGCCGCCCGTCATGCAGCTCGATCAAGCTTTTCACCAGCGGCAAGCCGAGGCCGGTTCCCTGATGCCGGCGCGACAGCGCGGAATCGATCTGTTGGAACGGCGCGAGCGCGATCGGGATTTCCTCTTCGCGCATGCCGACGCCGTCGTCGGCGACGATCAGATGCAGCGCGCCGTCCGCCGTCTGCTCGGCGCGCACGACGACGCGCCCGCCTTTCGGCGTAAACTTGATCGCGTTGGACAGCAGGTTGATCAGCATCTGGCGCATCGACTTGTCCTCCGCGTAGAGGTCCGGCAAGGCGCGCGGCAGGTCGCGATGAAGCCGAACGCCGGCCTCGGCGGCGCGCTGGCGCACCATGCGCATCACGCCGTCGATCAGCGCGGGAAGGGTGATCGCCTCGCTGGTCAGCTCCCGCCGGTTCGCTTCGATCTTGGAGAGGTCGAGGATGTCGTTGATCATTTCCAGCAGATGCTGGCCGCCTTGATAGATGTCGTTGGCGAAGTCTCGGTACTGGCGCGCGCCAAGCGGGCCGTAGAGCTCGTCTCGCAAAACTTCTGCGAAGCCGATCACGGCGTTGAGCGGCGTGCGCAACTCATGCGTCATGCTGGCCAGAAACTGTGACTTCGCATGGTTGGCGATCTCCGCCTCCTCTTTCGCCTTGATCAATTGGCGCTCGGCCAATCGGCGTTCGGTGACGTCCGTGTAGGTGACCACGAGCCCGCCGCGTCCGTCGGGGTGAATCTCCATCTCGATCACGCGCCCGTTGGTCGGATGCAGCTCTTCGCGATGATAGGCGCGGGCTGCGTAGACCTCCCGGCGCCGGCGCAGCCGCTCGGCCAAATCGTCGCCCTCCAAGGTGATCCAGCCGCGCTCGATATTGTGCCGAACGATCGCGTCGAGCGGCGTGCCCGGCGCGGCCAAATCCTCCGGCAGATCGAACAGATCCACCAGCCGCTTGTTGCAGGCGCGCAGGCGCAGGTCCTGGTCGTAGACCGCGATGGCCTGGATCATGGCGTTGAACGTCGTCATCAGAAGGCGCGACTGCGCCTCGGCCTGGTCGGCCGCCGCCTGCATGGCGGTGACGTCGGTCTGGATGACCAGCCGGCCGCCGTCCGGCAGGCGATGCGCGCGCACCTGCAGCCAGGTCTCCTCGACCTTGCGCAAATCGCGTGCGCCGTCGCCGGCGCGGTGCCGCGCGAGATCGGCGGCCGCCCACTCCGTTTCTCGGCCGTGCGCCTGCTCGATCAGGCCGGCTTTGAGCGCCGCCCAGACGATCTCTTCGTAGCCCGCGCCGGTCACGATCAGCGAAGCCGCCGGCTTGTACAGCTCGACCAGCCGGCGATTGAACAGCGCCAACCGATTGTCCGCGTCGTAGATCTCGATCGCGCCCGTCATGGCCTCCAGAGCCGAGGCGAGACGGGTTTCCGCGGTGCGGGCGGCGGCCTCGGCGCGCACCTCATCGGTGAGGTCCGCAGTCGCGCCCCGATAGCCGCAAAAGATCCCGTCCTCGTCATATACCGGCTGGCCGCTGACCGAGACGATCCGGGTTTCGCCGTTCGGCAGACGGGCCTCGTACCGAAAGTTGCGGAAGGGCCGCCGGGCGTCCAGATCGAGGAGGTGCGCGGCGATTTCCGGTTGGTTCAAATCGCCCAGCAGCTCCGTGCGTCGCATGCCGATCAAACGCGCCGACGGCAAATTGACGATCGGGTGCAGATCGCGGCTGAAATAGGTGAACCGGCCCTCGGCGTCGGTCTCCCAGAACCAATCCGCGGCCGCGGAGGCCATTTCCCGCAGCCGGGCCCGGCTCTCCTCCAATTCGCGTTCGTTGCGCTTGATGTCGCTGACGTCGCTGCGCAATCCCACCGTCCAGCCGTTGTCGAGCCGCATGTCGGTGAAGCGGATGATCCGTCCGTCGGCCAACGTCACGTCGAAGGGCTTGTCCGACGGCGCGTCGCGCCATGCGATCAGGCGCTCTCCGAAGCGCACCAGATCGTCGCCCTTCGGCGGCTTGTAGACGCCGGCCGCGATGTTGATCCGCACCAATTCCGCAAACGTCTTCTGGGCGCACCCCCGCACGTCGGAAAGCGGCGGGAAGAGCGTGCGCAAATAGGGGGTGGCGTAGACCAGTCGATCGCTTTCGTCATAAACGATCAGCCCGAATTCGGCCCGGGCGATCGCGTCGTAGAGCGGATCGCGACCGATCGCCGTTTCGGCTCGACGCGGATCCGTGATGTCCGCGCGCGGGCGATCGGCCAGCGCCTGCCAGCCTCGCCACAGCCCGCCGGCCGCGGCCGCCGCGCCGCCCGTAAGGATCAAGCCTGCGGCTGTCGGCGCGAACAGCGCCCCCCCGAGGCACGCGGCGCCGCCGGCCAGCGCCAGGGCGCTCGGCCCCCATATGCGCAGCGACGATCTGGTGCGGCCGTCGGGGCTGCTCGGCATGGATCGATCTCCTGAAACGCGCTTCGCGCGCCCTAGCAGCATCCGCTAATCGGATCGACGGCGCAACGGGACCGGGCGCCGCACGGCCGGCGCCCGGAGAGGGCGAGCGGCCCGCCCCGCAGGCCGGGGATCCGCACGGCCCTCTGAAAGACGGGTTAGAAAAGAGGGGGCGGGGAAAAGGCCGCGCTCGGGATGCGGGGTGCGACAGGAGCAGCGGGCGGAGCGGTTCTGCGCTCAGAGCTGCGGGCTCATCACCAGAGCGCGCATGCGGTTCTCCAAGCGCTGCTGGTCCGCGTAACTCTTAGGAGGCCAAGCGGCGCCCGCACCGGTCGGACGGCTCAAGGCGCCGGGCGCTGCGACCGGCGCCGGCTGCGGCGAAGCGGACGGCTGCGGCGCGGCGGCCGCGACCGGCGCGGGCGGGACGCCGTGCTTCAACGCCCGCCATTCGCGATAGACGCGGGCGCGGTAGGCGAACTGACGTTCCCGGTTCCGGGAGTGATACTGCTTGATCGCCTTGGTCCAGCTGTTGCTGGTGCGCCGCAGATCGAGCAGGAACGCGGTCGCATAGGCCACGTTGTGAACCGGATCGAACGCGTCTTCCAAGCTCGCGAACGCGTCCCCGTGATAATAGAGGTTCACCTGCATGCAGCCGACGTCGATATTCTCGACGCCGCGGGCCTGCAGACCGCGGACCGCGGCCAGCGCCTCTTCCTTGCTTTCGTAGTAGCGCCCGCGCCCCTCCGCCATCACGGTCCAGGGCCAGGCCACGCGTTCGCCGTGGCGTGCGCTCATTCGGCCGGATTCGACGAAGGCGATGGCCTGCAGAAGATGCAGGGGCAGGTTTCGGGCGCGTTCGGCCGCCCGCACGGCGATCTCGCACAATTTGGGCGGGGTCGCCGCCTCCGGGCCTTGTCCGCCGCTGGCGTGCGCGGGCGCGCCGGCCGGCAAGGCCAGCAGCAGGACGCCGACGATGGCGGCGAGGGGCAGCTTTTTCCACATGACGCCGGTCTCCTCTCTCCGACAGACCCGGTCAGCAAGCCGCGTGCCAAAGCCGCCCGGCCAAAGAAAAGGGGCCCGGCGATCGTCTCGCCGGGCCCGTCGCGGTTTACGCCCGATCCCTTTGGGGAGAGAGGAGAGGAGAGAGAGGGAGGGCGTAGACCGGATCTTGCGTCGCTCAGAAAGGCATCAGCACGTCGACCAGCTGCGTGCCCCAACGCGGTTGATTGAAGTCGGTGATGTGGCCGCGCCCGCCGTAGGCCAGCCGCGCCTCCGCGATCTTCTCGTAGGAGACGGTGTTCTGGTTGGTGATGTCCTGCGGGCGGATGATGCCGGCGATCTGAAGTTCGCGGACTTCGAAGTTGACCCGCGTCTCCTGCCGTCCGTGCAGCACCAGATTGCCGTTCGGCAGCACCTGGGTGACGACGGCGGCGATCTGCAGTTCGATCTCCTCCTCCCGGTCGATGGAGCCGCCGCCGGTGTTGTTGGTCTGCCCGTCGAAGGCCAGGATGTCGGCCGGGTTGACGGCCTCCGGCAAGATCGTGTCGAGCGCCGCCCCGTAGCCCAGCAGCGCGTCCAGATCGACGTTCTCGGAGGTGTTGCGGGTGCGCGTCGTGGTGTTCGACATCTCGGCGTTCTCGTCGATCGAGATCACCACGGTCACGATGTCGCCGATCTGGCTGGCGCGCAGATCCTTGAAGAAGGCCCGGCTGCCCGCCCGCCAGAGCGAGTTGGGCTCGCGCGTCGCGGTCATCGGCTGAGGCATCGGCATGCTGACCGGCTTGTATCCGGGCTGATGGGTCGGGTTGGCGATCTCGGCCATGCCCGGCTCCTCGCCGACCTTGGTCAGGCGCTCAAGCGTGTTGCAGGCGCCCAATGACAGCGCGATCGTTGCGACGGCGCCGGCCCGCAGCAGGGCCTCGCGGGAGAGTCGGAAAGACGGGCTCATTGCAGGCCTCCGTTAGCGGCCAGGCGATCGGGAACGATCACGCTGACCATGTTTTCGCCGACCACGACCGCGTCGATCGTGATCCGGCTGTGCAGGTTCTGGACGCGCACGGCCTCTCCCTTCGCGCCGCTCTCAAGGGCGCGGCCTTGAGCGGTCAGACGCATATTGGCCGTGCGGAGTTCGATGGTGACGGCGGCGTTTCGCGCAACCAGCTGGGGCGCGTCGACGCTGGCGGCGGCGATCGGCCGTCCCGCCGTCAGGGTGCGCCGGGCCTGCTGGCCGATCAGTTCGTCGGCGTGGACGACGGCCGTTCGGCTCACCCGCGCCTCCGGCATCAGGACGATCTCCAGGTCGCGTTCTCGAATGATCGCGCCGGCGCTGATGCGCGCGGTCGGCACGGCGACTTCGACTTGGCGAACCGCCCGGCCGGTGAGGGTGAGGCTGCGCGCCTCCTCCGGCCCTTTCGGGCCGGTGATCTGGGCGTTGAAGCGCCCGGAGGTTCGGTCGAGCGTGAATCGGGCCAGCTGCGGGCCGCCCGTCGCCTCTTCGGCGATGTGGAGCGCCACGTCCTGCTGGTCGAAGTCCAGCGCGATGAACTCGTCCGCGCCGGTCTCCTCAAAATAGGCCTGCCGGACCAATTCGTGGATGGTTTCGCGGTCGATGACGCGGCTCGGCCGCAACACCAGGGCGCTGTCGAGCGTGCTGGTCGGCTTCCAGTCGAGGCCGAAGCCTTTCGCCAGCCGCCACAGCCAGACGGCGTCCAACTCCGCCGCCTCGCCGGGGGCGGGCGCCCGGGCGACCTTGCGGTCGGCGTAGTCGCCGGCCGGCTCGAACAGATCGCGCAAGCGCACGAAGTCGTCGCGGACCTCGACCCGGCTCATCAGGCGAACCGGTGCGTCGGGCGCGTCGAGGTCGCTCTCGGCGCCCCAGGCGGGGAGCGCCCGCGCGGTCAGCGCCAGCATCAGCCCGGCGAGCACGAGGGCGTAGATCAGGCTCAGTCTCTCTCGTCGCATAAGGCGCATCATGGCGTCGTCTCCCGGCCGGGCGCGCGGCCCGGACCCTTCATCACCGCAGGTTGGTCACGGTGGCCATCATCTGATCGGAGGTCTCGATCACCTTCGAATTCATCTCGTAGGCCCGCTGGGCGGTGATGAGATTGGTGATCTCCTCGACCACGTTGACGTTCGAGGTCTCAAGAAATCCCTGTTGGATCGAGCCGTATCCGGCGGTCTGCGGCACGGCCGTCTGCGGCGCGCCGGAGGCCGGCGTCTGCAGAAACAGATTGTCGCCCACGGCGAGCAGGCCGGCGTCGTTCGGAAAGCGCGCCAGCTCCAATTGTCCGAGGTTCTGCGGCTGGACCTGACCGTCGATCGAGACCAGCACCTGGCCCGATCCGTTGATCGAGATGTCCACCGCGTTGGCCGGAATGGTCAGACCCGGCTGCACGGTGTAGCCGTCGACCGTCACCAGGTCTCCGTCGCCGTCGAGCTGGAAGGAGCCCGCGCGGGTGTAGGCGGTGTCGCCGTTCGGCAAGGTGATCTGAAAGAAGCCTTCGCCGTTGATCGCGAGGTCGAGGGGGTTTTCGGTCAGCGTCAGATTGCCCTGCTCGGTGATCCGGTAGACCGCGGCCGTCTTGACGCCGAGGCCCACCTGCACGCCGGCCGGCACGATGGTGTTGGCGTCGGAGCTGTCGGCGCCGACGCGGCGTTGATTCTGATAGAGGAGATCCTGAAACTCCGCGCGCCGCCGCTGATAGGCGGTGGTGTTCATGTTCGCGATGTTGTTCGAGATCACCTCGACGTTGAGCTGCTGGGCGAGCATGCCCGTCGCTCCGATATTCAAGGATCGCATGGCGTTTCCCTGCCTCCTCTAGGGCGCGTCGGGTCCGCCTCGGCGGTCCCGCGCGCGGATCGCTTAAGCGCCGGGCGCCTTGCCCAGCGTCGTGATCATCTGGGTGATGCGCTCGTCTTCCTTCTCCAGGAAGCGGCCGGCGCTCTGGTACGAGCGGCTGACCTGCATCATGCGGGTGAGCTCAATGATCGACTGGACGTTCGACCCCTCGATCATGCCTTGCGAGAGATTGGGGCGCGCCACGTCCTGCGGGTTTTGATCTTCGGCGGTGTAGAGCCCGTTCGCCGCCTTGCGCAGGGCCTGCTCGTCCTCGAAGTTCACGACGCGCAGGACGCCGACGACTCCCTGCTCGTTAGAGATCGTGCCGTCGGAGGCGATCGAGACGTCGCCGCCGTCGATCGGCAACGTGATTTCGCCCCCTTCGCCCTGTACGGGATGGCCTGCGCTGGTCACCAAGCGGTTTTCGGCGTCGAGCTGAAACCGGCCGTGACGGGTGAAGCGCTCGCCGAGCGGCGTGTCGACGACGAAGTACCCCTCGCCGTGGATCGCCACGTCCAGCGGGTTGCCCGTGGGCTCCGCCGGCCCTTCGCGCAAGTCGCGGGCGAGCCCGACGTCCTGAACGAGGGAGATGCGCTCATCGCGCTCCGGCTCCCGGACGAATTCGCGGAAGACCATTTTCTCCGCCTTGTAGGCGGGGGTGTTCACGTTCGCGATATTGTTGGCGACGATGTCCATCTCGCGACGGAGCGCCATTTGTCGGGACAACCCGACATAGACCGAATTCTCCATGACTGCGTCTCATCCTCTCTTCCTCTCCGCGCGACGCGGCCCGCTTGGGGTCGGGACAGGCGGTCTCTCCTCGCCTCCCTACCGGCAAAAGCCGTGCCAACTTAGGAAAGTGAGGAAAAACAGCGGCTTGGCGTTCGCCGCCCGTCGAGTGCGCCTGGGCAGAACCTGCCGCGCCGCGGATTCTCGCGAAGGTCGCGGCCATTATTTCGCCAAGTCTTGGAGTTATTGGGGACGGCGTCTGGGGCCGCCTGTACTTTTCGGGCGATTACGGCTATTTACCCTTTGGAAACCGGAAGCGTTTACCCTTCCGGCTCGGGTTCGAGCGAGGCGCGGGATATGGCGGACGACACCGACGACGACGATGACGGCGGCGCGCCGAAGAAGAAGGTCAGCGGCAAGAAGCTGATCCTCTTCATCGTGCTGCCGATCCTGATCCTCGCCGGCGCCGGGGCAGGCGTCTATATGAGCGGTTTGCTGGATCCGCTGCTCGGCGTCGGCGGAGAGGAGCAGGCGGCCGAGGGCGAGGCGGCGCCGGAGGAGGCGCAAGCGGAGGCGGCCGCGCCCGGGCATTATCTGCCGCTCGACGAAATGACGGTGACGCTGCGGTCCACCGGCGGGCGCGCGCGGTTCTTGAAGCTGCAGCTCACCCTGGAGCTCGAGCAGGCGGCTGACGAAGAGCGCGTGCAGGCGGTGATGCCGCGCATCATCGACAATTTCCAAGTCTTCCTGCGCGAGTTGCGGGTCGAAGAGCTGGAGGGCAGTCAGGGCATGTACCGCATCCGCGAGGAGCTGCTCAAACGGGTCAATCAGGCCGCCAGTCCGGTTAAGATCAAGGAGGTCCTGTTCACCGACATGCTGATCCAATAGCGCGGCGCGCGCCCGGCGCCGGGGCCGAGTGGCCTCCTCCTTGCATGGGGAGCCGCGCATGGAGTGTCGAGGATCGGCGCGTCCGCAAGGTCGGGCGCTGACGGATGGGCGCGGATCGAGCGCGACGGAACAGGCGTGAAAAGCGATGGCTGACGACGATCAGGACAAGATGGCCGACGAGTGGGCCGCCATGGCCGACGAAGATGTCGGCGAAGGCGCGGATTCCGCCGACGATCTGGCCGCCGAATGGGCCGCCATGGCCGAGGACGGCGACGGCGGCGGCGGCGGTGCGGCGCGCGTCCTCAACCAGGACGAGATCGACAGCCTGCTCGGCTTCCAGGAAGGCGGGGAGGGCGACGAGCAACGCTCCGGCATCGAGGCGATCATCGATTCCGGCATGGTGTCCTACGAACGCCTGCCGATGCTGGAGGTGGTCTACGACCGCCTTGTGCGCATGATGTCGACGAGCTTGCGCAACTTCACCTCCGACAACGTCGAGGTCAGCCTCGACAACATCACCTCGATCCGCTTCGGCGACTATTTGAATTCGATTCCGCTGCCGGCCATGCTGACCGTCTTCAAGGCGGAGGAGTGGGACAATTACGGCCTGGTGACGATCGACAGCTCGCTGATCTACTCAATCGTCGACGTGCTGCTCGGCGGCCGGCGCGGCACGGCGGCGATGCGCATCGAAGGCCGCCCCTACACCACGATCGAGCGCAATCTGGTCGAGCGGATGATCAACGTCGTGCTGGCCGATCTGTCGGCCGCCTTCGACCCGCTGTCGTCGGTCACCATGCGGTTCGACCGGCTGGAGACGAACCCGCGCTTCGCGACCATCGCGCGACCCGCGAACGCTGCGATCCTGGCGCGGCTGCGCATCGACATGGAGGATCGCGGCGGCCGTCTGGAACTGCTGCTGCCCTACGCCACGCTGGAGCCGGTGCGCGAGCTCCTGCTGCAGATGTTCATGGGCGAGAAGTTCGGCCGGGACAGCATCTGGGAGAACCACCTGGCGACCGAGCTTTGGTTCACGGACGTCGACATCGAAGTCGTGCTGGACGAGGTGACGAGTTCGCTCGGCGAGGTGTTGGAGTGGGAGAAGGGCACTTTCCTGCCGCTGCAGGCGACCCCCGACAGTCCGGTCGAACTGCGCTGCGGCAACATCCCGATGTTCACCGGCTCGATGGGCCGTAAAGGCAACCGCATCGCAGTGCGCATCGATCGCAAGCACGAGCCGGAGCCGTAAGGGCCTCGCGCATTCGTCCGTCCGGCCGATGCGCGCATGCGGCAAGGCGTATCGGGTCCGGCGCAGTTGGCGACGCTGATTTCCGGGCCGCGCCCGTTGTCGCCGGTCGCGAAGCAGCGTATTTTGCACGCTGGGCGGCGTTCCGGGCGCGCGTTGCGCCCGCCGCTCGAACAGCCCTATGGGAGATCGGACGCGCCGATGGAATCGCATCTCTTGACCATCATCTTGGATGTGGTGCTGGTCGCGCTGTTGGCGGCGGCGATCCTCTTCGGGCTCAAGCTCAACCGCCATCTTTCGGCGCTGCGGCAAAGCCGGGAGGAGCTGAAAGGTCTGCTGGAGGAGTTCGCGCGCTCGACCGATCGGGCGGAAGCGGCGCTCGACGGGCTGAAGCGCGGCGCGCGCGAGAATATCGCGGCGGTTAAGGAGACCGTGGATCAGGCCGAGCGGCTGAAGGACGATCTGGTCTTTCTCACCAAGCGGGGGGAAGAGGCGGCGGATCGGCTGGAATCCGGCATCACCGCCGCACGAAAAGGCGGCGCGGCGCCGAAGGAGGGCGGCGCGGCGGCGGCGAGCGACGAGGAGCCGCCCCCGCCGAAAGGCGGCGCGCGCGGCAAGGCGAAAAAGAAATCCGATTTGTTGCGGGCCCTTCAGGGCATGCGATGACGCGCCTTCCGGCGCGAAGACGAGGCGAAGACTGATGCGGTTGATCCCGGTCGCGCTCGCGGTGGCGTTTTTGATGCTGAGCCTTCGTGTCGGCGATATTTGGTTCTCGTTGAGCGGCGGCGAGGTCGCCGAAAGCGAGCGGCCGACCGCCGGTCGGGCGCTGGCGCAGAGCGAGGCGGATCCGGCTGACGCCCTCGACGAAGGCGCCGCCGGTGAGGGCGCGCCGGCGAACGGCGCCGCCGATCCGGCCGCTCCGCCGCCCGGCATGGCGCCGCTGCCCACCACGGACGAAGCGGCGCCCGACTTTCAGACCGAAGCCGGGGATCTGCGGCCAGGCGAGTTGCGCCTGATGCACGATCTGGCCAAGCGCCGCGAGAAGTTGGACCAGCGCGAACGGCGGGTTGAAGAACGCGAGGCGTTGCTGGCCGCGGCCGAGCAGCGTCTCGTGACCAAGCAGCAGCAACTGGAGCAGCTGCGCCAAGAGATCGAAGAGCTGGTCGCGCGCTACGACCAGAACCAGGAGGAGGAGACCAACGTCCTCCGCCAGACCTATGAGACCATGAAGCCGAAGGACGCGGCCGCGATCCTGAACGATTTGGAAATCGACATCCTGCTCGACGTGGTGCGCGGCATGTCGGCGCGCCGTCTGGCCCCGATTCTGGCCGCCATGAATCCGGAGAAAGCCCGGACCGTCACCGAAGAGCTGGCGCTGCGCGAAGAGCTGCCCAATTTGGGGCAGTAAGGCCGGTCCGCCTGCGGTCCGCGCCCCGGCGGAGCGCTCGGCCTCCCGGGGCCGGGCGTGCGCCGGTAAATGATTGATTTCGATGCGCGCGTTAACTTTGATTAAACCAATCCCCGCTTATAAGGTACCGCGGAAGGGCGGGTACCAGGGTAAGGCCTGCGGCCGCCGTCAGGATCAACAACCAGACCGCCGGGCGCATGCGCGTCCGGTCGGCGCGGCCAAAGAGAGTGAGGGCGCTTCATGGCGGTCGATATGAACATGCCGGTGCTCATCGTCGATGATTACAAGACGATGCTGCGCATCATCCGGAATCTTCTGAAGCAGCTCGGCTTCAACAATGTGGACGAGGCTTCTGACGGCAGCGAGGCGTTGCAGAAGATCCGCGCCAAGGAATACGGCCTCGTCATCTCCGACTGGAACATGGAGCCGATGACGGGGATCCAGCTGCTGCGCGAGGTGCGCGCGGACGAGAAGACGCAGAACCTGCCCTTCATCATGATCACCGCCGAGAGCAAGACCGAGAACGTGATCGCGGCGAAAGAGGCGGGCGTCAGCAATTACATCGTCAAGCCCTTCAACGCACAGACCTTGAAGCAAAAGCTGACCAGCGTGATCGGCCAGTTCTGAGCCCGGCGCGCGGCCCCGCCCACGACCGTCGAACGCCGCCCTGACCGGGGCGGCGTTCTGCGTTTCGGGCGGGGCCGGAGCGACGGGCGAGGCCGCAGGATGCTTTGCCAGACGCGACAGAATCCGGCATGATGCGGTGATGGATTACGACGATGATCTCAAGCCGGCGCCAAGAAAAGAGATGGGAACGCTTCTGTTCCTCAGTCTTTTTCTTTTGCTGCTCGCGTTTTTTATTCTGCTGAACTCGTTGGCGACCTTCACTGAGACACGCTCGCGCGCCGTGCTGAGCTCCGTCGCCGCCACCTTCCAGACCGAGGACATTTCGGAAATCTCAGCCGAAATCCTCGTCTCCACTCTCGGCGCGACGCCCGAACCGGCCGAGGTGATCGAGGAGGTGGAGCGGCTTTGGATCACCGCGGTGCCGGTGACCAAGGTCGACGTCGTGTCGCCCGGCGACGACATGATCATGGAGGCGCCGGTCACCCAAATTTTCGTCGGGGCCGAGGCCCGGGTGCGCGGCGACCGATCCGATCTGATCGATGCGACCGCCGGCGCGCTGGCGGCGCGGATCGAGGGGGCCGTGGTCATCACGTCGATCATCTTCTTCGTCGAGGATCTGACCGACGACTTTACGCCTCCTGCGGCGGCGCGCGAGGCGGAGGGGCCGGAGGACGGTCTGGTCGATCTCGACGATCCCGCCGCCTCTATCCTGCCGGCCTCGGCGATGGACGGCATGCCGCTCGCGATGGCGCGGGCGGACGCGATCGCGCGTGCGCTGGTCGACGCCGGCGCCCCGCCGGACGGACTTCAGGTCGGCTTGCGCGAAGGCGATCCGCGCAAGCTGCAAATCCGCTTCTTCGTGCGCCAAGCGGAAAGCGCGCGCTTGTCGTTCTCCGATCTTGTCCCGGGCGACTCGGCCGGCGGCGCCGGCGCCGACGTCTTGCCGGGCGCAGGCGGCGGCGCGGGGGAGGCGGAGCGATGAGCGCGCGCTACGATCCGGAGGAGTTCGAAGCGGACGACGCCGCGCCGGAGGACGATGTGGAGCGGGCGGCGCCGTGGCTCGTCAGCTTCGGCGACGTGACCGCGCTGATGCTGACCTTTTTCGTCATGCTGTTTTCGATGGCGGACATTCCCTCCGAGAAATGGGATCAGACCATTCCGCTGATCTCGACCAGTTTCACGCCGGAGGAGTCGGAGCAGATCCGGCCGTCGAGCGAACTCAACATCGACAATGTCAGCCTCGTGAACGCCCTGCCGACCGCCTATCTCAACCGCATCTTCACCGACAAGCTGAAGCGCGATCCGGTGCTGGCCGACGCGACGGTGACGGAGTTAGACGCCCAGGTGGTGATCTCCCTGCCGAGCGACGCGCTCTTCCGTCCCGGCCGGGCCGAACTGCTGCCGGAGGCGGGGGAGGCGATCTTCCGGCTTTCCGGCGTGTTGCGTCAGATCGGCAATCGGATCGACGTGCAGGGCCACACCGATCCCGATCCGCCGCGTGCGGACGGCTTCGAGAGCAACTGGTCGCTGTCGTTGGCGCGTGCGCTGAACGTGTCCAACGCGTTGGAGAGTGCGGGCTATCCGGGCCGGCTGACTGCGGTGGGGCTGGGCGATTCCGGCTATAAGCATCTCGACGAGGACCTGAGCGAAGCCAGGCGATATCGCCTCGCCCGCCGGGTCGACCTGGTGATCCTGCCCGATGCGGACGGTCAGTGACGTGACGGCGCGCCGGATGATCTCGACCCTGGCGCTGGCGTTGGCGCTTATGGGCGCCGCCCTGGGCGCTGCGTCGGCGCAGACCGAGGTCCGCGCGCGCGCCTGGCAGCATTCGGATTTCGGCCGCATCGTCTTCGATTGGCCCCGGACGGTGGAGTACGGGGTTGCGCTCGACGGCGAGACGCTGGTCCTGAGTTTCGCCGAACCGTTGTCGAGCGACGTCTCCGCGGCGGTCGAGCGGCTGCCGGCCTATCTCAGCGCAGGGCGCGTCGCCGCCGGCGGACGCGAGGCGCGCTTCGATTTGGCCCGAACGGTTCGGGTCGAAAGCTTCCGCAACGGACCCGCCGTCGTGGTCGATCTGCGTCCGACGGAGGGGCCGTCGGAGGTCGCCCAGGGGGCGAGCGCCGACCCGCCCTCCGCCCCGCCGCCGGCCCCGGCCTCGCAGGAAGAACCGGCGAGCGCGCCGCGCCCGACCGCGTTGGTGCCCGTTTCGGTCGAACCTGGACCCGACGGCGGCCATCGGGTGATCTTTGACTGGCCCGTGCCGGCCGCGGTGGAGACGGCGCTCGACGGCCGACGCCTGCGTCTCTCGTTCGACCGGCCGGCGGCGATTGATCGCTTGGCGCTCGCCGGCGCCTTGCCGGCGACGCTGAGCGATCCGGAGGTCCGCAGCGAAGCGGGCGCGACCAGCGTCTTCCTGACGCTCGCCGAGGGGGCGGTCTTCCGCACGGCGAGCGAAGCCGACGGCGCGGTCGTTCTGACGGTGACGCCGGAAGCTGACGCGGCGGCGCCCGAACCGGTCGCCCAGGCGCCGCAGCCCGAACCGGAGGCTCCGACGACGGACCCAGAGCGAACGGCCGCGACCCCGGAGCCCGATCCCGCGCCCGAGCAAGCCCCCGCGCGCGAGGCCGAGCCGGACGCGGAGACCGTCGAGCCTGAGCCCGAGCCCTCGCCCTCGCCCTCGCCCTCGCCTTCTCTCGAGTCCGGGGCCGAGTCCGGGGCCGAGGCCGAACCGACCGAGGCGGCGGAAGAGGCGGCGCCCGACGACGGATTGAGCGACGAGGAGCGTGCGCTCCGCGCCGCCGAGGACGCCGCGGCGGCCGAAGCGATGGCCGAGGGCGCGCTGACCCTCCGCCGCAATCAGGACGATCGGCTGAGCGAGGACAAGGGGCCGGCGCTCGTCAGCTTCTCGTTCCAATGGCCGGAACCGGTCGGCGCGGCCGCCTTCCGGCGCGCCGACGACATCTGGATATTCTTCGACATCCGCGCGCCGATCGACCTCGCGCCGATGCGCCAGATGGGCGAGCCGATGGTGGAGCGGATCGAGCAGCTGCCGGTAACCGGCGCCACCGTGGTGCGCATGAACGTGCCCGACCGCTCCTTGAATCCGACCGCCCGGCGTGAAGGGTTTGACTGGGTGATCGATTTGCGCAAGGCGCCGCAGAGCCCGCGCCGCCAGGTCGAAATCCGCGCCGAGGCGACGGCCGACCAGGGCCCGGTGCTGCTGTTTCCGACCGAGGAGCCGGCGCGCATCATCACGGTCCCCGATCCCGATGTCGGCGACATGCTGAAAGTCGCGACCTACAAGGGCTCGGGCCACGGGATGGACGGGCTGCGGCGCTATCCGGAGTTCGATCTGCTGCCGACCGCCCAGGGCGTTGCGGTCGCGACGCGCGCGGACTACGTCCGTCTCGACCGGCACTTCGACGGCTACCAGTTGTTCAGCCCGGACGGGCTCCATATCTCCGCCGTTTCTCCGGAAACGCCGGTCTCGGAGGGTCCGGCGCTCAGCGCCAATCGGCTGTTCAATTTCGAGCGCTGGAAACGCGGCGAGCCGGGAGAGTATGTCGAGTCGCGCCAAGCCCTCTACCGCACCGTCACCGAAGTGCCGGAGAGCAAGATCAACGACGCGCGACTGGACATCGCGCGCTTCTATCTGGCGCGCGACTACGGGCCCGAGGCGCTGGGCGTCCTCAACGTCGTCGCCGACGCTGCGCCGGAGCGCGCCGAGGGCGCCGAGTTCCGGGCGCTGCGCGCCGCGGCGGCCGTGCTGGCCCGCGATTTGGAGCGCGCGCAAAGCGACTGGTCCGACCCGCGGCTCGACGGTTTCGCGGAAAGCGCATTGTGGCGCGGCGCGACGCTCGCCCGGCTGGGGCGCTACAAGGAGGCGCACGATCGCTTCCGCAACGGCGAAAGCTTGCTGCGCCGCTATCCCTATCCGATCAAGGGCGAGTTGGGGATTTTGCGGGTCGAGGCCGCGCTCGCCAATCGCGACCTGCGCACGGCCACCAGTTGGATCAATCATTTGGACGAGGAATCGGAAAACCTGACGCGCGGGCAGTTCGGCGATCTGCGCTACCATCAGGCCCGGGTCGCGGCCGCCCGCACCGACTTCGAGCAGGCCACCGACATTTGGCGCGATTTGGCCGAGGGGCCCGACACGAAGAACGCCGTGCGCTCGGAGCAGGCGTTGATCAATCTCGGCCTGCAGCAAGGTGAGGTGAGCCGGGAGGAGGCGATCGATCGGCTCGAGGATCTGCGCTTCCAGTGGCGCGGCGACCGGTTCGAGCTGATGGTGCTGCGCCGGCTCGGCGAGCTCTATCTGGAGGAGAACGACTATTTCAACGGGCTGGGCGCCTACCGCACGGCCGTCTCCTATTTTCCCGAGGATCCCGTCTCCGAAGAGATCGCCGCCCGGATGGAGGACATCTTCCGCCGTCTCTACCTGGACGGTGAGGCGGACGAACTGCCGCCGTTGCGCGCGTTGGCGCTTTACGACGAATTCCGGGAACTGACGCCCGCAGGCCCGGACGGCGATCGGATGATCGAGAATCTCGCCGATCGGCTCGTCGCGGTCGACCTGCTGGAGCGGGCGGCGCGCGTGCTGGAGCAGCAAGTGGAGTTCCGCCTGCAGGGGGACGAGCGCGCGCGCGTCGGCGCGAAGCTGGCTTTGATCCGGCTGCTCGACGACAAGCCGACCCAGGCGCTCGACGCGCTGAACAGGACGGCCATCATCGGCCTGCCCGAGGCGCTGCAGGCCGATCGGCGCCGGATCCGCGCGAAGGCCAATTTCGAGTTGGGCGACGAGGCGGAGGCGATCAAGCTGCTAGCCGGCGACACCAGCCGCGAGGCCGACCTGCTGCGCCGCGACATCTTCTGGGACGCAGAGGACTGGTCGGAGGTCGCCAAGGTGCTGCAGCGCCTGGCCGGCGACCCGCCTGACAATCCGGGCGAGGGGGTCGACCTGGAGCGCGCCCGTCATGTAGTGAACTGGGCCGTCGCGCTTTACTTCGACGACGACCGCCGCGGCCTTCAGGATATCGAGGAGATCTGGGGCGACGCCATGGCGAACAGCGAGCTGGCCGGCGTCTTCGACTTCATCACGACGGAGCCGGAGACCGGCGGAACCCAGGATCTGAGCGCCACCGTCGCCCGCCTCGCCTCCGGCGACGGCTTCAACGCCTTCCTGGAGGAATACCGCGACAAGCTCCTCGCCCCGCCGCCCGACCCGGCGGATCAGCCCCAGGGGTAGGGACCAAGAGAGGCGCGCTCGGGCGCTCGCGCATTGTCCGAAAAGGTTTCCGGCGAAAAAGGCAAGGACGTCATCCCGGCCGCAGCGTAGCGCAGAGCCGGGAACTCGACGGCGGCGCGAGGACGGCGAGACCCCGGGGCGGCCGACAGGCGGCCCGCGACGGCATGCTTCGCCGCAAAGGGGTGCTCCGCCAGACGGACTCCGCCCCTGAACCGCCGCCTAGACCGGATTGAAGCTCTGCACCAGCGAGCCGACGACCATGTACCAGCCGTCGACGAGGACGAAGAAGATCAGCTTGAAGGGCAGCGAGATCATCACCGGCGGCAGCATCATCATGCCCATCGACATCAGCACCGAGGCGACGACGAGGTCGATCACCAGGAAGGGCACGAACAGCAGGAAGCCGATCTCGAACGCCCGCTTCAGCTCCGAGATCATGAAGGCCGGGATCAGCGCGCGCAGCGGGGTCTCGCTCGGGTCCTCCACCGCCTCGATGCCGCCGATGTCCATGAACAGCGTCAGATCCTGCTCGCGCGTGTGGCGCAGCATGAATTCGCGCATCGGCCCGACCGAGCGTTCGTAGGCCTCGGCCTCGGTGATCTCCTCGTTGATCAGCGGCTCTATCCCCTCGACATAGACCTGCTCCAGCGTCGGCTGCATGATGAAGAAAGTCAGGAACAGCGCCAGCGAGATCAGCACCGCGTTGGGCGGCGTCTGCTGCGCGCCGAGCGCGGTGCGCAGGATCGAGAAGACGACGACCAGACGCGTGAAGCTGGTCACCATCACCAGCAGGCTCGGCGCCAGCGACAGCACCGTGACGAGCGCGACCAGCTGCACGAGCCGCCCGGTCACGGTGCCGCCTTCGCCGAGGTCGATGTTGATCGACTGCGCCGCCGCCGGGCCGGCGAGCAGCGCGAGCGCGCCCGCGCCGACCAGCGCGGCCCCGACGCCGAGCGCGAGCCGCCGCGCGGTCATGAGCCCTCGCCCCCGCTGAGGCGCGAGACGAGCCGCTTGAAGCGCGCCTCCGTCGGATTGCTCGGCGCGTCCGGGGGCGGGCCGCCCGCCTCCGCGCCTTCTCGCAGCGGGCCGATGCGCCCGGCGCCCGGCGCGTCGGCGTCGAAGCCGCTCTCCACCACCCGATCGTCATTGGCGCCCAGCAGCAGAAGATGGGCGCGTTCGTCGCGCCGCACCATCACCAGGCGGCGGCGCCCGTCCAGCGGCAGAACCTCCAGAACCTCCAGCCGGCGCCCGCCGCTGTGGCGACGCATTCCCTGCATTCCGGGTCCGAAGCGACGCAGAGCCGCCGCGCTCAGCAGGATCAGGCCGAGCACGAAGGCGAGCGCGAGCAGGAATTGCAGATAGCCGCCTAGATCCATGGCTCGTTTCGCCCGTCAGCCGCCTCGCCGCAGCGTCATTTAGCGATCCGCCCCGTTGTCGGAGGCCTCGTCGTCGTTGGCGGCGTCGTTTTCAGCCTCGATCGCCTCGCCCAGCAGGTCGGAGACCCCTTGCAGATCGTCGCGCACGCGCGACATCAAAGGCTGCAGCGCGGCCACGTCCTCCGGCGGCAGTTGCATCGCCGCTTTAACCAGTCGTTCGATGCGCGGTCCGACATTCTCAAGACCGATGTCGTCCTCGCCGCGCGCCAACGCCTCGCGCGCTGCGGCCGCCTCGTCCGCCAGGGCCTGGAGACCTGCTTCCACCTCATTCCTGCTCATCACACGGCTCCGCGCTGTCGGGTTGGTCTGAAGGGCGTCGGCCGACGCGTCCGCCTGACGGGCGTCGCGCGCCGGGCCGGCGTCAGCGGGACGCTGCCACGATTCGCGCGCTGTGCAGCCTTAAAAGGGCGCGCAGGCGCGTCCTTGCGTCACACCGTTCCGTCAGGGACGTCGGTTCGCTCGGAAGAGGAAGGCGAGTCGGTCGAAACGGCCGCATCCCGCCCGGCGCGGGAGGGCTGCGGCGCGGTTCGTCCGTTCGCCTGATAGACGTAGCGCAGGATCTCGGCGACGGCGATGAAGGCTTCAACCGGAATCTCCTCGCCCACCTCCGTGGCGGCGAGGAGCTCGACCAGATCCGGGTCCTCTTGGATCGGCACGCCGGCCTCGCGTGCGGCCTCCACGATGCGCTCGGCGAGCGCGCCCCGACCCGAGGCGCTGACCACAGGGGCGCTGTCCGCCGTGTCCGGCTTGTAGGCGAGCGCCACCGCCTTGCGGTTCGGGTCCGCGGCGCCTGGCGCGTCGCCCTGCGCCGCCGCCGGCGTCGCCTTCGGTCGGTCGGATTTGCCGAGTTTCGAGCGTTCGACCATGTGCGCCGCCTGTCATCGCTCCGCAATCCCCGCCCCTCGTTCTCAAGCTAAGGCCAAAGGGTTAACGGGCCAACACTTTCCGAGGGCGAAGCGGCCGCGACCCGGTCTTGGCACGCTGGTTGCTTTACTTGCTGCGAGGAGAGAGGCGGCGCCGGCCGCACGGGGCTTTGGGAGAGGCCTTTAGCCGGCGCCGACGACAGCGAGGAGAGAGGAGGGCCGTCATGGCCATCGGCGACACCCCTATCGTCGGCATGCTGACTCATCAGATGGACTGGCTGACCCAGCGTCAGCGGGTTATCGGTCAGAACATCGCCAACGCCGACACGCCCGGCTACCGAGCGATGGACATCGAACCGATCGATTTCGAACGGGCGATGCGCAATCAGCAAGGTCAGTTGAAGCTGGCCCGCACCAGCGCCAGCCACATCGCGAGCCCCGGCGACGCGGAAACCTTCCGCACCGCCCGCGAGCGCACGCCGTACGAGACGGCGCCGGCGGGCAACCAAGTGGTGCTGGAAGAGCAGATGATGAAGATGAGCCAGACCGCCGGCGACTACGAATTCGCCACCAACATGTACCGTAAGTACATGGGTCTCTACCGCATGGCCTTGGGCCGCGGCGGCGGCGGCGGCTGATCGGCGCGCCCGGGATAGCAATTCGAGACATCAGGAGAGAGACCCATGATGGACGATCTCAAAGCCACCATGTTCATCGCCGGCTCGGGCATGCGCGCGCAGGGCGTGCGCATCAAGGTGATTTCCGAAAACCTCGCCAACGCCGACTCCACCGCCAACACCCCCGGCGGCGATCCCTACCGCCGCAAGGTCGTGACCTTCGCCAACGAGATGGACCGCGCGCTGAACGCCGACGTGGTGCGGGTGAACGAGGTCGGCGAGGACGACGGCGCGTTCGGCCTGCGCTTCGACCCGGCGCACCCGGCCGCCGACGAGACCGGCTACGTCAAGACGCCCAACGTCAATTCGCTGATCGAAATGACGGACATGCGCGAAGCGAACCGAAGCTATCGCGCCAACCTGCAAGTCATCGAAACCACCAAGACCATGTTGTCGCAGACGGTCAACCTGCTGCGCTGACGGGTTAGACTTGGGAGCGCGCTTGCGCTATACAGACGAGGTCTAGGATCGCGTCTGAAGCGGGAGCAGAAAAGGCTATGGCCCTCGACCCGATGAACGCCGCCGCCGCCTACCGCAATGCTGCGGTCGGTCAGCCGCTCGGCCTTGCGCCGGGAACGGCCCCGACGCCGATCGGCGGCGAGGAGGCCGGCCCCGGCTCGCGCTTCGTCGACATGGTGCGCACGGCCGCACAGGACGCCATCGACGCCAACCGCAACGCCGAGCAGCTCGGCATGGACGCGGTCGCCGGCAAGGCCAGCGTGCAGGAGGTGGTGACCGCCGTCAGCGAGGCGGAGGCGACGTTGCAGACCGTGGTGGCGGTGCGCGACCGAATCATATCCGCTTACCAGGAAATCCTGCGCATGCCGATCTGAGGCGGTGCGTTTTGACGGCGGTGCGGCCGACCCCGATCCGCCGCGCCAGGAGGCGGGCTTGCGATGAACGCCGAACAGGTTCTCGATTTCGCGCGGGAGGCGATCTACATCCTCCTGCTGGTCTCCAGCCCGATCATGTTGGTCGGTCTTGCCGTCGGCCTTACGGTGGCGGTCTTTCAGGCCTTGACGCAGATCCAGGAGATCACGCTGACCTTCGTCCCGAAGATCATCGTGGTCTTCCTGTCGATGTTGCTTTTGCTTCCCTTCATGCTGCAGCAGATGGAAGGCCTGATGCAGGTCGTCGCCGACCGGATCGTGGCGATCAATTAGCCGCGTCCCTCGGTCTCCGCCGCCCAGCGGTCGGCCTCCGCCTCGGCGCGCGCGTCGAGGCGCCGCAGCCAGGCGGCGCATCGCCAGCGATCCCACTCCGAGACCAGCCGGTCCGTGCGCGCTAACTGGTCGCGGGCGAGATTGACCCGGACGAACCAAGCGCCCACGGCCTCCTCGCCATGCCGGAAGAGGGCGGGCTTTGCCGCCCCGCATCGGATGCGCCGCCACGCCTCCGGGCCGTCGAGAAAGGTTTCCGGCGGCAGTTCGCTTGGATCGAAGGAGGTCGCCAGCGCGGCGCGATGTGCGGCGTCGAGTTGCGCGTCCAGCCGCCGCCATGCGCCCTGGTCTTCGATTTCGCAGATCCAATGATCTTCCCAGAAGCCCGGGGCGAGGTAGGCCGCGAAGCCGCATCGCACCCGGGCGGCGCGGCCCGCCGAGCGCGCCAGCGCCGTGACCAGCAGCGCCATGTCCCGGCAGGTTCCCACTGATCGATCGAACGGCGCGCGCGGTTGATCGAGCGGTCGCGGATCGGCCGCAAGGATGCGCTCCAGCCGCTGCGCCGTCGGAAGCGTGGTTCGGTCGGCGTCGAGGACGTGCGCCGGCGGCGGACCGTACAGGCGCGACCCCGCCCAATCGTGCAGCAGCAGCCCTTGGGCCACCCGCACCAGCGTCGACGGCGCGCCGTCGCCGCAGGCGGCCTTCAGGGCGCTTCGGTGCGCGCCGGGATCGCTCATTGCGGAGTGACGGCGCCAGTGGGTGAAATCGATCGCGGTCATCGCCGGGAAGCGTAGACCGTCACGGCAGAATCGCGCGAGCCTTCGCGCGCCATGCTGAGCGATTTTTTGCAGAGCGAATTGTTCGCGACCTTTCTGGTGTTCGCCCGCGTGGGAGCCGCGTTCATCACGCTGCCCACGATCGGCGAGACCTTTTTGACGCCGCGCGCCCGGCTCGCGCTGGCGCTGCTGTTGAGCGTCATCGCCGCGCCCGTGGTCGCGCCTCTGCTGCCGGAGATGCCGCCGCGGTTCGGCCCGATGGCGCTGATGATCCTGGGGGAGATCATCTACGGCGTCTTCATCGGCGCGGTCGCGCGCATCCTGTTCAACGCGCTGGCGATCGCGGGCGTCGTCTGGGCGTTTCTCAGCGGTCTGGCGAGCGCGTTGCTGTTCAATCCCCTGCTGTCGGACCAGGGCGCGCTGCAATCGGTCTTCTTCACCTTGCTGGGCCTCGCGCTGCTGTTCGCGACCGACATGCACCATCTGCTGATCCTGACAGTGGTCGAAAGCTACATGATCTTCGAGCCCGGAACCGCCCCGATGCTGGGCGACATGGCCGAGGTGATCGCCCGCACCGTGGCGGACAGCTTCATGCTGGGCATCCAGCTCTGCGCCCCCTTGATCGTCGTTGCGATGATGTTCTACGTGCTGCTCGGCCTGTTGGCCCGCTTGATGCCCCAGCTGCAGGTCTTCTTCATCGCGATGCCGCTGCAGATTTTGATCGGGCAGGGCGTGATGTTGGTGGCGCTGGGCGGCATGATGCTCTGGTTTCTGGAGCAGTTCCGGGACATGCTGGACATGTTCCTCATGTCGCGCTGAGCGGCGCGCGGCCCGACGGGCGATTAGACGAGGCGAGGCGGCATGTCCGAACAGCCGGACGAGAGCCAAAAGACAGAAGAGCCGACCAGTAAAAGGCTGCGCGACGCGCGCCAGAAGGGTCAGATCGCGACCAGCCGGGAGGTCAACACGTGGCTGTTGCTGTTCGCCTTCGGCGCGATGATGGCCTTCGGCGGGCCGGCGTTGATGTCGGATCTGGTGCTGACCATGAGCCCCTTCGTGCGCAGCCCGCACGATATCGACATGAGCCTGGGCGGCTTGAGCCCCGTGCTCGGCGATTTCATGCTGGACGTCATCCTGCTGATGTCGATCCCGATGGGAGTTTTCGTCGTCTTCGCGATCGCGGGCGGCTTGGGCCAGAACGGCGTCCTGTTCACGGCCGAACCGATCAAGCCCAAGCCCGAAAAAATCTCGCTGATCAAGGGCGTGAAGCGCATGTTCTCGGCCAAGAGCCTGGCCGAGTTCGCCAAAGGGCTTCTGAAGATCAGCCTGATCGGCGCGGTGGGCGTGATCCTGCTGCTGCCGGAGCGCGATCGGCTGGACATCTTGCCGCAACTCGCCGTCGGGCAGTTGCTGCAGGAGTTGCTGGCGTTGACGCTGCAGCTGCTGGCGGCCGTGCTCGCCATTCTTCTCGCCATCGCGATCGCCGACGTTTTCTTCCAGCGCTATCAGCACCGCAAGCAACTGCGGATGACGAAGCAGGAGGTGAAGGAGGAGTTCAAGAACACGGAGGGCGATCCGCAGATCAAGGCGCGGCTGCGCCAAATCCGCAACGAACGCGCCCGCCAGCGCATGATGCAGGCGGTCCCCCAGGCGGACGTGGTGGTGACGAATCCGACCCACTTCGCCGTGGCGCTGCAGTACGATCCGGAAGAGATGGAGGCCCCGAAGCTCGTGGCCAAAGGCCAGGACAACGTAGCCCAGCGTATCCGCGAGCTGGCCGAGGAATTGGATATCCCCTTGATCGAGAACCCGCCGCTCGCCCGCGCGCTCTACGCCGGCGTCGAGATCGACGACTTCGTCCCGCCTGAGCATTACGAGGCTGTCGCAAAGATCATCTCCTACGTCTTCAGTCTGAAAGGCCGGAGGATGCCCGGGTGAGCGCTTTCTCGGAGACGCCTGAGCCGCGCAACTCCGCGGCGCGGCCGGACGGGGACGGGCCGGCGGAGACGGGCGCGCCCCCGGGTCTCGCCGTCCCGCGCGAGCCGCTCACGCGGGATCGTCCGATCGACCGCCTGATGCTGCCGCTAAGCGCCGTCGCCGGCGCGGGCGTGGCGGCGGGGGCGACGCTGCTGGCTGGCGGCGGCGCGCTCCTGCCTCAGGTCATCGGGGCGGCTCTCGTTGCGGCCGCGGGCGTCGGCCTCAGCGCGGGCGTCGCCGGTTTGCGCTTGAAGCGTGCGACGGCCGCGCGTCGGCGGTTGGCGGCGCGGCTGGAAGCGCTTGAAACGGCGGCCGAAGGACGCGGTCTCGGCGTCCTGGTGGCCGATGGAGAGGGGCGCGCGCGCTACGGCGTCGGACTTGAGGCGTTTGCGCCTGATGCGGCGGCGGCGGCGGCGCCGCTTGGCCGGCGCGCCGGCGATGCGCCTATGTTGGTCGCCCAACTGATCGAGCCGGCGGACGACGCGCTTCCCGCCACCGTCGCCGCGATGGCTGAGCGCGTCGGCGCCGAAGAGCCGCAGGTGCGGGATTTCACGAGCGTCGACCCGCGCAGGGGCGATCGGGCGCGCGTCATCGAGTTGCGTCTTCAGCCCTTCGGCGAGGGCGTGGTCTATCTGATCGAGGACGTCAGCGAGCGGAAGGCGGAGGCCGACCGCGCGTTGGAGCGCCTTGCGCTGCTGACCCGGGCCCTGGACCGGGCGCCGTTCGGGATTCTGGTGATCGACGAGGCGGGTGCGGTTCAAGAGGCGAACAGCGCTTTTCGCCGGTTCCTGGCGGGGTCGGCGCCGATCGGTCGACCGGTGCTGGAACTGGTCGCGGCGGCGGATCGGCCGCTGCTGCAGGCGGCGATCGATCGCGCGGCCGAAAGCGGCCAGCCGGCTGCGCCGGTCGATGTGCGGCTCGACGGCGACGCCGAGCGCACGGTCGCCGTCTACGCCAATCAGGCGGTGCTGCCGCGCGGCGGCGGGCGCGGGTTCGTCCTCCACGCGGTCGATGCGACGGAGCGAAAACGCCTCGAAGCGCAGTTCGCCCAAAGTCAGAAGATGCAGGCGGTCGGGCAACTCGCCGGCGGCATCGCGCACGACTTCAACAACATGCTGACCGCCATCATCGGCTTTTGCGACCTCATGCTGCAGCGCCATCCGGTGGGCGAGCCGAGCTTCGCCGACGCGATGCAGATCAAACAGAACGCCAACCGCGCGGCCGGCTTGGTGCGGCAATTGCTCGCCTTTTCGCGCCAGCAACCGCTGGCTCCGCGTGTGTTGGACATGACGGACCTGCTCGCCGAACTCTCCAACCTGCTGCGCCGCCTGCTGGGCGAGCGGGTGGAGCTGACGGTCGTGCATGAGCGCGACCTCTGGGTCGTGCGCGCCGATCCGGGACAGATCGAACAGGTGATCATCAATCTCGCCGTGAACGCGCGCGACGCCATGGTCGAGGGCGGGCGGCTCACCATCCAGACCAGCAATTTCACCGCCGATCGGGCCTATACGATCGGCGACGAGAGCATGCCGCCCGGGGATTTCGTCGCCGTCACCGTCTCCGATACCGGCGCGGGCATGAGCCGCGAGGTGCTGGACCGTGTGTTCGAGCCCTTCTTCACCACGAAGGAGGTGGGCATGGGGACGGGGCTCGGCCTCGCCATGGTGTACGGCTCGATGCGCCAGCTGGGCGGATTCGTGCACGCGCATTCGGACGGGCCGGGAAAGGGGGCGAGCTTCACGCTCTATCTGCCGCGCTCGGACGGGCAAGCGGTCGCCGCGTCGGACGAGGCCGATGTCGACGGGGCGCCCGCCGACACCACCGGCGGCGGGCAGATCCTGCTGGTCGAGGACGAGGACGCCGTGCGCCTGTTCGCCGCGCGGGCGCTGCGCGCGAAAGGCTACGAGGTGACCGAGGCGCGCACCGGCGAATCGGCGTTGGAGATCCTGGCCGCGCGCACGCCGGACAGTCCGCCGCTCGACCTCCTCGTCACCGACATGGTGATGCCGAAGGTGGACGGCGCGACGCTGATCCGCGAGGCGCGTAAGCAGTTGCCCGACCTGCCGGTCATCTGCATCTCCGGCTACACGCAGGAAAGCGTGGCGCAGGAGGTGGAGGCGCTCCCCCAGGTTTATTTCCTGCCCAAGCCCTTCTCGCTAAAGCAGTTGGCGGGTAAGGTGAAGGCCGCCGTCGAATCGGCGGCCAAGAGCCGGGCCTGAAAGCCTTCGGGCGGGCCTCCGACGGCGGGAACGTCCTGCCCGCCGCGATGAGAACGCCGACGGATCGTTAACCGATCAAAGCCCAAGTCTTTGTTCTCTCGCATGAATTCGAATGAGAAAAAAGAGAACTAAAAAAGAACTTGCGGAAAAGAACAAAGGCTGTACGATCCTGCCAATTGCATCGCCTTCGGGGCTATGGGAAAAGGAACGGACAGATGGCTCAACCGGCGCTTCACCTGGTGGACAAGGATCAGATGGATAAGCAGAAGGCACTCGAAGCCGCGCTGACGCAGATCGAGCGCTCGTTCGGCAAGGGCTCGATCATGAAGCTCGGCGAACAGCGGGCGATGGACATCGAATCCATCCCGACCGGCTCGCTCGGCCTCGACATCGCGCTTGGCATCGGCGGCCTGCCGAAAGGCCGGGTGATCGAGATCTTCGGGCCGGAAAGCTCCGGCAAAACCACGCTGGCCCTGCATGCGGTGGCCGAGGCCCAGCGCCAGGGCGGCGCCTGCGCCTTCGTCGACGCGGAGCACGCGCTGGACCCGGTCTACGCCAAGAAACTCGGCGTCGACATCGACGAATTGCTGATCTCCCAGCCCGACGCGGGCGAACAGGCGCTTGAGATCGCCGACACGCTGGTCCGCTCCGGCGCGATCGACGTGCTGGTGGTCGACTCGGTGGCGGCCCTCGTGCCGAAGGCGGAGCTCGAGGGCGAGATGGGCGACAGCCATGTCGGCCTGCAGGCCCGTCTGATGAGCCAGGCGCTGCGCAAGCTCACCGGCTCGATCAAGCGCTCCAACTGCATGGTCATCTTCATCAACCAGATCCGGATGAAGATCGGCGTGATGTTCGGCAGCCCGGAGACCACGACCGGCGGCAATGCGCTCAAGTTCTACGCTTCCGTGCGCCTCGACATCCGGCGTATCGGCCAGATCAAGGAGAAGGACGAGGTCGTCGGCAACCAGACCCGCGTCAAAGTGGTGAAGAACAAGGTCGCGCCGCCCTTCCGCATGGTCGAATTCGACATCATGTACGGCGAGGGCGTCTCGAAAACCGGCGAGCTGCTCGACCTCGGCGTCAACGCCGGCCTGATCGAGAAGTCGGGCGCCTGGTTCTCCTATAACGGGGAGCGCATCGGCCAGGGCCGCGAGAACGCCAAGCGCTTCCTCAAGGAGCACAAGGACACCGCAGGCGAGATCGAGAACAAGATCCGCGAGAACGCCGGCATCGTCGCCAACAAGATGCTGGAAGGCCCCGACCCCGACGAGGCGAAGGAGGCCGAACTCGGCCCGGAGGACGCGCCCGAGTGATCCTCGCGCCCGGTCCCTCTATCACCTGCTAGATCGAAATCCGCCCCGCCCCGGACCGCCGACGTCAGATCGGCGGCCGGGGCGACGGCGTGACGCCGGGGAGCGCCGGCAAACCCGGCCCGTCGGATCGCTCCGACGGGCCGGGTTCTTTTCTGAGCGCGCGCACCCGCCCGCCGGCTAAGACCCGGGCCGGCTTTTTCCGGGCGCCCCCGCGAAAGCGGGGGCCTCCTTTCGGCGCGCTCGGGCGCGGGTGCGGGCTTTGAAGGGGCCTCGATTTCGCGGGGACGCGCGCTGAGACGGCCGGCTTTTTTGGGCGCCCCCGCGAAAGCGGGGGCCTCCTTTCGGCGCGCTCGGGCGCAGGTGCGGGCTTTGAAAGGTCCCCGCTTTCGCGGGGACGCGCGCTGAGACGGCCGGCTTTTTCCGGGCGCCCCCGCGAAAGCGGGGGCCTCCTTGCGGCGCGCTCGGGCGCGGGTGCGGGCTTTGAAAGGTCCCCGCTTTCGCGGGGACGCAAGCGGCGTCAGGCCAGCAGCGCCGGCCCGCCGAAGCCGTCGCGAGGCTTGCGCGGCGACAGGGCCGCCGGCGCCGCGACCCGCGCGGGCCAAGGCGCGTCGGGTCGCCGCCGCAGTCTTCGGCCCCAGAATCCCGTCCTCCTTCAGGCGTTTGTCGGCGCCGGGCGCGCCGACGGGGCGGCGCCGCTGGCGTTTGGCCGCTCCGGGCGCTCCGGGCGCTCCGGCGCCGCCGGACGCCCCCGGACGATTCGACCGGTTCGGCCGGCTCGGAGGGCGTGGAGGGGCTTTCCGGCGCCGGCTCGTCGCCGGTAAAATTCCGCCAAGCGTCTAGAGCCTGCTCCCAGACGGTCGGATCCTCGCGCGTCCCGTCATCGGGCGCGGCGCCCTCCGCCGGCGCGTAGCGGGGAAACGTCATCCGTCCATAGGCGCTTTCGGCCTTTTCGACCGCAACATCAAGGCTGTCGCCATTGTCCAGCGCCTCGCGTATCTTTTCTTGGACGAGCGCCAGTTTCCCTTTCTCGGACTCAAAGAGCTCGCGCCGCATATGTCGGCGCATGTCTCCGTTCCGTTGAGAGGGAATCGCGCCGCGAGCAAGCGCCGTGGCAAGGTTGTTGGCGATCGTCTGACCCGCGATACCAAGTCCTGTACCGCTCTTGGGCCGGTTGGTCGGGAGCGCTTTGCCGGATTTGCGGTTGTCCGACGCTGGCTTTTCGGCGCCGTCGCGATGTGGCGCTTTGCGCTCCGGCAAAATCTCTTCTAACGCGCGTCCGAGTTCCTCAATGGGGTCGGAAGGAATCTCGCCGCTCAGCCTTTTTTCGCCGCGCCACTGAGTTTCGACGGCCCTATAGAAGCGGTCTAGGATTTGTGCTTCTCGCATTCGCCGGTGGTCCATTCTACGGCCGATCGGCGAGCGGTGCATTCGGGGACGGGACATTGGTCACTCCTGATTGGGTTGGGGGGAACAATCGGGGGGACGGCCGTGCAGCTCTTCGGAGTAGGCTCTTCCGAACGCACCGCCCATGCAGAAGAATCGTTCCGATTCCTCGACATTCTTTTCCACGTGGAATCCGTCCCCGTAATATGTCCCAACCTCGACCGCCGCATTCTTATGTCCCTTCCTTGCGGCGCGCTTGAACACCTCCATGACTGTCTCAATATCCGCGAGCCTGGCGTCCCGCATAAGGTAGCCCTTCATATAGAGCCCGTGTGCGGCACCCTCCTCGGCGGCGCGCTTGATCAGCGCAAGTCCTTCACGAACATCCGATTCAGGTGCGCCGCGAAACATCGGCGCTCCAACGAGCGCATGCCCGAGATACGCTAAGACCTCAGGATCGTCGGAGCGGGCGGCTTTCCGAAGCCATTTTACCGCCGCGCCTCGATCCTCGGGCACATGAAACCCGCTCATGTACGCTTTCCCGAGGAAAAATTGCGTGAGGGTCGACCCCGCTTCCGCCGCCCGATGGCCGTAGTCGAACGCCAGTGATATGTCCGGCGCGATCAGGGTCTTTTCGCCATCTTCGACTCGCCATCTTCGACGCCGGAGATGCGCCAGAAGAAAAGCGCTTCCAGCGCCAGGCGCTGCCCGCGTTCGGCGACGCGCTCCAGCAACCCTCGACCGTTCTCCGGCCCGGCCAGGATGCGCATCACGCCGACCGCCGCCATCAGGCTCGCATCCTCCGGCGTCGCCTCAAGCCGCGCTTCGCAGGCGGGGAGCCCCAGCGCCGCCAGATCGCCGCGCTCGTAAAGCGGGCGCGTCCAGGCGTCGACGTCGCGCGCGCTGTCGACGAACGCCGCGCAGGCGGCCTCGCGCGAGGGCGGCGCCTCGGCCCAAGCCGTCGCGGCGAGGGCGATCATGAGCGGCGCCAGGATGAGCGGTTTCCAGTGCATATTGCACGTAGCGGGCGTTAAAGGAGGTCATTTGTCAACTCGTGCAAATTTTGAATTAAAAAATAGGAAAAAAAGCCGATTTCTGCTATCTCGTATCTAAAGGCCCCTCCGCTGGACAGACGGGCTCGCGCTCGCTACATCAACCCTCGCAGCGCGGGACAGGAATTCCGCGGGATTGCAGCCAGGGAAAAGGGTAGGCGAGCCGATGGCGAGCGCGAACGAGATCCGGTCCAAATTCCTCGACTACTTCGCGAAGACCGGGCACGAGGTGGTGCCGTCCTCGCCGCTCGTCCCGCGCAACGACCCGACCCTGATGTTCGTGAATTCGGGCATGGTCCAGTTCAAGAACGTCTTCACGGGCGCGGAGCATCGCGACTATGCGCGCGCCGCCACCTCCCAGAAATGCGTGCGCGCCGGCGGCAAGCACAATGATCTCGAGAATGTCGGCTACACCGCCCGCCACCACACCTTCTTCGAGATGCTGGGGAACTTCTCCTTCGGCGACTATTTCAAGGACGTCGCGATCGAGCACGCCTGGACGCTGGTGACGAAGGAGTTCGGCCTGGATCCCGCGAAGCTGCTGGTCACCGTCTACGCCGACGACGACGAGGCGGCGGGCTTGTGGAAAAAGATCGCCGGCCTCGACGACGACCGGATCATCCGCATCGCGACCTCGGACAATTTCTGGCAGATGGGCGACACGGGCCCCTGCGGGCCGTGTTCCGAGATCTTCTACGATCACGGGCCGGAGATCCCCGGCGGCCCGCCCGGGAGCCCGGACGAGGACGGCGACCGCTTCATCGAGATCTGGAACCTCGTCTTCATGCAGTACGAGCAGGTCGAGGGCGGCGAGCGCACCAGCCTGCCGCGCCCGTCGATCGACACCGGCATGGGGCTGGAGCGCATCGCGGCCGTCCTGCAGGGCGTGCACGACAATTACGACACCGACCTGCTGCGCGCGATCATCGAGGCCTCGGCGGACCTCACCCACGTCGATCCCGACGGGCCGCAGTCCGCGAGCCACAAGGTGATCGCCGACCATCTGCGCGCCAGCGCCTTCCTGATCGCCGACGGCGTGCTGCCGTCGAACGACGGGCGGGGCTACGTGTTGCGCCGGATCATGCGCCGCGCCATGCGCCACGCCCACATGCTGGGCGCGAAGGATCCGCTTATGCACCGCCTGGCGCCGACGCTGATCGCCAAGATGGGCGGCCACTTCCAGGAGTTGCACCGCGCCGAAGCGCTGATCACCGAGACGCTGAAGCTGGAGGAGAGCCGCTTCAAGACGACGCTCGATCGCGGGCTGAAGCTGTTGGAGGAGGAAACGACCAAGCTGGGCGAGGGCGAGACGCTGTCGGGGGAAGTCGCCTTCACCCTCTACGACACCTACGGCTTTCCGGTGGACTTGACGCAAGACATCTTGCGCGGCCAGGGGCGGGCGCTGGACCAGGCCGGCTTCGATGCGGCGATGGAGCGCCAGCGCGCCCAGGCGCGCAAGGCCTGGGCCGGCAGCGGCGAGGCGGCGACCGACCGCGTCTGGTTCGACCTGAAGGAGGAGGTCGGCGCGACCGATTTCCTCGGCTACGAAACCGAGCGGGCGGAGGGCGCGGTCACAGCGCTTGTCGCCGACGGCAAGCCGGTCGACGGCCTGTCCAGCGGTCAGGAAGGCGCGGTGGTGGTCAACCAGACGCCGTTCTACGGCGAAAGCGGCGGCCAGCAGGGCGACGTCGGGCTGATCGTCACGGCGGACGGCGCGCGGTTTCGGGTGACCGACACGCAGAAGAAGCTCGAGTCCCTGCACGTCCATCTCGGCGTGCTGGAGGAAGGGACCCTCAAGGTCGGCGAGGCGGTGGAACTCACCGTCGAAGGGGATCGCCGGCGACGCCTGCGGGCCAATCACTCGGTCACCCATCTGACGCATCAGGCGCTGCGCGAGGTGCTGGGCGATCACGTGACGCAGAAGGGCTCCCTCGTGGCGCCGGACAGCATGCGCTTCGACTTCTCCCATCCCAAGGCGATGACCGCGGAGCAGATCGACGAGGTCGAGCGCCGCGTGAACGCGCAAGTGCGCGCCAACGCCGACGTGACGACGCGTCTTATGACGCCCGACGACGCGGTCGAGGCCGGCGCGCTCGCGCTGTTCGGCGAGAAGTACGGCGAGGAAGTGCGGGTCGTCGCCATGGGCGACGCGGCTGCGACCGGAACCGACGGCGGGCGGCCCGGCGGCTTCTATTCGGTGGAGCTGTGCGGCGGCACGCACGTGCGCCGCACCGGGGACATCGGCACGTTCAAGATCGTCGACGAGCAGGCGGTCTCCTCCGGCGTGCGGCGCATCATCTGCCTGACCGGCGAGGCCGCGCTGAGCCACATCCGCGCCGAAGAGCGCGCATTGAACGAGGCCGCCGCGGCGCTGCGCAGCGCGGTCAACGACGTCCCCAACCGCGTCGTCACCCTGCTGGACGAGCGCAAGAAGCTGGAGCGCGAGATCTCGGAGCTGCGCCGCAAGCTCGCCGCCGGCGGCGGAGGCGGCGGTGCGGGGGCGAGCGCGCCGGCCGCCAAGGACGTCGCCGGCGTCAAGTTCGCCAGCCGCGTGCTGGAGGACGTGCCGCCGAAAGAGCTGAAGCCGCTCGCCGACCAGCTGAAAAAGGAGATCGAGTCCGGCGTGGTCGCGGTCGTCGCGGTCAACGAGGGCAAGGCCTCCCTCGTCGTCGGCGTGACGGAGGATCTGACGAATCGCTACGACGCCGTCAGCCTCGTCAAGGTCGGCGCCGAAGCGATCGGCGGCAAAGGAGGCGGCGGCCGGCCCGACATGGCCCAGGCCGGCGGGCCTGAGGGCGCGGCCGCGCCCAAGGCGATCGAGGCGATCGAGGCGGCGCTTAGCTGAGGCGCGCTCAGACCGGCTCCGCTCGCTCGCTCGCCGGCGTATGCGGCGGCTCGCCGGACGGCTCGCCTTCCAGGAAGGCGTAGAAGGTCTCGCGCGGGGCGTGGTGCGAGGCGGGCGGCGCGGTCGCCGTTATCCGGTTCGAAAAGGCCGCGCCGTCCTTGCGCCGATTGGCCAGCACGACCGAGGCCTCGCCGCAGCGTTTCAGGCGCTGAAAGAAAGCGGCGGCGCGCCGGCGGTCGGTCTCATCGCACTGCAGCCGCTTTACCGGTTCGCCGATCAACTCGTCGCGCGCGTAGCCGGTGAGCTCCTCCGAATTCGGCGACAAATAGTAGAAGCAGGGCTCCCCCGCCGCGTTTGGTTTGGTGACCGCGAAGGTTACGTTGAAGTGATCGGCGATCGCCTGCATCCGCGCCTTCTCGAAAGCGGCCACCTTAGCGTAGGCGAGCGCGCAGGCGCCCGGCCGCTCGAATTCCGAAAAGGCGGCGGCGTAGGGGCGAACGTGACGCGTGTAGGGGCCGCCGAACAACGGTCCGAAGGCGTAGGAAACGCCGAGCTCCTTCAGCCGTTGGGCGACCGCCGGCGTGCAGACGTTTCCGGCGGTGAAGGTCACGGATTTCCAAAAGCCGCCGTGCTGAACGGCGGTGAGCCAGCTCTGATCACCCGGCTCCAACGTCTCCGGGAAGGTGAGGATCACCCGCGTGATCCCGTGACCGGCCAGCTTCAGGATATGAGCTGGCAGACGGGCGCGGTAGTCGCGCGGATCAAGGCTGACCGCCACCTCGCTCATCACCTGCAGCAAGGGCGCGAACAAGTCCTGCACGCGGGTGTCCGTCACGCCGGCGGGTACGCCGTGAATGACGGGGACCAGCGTTCGCTGCAAGGAGGCGGGCGCCTGGCGCAGCAGGCTCATGATGCGCTCCCGGCAGCGCTTCGTGCTCAAGGTCTCGAAGTGGATGTTGACGCCGGTGCGCATGCTCAGGCCGCGGCCCAGACACTCGGCGTGCTCCCGCAGGGCCGTCTCGAAGGCCGTCATGTCGAGGGCGAGCAGCGCCTCGTCCCCTCCGCCCATCGGTAAGGCCTCGTAGGCCAGGTACTGGGTGCTGGTCAGGGGATCCTGACGGACGGGCAGGCAGAGGAAGCGGTCGACCGCCTCGCGCTTCAGATCATAGATCGGCAAATAGCCTACGCCGACGCGCGCCTCTCCCTCAAGACGGATCGCCTCGAACATCTCCGCCGGGTCGAAGCCGTCGGCGAAACCGCGCGCGGGTCCGCTGTCCGGCATCGCCCGCTCGGTCTCGGAACGCTCTCCGGACGGCGCGCTGCGCTCGCCGCGCTCGGCGCTCAGCATATGGGTGCGCGCGCGCTCGGCCAGGTCGGCGATCAGGTCGCCGGGTTTTCGGGTCTCGCCGGGGGCCAGACCCTCGTCGCTCGCCACAAAACCTGCGACCTCGACGCCGTCGACTCCCTCCTCGCCGAACAGCCGTTTATTGACCATGTCGGCGATCCGGATCGCCTTGGCGGTCGCTTGCAGCGGGTCGGGCGAACTGAAGACGATGACGTAGGAGCCGTCGCGACTGCGCATATAGCGGTCGTCGGCGTCCAATTCGCTCTGCAGCGCGGCGTGCAATTGCCGGTCGATGAAATCGGCGGCCTTGCGCCACCGGGCTTCGCCGAGCCGCGCCTTCAGCGCATCCAGGCCCAAATTCATGACCTGTCCGACGTGAAGCGGCTTCTTGGGGTCGCTGTCGGTAATGAGGGTTCGAATGTCGTCCAGAGTGCTCAATCGCCGGGAATCCGCCACAAACGCGTCCTTTCAACAGTAACGCCGGGGCGGTCGCTCGACGCGGTGCGCGCGGGGGCGCCGGCCCCGGAACGGGCCTCACTTGCGGGGATAGACTAAGCGGGTAATGCTTAAGGCGTAATTAAGAACGAAGCGCGAATATTCGACCGCTTCGGTCAGGCAGTCCGTAGTACTGCTCAGACCCCCTCGACCACCACCATCTGCATCTCGGCCGCGCCCTCGCGTTCGGCCTTGGCCGCTTGGTATTGGGCCGAGTCGTAGCAGGCCTTGGCCCGCGCGATGTCGGGAAACTCGACCACGACGAGGCGGCCGGTCTCCGCCGGTCCCTCCAGCGTTTCATGCGCGCCGCCGCGCACCAGGAAGCGCCCTTCGAAGGCGGCCAGGGCCGCCGGGCTGAGAGCCTTGTAGTTCTCGTATTTGGCCGGGTCGGTGACTTCGACGCGGGCGATCAGGTAGGCGGGCATGCGCATTCTCCGGCTGTGCGGCGGGCTGGGACTCGGGCTATAGAGTGAGCCGTCATGACCCGATTGCGCAAACAGGTATTTTCCCTCTTGGAAGGCTGGGGCCGGGCCGACCGCCTGGGCCGGACGATTGATCGCGCGCTGGTCGCGCTGATTCTGGTGAATGTCGCCGCCGTGACGCTGGAGACGCTGCCCGGCTGGGACGCGGCCTACGGCGCTTGGTTTTTCATGCTGGAGATCGTCTCTGTCGGGGTCTTCACGCTCGAATATCTTGTGCGCCTTTGGGCGGCGGCGGAAGATCCGGATCAGGGCGGGGGCGGGGGCGCGGCGGGCGATTGGCGCCGACGCCTGCGCTATGCGGTCCGCCCGATCGCGCTGGTCGATCTGGCGGCGATCCTACCTTTCTATCTGACGCTGTTCGGCCTGATTCCGCCGATGGACGGCCGGGCGCTGCGGGCGGTGCGGATGCTTCGGATCCTGAAGCTGACCCGATATTCCGTCGCGATCCAGTCGATCGCCGCGGTGTTCCGCAACGAGCGGCGGACGATGGCGGCCGCCTTGCTGATCGTCTTCATCGCACTGCATTTGTCGGCGACAGCCGCCTATCTCGCCGAAAGCGCGGCGCAACCGGACAAGTTCGGCTCGATCCCGCAGGCGATGTGGTGGGCGCTGGCGACGTTGACCACGGTCGGATACGGCGACGTGGTGCCGGTCACGCCGGTCGGTCGAGTCGTCGGTTCGGCGGTCATGGTTCTTGGGATCGGCCTGTTCGTGCTGTGGACGGGGCTGTTCGCCTCAAGCTTCGTGGACGAGCTGCGCCGGCGCGACTTCAAGGTGACTTGGCAGATGGTGGGCCAGGCGCCTGTCTTCGCCGATTTGGACGCCGCCGACGTTGCTGAAATCGCGCGCCTGCTGCGGCCGTTGATCGCGCCGGAACGCACGATGATCGTGCGCGCCGGCGAGCGGGCGGAGAACATGTATTTCGTCGTTTCCGGCGAGGTGGAGGTGGAATTGCCGCCCAAACCGCAAAAGCTCGGCCCCGGCGACTTCTTCGGGGAAGTGGGGCTGCTCTACGGTCCGACGCGCGACGCAACCGTCGTCGCGCTCTCCGATACGCGCCTTCTCGTGCTGGACCATGAAAGCCTGTTCGACGTGATGGAGAAGCACGCGAGCGTCGCGGCGACGATCCGTCAGACGGCGCGAACCCGCCGCGCTGAAAGCGGGGTCGTCGACGCCCTCGGCTGAGCGGATCGCCGGGCGCGCGTAGGGCTGGACGGGCGCATCCGGCGGGTCTATACGGATCCTCGTTTGTTTTACAGCGCGAGAGTGGAGAATAGGCGATGCCCGCCGACGCCGTCCGCACGCCGATCACCCTCGACGACATCCGCGCGGCCGCCGACGCGATCAAAGGCGCCGTGGTCCAGACCCGTCAGCGCCCCAGTTGCACCTTGAGCGAGATCCTCGGCTGCGACTTGATCCTGAAATTCGAAAACCGGCAGTTCACCGCTTCCTTCAAGGAGCGCGGCGCGCTCAACAAGCTGCTGAGCCTGAGCGCGGCCGAGCGCAAGGCGGGCGTCATCGCCATGTCGGCCGGCAATCACGCGCAGGGCGTGGCCTATCACGCCAGCCGCCTCGCGATTCCGGCCACGATCGTCATGCCCAGGGCGACGCCCAACGTGAAGGTGCAGTTCACGAAGACGCACGGCGCGCGCGTGTTGCTGGAGGGGGACAGCCTGTCGGAAGCGGCGGCCTTCGCCCACAATCTGGCGGAGCGGGAGGATCTGGTCTTCGTCCACCCCTACGACGATCGCCATGTGATCGCGGGGCAGGGAACGATCGCGCTTGAGCTTCTGGGGGCGTGGCCCGAGCTTGATTGTCTCGTGGTCCCGATCGGCGGCGGCGGGCTGATCGGCGGGATCGCGACCGCGGCGAAGGCCTTGAGGCCCGAGATTGAAGTGATCGGGGTCCAGACCGCCCTCTACCCCGCCATGAAGCAGGCTTTGGCGGGGGAGGAGATCCGCGTCGGCGGCGCCACGATCGCGGAAGGGATAGCGGTCAAGCAACCCGGCCAGCTGACGCGCCAGATCGTCCGCGCCCATGTCGACGACATCGTCCTGGCGGAGGAGCAGATGATCGAGCGCGCGATCGCGCTTCTGGTCAATGTCGAGAAAACCGTGGTCGAGGGCGCGGGCGCCGCAGGGCTGGCCGCGATCCTCAGCGACCCGGAACGGTTCCGCGGGCGACGCGTGGGAACCGTGCTGTGCGGCGGCAACATCGATCAGCGGCTGCTCGCCTCCGTCCTGTTGCGCGATCTGGTGAGCCAGGGACGGCTCGCTCGGCTGCGTATTCGACTCGGCGACAAGGCGGGCGAGCTCGCCCGCGTCGCCGGCCTGATCGGGGATGCCGGCGGCAACATCGTGGATGTCGCTCACCAACGCGTCTTCAGCCATCTGCCGGCCAAGGACGCGCTGATCGAGGTGGCGGTCGAGACCCGCGACGACGCACAACTCGCCGCCGTCATCGAACGTCTGGCGGCGGCCGGCTACACCGTCACGCGGCTTGCGGACGACTGAGCGCCCGTCGGAAAAAAGAACCCCGCCGCAAGCAGGCGGCGGGGTCGAAGAGGCCATGGGGAGACCCTTCCAGGGAAGAGGGTCTCATGGCGCCCGCGCCCGATCTACGGGGGCGGGCCCGCTCCATCCGTAGCGCCGCAGGGATCGGCGGGGGCGGATGGAGGTCGTCGCCGTCGCGGCCGCCTGGGGGCTTAGGGCGGGCGGCCGTCAGTAGGGGGCTGGCCGCATGAAACATCGCCCTTGGGGGTCAGGCTTGGGGGCGAACGCCGCGACGGCGTCTCGGGGACGGGGATGTTGCGCTTTCGCTCCTTCCGTCTTCGTTTTCTCGTCAGCCGGCGCAGGGGTGAGCCGCGCGGCGCGGGATGAAGTGACGCTGCATCGACAGGCCGCCGACGATCCCTCGCTCGAGACCGTTCTGCAGGCCAAGCCGCAGCGCCGTGAAACTCCGCCGGAACGCTTCGCTCCGGGCTTTGCGACCCGCTTCGATCCCGGCCGCGATCTCCTGCGGGCTGGGGGTGCGGATCAAGTCGGCGGTGGTCGCCATCGTGGACATCTGCTCGCTCCTTCAAGATCGGGTTCCGCGGCGTTTCCTGACCCTGTCGGTGCAGGTCCGCCGGGACCGTCTGCAGCGGCGCGCCCCCGTGTGCGTCGTCAGCCGGCCTTTTCTCAGCGTGTCGTTGAAGAAAAGGTATATTCTATTCTCTTGCTTTGTAATCCGTCCGATGATCCAATTACTTTTGAGCCGACGGCACGAATAAGACCGAAAAACGTCACAGTCGATCGGTGTCAGGGGCTTGGCGCGGAGCCTGGGGAGGAACTTGGATGGATCGATCCACCGAAATGGCGGTGTTCGCGAAGGTCGTGGAGGAGGGCAGCTTCTCGGCCGCCGCGCGGGTCTTGAAGCTGACGCCGTCGGCGGTCAGCAAGCAGATCGCGCGGTTGGAGGACCGCCTGGGCGTGCGGCTTCTGAACCGCACCACCCGCCGCCTTTCGGCGACGGAGGAGGGGTCGGCCTTTTATCAGCGCGCCGCCCGCATCCTGGCCGACATCGACGAGGCCGAGACCGCCGTCACCCAACTGCACGCCGCGCCCCGGGGGACCTTGCGGATCAATTGCGGCATCGCCTTCGGCAAGCATCAGATCGGCCCGCTGATTCCTGAGTTCCTGGCCCGCTATCCAGAACTGACCGTCGAGATGACGCTGACTGACGCCTTGTCCGATCTGGTGGAGGAGGGGCACGACGTGGCGGTCCGTTTCGGGCCGCTGCAGGACAGTTCCATGGTCGCGCGCCAGTTGGCGGTAAGCCGTCGGGCGATCTGCGCCTCTCCCGCCTATTTCGAGCGCTGCGGCGTCCCGAAGCACCCCAGCGAGTTGGCGGAGCACAACTGCCTCACCTTCTCCAACATGCCCCATTTGAACGATTGGATCTTTCGCCTGCCGGAAGGCGGCGAGTACCGCATAAAGGCCGACGGCAACTTCTCGGCCAGCAACGGCGAGACGATTCATGAGATGGTCCTGGCCAGCCTAGGGGTCGCCCGGCTGGCGGAGTTTCTGGTCGGCCCGGAAGTGCGCGAGGGCAAGCTGATGCGCGTGCTGCAGCCTTTCTATCGGGACATCGAGGTGCCGATCAACGCGGTCTATCCGACGCGACGGCACCTGAGCCCCAAGGTCCGCGCTTTCGTCGACTTCCTGGTCGAGAAGTTCCAGCCGATCCCGCCGTGGGAAAGCGCCGACGCCGGTCCGAAGCCTTGGGAGGCGGCGTGACGCCCGCCGGCGCGCCGAAAAATTAACCCCGCGCGAAAACCGCGCGGGGTCAAGTTGGGATGGGATAGAAGAGTCTGCAGGGAAGGAAAATCCTTCCGCCAACGCTTCGCGTCGCTTGCGAGAAGCAACGTCTCAACGCTACCGCCGCCCGCGGAGGCGCCGTTTGATCTAGATCAAGTCGGGCGCCTTTTTCCATTGAGCGCGCTCAGGTCTCCTCGCCGCCCAGGATTTGAATCAGCTCCATCATGCCGTTGTCCTCGTGCAGCACGTTATGACAGTGCAGCACCAGCGGCCCCTGATATTCCTCATCGCGCCAGGGCTCGTCCGGATCGCCGATCGGCCGGGTCAGAAACTGGAGCACTTCGCCGTAGACCAGCGGCCACCCCTGCATCGTCCCCACGGCGGGGGTCGGCGGATCGACCAAGCCGCCGGGAAAGGTGCATTCGATCTCGGTCGGATCGCCCTTCTTGTCCGGGTCCCGGATCTTGCCGGGGCAGTTGATCAAGGCCGTGTCCCGCCAGATCGGCATATCGTAATACCACACCCCGCGCGCGACGATCTGAAACGGATTGATGTGGATGTGGAACATGTGCGCGTCGGCGGCGCTTTGGACCGCCTAGAGATCGGTCTTCCCGAACTGGAGGGTGCGCTGCATCTCACCGCCGTTGAACACGCGGCCGTTGATTGTGGAGCCGCCGCCCGCGGCGGCCCCGTAGGTCAGGGTCGAGAATCCGAACGCCACGCCCTGGGTCGGGATCGGATTGCGCGGCGGCTGGGGGTTGTAGACGGGATCGCCCGTCAGATCGCTCGGCGAAACCAAGTTCGCCACCTCCACCGGCGTCGGCGGCGCAATCTCCGGCGGCCGATCGCCGAAGGCGGGCAGCACGTTCACGTACATGACGGCGCGCTTGTGCGCCTCCGCCGGGTCCAGGCGTTTCGGGCACAAGTCGCTCATGCGGATCGGATCGGCCGTCGGATCGTCCGGGTGATAGGCGTGCAGGATGGCGTAGCTGCCCACAGCCGGCGCGCTCACCAGCACGTCCATGCGCTGTCCGGCCGCTAGGAAAGCCACCTCGTTGCGCACGACGTCCCGGCTGGTCGGCTTGACCTGCGAGGGGTCGGTCGGCGCGCCCAGGTCGGGCGTCGGCGGGCCGACGCTCAACAGCTCCTTATATGTCGACGGGTACTCCACCGGATTGCCGTCGACGGCGAGGACCCGCATGTCCGGCGCGGCGTCTGGGCTGATTCCGATCGGGACGCGGCACAGCGCCAGCACGTCGCCGGCGCCGGCGTTCACCATCCGCCACAGCTGAGTCTCGTTCCGATCCATGGTGACGATCGGGCGTTCCTGGCCGTTGACGGTCATGCGCTGGTTGATCTGATCCGCGCGGCGCTCGACCGGCGTCGAGCCGTCGAAGCAGTCGGTCGAAAAGCTGTAGACGGTGCTGCAGTCGACGACGTTCCGGCCGCTTTCGGTCTCGTAGAGGATATGCTGGAACACCATGACGCGCTCCGCCCGCCCCTTGTAGTTCGCCGCCTTCAGACGCTTGACCGTCTCAAGGCTCTCGATCCCTTTCTCCTCATCCTCCACGATCAGCGCGCCGCCCATGCCGCTCGCCAGATGCAGCGCCACCGCGCCGTGCTTATGCGGATGGTACCAATAGGTCCCGGACGGGTGGGTGCGCATGACCCAGTAGCGATAGGGATGATTTCCGACAACGCACGGCGCGTCGCCGTAGGTCTCCTCGTTGCAGCGCGCCACCACATCCGTCGGCGCGCCTTGGCCGAAGACGTTGATCAGCACGTTGTCCTGAAGATTGGCGACGTGCATCCCGTGCGTGTGCAGGTTCATGACGTTGAAGCCGTGGGGCAGGGTGGCGCTCATCCGGTCGTCGCCCGTCGCCGGGCTGTAGGGCATCGCGTTGACCAGATCGAAGCCGAAATCGGCGCCGGTCTTCACCCGCACCGTCGGGGCGACCGCGCGCTTGTCCGCGTCACCGGTCGCGATGGCGCGGATTTGCGGCAGCGGGATCGCACCGAACGCGTGGCGGATCTCGCGATCCTCGAAGCCGGCGACGATCTGAAAGACGCCGTCGCCGTCCGGCGTGAGCTCTGGGGGATTGAGCAGCTCAAACGACGGGTCGACGCCGCTGGGGAGCGCGCTTGCGCTCGTATCGGCGGGCGTGCAGCCGCCCGCGGCGGCGAGGGTCGCGCCGAGCAGCGCGACGGAAAGAAGGGATCGCATGGGACGGCTCCTTTCACGTGCTGGCGAACCAGAATACACGCAAAAAGATTGTTCCGGGAGATTTTCTCGGGCCGTCGACGCCCCAGCGCTCTCCCGTCAGCCAGCCGTCAGCCGTCCGTAGAGATCATAGTCGCTCGTCTCGTCGATCGCCACTTGGGTGAAACGGCCGACCGGCAGCGCGTCCGCGCCCGGGCCGTCGATGAAGACCTGGCCGTCGATCTCCGGCGCGTCGGCCATGGAGCGGCCGATCGCGCCGTCGCCGTCGACCTGATCGATCAGCACGTCGAGGGTGCGGCCGACGAAGCGCTCGAGGCGCTTTGCGCTGATCGCGCGTTGATGCTCCAAAAGCCGCGCCTTGCGCTCCTCGCGCAGCTTGGCCGGGACGTGGCCGGGCAGGTCGTTGGCGGCCGCGCCGGCGACGTCCTCGTAGGCGAAGCAGCCGACGCGGTCGAGTTCGACCTCCGAGAGCCAATCCAGCAGCAGCTGGAAGTCCGCCTCCGTCTCGCCCGGGAAGCCGACGACGAAGCTCGACCGGATGGTCAGGTCCGGCTGCGCCGCGCGCCAGGCGTGAATGCGATCGGCCGTCTTCTCCTGATGCGCCGGGCGCTTCATGGCCTTGAGGACGCGCGGGCTGGCGTGTTGGAAGGGAATGTCGAGATAGGGAAGGATCTTGCCCGTCCCGGCGCGCGCCTGGGCGGCGTCCATATGCTCGATCACCCGGTCGACATGCGGATAGGGGTAGACGTAGTGCAGTCGCACCCAGGCGCCGAGACGGCCCATCGCGGCGGCCAGGTCGGTCATGCGGGCCGCCACCGGCTCGCCCCGCCAGTTGCTCTCGGCGTGCTTCAGATCGACGCCGTAGGCGCTGGTGTCCTGCGAGATCACCAGCAACTCCTGCGCGCCCGCCTGCACCAGCCGTTCGGCCTCATACATAATTCTAGCGGCAGGACGACTAACGAGCCGGCCGCGGAACGACGGGATGATGCAGAAACTGCAATTGTGGTTGCAGCCTTCCGAGATCTTTACGTAGGCGTAATGACGCGGCGTCAGCTTCAGTCCGCCGGGCGGGGCCAAGTCGATCAGCGGGTCGTGAGCCGGCGGCAGCACGTCGTGGACGGCTTCGACGACCTGCTCGTACTGGTGCGGCCCTGTGACGGCCAGGACGCTGGGGTGGACGGCGCGGATCGCGGCTTCATCGGCGCCCATGCATCCGGTGACGATGACGCGGCCGTTCTCCGACAGGGCCTCGCCGATCGCCTCCAGCGATTCCGCCTTGGCGCTGTCCAGGAAGCCGCAGGTGTTCACCAGCACTACGTCCGCCCCGTCGTAATCGGGCGCGATCTCATAGCCTTCGGTGCGCAGCTGGGTCAGAATCCGCTCGCTGTCGACCAGCGCCTTGGGACAGCCGAGGCTGACCATCCCGACCTTCGGAATGCGCCCGCCGCGCTTGCTCGCGCTTCTATCGATCATGGCGTCGCTCATGGGCGCGAGCCTATAGGGCAGGTGAGGCGCTTTGGGAAGGGGGCGCGTGAACTGACGCTTGGCTTCGGACGGCGCCGCCGCGCTTTGGGCGGCGCGGGAGACGTCAGGTGAGGCGGTCGCGATAGAACGCCGTGGCGCATGGGGCGCTGGAGCGTTGCTGCGCCACGGGACCCGGCGGCGGGGCCGCCCCTGACAGGTTTTCGCCGCTTGCCGGGCGTCGGAAACGCCGGTTCGAACCGGCTGTTCCTAGCCATCTTCAACTCAACCGGCCGGGGCCGTGAAAGGCCCGCCCTCGGTCGAAGGCGGGCCAAAGCGCCGATGCGCTGGGCCGAATGGCTTCACGTCTCTAAGGACCTCAAGCGCGCGGCCTCGCTTTACCCCTCTGCAAGGGAATAGACGACGCCGCCAGTGCGGCGAGGGAAGCGCCGTCGTCCGGGCTCTTCTAGGTAGAGGACGCGATCATTCTGGCGGCCGACGTCTCGTCGACCTGAAACGGATCGGGCTCCACCGTAAGGCGTTCGACGACGCCGCCCCTGAAGATGAGGATGTAGCGCTGCGAGCGGTTTCCCATCCCGATGGAATCGTAGTTGGCGGCGAGGCCGCATTGATCGGTGAAAGCGCCGACCGGATCCGCGTACATGGCGATCTTTCCGTCGCATCCCATCGCCTTTCCCCAGGCGCTCACGACGAACGGATCCGCGACGCAGACGCTCGAGATCGAGTCCGTATTTCCGAAGTCCATGAGGGTTTCGAAGAGGCGCACATACTCGGGAAGATGAGTGACGCCGCAGATCGGAGTGAACGCCCCTACAACGCCAACGATGATGTGCCGTCCGACGCCGAACAGATCACGGGAATCTAAAGTATGCACCGCTCCGCCGCTGAACTGCATGAGAGGTCCGGGCGGAACAGGATCGTCTTTTTTGATCATTTAACACCTCCGCGTACAGTACGGCGGAAGGGCGATACCGGATTTAGAGGGCTTAAATTAAGCGGCTGCGTTTTTTGAAAAGACAACGTAAGGTAAATATTTCGTCGACCGTTTTCCGACAAAGGCCGATGCATCTCTTGTGCCGATGGAATAAATGTTCGGCGAGTGGAAGGAACTAAAAAGACCGCCCGCCTTTCATCAGATGCGGCCACGGTGTGATACGGGTTCCTTTTGCTGTTTCATCAAGACTTGGCCGTGCAATACTCACCTCTGGTCCAAGAAAGCGGGTCGTGATAAGGGGGCGGGCGTTTAATCGTTGAGGCGTCCGGACAGCCATGGCGCAGGATGCGCTTGATTACCGAAGTATTGTGTCGCTGTGCCGCACGTCGTCCTCGGCGCGCGTCCTGAATCTGTTTCAGAAGACGCAGAAGCTGCGCGCTGCGGCTGTGAAGCCGGATGGCGAGCCGATCTTCAATAACGCCAAACTCAACAGCTCAATAATCCTGAAGGCCCGGTTGTCGGCGTCGGAACGCGCGCTTTTCCAGGAGTCACGCTTCCAGGGCACAAAGATCTTCATCCTATATGATGAACGCGATCTGCGCGTCGGCGGGAAATCGCTGTTCATTAATGAAATCACCTTCTACGACCTGCTTCAGGACAATTTCGGCATAGACTATTACGCCGATGACGTCGCCGCGCGCACTGACCTCGAGGCGCTGAACCTTATCGAGCGGTCGCCCGCCCTTGACCCGTTTCTCTTGCGAGAGCGGCTGCGTATGGCGGGCCGTAACGTCAGTCCGGACTATTTCGACATCTCGAACGGCGACTATCTGCGGATCAAAGATTTTGTAGTCCAGGAGTTGAAGCCCTTAGCCGAGCTCTCCGCAGAAAACGATTACGAGGCCGCCCGCTTCGCCAACGTCATCGCAGAGAAGCTCTGGGACGGCGCGGACACCGCGACGCTGCGTCCATTGCTCCGCTCGGTCGAAATCGCCGAAGAGGACGCGCCCGAGACGCTCTTCGCATGGAAAGGGCTAATCTACTATAAGTTCACGCTCCAGGGTTTGGCCGAACGCTTCACCGGGATGCGCCGGGATTTCGGGCGCCTGAAGCTGGTCAAATATGGCGAAGCCAAGGACCGGGAAACGATCGAGGCCCTTAAGGCGGACGTCCTGGACATGCTGGCCGACAATCTGCGCACGGGCCAGCAGGCGTTGGCGCGCTACGACGAGATCTACCACCAACAATTTCTGGGACGACAAGACGCCGCCGCTCTGAAGGACTTTCTGCGAGACGCGCCCGCGATCTTCAACAGCATCGGGCCCTCGATCTCAGCTGTTTCGCACGCCGTCTCCTATTGGACTTACCGCTTTCGAGGGGACCGCATCCTGGTATGTGAAGCGAGCGAATTTGAAGACATCCTGATGGATTTCGTTGAAGGAAGTCGGGCCGGCTGACCCGCTCCGTTCAGAGAGCGCGGGTGAGGGCGTTTTTCGCCCCCGAGAGATGGCGTGAGAGGCCGGGCGGGGGAGCTTATTGACCGAGCGGAGCGCGCGGCGCGCCTGGTGACCGCCGCGGTTCTTTTGGGTCCGAGGCGGGGCGCGAACGGCCGTTTCGCCACGGTTGGACGAATGTCCGATCGGGGCCGGTCGGCGGGCGAGGGGCGGACCCGTCGGTCGACCCTTGATCGGGCGCTCGAGGCCTGCCGGTTCGGCGCCCTGTCCCCTCACAGCGCGCGCGATCGGCGCCGGCCAAAAAAATCGGCCGGAGGCGTCGCCGCCCCCGGCCAGTTCCTTGGGATGGAACGGGATGGTGGAAGACGCGGCGCGTCAGGCGTTGCGCACCTCGTGCAGGAAGCCGTCCACGGTGGTGCGCAGCGTCTCGGCCCGGGTCGAGAGGTCTGTGGCGACCTCCTTCACCTGGCCGGCCGCCTGACCGGTCTCCCCGGCCGCCTGGCTGACGCCGGAGATATTGCGGTTCACCTCCTGCGTGCCGGTTGCGGCCTCCTCGACATTGCGGGCGATCTCCTGGGTGGCCGAGGTCTGCTCCTCGATCGCGGACGCGATGGAGGTCGAGATCTCGTCGATCCGGTCGATCGTGACCGCGATGGTCTCGACCGCGGTGACCGCTTTGCGGGTCGCGCCCTGCATGTCGCCGACCTGACCGGCGATTTCTTCCGTCGCCTTGCTGGTCTGCGAGGCGAGGCTCTTAACCTCGTTCGCGACCACCGCGAAGCCCTTGCCGGCCTCGCCGGCGCGCGCCGCCTCGATGGTGGCGTTGAGGGCGAGCAGGTTGGTCTGCTCCGCGATGTCGGAGATCAACTGGATCACCTGACCGATGCGGTCGGCCGCCTGGGTCAGCTCGCGCACGTCGTCGTTGGTCGAGCGGGCGGCGCTCACCGCCTCGCGCGCCGTGGCGTTGGCGTTCGCGATTTGGCCGGATATCTCGGCGATCGCGTTGGAGAGTTCCTCCGCGGCGGCCGAGACGGTCTCGACATTGCTCGACGCCTGCTCGGACGCGGCCGCGACGGTTGAGGCCTGATTGCTGGTCTCCTCGGCCACGGCGGCCATGCTGTCGGAAGTCTGCAGCATCTGGGTGGAGCCGGCGGCGACCGCCTCCAGCACCGCCTGCACGTCCTTCTCGAACTGCGCGGTCAGCTTCTCGATATGCTTGGCGCGCTCGGCCTGGCGGCGCTCTTCGGCGAGGCGGCGCTCCTCCTCGCGGCGTTGTTGCTCGGCCAATTCGTTCGCCTCGATCGTCTTGCCGCGGAAGTGCTCGATCATCCGGGCCAGCGTGCCGACCTCGTCGGTCGTCTCCGCCTTCAGCTCGACCGAGGTGTCGCCCTCGCTCAAGGCCTTCATGGTGGCGACGGCCCGGGACAGCGGCTTGGTGATCAGCCCCGACATATAGAGCGCGAGACCGGCCCCGGTCGCCAGCGCCGTCGCGGAAAGCGCCGCGATCAGCATCAGCGCCGCCTGCTCGGCCGCGTATGCGCGCTCGACGGCCGCCTGCGAGGAGGCTTCGGCCTTCTTCAAGAGCCCGTGAAGACCGTCCTGGATCTCCTGCTGCTCCTGCTGCACCGTCCCCAGATTCTGCATGACGGCGAAGGCGTTTCCGGCCGCGACGCCGTCGAGAATTTCCTGCGCGTGCTTCTCATAGGCCTGGATGTCAGCGTAGATCGCCTCGAGGCGCGTCGACATCTCCTCGCCGAAGGCGAGACGCGCCGGGCTCGACGCGTGTTCCGAGATGGCGTGGTCGAGTTCGATCAACTCGGTGTAATAGGCGGCGATTCGGCCGGTATAGGTCTCGTACCGCTCCCGGAGGTTGGCCTCCAGCGTCTCGTTGCGCTGGGCGTCGCCGACCATGCCGGTCAATTGGTTGAAGACCAGCGCGCGCTCCAACTGCGTAACCGTCAGTTCGGCCGTCAGGTTGGTGAGCGGCATGTCTTCGTCCGCGACCGTCTTGATCTCCTTCCCGATGAGATCGAGCTTGTAGAGACCGACGCCCGCATTGGCCGCCAGCAGCACCAGCAGCACGCCGGTCAGCGTCATCAGCTTGGCCCGAATTTTGGCGTTCTTGAACCAGCCCAGGGGTGAAACAGACATCCCATCACCCTCCCTTCTTCGTCTTCTCGGCCTGCATGCGGCCGGGTCGTTCTCGCTTGCGGCGCGCACCCGACGGCTCATCCGACCGGGGCCGCCAGGTAAGAAAACTGCGCGTCCGACATTGAGGTTGATACTTAAGATTTAATAATTCCTTACTGAGGGCGGGGCGAATGCGCGCTAGGCTGGTAATTTCAGGGCGTCTCGCGCTTTGGCGGGCGGGGGCGCGTCATTTTCCTGCAAAATCGCTCTGGACAGGGCGGGTGCGATTTTCTATGTATCGCGCGCTCCCGATGAGGGCGGGCCGGTACGCTGACCCGTCGCACGCCGGAGACGCCCAGGTAGCTCAGTTGGTAGAGCATGCGACTGAAAATCGCAGTGTCGGTGGTTCGATTCCTCCCCTGGGCACCACTTCTCCTAAAGTCGAACTGTCGCCCAGATTGTTCGATTTCGCTCCGCGACGGGGCGCCGCCTCTCCATCATTCTAACGCCTGCGACATTTAGGTTGCGCGTCGGCCGGCCGGCCCCTCGGCGTGCGCCATGAAATTGTCATCGGCGCGCCCCTTACGCCGCCCGCCGGCGTCTGCTAGCGTTGCTGCAGTGCAGCATCGAAAAGGAGAGGGCGCGTGATGGGTCCCCAATCCCTGTCGCTCGAGGGCAAACGCGGCGTCGTTCTGGGCGTGGCCAACGACCAGTCCATCGCCTACGGCTGCGCCAAGGCGTTTCGTGCGCTGGGCGCCGATATCGCGCTCTCCTATTTGAACGAGAAGGCGAAGCCCTACGTCGCGCCGCTGGCCGACGGGTTGGGGGCCGAGATGCTGTTGCCCCTCGACGTGCGCGAAGAGGGGGCGGTGGAGCGGTTCTTCGAGCAGGTGGGCGCGCGCTGGGATCGGATCGATTTCGCCCTGCATTCGATCGCCTTCGCGCCGAAGGAGGATCTCCACGGCCGCGTCGTCGACTGTTCGCGCGAGGGCTTTCAGCTCGCGATGGACGTCAGCTGCCACAGCTTCATCCGCATGGCGAAGGCGGCCGAACCGCTGATGACCGACGGCGGGGCGCTGTTCACCATGAGTTATTACGGCGCCGAGAAGGTGGTCGAGCACTACAATCTGATGGGCCCGGTGAAGGCCGCGCTGGAGGCGTCCGTGCGCTACATGGCGCATGAGCTGGGGCCGAAAGGAATTCGGGTCCATGCGATCTCGCCCGGGCCGGTCAAGACGCGCGCGGCTTCCGGCATCGAGCGCTTCGATGAATTGATCGCCCGTGCGGCGCGTGAAGCGCCCGCGCACAAGCTGGTCGACATCGACGACGTCGGCATGGCCACCGCCTATCTGGCGAGCGACGCGGCCCGGCTGATGACCGGCGACACGGTCTATGTCGACGGCGGTTTTCACATCGTCGCCTAGGCGCGGGCGCGGCCTAGGGGACGGCGATGGGGGAACGGCGACGGGGGAACGGCGACGGGGGGACGGCGACGGCGGACGGCGACGGCGGACGGCGACGGGGGACGGCGACGGGGCGCCCTGTTACCGCATTGCGATTAGGGAGTTTTTAACGCTCTCCGACTAGCCTCTCAAAACAAGCGGCGCTTGCGCCGCCCCCCTTGTGCGGAGAGCGTCGAGTCGTGATTGAGCGCCGGAAAAATCCCCAGCCCGTCAGCCGCGCCGGCTCCTCCGTCGCCCCCGCCGCTGCGCCCGGTGGGGGGAGCGCCGCGGGGCGGGCGACGCCCTTTGCGCCGTCGGTCCGTCGCCAACGCGGGGCGCTCGGCTTCATTCGCATCCCCAAACCCGCCCCTGGCGAACGATTCGGATGGACCTTTGAACAGGGCGATCGGCTCGCCTTCGATTTCAATCCGGACGCCGGCGACGGGCGGCGGTTCGAGGACCGGGTGGTGTTTCGCATTGACGGCGGCGAGGTGACGCTGCTCGGGCCGTGCGATTCGGCGAGCCTCGCGGGCGTGTCGGTGCGGCTTCCGGACGGCTCGGTCATGCCGCTCGAGACGCTCGTCTCCGATGACGAGACGATCGACAGGATCGCCGAAACTCTTCTCGGAGAGTCCGGCGGGCGGGGCTGAGAGGCGGCGCGCCGGCCGCCTCAGTCGCCTCGGCGAGCGCACCCGCCGGACAAGGGACTCGCAAGCGCCCCTTCGATCAGCTAGAACGGGTCCCGGAGATGGAGAGGGGAGCGGGCCGACGCCGTCAGGCGCGCCGGTCCGTCCCAGCACAACGCTGACGGGGAGCGCGTGGGGAGCCGATCGGACCGCCGCCATCACGAAGTGTCGTCGCCGACGGACGCCGCCCTCGGGACCGGCGGACGTGCGCCGGGGCGTTTGCGCCGGCGTGTCGCGCATCTTTTCCGCGAGCGCGAGCTGTTGCTGCGCAGCGACGATCGGGTCCGATATGTTCGGCTCAAGCCGTGGCTTCAGATGACCGCGGCCGGCTGCGCCTTTGCGGTGCTGGGCTGGGGCCTCGCCGGGACGGGGCTGTCGCTTTGGCAAAAACATCGGCTGGCCGATCAGCAATCCGAAATCGTCGAAGCCAAAATCGCCTATGAGCGCGTACGCGGCGATCTGGAAACCTACCGCTTGCGTGTCGGCGCGCTCGCCCGGGACATCTTCGCCCGCCAGGACGCGCTCGACGCCCGTCACGACGGCGCCGTCTCGGAAGTTGCGGACGGTCGCAGCGCGGAGACGCTGGAGGTCGATCTCGAGGAGCTGGCGGAAATCAGCGCCCGGATCGAGGGGGCTTTCGATCGCATCGCCACCGATCTGGATCTGACCGAGGCGGACCGGCGCCGCATCGTGCAGAGCCGCGCTGCGCTGCATGAGCGAATCGCGGCGTTGGAGACCGCTCTCGCGCGGGCCGAAAGCCGCGCCGCCGGGTTGGATGAGGCGCGCGCGGCGTTGGCCGCGGATCTCGCGGCGGCGCGCGCGGCTGGGGACGAGGCGGCGCAGCGCGCCGACTCGCTCGCTCGCTTGTTGAGCGATGCGCAAACCGTGCTGGCCGCCACGGAACGTCGCGAGTCCGCACTGCGCGGCCGCGTGACGGCGCTGGCGGCCGCGCTCGAAAGCGCCGAGCGGGAGACCGTCGTGGTCGAGGAAGAGCGTGACGCTCTGTCGAACCAGTTGTCTGACGCGCGCGCGGCGCTTGCGGACAGCCGGGCGCTGCACCGCGCCACCGGGCAGCGGATCGAAAGCGTCGTCCGACGGCTGGCGGAGGTCTCGGCGCGCGGTCTGGCGCTCGATGCGGATCGGCCGCTGGTCCAGGCGCTCGAAGTGCAGGCGCGCGGGGTCATGCGCGATCTCCAGACCGCGCGCCGCCGCGCCGATTCGGCCGAGACCACGCTCTCCGAGGTCGTGCTCGGTCTCGCCCGGCTGGCGCAGGAATCCGGCGCGGTCGAGCGGATCGCCGCGTCTGACGGCGACAGCGCGCGGGCCGAGCGGATTTCCGCCTCGCCCGATCTCTTGGCCGCCATCGCGCCGCAAAGCGGCGGGGGCGGGGCGGATGCGATCGCCGCCGCGGAGGACGCCGCCGACCCGGTTCGCAGGGCGGAAACGCTGTTGGGCGAGATCGCCGGCCTACATGAGAGCCAGCGCACCTTGGTGGAGCGTCTGTCCGAGGAGACCAAGGCCAATCTGCAGCAGACGGAAGCGGTCTTGAAGCTGGCCGGCCTAGACGTCGAGGCGATGCTGAAGCGGGTCGGCTACGGCGGCGGCCAGGGCGGCCCGCTGGTGCGCGCCGATTTCGCGTCCGCCGAGCTGGGGGAGAGTTTCGCCGACGACGTCAAAGCGCTGGAAGGCCGCATCCAGCGCTGGCGGGCCTTGCAGGAGGTGGTGCGCTGCACGCCCTTGATCGCGCCGGTGGACAATTATCACGTCACCAGCAGTTTCGGGAAGCGCAAGGATCCGTTCACGGGCAAATGGGCGCAGCATGAAGGCGTCGATCTGGGCGGCTGGCCCGGCACGCCGGTGATGGCCGCCGCCCCCGGCGTGGTCACCTATGCGGCGCGCCAGAACGGCTACGGCAACAAGGTGGTGATCGATCACGGCTGCGGGGTGAAGTCGATCTACGCCCATCTGCGCAAGATCACCGTAAAGAAGGGGCAGCGGGTCGATCACCGCGATCTGATCGGCAAGCTGGGCAGCACCGGGCGGTCCACCGGCCCGCATGTCCATTATGAGATCCAGGTCGACGGGGAGCCGCTGGACCCCGAGAAGTTCATCGAGGCCGGAAAGCATGTTTTCAAAATCTAAGCCCGAGGCGCCCGCAACGCCGGCGCCGCGCTCGCTCGGGGCCGCGGCCGCCGCGGATGGGGCCGCCGGGGCGGCGAAGAACGCGCCGCCGTCGATCATCTCCGGCTCGCTTACCGTCACCGGCGATCTCGATTCCACCGGCGACATCCAGGTCGACGGCGCGGTGGAGGGCGACATCCGGTCCCATAAGGTGACGATCGGCGAGGCGGCGCGCGTCCGCGGCGCGGTGATGGCCGACCATATCCGCATCGCCGGCGCGGTTGAGGGGCAGATCACCGGGCGCGAGGTCACGCTGACCGCCAGCGCCAAGGTTCTCGGCGACATCTATCACGACCGGCTGGCGATCGAGGCGGGCGCCCACATGCAGGGGCTCTGCCGCCGGGTGGAGGATGTAGAGGCGCGCCTCAAGGCGGCGCGAGAGGAGAAGGGCGCCGCGCCCGATCCGGCGCCTGCGCCGGGCGTATCGGACGCGCCCGCAAAACCGGCCGGCCCCGCCCCGCAACGCGCCGAGGCGTCGGCGCCGCCGCCCGGCGGCTCGCCCGGCGCCGACGTCTAGCGGGTGTCGCTCGCGCCCGCGACGCGGGCCAGGAGCGCTTCGATCGCCGCCAGGCTCTCCGGTTCGTCCAGCGTCGGCGTGTGGCCCTTGTGCGGCAGGGTCAGCGCGCTCAAAAGGGGATGCGCGGCCTGCATGCGCTGCAGGGTCTCAGCGCTCAAGATGTCGGACTTTCCGCCGCGGATCGCCAGGGCGGGCGCCCGCCGGGCGCTGCGAAACAGCGGCCAGAGGTCGGGGATCGCGGCGTCGGTGCCCATGCTCTCCGCGATCGCCGGGTCCCACATCGGATGCAGGCGCCCGTCGGCCTCGCGCCGGAAGGTCGCCTCGGCGACGCGCCGCCAGTCGTCCTCACCCGCCGTCTCGCCCGGTCCGGGGTTGAGATCCGGCATCAGGTCGCGCATCGCCGCCGCCGCGTCGTCCCAATCGGCGTAGCTGGGCGCCGCCTTGATGTAGTCGACGACCCGGCCGAGACCGCCCAACGAGACGTCCGGCCCGATATCGTTCATCACCAGGCCTTTTAGAGCGCCGGGCGCGGCGACGCCGAGCGCGCAGCCCAGCAGGCCGCCGAGCGAGGAGCCGATAACCACGGCCGGCCCGAGGCCTAGCGCGACGCGAATGTGGCGAAGATCCTCCAGATAGACCTCCGGCCGGTAGCGCCGCGGCGCGCTGCGGGCGGAGCGGCCGCGCCCGCGATAGTCCGGCGCGACGACCCGCCAGCCCTGTGCGGCGAGGCGCTGGGCCAGATCGTGGAAGTCAGCCGAGGTGCGCGCGACGCCGCCGAGACACAGCACCACCGGCCGATCCCCGGGCGGCCGATCCCCGGGCGGTGGGGCGACCGGTCGATAGTCGCGCACGAACAGCCGGCAGCCGTCCTGCGCGCGGACGGTCTGAGCCAAGAAGGGGGAGGGGGCGTCCGCGCCGCTCACAGGCGGGGCCTCAGACGCCCAGCAGCGCCGGCAATTCGTCCAGCGTCTCGATCACCGCCTTGGGCGCGCCGGGCAGTCGCTCACGCGGCTGACCGAAGCGGTTGATCCAGACGACCTGAAAGCCGAAATGCGCCGCCCCCGCCACGTCCCAGGCGTTCGACGACAGGAAGCAGATCCGGTCGGCCTCCGCCCCCAGCCGGTCGCAGGCCAGCTGATAGACCCGCGGGTCGGGCTTGAAAATCCCGATCTCCTCGACCGACAGCACCGCGTCCAGCCGATCGGCGAGGCCCGCGTTGGCGACCGCGCTCTCCAGCATCTCGGGCGCGCCGTTGGAGAGGATGGCGGTCGCAAGCCCGCTCGCCTTCAGCCGGTCGAGCGTCGCGGGGACTTCGCCATAGCAGTCGAGCCGCAGATAGAGGTCGAGCAGCTTGGCGCGCAGATCCGCGCGGTCGATCAGCCCTGTCGCCTCCATCGCATAATCCAGCCCGTCGGCTGTCAGGCGCCAGAAATCCGCATGACTGTGCATCAGGCTGCGCAGCCAAGTGTATTCCAGCTGCTTCTGGCGCCAGATCTGGGAGAGGCGCTCCGCCTCCGGCCCGATCTCCGCCTTCACCGCCCCGACGGCGGCGTGCACGTCGAATAGCGTGCCGTAAGCGTCGAAGACGCAGGCGTCGGCGCCGTGGATCTCCGGGCGGTCGGTCATCGCGGGCCTCTCCTGTCGCGCCGATGATAAAGACGACGGGGTTGTTATGGGGCGAGGGGGCGCGCTTTGTCTAGGCGAGGTTTAGGGAACAGGGTTCGGGGATCCGATACTCAATTGATCTGGAAAGAGCGCAAGGCGGGCGCTCCCGGGGGCTTGTCGTGCGGCGGCTTGTCGTGCGGCGGCTGGGACGGACGGCTGAAGGACGTGAAGTATTGCCTCCCCTTAACCCGCCGAAACTCAGAAGACGCTCCGGCTCCGAGCGCCTTCGCCCCCTAATTCGCCGCCGCCGAGAAATTCAGCGCCACATGCCGGCCGGCGGCGCGTTGGCGGTAGACGGTGACGCCCTCCATCACGCGCTGGACGTAGTTGCGGGTCTCGGGGAAGGGGATGCTCTCCATCCAGTCGATCTGGTCGTCGAGCGTCATGGTGCGCGGGTCGCCGTATTCCGCGACCCAGCGCTTAACCCGGCTGGGCCCGGCGTTGTACGCGGCGAGCGCCATCGGCAGATAGCCGTCGTAATCGTCGAGCAGATCGCGCAGATAGACTTGGCCGAGGCGCATGTTGAACTGCGGGTCCTCGGTCAGCTTCTCCCGGCGGTAGCTGACGCCCTCCATTCGGGCCAGCACCTGGGCCGTCGCCGGCATCAGCTGCATCAGGCCGCGCGCGCCCGCGTGGCTTTCGGCGTCGACGTCGAAGCCGCTTTCCTGACGGATCAGGCCGTAGACGATGGTGGGGTCGACAATCGCGCCCGGGCCCAGCGGGATCACCGGATAGCCGCTGCCCGACAGCACGACGTGCTTCTTCAAGGCCTCCCGCGCGACGCGCACCGAGTAGTCGGGCCGCCCGATCTCGCGCGTCAGCCGGCCGAGCAGGGCGAGGTTCACCGGGTCGGTTAGCTGATCGGCGAAATGGTCGGTGAAGACGCGCGCGGTCTGGTCGGCGCCGGCGGCCTCCAGCATGCGGATCAGCCGCGGGAATTCGCCGGCCTCGAAGGCGCGGGCTTCGGCGTCGCTCGGCGTCGGCTCGGTCGGGATCGGCGGGCGCATGGGGGCGGGCAGCTTCAAGGCCGCCATCTGGCCGTAGAAGTTGGCCCCGTGCTGGGCCGCCTCGGCGTACCATTTCGAGGCGATCTCCTTATGGCCCGCCTGATCGGCCGCGCGTCCCGCCCAATAGGCCGCGCGCGACAGGCTGACGGGGAAGGAGACCCGCTCGTGCATGCGCCGGAAATGCGGAAAGGCCAGCTCCGGATCGCGCAGATAGCGCAGCGCGACCCAGCCCGCGAACCATTCGGCCTCGGCGAAGTCTGCGCCGTCGTCGCTGCCGTGATCGGCGGCGAGGCGATAGGCGCGGCTGATCTGGCCGTCGTTGAAGGCGCGGCGGGCCAGGATCGCGCGCTCGGTCCACCAAAGGTCGGGGCGCGTCGCCTGCATGTCCGGCCAGGCCAGCAGGTCCAGCGCATCGTCGTTGCGGTCTTTGCGCCGACGCCAGCGCAGCCGCTCGTAGATCAACCCCGGATCGTTGACGAGGCCGGGCGCCACCCGCGCGATCGCCCCGTCGACCCCGCCTGAGAGCGTGCGCAGCGCGATGCGCGCCTCCGCCAGGTCCCGATAGGCGCGCGGCACGCGGCGGGCCTGCCGGCGCGCGCTTTGGATATGGCCGTCCCATAGCAGGCGATCGAGTCGGGAGATCTCCTCCTCCATCGGGATCAGCTGTCGATAGCGCTGGCGGAAGCTGCGCTCTTCGGCCGGTCCCATCACGACCTCGCCCCAGACCTGGCGCGCGGCCTGCTGCAGGGCCGCCCGGTCGCCGCGCCGCTCAAGGGCGGCCAGCCACCGCAAGGCCCCGGTCCCGGTCTGCGGCCGTCGCTCGCCGGAGAACCAGTCCAGGATCCGTTCGTCCGTCACGGAAGCGTCGAGTGCGGCTTCCGCGCGCCGCGCGAGCCGGTCGAGACGCGGCCAGGTGGGATGGCGTTCGATGAAGGCGGTGATCTGGGCGAAGCTGGATGGGCAGTCGCTGGATTGATGGCAGAGCCACAGCACGGCCTGCAGCGGCAGATCCTCGTTCGCGCGCCGGGCGTGGCGCAGCGCAGCCTCCCAGCGCCCGGCGTCGATCGCCCGGAAGGCGAGCTCGTACTCCTTGCGGTCGCCCGGCTCCAAGGCCGCGCGCGCCGGCGCCGCCGCCGCCGCGACCCCGCCCGACACGGCCAGCGCGACTAGCGCGACCGCCGCCCATCGTCTCAAAAAATGCGCCATGATGCGCGTTGCGGCTCCCGGACCGTCACCCGTCAGCCGACCCGTCTTTACGCGCCGCTGAGCGCGCGCGTCGCGTCGGCGATCCCATAGCCCCCCGCTTCATCCCGCCGACGAGCCTGCCTCGCAGGCGGTGAACCGCGAGTGTACGGGCGCGCGGGTCCCAGGCCAAGCGGATGCGTTAAAACCGCGGCTTTGCGGCTTGTTCCGCAGCCGAGGCGGCGATAAAGTCCGCGCCCATTCGCCGGAGCGCCGCGAATCGCAGTCCGCCGCCCGGATTTCCGACGCTCTCCGGCGGCGCGCGTCAGGCGCGCAGCGCCGATTAATCAGTCGATGGAGCCCGATAGCGATGAGCCCGATGTTCACCGGTTCGATGACCGCGCTGATCACGCCCATGGACAAGGAGGGGACGGTCGACGAGACCGCCTTCCAGGAGTTCGTGGCCTGGCAGATCGAGGAGGGGAGCGAAGGCGTCATCCCCACCGGCACGACCGGCGAATCCCCGACGCTGAGCCACGCCGAGCATTGCCGGGTGGTGGAGCTCTGCATCGAGGTGGCGAAGGGCAAGGTTCCGGTTATCGCCGGCACCGGCTCCAACTCGACCCGCGAGGCGATCTGGCTCACCACCCACGCCCAGGAGGCGGGCGCGGACGCGGCGCTGGTCGTCACTCCCTATTACAACAAGCCGACCCAGGAAGGCCTCTACCAGCATTACAAGGCGATCGCGGAAGCCGTCGACATCCCGATCGTGATCTACAACATCCCCGGACGCAGCGTGATCGACATGTCGGTCGACACGATGGCGCGGCTTGCGCGCGACTTCGACAACATCGTCGGCGTCAAGGACGCCACCAATGATCTGACCCGTCCGCTCAAGACCCGGCTCGCGCTCGGGCCTGAGTTCTCCCAGCTCTCGGGCGAGGACGCGACGATCGCCGCCTATCTGGCTCAAGGCGGACACGGCTGCATTTCGGTCAGCGCCAACATCGCGCCGAAGCTGTGCGCGCGTCTTCACAACGCCTGGCGCCAGAACGATATGGAGACCTTCGGCGAGGTGCGCGATCTATTGATGCCGATCCACGACGCGATGTTCTGCGAATGCTCGCCCGGGCCGGTGAAGTACGCGGCCGAACTGCTCGGCAAGGCGACGTCCCGGGCGCGCCTGCCGATCGTGGAGATCGCGGACGAGAGCAAGCGCAAGGTCGAGGCCGCGCTAAAGCACGCGCAGTTGATCTGACGCCCGGTCCCGGGCCGCCGCGCTCTCACAGGGCCGGGGCCGGCCCAGTTTTAGGAGAGCGAGACGTCATGGCGAAGACGAAACGCAGCCCGCTGACCTCGACCGGCACGGTCTCGGTCAATCGCCGGGCGAAGTTCGACTTCGAGATCGAAGAGGAGATCGAGGCCGGCCTGCAACTGCTGGGGACGGAGGTGAAGAGTCTGCGCCGCGGGCAGATCAGCCTGTCCGACGCCTACGCCGGCCCCAAGGAAGGCGAACTCTACCTTTTCAACGTCCATATCGGCGAGTACCCGAACGCGCCGGCCAAGTTTCAGCACGAGCCCAAGCGCCCGCGCAAACTGCTGGTCCACAAGCGCGAGCGCGACCGCCTGTTGGGGGCCCAGAAGCAGGGCGGCTATACGCTGGTTCCGCTGCGCCTCTACTTCAACAATCGCGGCATCGCGAAGCTCGCGCTCGGCCTCGGCAAAGGCAAACGCAAGATCGACAAGCGCGAGACCATCAAGGAACGCGACTGGCAGCGCCGCAAGTCGGGGCTGTTGAAGGAGTACGGCTGAGCCGGACGTCTCGACGTCGGCCGGTCCGGCCTGGCCTCAGAGATAGGGGGCCGGCGCCCGTTTAAGACCCAGCGGCGCTTCGATCGCCACCAGTTGGTCGATTGTCGCGCCGCTCAGGGTCAGCGGGAAGCAGAGGCCTTCCACGCGCCGGGCGTAGGCGCGCTCCGCTAAATCGTGGGTGAAGCGAATCGCCGCGCCGTGCGTGAGGGCCGCGTCGAAACAGCGACGGTGAAGCGTCCCCGCCGCCGACGTGAGAGCCGAGACCCGCCAACCCGTCAGGTCGGCGCCGTAAAGCTGCGCGAGACCGGTGCCGTAAACCCGGAAGCGGTAGTCGCTCCGACCCGAGGACGCTCCGGCGTCCCGCAGCACGTCGACCAGCATCACCAGATCGAGGAAATCGCGCATCGCGCCGACGTCGAGGAGCGCGCGCGGCGGCGCAGGGCCGCGCGCGCCTTGGGCGCGCCACATCGCCTCGAGGCGGCCCCACAAGAGCGCCGCGGCGGCGAGCGACGCCGGCTGAAGCGCCGGCGCGTCCGCGAGCGGGCGGGAGACGATCTCGGTCGGCGCGCAGGGCGACATGATGCGTCGGCCTCCTCATCGGGCGGCGAGGTTATTCCCCGCCGATGAAGAATAGTTTCAAGCGAAACCGTTAACCGATTGCTAACCGTTGGATTTGAGACGAACGCGCTGCAATCAGACCGAGCGACGCATGTCGGCGAGCACCGCCTCGAACATCTCCGGCGTCAGGCGCCCGGTGTTCGTGTTGTAGCGCGAGCAATGATAGCTGTCGAAAAGCATGAGCGGCCGGCCGGCGGGACCGCTCAGATCGTGGCGCGCGCCGTGCGCGAAGGGATGGTCCTTCAGCTTCGCGCCCACGGTGCGGAGCAGGCTCTCATGCGCGATGCGGCCCAGCGCCAGCACGGCCTGCAGCGCGGGCATCGCAGCCAACTCGCGCTCCAGGAAGGGTCGGCAGGTCGCGATTTCTTTCGGCGTCGGCTTGTTCTGAGGCGGCACGCAGCGCACCGCATTGGCGATGCGGCAGTCGACCAGTCGCAGCCCGTCGTCCGGTCGCCTGTCGTAGACGCCCGTCGCCAGCCCCTGCTTCAGGAGGGTGGCGTAGAGTAGGTCGCCGGCGAAATCCCCGGTGAACGGCCGGCCCGTAGCGTTCGCGCCCTTCAGACCCGGCGCCAGGCCCAACACCAGGATGCGCGCGTCCAGCGATCCGAAACTGGCCACCGGCGCGTTGTGGAAATCGGGATGGGCGCAGGCGTTCTCCGCCCGGAACGCGGCCAGACGCGGGCAGAGCGGACAATCGGCCGGCGGATCTTCGAAGGGGGCGATCATGGGCCTTCGATCGTTAGCGCGCGGCCCGAGCCGAGAGATCGGCGCGGGGTCCCGGCGCAGCGGAGGCGAGGAGGCGCGCCGGTCTAGGACTTGGGTCCGGTGCGCTCGACCACGACGTCTTCATCGTCGTCGTCGTAATCCTCGTCGTCGTAATCCTCGTCGTCGTAGTCGTCCTCCTCGTCGTCGTAATCGTCCTCGAATTCATCCTCGGGCTCGGGCGAAGGACGCGACGGGGCGGGTCGCGCGTTTGGGCGCGGTTGGTTGTGGAAATGACGCGCGATCAGATCGGCGAGGTCGCGCAGTTCGATGAAGTGGTCGGCCTGACGCCGAAGCTCGTCCGCGATCATCGGGGGCGAGGTCTTGATCGTGCTGACGATCGAGACGCGAACGCCTTTGCGCTGAACCGCCTCCACCAGGCTGCGGAAGTCGCCGTCGCCGGAGAACAGGATCACATGGTCGAGATGCTCCGTCATCTCGAGCATGTCGATCGCCAGCTCCATGTCCATGTTGCCCTTGACCTTCCGGCGACCTTGGGAGTCGGTGTACTCCTTCGCCGGCTTGGTCACCATCGTGTAGCCGTTGTAGTCGAGCCAATCGACCAGCGGACGGATGGGGGAGTACTCCTGATCCTCGAACAGCGCGGTGTAGTAGAAGGCGCGCAGCAAGCGGCCTTCCTCGCGAAACAACTCCAGCAGCTTTTTGTAGTCGATGTCGAAGCCGAGCGATTTGGCGGCGGAGTAGAGGTTCGCGCCGTCGATGAAGAGGCCGATCTTCTCAAACGAATAAACACCGAGTTTCATAGCGGTTTTCCCTTATGGTTCAACACAATGACTTATCACCAATGACGCGGCCGGCGCGCCGGCGCATAACCTCAGGGTTGTGGCGCGCGCACGGGTTCACCACCGCGTTCCCTCTGTTATCCCGCGGCGCCGGCCGATACAAGAGAAACCGCCCGGGCTTGCACCCGCGCGACGCGTTCCCTATAGTCGCTCGCCTTGCGGGGAAGCGGCGCTTCATCCGCCGCTTCACCTTGCGCATTGTGCGATTTTCCGTCCCGCCCATCGGCCGGACGATCGAGCCCGAGAGGATAGAACCGACATGGCGCGCGTTACCGTCGAGGATTGCGTTGATAAGGTGCCGAACCGCTTTGAGCTGGTGCTGCTGGCCGGCCAGCGCAGCCGGGACATCGCCAACGGCTCCGAGCTGCAGCTTGATCGCGACCGCGACAAGAATCCGGTCGTCGCGCTGCGCGAGATCGCCGAGGAGAAGCTGGACGTCGACGGCCTGAAGGACAGCCTGGTGCGCGGCCTGCAGCGCCATGTCGAGCAGGACGAGCCCGAGGAAGAGGACATGCTGGAGATGGCCGCGGCCGCGCTGTTGAGCGAGGAGAGCGAGGGCACCTCCGGCGCGTCGCGTCCCGAAGGCGAAGAGGACGCCGGCGAAGCCGAAGGCGGCGAGGAGCCGTCCGCCGAAGAGGCCAAGGCCGCCGCCGAAGCGATGTTCGAAGACGTCGACGCGAGCGAGCGCGAGGACTGACCGCGGCCGGCTGAAACGCCCCGTCCAACACTCGAAACGATTAAGAGACCCGGGCCTCGCGCCCGGGCTTTTTTGTCGGCGGAGCGTATGTTGCGCGCATAAATTTTTCTTAGGCGTTTCCGCAACCTTGGATATCCTGTTCGTCTTTGGTGACGAAACTGAGGGGATGTCAGATGGTTGCGAGAGAGATCGGCCGCCTGTGCGCGGCGGCGGTGTGCGCGGGTCTGCTGGCGGGTTGCGTGCACGAGCGCGGTCCGCGGTTGGCGGTCGCGATGGGCGACAGCTTCATCAGCGGCGAAGGCGCGGAGGATTTTATCACGGGCGACGGCTTTGACGCCTATTCGCCGGTTGACGGCTCGACCCCGCAGGCGGGCGAGTTCTTCAATCCGGAAGTTCAGACCGATCCCTATTTTTGCCACCGATCCGACGCCTCGTCGATTTACGAAGCCGACTTGCCGACCATACCGGCGCGGCGCAACATCGCGTGCAGCGGGGCGACGCCGACGGACGTCAACGAGCCTCAAGAAGCCTTCGTGACGCCGAACGGCCCGAACCTGCCGCCGCAGAGCGAGCAGCTCTGGGATGCGATCGAGGGACACGATCTCAAGCTGCTGAAGGCCAGCTTGGGCGGCAACAATTTCATCAGCCGGTTCGGCGAGTTGGTGGCCTATTGCTACGCCGCCTTCATGACCGACGCGGCCGGCGGGCCGGCGGCGTCTATCGCGGTTGGCCAGGTAAACGGCACATTCGATCCGGACGACGGCTTCTTCCCGCGCGTTCAGGAGGCGATCCGCCGGAACACCTGCTTCGCCGATCAGTTCTACACGCCTGGACGCGACGTCGACGGCGACGGCGTCTCCGACCTGGAAGAGGTCACGCGCCGCCTCGTTGACAACATGACGCCGGTGATCGAAGGGCTGCGCGAGCGCGGCTATGAGCCGGGCGAATGGACGCTGGTCATGCAGGGCTATGTGAGCCCGTTCTCGACCGATCCGGCGGCGCGTTTCATCAGCCCGGGCGAAGAGACCGAGAATGAGCGCCGGTTCGCCGACCTCGCACGGGCGCGCTACCGCGCCGGCTGCCCGGTTCACCTGCGCTCGATGCAGGACGCCGACGGCCTGGCGATCCGCATGTCCCAGGCCCCGAGGGAAGCGGCCCGGCGCCTGCGGGACGCATTCCCAGGCGAGCGAATCCTCTTTTTGGACGTGGCGCGGTCGATGGACGGGGTCCGGCTGTGCGATCAACCGTCGAGCCCGCGCGGCGCAGCGTTCAATCCGATCTGGTTCCGGGATCCGAACAATGGCGAACGCATCGTTCGCGATCTTCCCGCCGGCGGTCTGCGGAACTTCGCCAACACCTGGGCCAATCTGGCGCGCGCTTGCCGAAGCGACCGCGAAGACGCCGCCTTCGCGCGCTGTCAGGAGAGCGCCCATCCGAACGCGCTCGGCCACAAGATCCTCGGTCAGTGCCTGGACAAGCTGTACGACCAAGCCTGGCGGGCGCCTGAGGTGAACGAGATGCGCTGCGTCCGATCGCCGGACAACGGCCTGATCTCGGTCGCGCCCGTATCGGCGGAGAGCTGACGGCGGGGGGAACGGGCGGAGCGGCGCTGAGGGCGGGGCGGTCGATCCGGATGACGATCTCAATTCCGGGGCGATCGCCGCCGCGCGCCTCCTGGTTTCGCAAGTCTTGCAGGCCCATTTGTTTGCGTGTCTCCTTGCGGGGACGACGCGCTCTTCAAACAGTGTATCAATCGGTCCTGCGACACCGCCATGCTGCGCCAATACGAACTCGTGGAACGGGTGAAGACCTATGAGCCCGGCGCGGACGAAGACGCGCTGAACCGGGCCTATGTCTTCTCGATGCGCGCGCACGGCACCCAGAAGCGCGCCTCCGGCGACCCCTATTTTTCGCACCCGGTCGAAGTGGCGGGGTTGCTCAGCGAAAAGCGGCTCGACTGCGCCTCGATCATCACAGGCCTGCTGCACGACACGGTCGAGGACACCGACACCACGGTCGAGCAGATCGACCAGCTGTTCGGCTCGGAGATCTCGTTGCTGGTGGACGGCGTCACCAAGTTGAGCCAGTTGGAGCTGCAGTCCGACCGCTCCAAACAGGCCGAGAATTTCCGCAAGCTCGTCCTCGCCATGTCGCAGGACATCCGCGTGTTGGTCGTGAAGCTGGCCGACCGGCTCCACAACATGCGCACCCTGCATTTCATCAAGGCGGCCGAGAAGCGCCGGCGCATCGCGCGCGAGACGATGGACATCTACGTGCCGTTGACCGAGCGCATCGGCATCCGCGACTGGAAGGAGGAGCTCGAAGACCTCGCCTTCCAGGAGTTGAACCCCGACGCGCGCGCCTCGATCATCACGCGCCTCGACTTCCTGCGCGCCGAGGGCGGCGATCTGATCGGCCGGGTGCGCAAGAGCCTGGCCGATCTGATGGCGGCCGAATCGATCGCCTGCGAGGTGAGCGGGCGCGAGAAGTCGCCCTATTCGATCTGGCGCAAGATGCAGCGTCAGAATGTCGGTTTCGAGCAGCTCTCGGACATCATGGCCTTCCGGGTGGTGGTCGATAGCGTCGCGGACTGCTACCGCGCGCTCGGCGTCATCCACGGGGCCTATTCCTCGGTGCCGGGTCGCTTCAAGGACTATATCTCGCTGCCCAAGCCGAACGGGTACCGCTCGCTCCACACCGGCGTGATCGGACCGGAGAACCAGCGCATCGAAATTCAGATCCGCACCCGCGAAATGCATGAGATTGCGGAGCTCGGCGTCGCGGCGCATTGGCGCTACAAGGACGTCGGCGGGCGGGCCGACGCGCCGATCACCGAGGGTCGGCAGTACAAATGGCTGCGCGAGCTTTTGGAGATTCTGGAGAACGCGGCCGGCCCTGAAGACTTCCTCGAGCACACCAAGATGGAGATGTTCGCGGATCAGGTCTTCGTCTTCACGCCGAAGGGCGATCTGTTCGCGCTGCCGCGCGGCTCGACGCCGGTCGACTTCGCCTATGCGGTGCACACCGACATCGGCGATCGCTGCACGGCCGCGCGCATCAACGGACGGATTATGCCGTTGCGCACGCAACTGCGGAACGGCGACCAGATTGAGGTCGTCACCTCCAAGGCCCAGACGCCGAGCCCCAGTTGGGAAAGCTTCGTCGTCACCGGCAAGGCGCGCGCCTGCATCCGCCGTTTCATCCGCTCGCAACAGCGCGAACAGTATCTGCGTCTGGGTCGGGAGATCGTCGAGAAGATTTTTCACCAGACGAATTACGAACTGACGGAGAAGGCGCTGAAAGGCGTCCTCAACCGGTTCCGGGCGGAGAGCGTCGACGACCTGTATGTCGCCGTCGGCGAGGGCCGCCACACCGGGCGCGACGTGCTCTACGCCGTCTATCCTGGCGCGAAGGACGCGTTGGCGCCGGCGCGCAAGGGTAAGGCGAAGGGACCGAGCGAAAGCCCGGCCGCCCGCGACGACGGCAAGGGCAGCGTGCCGCTGCGCGGTCTCATCCCGAATATGGCCGTGCATTACGCCAAATGCTGCCATCCGCTCCCCGGCGACCGGATCGTCGGCATCGTGACCACCGGCAAGGGAGTGACGATCCACACGGTCGACTGCCCCACGCTTGAGAGCTTCTCCGACATGCCGGAGCGCTGGCTCGACGTCGGCTGGGAGGAGGGCGCGGAGGAGCGCAACGCCTTTACCGGCCGGATCAAGGCGGTGCTCAGCAACGAGCCGGGCGCGCTTGCGGCGCTGACCAGCGTGATCGGCCGCGACGGGGGCAACATCATCAACTTGAAATTCACCGACCGCAGCGAAGATTTCTTCGATCTGCTGGTCGATATCGAGGTCAAGGACGTCCGCCAGCTCAGCAACATCATCGCCGCCTTGCGGGCGTCGCCGTTGGTCAATTCGGTCGAGCGGGCGCAGAGCGGATGAAGGGCGCAACGTAACGACACCATGTTCAGACGGCGAGAAAAACGACCGATCGGCATCCGCGTACGCGAGGCTGTGTGGCCCTCCATCGGCTGGCGGCGTTGGTTCGACTATTTCAAGCATCGCGTCGGCCGGCTGCCCGGCACCCCCTACGCCATCGCAGCCGGCTTCGCCTTCGGGGCGGCGGTCAGCTTCACCCCTTTCATGGGGCTGCACATCGCGGTCGGGGCGGGCCTGGCCTATCTCTTCCGGGCCTCGATGCTGGCGGCGGTTGTGGGCACGGTTGTCGGCAATCCCTGGACCTTCCCGTTCATTTGGGTCGGCATTTTCAAGCTCGGCAACCTGCTGCTCGGCGTCAGCGCGGAAGAGCTCCAGACGCATCGCCTCAGCTTCGGCTATCTTTTGGAGCATCCGTGGGAGGTGTTCCTGCCGATGGCGGTCGGAGGGGTCGTCTTGTTCGCGCCGGTTTGGGCGGCGTTCTATTTTCCGCTGCGGCGCGCCATCGCCGGCTATCAGCATCGCCGTTTCCTGCGTCGCCAGCGCAAGCAGATGGAGCAGGAGGGCGCGCTCGCCCCGCATCGCGGGCGCTTGAAGCCGGCGGAGAACGCCGCCCGCCATCCGCGCGTTCCCTTTCGACGGAAGGACAGCTGACCCATGATTCTCGGCCTCGGCGTCGATCTGTGCGATATCGCGCGGATCGAGGCGACCCTCGCGCGCTTCGGGGAGCGCTTCCTCAACCGTCTCTACACCGAGGCGGAGCGTGCGCGGGCCGAACGTCGGCCGGCGAAGCGCGCCGACCGGCTTGCCCAGATGTTCGCGGCCAAGGAGGCGTGTTCCAAGGCGCTTGGCACCGGCTTCCGGCAAGGCGTGTTCTGGCGCGACATGGAAGTGCGTCCGATGCGCTCGGGCAAGCCGACCTTGATGCTGCACGGCGGGGCTCACGCGCGGATGATGAAACTCGTCCCCCCTGGCTACGCGCCGCTCGTCGACGTCTCGCTGACCGATGAGAGCGGGCTCGCGCAGGCGACCGTCATCCTCTCGGCCGTGCCGGAGAGCGAGCGCGCGGCGTTCGAGCGGGTGCGGGCGCTGTAGGGCGTTGCACGGTCTGGCGCGCCTCGGGCGGGCCGCTTGACTTCGGCGCGCCCGGCTGTCCATATCCGGCCGGTTTCCGGCATGGCAATTGGGGCGACCCCACAGGACGGCGGCGATGAGCGAGGATCCGAGCGAAGGCCAGGGCGTGCGCGCCAAGCAGAGCGCCGGAGGCGGCTGGGGCGACACGGCGCTGACCATGATCTATGCGATCATCATCGCGGTCGGCGTGCGCACTTTCCTCTATGAGCCGTTCAACATCCCGTCGGGCTCCATGATCCCGACGCTGGTGGAAGGCGATTACGTCTTCGTCTCGAAGCTCAGCTACGGCTACAGCCGCTACAGCTTTCCCTTCTCGGCCGGTCCGTTCGACGGGCGAATCCTCTCCGACGAGCCCGAGCGCGGCGACGTGGCCGTCTTCCGCCAGCCGACCGACGTGCAGGTCGACTACATCAAGCGGATCGTCGGGCTGCCGGGCGATACGATCCAAGTTCGCCGCGGCGTATTGCACATCAACGGCGAGGCGGTGAGCCGCCGCCGGATCGAGGATTACCGACTGCCGTCCGGCCGCGGCGTCCCGCAATATGTCGAAACCCTTCCAAACGGCGTTGAGCATCGGATCATCGAGCTGCGAGGCGACATGGGCCGCCTGGACGATACGCCCGTCTTCACAGTGCCGGCGGGCCACTATTTCGCGATGGGCGACAACCGCGATTCCTCGCAAGACAGTCGCGTGCTGAGCCAGGTCGGCTACATCCCGAAGGAAAACCTGATCGGCCGCGCCGACGTGATCTTCTGGTCGGTCGAGGAAGAGGTCGTTCTCTGGAAACCGTGGACCTGGCCGACCGGCATCCGCTACGGACGGTTGTTCGATGGCGTCGATTGAAGACGATTTCGACAGGGCGGCGGTCGAAGCGCTGCTGGACCACCGGTTCCAGGATGCGACCTTGATCGCGCGCGCGCTCACCCACCGCAGCGCGGTCGACAGCGACGCCGCCGCCTATGAGCGTCTGGAGTTCCAGGGCGATCGGGTGCTGGCTCTGCTGATCGCCGACATGTTGATGAGCGCCTACCCGAACGAGGCCGAGGGTGCGCTGTCGAAGCGCCTCCACGCGTTGGTCAGCGGCGAGATGTTGGCGGACATCGCGCGGGAGATCGGTCTCGGTCCGCGCCTGCGCCTGGGCGGGGGAGAGGGGGCCGCGGCCGACCAGCGCGACAACCCCTCGATCCTGGCGGACGCGATGGAGGCGGCGATCGCAGCGCTCTACCGCGACGGCGGGTTGGAGGTCGCACGGCGCTTCGTGGAGCGCCATTGGCGCGATCGGCTGGCCCGCGCGGCGCAGCCGCCGAAAGATCCGAAGTCCGGTCTGCAGGAATGGGCGATGGCTCGGGGACTGGGGCTGCCGGAATACCGGGTCGTCTCGAGCGAAGGGCCGCCGCATGCGCCGGTTTTCACCATCGAAGTCGCGGTCGAGGGCCGCAGCCCGGCCCGCGCGCAAGGCTCCAGCAAACGCATGGCGGAGCGTCTGGCGGCCGAGCGCCTGTTGCAGGAGTTGACCCGATGAGCGAGACGCCCGGGAGCGACGATCAGACCCGCGCCGGCTTCGTCGCCGTGATCGGCGCGCCGAACGCCGGCAAGTCGACGCTGGTCAACCGACTGGTCGGCGCGAAGGTCTCGATCGTCACCCACAAGGTGCAGACGACGCGCGCGCGTGTGCTCGGCGTGGCGTTGCACGGGGCGAGCCAGATCGCCCTGATCGACACGCCCGGCATCTTCCAACCGAAGCGGCGGCTGGACCGCGCCATGGTCTCCGCCGCCTGGTCGGGGGCCGACGACGCGGACGCCGTGCTGCTGTTGATCGATGCCGTCGGCGGGCTCGACGACGAGGTCCGCGCGATCCTCGACGGTCTCGCCGATCACGGCTACGGGGCCGGCCGACGTCAGGCGGTCCTGGCGCTGAACAAGACGGACGCGATCAAACCGCCCGTGCTGCTGAAGCTGGCGGACGAGTTGAACGCCACGGGCCTGTTCTCGGAGATCTTCATGATCTCCGCCCTCAAGGGCGACGGGGTCGCGGATCTCGCCGCTCGGCTGGCGGCGCTGATGCCGGAGGGGCCGTGGCTCTATCCTGAGGACCAGCTTTCCGATATGCCGCAGCGCCTGCTGGCCGCCGAGGTGGTGCGCGAGAAGCTCTATCTGAACGTTCACCAAGAGGTTCCCTACGCGCTCACCGTCGAGACCGAAAGTTGGGAGTCGACCAAGGACGGCGGCGCGCGGGTCGAGGCGGTGATCTATGTCGAGCGCGAAAGCCAGCGCTCCATCATCCTGGGCAAAGGCGGACAGCGCATCAAACGGATCGGCCAGGCCGCGCGCGAGGAGCTGCAGGAGATGTTCGAGCACCCGGTGCACCTCTTCCTCTTCGTGAAGGTGCGCGATCGCTGGCAGGACGATCCCGAGCGCTATCGGATGTGGAATCTGGACTTTAACGTCTGAGCGAGGGGTCGCCGACCCGCGGCGGCGTGATCGATTGAGCTTCCGTCCCGGGCCTCATCCCTTCAGCGTCTCCGCCGCCAGCGGATCTCGGCCGCGCTTCGCCGCTTTCTTCAGATCCGCGAAGCGTCGCATCAGGCGGTCCAGGCTGGGGCGTGGGGCGTGCCCCGGCAGGTGGATCGCCGCGCAGCAGGCGCTCAGGAGGCCGTACCGCGCGAGGCGGCCTTCCCGGTCGCGCGCAGAGAAGCCGCCGGCCGCCCGGTGTTCGGCGGAATAGAAGCTCTCCACATCCGACTTGAAGCGCTGCATCAACTGGCGGGCGCGATGCTGCGCCTCCTCATGGGGCACGCCCTCGAGCGCGGCGAAGAAATCGTCGCCGCCGACATGGGCGATGAAGCCGGAGCCGTCCCGGAAGCTGCGGCGCAGCAACTCGGCGAACAGCACGATCACCCGGTCGCCCTGACGAAAGCCGTAGGTGTCGTTGAACGGCTTGAAGTCGTTGAGGTCGAAATAGAGCAGCGTGTAGTCGCCCGCCGCTGTCTCGAGGGCGGTTGCGATGTAGGCGTCGATCGAGTTGTTGCCGGGAAGGTTGCTGAGCGGATTCTCGTCCCGCGCGGCCGCGATGTTCTTCTCGTTGACGAGGCGCAGCAGCCGGTCGGCGGTCAGGAAGCCCAGGTAGCGGTCGCCTTCCGTGATCATCACGCCGTCGCTCTCGCCGGCGATGGCGTAGATCTCCAGGATCCGCTCGACGCTGCATTGCACGTCGGCGATTGGGCATCGGCGCGCGAACTGGGTCAGCCGCTTGGCGTAGGCCTTGTTCTGCAGCAGGTCGCGGCCGTATTGCAGGTAGACGAAGTCCTTCACATCCGTCTCACGCACCACGCCGAGCGGTCGGCCGGCGGGGTCCAGCAACGGGAACAGCGTCTGCTCCTTGTGCGCCCGGAAGGCCTCCAGCATCTCGGTGACGCTCTGGTCCGCATCCAGGCTCTCCAGCGCGGCGACGTGGTCGCGCACCAGCAGCGAGTCGGTCTGCTTGCGCCGTCGGTCGCGTTGGTTGGCCTCTTCGACGGCGGCGTAGGTCTCGCGCAGATCGCTCATCTCCTGGGTCGGGCGGGCGACATAATAGCCCTGGACCAGGTCGCAGCCGGCGTCCTTGCAGGCCAAGAACTCCTCCGCCGTCTCGACGCCCTCGGCGACGACGCGGGTGCCCAGCACGTGCGCCAGATTGACGATGGTCGAAACCATCAGCCGCTTCTTGGAATCATCCTCGATCCCGCTGATGAAATAGCGATCGATCTTCACGAAGTCCGGCTGATGGTCGTAGAGCATCTTCATCTCGGAGAAGCCGCGGCCGAAATCGTCGATGGCGAGCTTGTAATCGTGCTCGCGGCAGACCCGCAGCGTCTCGTTCAGATGCCGGGCCGACGCGTTGTCGTAGCGTTCCGAAAGCTCCAGGCACAGCGCATGCGGCGAGACGCCGTGATGGCTCAGCAGCGCGACCGTCTGATGCGGATGATAGTCCTGGCTTTCGAAGATGCGCCCGTCGAGATTGAAGAACAGCAGCGTGCGCTCGGCGTGCGGAAGCTTCGCGAACTGGGCGATCGCGCGCTCCCGCAGGATGATGTCGGCGCGGTGCAGGACGCCCAGCCCGTGCGCCCGGTCGAACAGCGCGGCGATCGAGGAGACGCCGACCGCTTCGTGATGGCGCAGCAGGGCCTCATAGCCGAAGACGGCGCCCGTCTGAATGTTGACGATCGGCTGGAAGGCGTAGCGCACGCCCGCGTTGAGCGCGGCCAGGAAGGTCTCCTGATCGTCGGCCGGTTCGGCTTTGACGGCGCGGTTGTCCACGGGGCGGCCCCTCTTTCGTAACCCTGCGTGAGGACGGTAGAGGGGAGTCCTAAAGATTCCGTTACGATAGGGGTCGTGAAAGTTTCATGACCGTCGAACAATCACGCCCAGCGCGCAGGCGAGAGCGCGCCGAGATCGATCGCGGGCCGCTCGCCCGCGGCGAGATCGGCGATCACCTCGCCCGTGCGGGCGGCCAGGCTCAAGCCGTAATGCTGATGGCCGAAGGCGAAGAGGGCGGCTTTCGCCCGCGGGCTGGGGCCGACCACGGGCCGCGCGTCCGGCAGGCTGGGACGGAAGCCGAGCCAGCGGTCCCAGGGCGCCCCGCTCTCGGCCAGCGAAGGCAGCATCTTCTGCGCCATCGGGATCATGCTCTCAATCCGGCGATAGTCCGGCGGCGCCTTGAGGCCGGCGAGCTCCACCTGCGAGGTCATGCGCAGCCCGTGCTCCATCGGGCAGAGGACGAAGCTCTTCTCCTCCCAGATCACAGGGCGCGACAGCGACTTCTCCGGCGTCTCGAACATCAGGTGATAGCCGCGCTCGGTGTCGAGCGGCAGCGTGACGCCCAAGCGCGCCGCCAGATCCTTCGACCAGGCCCCTGCGGCCAGCACCAGCCGGTCGGCCGCCAGCACCCGCCCGTCGGCCAGCGTCGCCCGGCCCTTCTGATCGTCCGCCGAGACGTCGGCGACCTCCGCCTCCAGGATCTCGACGCCGAGGTCTCGCGCGGCGTCGGCGCAGATCTCCACCAGCCGGCGCGGGTTGCGGGCGAACAGGGCGTCGGCGTGCAGCGCGCCGCGCGCGAAGATCGGGGCCAGGTTCGGCTCAAGCTGGCGCAGTTCGTCCTTGGTGAAGGTCTCGATCGCCGCGCCCTTGTCGGCGTAGACGGCGCGGCCGATTGCGGCCTTCTCAAAGGCTTTCTCGGTCTCGTAGACCTTCAGCCAGCCGACCGGGCGCAACAGCTCTTCGGCGCTCGTGCCGCGGACCTGTCGGCGCCAGGCGTCGGGGGCCTGATCGCCCAATTGCCAGATGGCGTCGCTGTTGGCCCGGAAGCGCTCGGCCCCGCTTTCGCGCAGGAAGCGGATCAGCCAGGGCGCCAGCGCCGGCAGATGGCGCCAGCGCACGGTGAGCGGCCCCATCGGGTCGAGCAGCATCGAGGGGACCTTGCGCCAAATCCCCGGCTCCGCGATCGGCGAGGCCGCGCGCAGCACGGCGCCCGCATTGCCGTGGCTGGTCCCGCCGCCGACCGGGCCGCGGTCGATCAGCGTCACCTTGATCCCGCGCTTGGCCATCTGCAGCGCGCAGGAGACGCCGACGGCGCCCGCGCCGATGACGATCGCGGTGCGGGCGGCGGCGGGGCTGTCGGCGCGGGCGGGCATCGTGGGACCTCATCTTGGGGACGGCGCGGTTAAGCTTCCATCGCGCGCCCGCCCTGGCAAGGGGGCGCTTTATCGTCCGGAGGGGGCCGTCTAAGGTTTCCGCCCGGTTCCAAGAGACGAGGCCCCATCATGCAGTCCGGCTCCCACGCCCACGCCGCCGATCCGCGCAACGAGGCGGTCAAGATCTGGGTCAACGGTCGTATCGTCCCGCGCGGGGAGGCGGTGGTCAGCGTCTTCGATTCCGGCTTTCTGCTGGGCGACGGCGTGTGGGAGGGGATCCGGCTGCACAACGGTAAGCTCGCCTTCATCGACCGCCACATGGCGCGGCTCTATGAGGGGGCGAAGGCGATCGATCTCGACATTGGGATGAGCGCGGCCGACCTGCAGGCCGCGATCCTGGAGACCTGCCGCGCCAACGCGATGGAGAGCGGCGTTCATATCCGCCTCGTCGTCAGCCGCGGCCTCAAATCGACGCCGTTCCAGAGCCCGCGCGCCAATGTCGGCGGGGCCACGGTCGTCATCATCCCGGAATGGAAGGAGGCGGACCCGGCGGTCCTCGAGCGAGGTCTCTGCCTCCACACCGTCCACGTCCGCCGGGGCGCGCCGGACGTGCAGGACCCGCTGTGGAACAGCCTTTCCAAGCTGAACTGCATATCCGCCTGCATCCAGGCCGAGAAGGCGGGCGCGGACGAGGGGCTGATGCTCGATCCGCACGGCTTCGTCGCCACCTGCAATTCGACCCATTTCTTCATCGTGCGCGAGGGGGAGATCTGGACCTCGTCCGGCCTCTATTGTCTCGCCGGGATCACGCGGGCGAACGTGATCCAGCTGGGGCGCGACCTGGGGATGACCGTCCACGAGAAGAGCTTCCCCCTGACCAAGGTCTATTCCGCGGACGAGGCCTTCGTGACCGGCACCTTCGCCGGCGTCATCCCAGTGCGCGCGGTCGACGGGCGGGTGATCGGCGAGGGCGCGCGCGGGCCGACGGTGGAGCGGTTGCAACAGGCCTATCGCGCGCTTGTGGATCGGGTATGCCCGCCCGAGACGTTGTCGGCATGACCGCAACTGCGCGGGACCCGGTCGCCCGCATCGCGATGTGGTCGGGGCCGCGAAACATCTCGACCGCGATGATGCGCAGCTTCGAGAACCGCGCCGACGCCTGCGTCTCCGACGAGCCGTTCTACGCCTGCTATTTGGCGCGCACGGGGGTCGATCACCCGATGCGCGAGGCGGTGCTGGAGAACCAGCCGCAGGACTTCGACAGCGTCGCCGAAGCCATGCAGGGGCCGCCGCCGCGGGAGGGCGCGCGGATCTGGTATCAGAAGCACATGTGCCAGCATATGCTGGGCGGCGACCCGCTCGACTGGGCGGGCGGGCTGGCCAACGCTTTCCTGATCCGCGACCCCCGCGCCGTGGTCGCCTCCTTTGCGAAGAACCGCGGAACGCCTGAGGCGTTCGAACTCGGTTTCGAGCGCCAGCGCGAGATTTTCGATCACGTCCGCGCCGCGGCTGACGCGACGCCGCCGGTGCTCGACGCCGAAGACGTGCTGGGCGATCCGGAGCGGGCGTTGCGCGCCTTGTGCGCCGCGCTGAACGTCGCCTTCGACCCCGCCATGCTGGCCTGGCCCGCGGGCCGGCGGGACAGCGACGGCGTCTGGGCCCCGGTTTGGTACAAGGCGGTCGAGGCCTCGACGGGTTTCGCCGCCGCCGGCGCCGCGCCGAGCGACCTGCCGGCCGACCTGCAGCGTCTGGCCGACGCCGCGCGCCCGTCCTACGAGGCGATGGCGGCGCATCGGCTGCTGGGGTAGCGCCGACCCGTCGGCGCCGATCGGCGCTCGAGCCGCTCTCATGCTCCGGTTCCGCCGACTCTTCGACCTGGATGGCGGGTTCGCCTACGGCGCCCTTATCGAGACGCGTCATGGCCGGGCTTCGCCGGACCGTCATCGCGCCGCGCGCATCTATTCCCGGCTCGCCAAGCACTCATGGCCGCGCATGCGCTTGTGGGGCCTCGGGAACCGGCGCATCATCGCGCCCGCCATGACAGATGACTCCGACAGCCTGCGCAAGGGGCGGCTGGCGCTGGGATTCAGCGCCGCCGGTCATTTCGCGTTCCATTACTTCGCGGCCATGTACTTCACGCTGGTGCTCGCCATCGCGAAGGACTGGACGGCGAGCGACTACGAGGCGCTGATCGCGCTGTGGACCCCGGCGAGCGCGCTGATCGGGCTGGCCGCACTGCCGGCCGGGCGCCTCGCCGACAAGTGGAGCGCGCCGGGCATGCTGGCGGTCATGTTCATCGGCATGGGCGCGGCCGTCGCCGCCTGCGGCTTCGCGTCCGAACCGGTGATGCTGGGCGGCATGCTGGCGGCGATCGGGCTGTTCGCCGCGATCTACCATCCTGTTGGGATACCGTGGTTGATTCGAACCTCCGTCGGTGCGACCGGCCAGAAACTGGCCGTAAACGGCATATTCGGCGGTCTGGGCTCTGCCGCGGCGGGCGCGCTGACGGGCCTGCTGATCGAAGCGATCGGCTGGCGCGGCGCCTTTATCCTGCCGGGCCTCGCCTGCGCCGCGGCCGGAGTCGCGCTGATTTGGTGCCTGCGCACCGGACGCGTGGTGGAGGGGGCGGCGGCGGCCTCCGACGCCGTCGGCGGCGTCGACGGGCGCGGGCGACTGACCGCCTTCGCGGCGCTGCTGTTCCCGATGTTCGCAATCGGCTTGATCTACAACACCACCCAGACGGCCATGCCGAAGCTGTTCGAAGAGAACATGCTGGGATGGCTCGGCGGCGACATCTCGAAGATCGGGCTGGCGGTGGGCGGCGTTTATACGGCCGGCGCCCTGATGCAACTGGTCGGCGGGCGGCTTGCCGACCGCTATTCGCTGAAGCTGGTCTACGCGCTGGGCTGGGCGATGATGGTCCCGTTGCTGTTCGCCATGGCGCTGTTCGGAGAGGGGGCGTTGTTCTTCGCGGCCGTGGGCCTCGTCGTGGTCAACACATCGGCCCTGCCGGCGGAGAACATGATGCTCGCGCGGTTCGCGCCGAAAGACCATCAGGGCCTCGCCTTCGGGCTCAAGTTCGTCCTCGCCTTCGGGGCGGGGCCGATCGGGGTGCTGTTGATCAAGTACGGCCGCGAGTGGTCGGGCGACTTCACCGCGATCCTGCTCGGACTCGGCGGGCTTGCCGCTGCGGCTTTGTTGACGGCGTTGCTGCTGCCTAGGGATCCGGCTCAACGCCGACCGGCGTCGGCTGCGGCGGCGTAACGGCGAACGGCGGATCGGTCGCTTTCATAACCTTGCCCGTGCTCTCGTAGAAGAAACTGACGCAGCAGACGAGCTGCACGACCTCGTCCGTCCCGTCGCGCACGACGGGGGCGAAGACGTACTCCAGCATGAGATGGTCGCGCCCTTGCCATTCGACGCTGCAAACGCCGCACGTCGCGAGTCGCTCGCGCGCCGGCCGCCGCACCGCCTCGAGCCAATAGTCCCGCCAATCGCCGAGTTCCAGTTCGTCGACATAGCGGCCTTTGAGGGGTTCGTAGTACTCGGCGATATGCTCGCCCACCAACGTATAGCGCAAACGCGGCGGCGCGCCGGGCGCGTCCGCCGGCTCTACGGCCATCAGCATAAGATGGGGCAGGATGTCGCGCAGCCGGTGCGGATCGACCTGCGACTTCGGCGCCGCGTCGTCGTCTCGGTCCTGATCGCCCAGCCATGCGGCGAACCTGCGGCATGGCGCGCTCTGGAACGTCGCGGCGTCGCGCAACAGCCGCGGCTCAGCCCTCGTCACAAAGCCTCCTTTCCGCCCCGCCTCTTAGGGTAGACCGTCGGGGAGTCGAATCAACACAAAATCATTCAAAAAGTTTAAGCCAAAAGGACTAAGCCGCGCGCGGGCGCCGTCACGCTGGCGGCAGCAGCACGATTTTCCCCGACGTCGTCTTTTCCTGGAAGGCCTTTTGGGCGGCGACGATCTCGGCCAGCGGATACGTGCACGCGACGTTCGGGCGGAGGCCGCCGGCGTTGATCAGATCGACCAGCTCCCGAAACACGGACTTCGGCGTGTACGTGCAGCCGAACAGGGTCAGATCGCGGAGATAGAGCGTGCGCAGATCCATTTCGACGACCGGCCCGCCGATGGCGCCTGAGGCGGCGTAACGCCCGCCCGGGGCCAGCGCGTCGATCACGCCGGCCCAACCCGGTCCGCCGACCAGGTCGAGGGCGGCGGTGAAGACGCCCGCCGGGGGCGTGTCCTGGCGGTCGAGGCAGCGGACCGCGCCGGCCGCGACGACCGCGGCTTGCTTGGCCGCGCTTGCGACGCCGGTCACCTCGGCCCCGCGCAAGGCGGCCAGCGCGACCGCCGCCAAGCCGACGCCGCCCGACGCCCCGGTGATCAGCACGCGGTCTCCCGGGCCGATCGCCGCACGGCTGACCAGGTTCATCGCCGTGCCGTACGCGCAGGGCATGGCCGCGATCTCGACGTCGGACAGCGGCGAGGCGCTGACGTCGAAAAGCTGATCGGCCGGGACGACGCAATATTGCGCGAAGGCGCCGTCATATTCCGATCCGATGGCTTGGTAGCGGGTCGGCGCGTCGGGAGTGGGTATCGGCTGATTGGTCGCGCAGGTCACCCGCGCGCCGAGCCGGACCCCGCCCGCGCCCGGGCCGAGCGCCGCCACCTCGCCGCACAGATCGGCGCCCTGAATCCGCGGGAAGGCGAGCGCGCCGGCCCAACCGCCGTCCTCGACCTCTTCGGCCCCATCCCGTTCGTCGGTGGCGCCGGTCACGCTCTTCGAATACCAGCCGACCCGGGTGTTGATGTCGGTGTTGTTGACGCCGGCGGCCGTCACGCGCACCAGAGCCTCGCCCGGACCCGGGTTCGGAACCCGCACGTCGTCGCGCACCGACAGCTTGTCGTACCCGCCGTGGCCCGTCAGCAGGACGGCGGTCATGGTCGCAGGCGCGCTCACCCCGCCGCTCCGAGGGGCGCCGCAATCGGCGTCAGCGCGCCGTCGCCGGCGGCCTTGCGGAAGAAGCAGGCGCGGTAGCCGACATGGCAACAGCCGCCGTCGCCGCCGACCGTCACCTTCATCAGGACCGCGTCCTGATCGCAATCGACGCGCAGCTCGCGCACCGTCTGGATCTGGCCGCTGGTCGCCCCCTTGCGCCAGATCTCGGCGCGGCTGCGCGACCAGTAATGCGCCTCGCCGGTCTTAAGCGTGGCGGCGAGCGCGTCGGCGTTCATATAGGCGAGCATCAGCACCTCGCCCGTCTCGGCGTCTTGGGCGATCGCCGGAATCAGCCCGTCGGCGTCGAAGCGCGGCGCCAGCCGCAGGCCTGTCTCAAGCGCTTCGCGGTCGAGCGCGGCGGGGTCGGTGAAGGGGGCGGCCATCGGCGGACCTCCGTCTTGGGCGGGCTATAGACCCGGTTATACGAAGGTCCCGGCGAGCGTGAAAGACTCGCCCCCCAGCCCCCGCTTGAAATGCGCCGGCCCGGCCGCGTCCGTCTCGTCCAGACCGCCGAGATCCAAACGACGTGCGCCGGCCTTCTTCAAGGCCAAAAGGCCGTTCCAGAGCAGAAGGTTATGGGCGTTTCTCGCGCGTCCCTCATAGCCGATCCAGCCGACCTCGTAGCTCGCCGTCGCGCCGTGGCGCAGGAACAGCGCGCCAGCGACGGGATCCTCTTCGCCCTCGACCCGGGCTGTGAGCACGAGCAGCTCTTCCAGCGGCAGGGCGCGCAGAAGAATTGGGCTCGGCCCGCTGTAGCGGCCGGCGCGGCGGTGCGCTGCGTGGCGATTCAGCAGCCAGTCACGCTCAGGATCGCCGCCAAACTCTACTGATAAATCAGTGGCTTCTTCCGCTTTCTTGAGTTGATTTCGGAAGTTCGGTCGGAGCCCGCGCCGCAGCAGTCTTTGATTCGGGGTGAGATCCAGCCAGGCCGAGCTGTAGCCGGTCTTCACCTTGCGGAAGCCTGCCTCGTCGAGAAACTTGTCCGCGACCGGTCCCTCGTCGAGCTCCGGCGTCAGCGCCAGCAAAGAGAGCCTGGTCGGCCGGTAGCGCTTGCGCAGATGGCGAAACACCAGCGGGGCGGCCGCCGCCGTCTCCGGCCCGCCGACGAAAAGCGGCCCGCGGATCAATTGCGCGAAGGTGGCGAGGCCGAGATAGCGGCGCTCGGTCACTTGCATCAGCCCGATCGGCCGCGCGCCCGCCAGGATGACCGCCCGCCGGTTGACGCTGGCGTGGACGACCGCGGTCGCGGCGCCCCACGACCAGCTCTGGAACGGATTGGCGCGCGGGCACCGGGCCAGCAGCGCGTCCCAGCCCTCTTGACCCATCGCCGCCGGCCGGTCCCAATCGACCGTCAGTTCAGCCATCGACGAGGGAGCCGGTCGCGATCATGGGGGAGAAGAAGCGCCGCAAGGCGGCCGGAGCGGATTCCGGCGTGCAGACCCCGTCCGGACGGGGACGCAAAAGCCGCGCGCCGCGCATCACGGGGCGCACGATCGCCTGGTTTCTCGGCGGCTGCCTCATGCTGGACGTCATCCTATGGGCGGTGTTCCATTTCGGGCTGGCGCGCTGCTACGGCGTGCTGTGCCTGCTGTAAGGGCGCGGCTCAGATCCCGCGCTTCTTCGCCGAAATCACCCGGCTGTTGATCCCGTTCCAGCTCAGTTCGCCCGACAGCCGCGCGTACTCGATCTTGGGGCAGCGATTCATGACGACGCGCACGCCGGCGGCCTCCGCCCGGGCGGCGGCGTCGTGGTTGACTACGCCGAGCTGAAGCCAGACCGCCTTGGGCGGCGGCGAAAGGGTCAGGGCCTGGTCTACGACCGCGCCGGCGGCGTCCGAATTGCGGAAGACGTCGACCATGTCGACCGGCCCCGGCAAGTCCGCCAAATCGGCCAAGACGGGCTCTCCCAGCAAGGTTTCGCCGGCCGCGCGCGGATTTACCGGGATCACCCGATAGCCCTTTTTCTGAAGATATTTCATGGCGAAGAAGCTGGGCCGGTTCTCGTTGGTGCTGGCGCCGACCACGGCGATGGTCTTAACCTCGCGCAGAATGTCGCGCAGAAACGCGTCGGCGTAGTAATCGGCCGCATGATCGGCGTCCGGATCGACGCCCGCGGAGGCGGCGGCTAGACCGGCGGCGTCGGCGCTCATGCCCGCGTTCACTCCCCGGTCCAGATCGGCTTGCGCTTTTCAAGGAAAGCGCCGATGCCCTCCTGGGCGTCGCGATAGCCCATGTTCTCGACCATGATGGCGGAGGTGTAGTCGTACGCCTCCTCAAGGCCCATCTCCACCTGACGATAGAACGCCTCCTTGCCGGTCTTGAGCACCTTCGAGGATTTGCTCGCAACCAGTTCGGCGAGACGCGAGACCTCAGCCTCAAGCGCCTCGTCGCCGCCGGCGACGGCGCGGTTGATCAGGCCGTAGGCTTCGGCCTTGTCGGCGGCGACCATTTCGCCGGTCAGCAGCATCTCCATCGCCTGCTTGCGCGGCACGGCCCGGCTTAGCGCCACCATCGGGGTCGAGCAGAAGAGGCCGATATTGACCCCCGGCGTGCCGAAGCGCGCGTCCTCGGCTGCAACGGCCAAATCGCAGCTCGCCACCAATTGGCAGCCGGCGGCGGTCGCGATGCCGTGCACCTTGGCGATCACCGGCTGACGCAGGCCCACGACCGCGGTCATCACGCGCGAGCACAGGCTGAAGGTCTTCTCCCGGAACGCGGTCGCGGGATTGGCCTTCAACTCCTTCAGGTCGTGACCGGCGCAGAAGCCGCGGCCCGAGCCTTCCAGCACGACGACGGCCACGGCGGGATCGCGATCAAGGCGCTGCAGCTCTTCCAAGAGCGCCTCCATGAGCGCGACCGACATGGCGTTGTAGGCCTGCGGGCGGTTCAGTGTCAGGCGCGCCACGGGCCCTTCGTCCCGGCGCAGGACCATCGGCGCGTCTTCGGCGGGCTTCTCGGCGACGGCGGACATCGGTGCGCCCTCCTTCTATGACATGGGCTATGACATGGGTCTGTCGGGACTCTAACGATAGGTGCGCCCCGCGTCGAGACGGCGCGGCGTTGCAAGCCGGGGACGCTCGGGCCAAACTCCGCGCCTTCCAAAGCGCCATCCGGACGAAAGACGCCCATGCCCGCCAACCTGACCCGCGCCGAGCTCGACGCCATCCTGGCCGAGGACGCCCCCTTCGCCGATCTGTTCGGTTTCGTGGTCGAAGAGATCGGGGAGGGGCGGGCGCGCTGCCGTTTGCCGTTTTCCGACGTCTCGATCCGCCCGGGCGGCACGATCAGCGGCCCGGCGATGTTCGCGCTCGCCGACTTCACGCTGTGGATCGCAGTGATGGCGGATGTCGGGCCGGTCCCCTTGGCTGTCACTACGGATATGACGATCCACTTCCTCTCCAAGCCCGGCGGAGGCGAGGATCTGATCGCGGAGGCCGCGCTTTTGAAAAGCGGCAAGCGGCTCTGCGTCGGCGACGTGCGGATCTTCGGCGCGGCCGACCCCGAGGAGACGCCGGTGGCGCATGTCACCGGCACCTATTCGGTGCCGCCGACGGCGAAGCGCCTCTAGAATTCTTGCGTGAAATCAGAGTGTTGGCGGGGAGGTTGTCGAAAGCGATTTTTCCTTGCGGCGCAGCAGGTTAAATTAGCGGTAAAATAATACCGCGACAACAAACATTTGAAAAATAAGCATAATCTCAAATTCATGCATCAAAAAACAGATTGACCGACCCCGCCGCCGGGCGTACAACCCGCGCCGGCTGGACGCGGCCTGCTCACGCATCGGGCGGCGTCCTCATAAGACAGACCCTTCAACGAGACGGAAACGGGCGATGAAGACCTATTCCATGAAGGCGTCCGAGGTGGACAAGAAGTGGTACCTCGTGGACGCCGAGAACTTGGTGCTCGGCCGCATGGCGGCGGAGATCGCCAAGATTCTGCGCGGCAAGCACAAGGCCGGCTTCACCCCGCATATCGACTGCGGCGACAACGTGATCGTCATCAACGCCGACAAGGTGAAGCTGACGGGGCGCAAGCGGGTGCAGAAGACCTATTACTGGCACACCGGCTACCCGGGCGGCATCAAGAGCCGGACCGCCGAGGAAATCCTCGACGGCCGCTTCCCGGAGCGCGTGGTCCAGAAGGCCGTCGAACGCATGGTCCCGAAGGGTCCGCTCGGCCGCCAGCAGATGAAGAACCTGCGGGTCTACGCCGGCGCGGAGCACCCGCACGAGGCGCAGCAGCCGGAGGCGATCGACATCGCCGCCCGCAACGCGAAGAACAAGCGGAGCTACTGAGATGGCTGACGAAACCCAGACCCTGAACGACCTGTCGCAGCTGGGCGGCGCCGTCAGCGGTACGCCCGCGGCCGGCGGCGAAAGCGCGCCGACTTACGAGCCGAAGATCGACGAGCACGGCCGCTCCTACGGCACGGGCCGGCGCAAGAACGCCGTCGCCCGCGTCTGGATCAAGCCGGGCTCCGGAAAGATGACGGTCAACGGCAAGGAGCTCGGCGCCTATTTCGCCCGGCCGACGCTGCAGATGATCGTCCGTCAGCCCTTCCAGGTGGCTGAGCGCGCCGACCAGTTCGACGTCTACTGCACCGTCTCCGGCGGCGGCCTGTCGGGCCAAGCCGGCGCGGTGCGCCACGGCGTCAGCCGCGCGCTGGTGGCCTATGAGCCGGCGCTGCGCGCCGCGCTCAAGCCGGCCGGCTTCCTGACCCGCGACGACCGTAAGGTCGAGCGCAAGAAGTACGGCCGCGCCAAGGCCCGCCGCAGCTTCCAGTTCTCGAAGCGTTAAGCGGCCGCCCGGCGACGCGCCGATCGATGAGAAGGGCCCGCGCGGGAAACCGTGCGGGCCTTTTCTTTTCCAAAGAGCGCCCTGCAGGCCGAGACCGCGAACGCTGGCGCGTAAAGGCGGGGCTGGCGGGACCCGGATCGTTCCGCCTATGCTTCGCCCAGCGTGCGAGCGGGTGGGGGAGAGAGGCGTCTTGAGGAACTTGGATCTGGCGGCGGCGATCGAGCTGGCCGAGCGGCGCTTCGCCGAGGCGCATCCGGCGAGCCGGACCCATATCGAGCGGGCCGGCGGTTTCCTGCCCGGCGGCAACACCCGCACGGTCATCCACGTTCGGCCCTTTCCCGTCGTGGTTGAACGCAGCGATGGCGCCTCTCTCCACGATGTCGACGGCCACCGCTATCGCGACTTCCTGGGGGAGTACACGGCCGGGCTTTTCGGCCATTCCGACCCTGTCATCAAGCAGGCGGTGCGCGACGCGCTCGACAAGGGGTGGGTGCATGGCGCCCATATCCGGGAGGAGAGCGCGCTCGCCGAGGCGCTGACCGCGCGATTTCCCTCTCTTGATCTGGTGCGCTTCTGCAACTCCGGCACGGAAGCCAATCTGATGGCGATCGTGACCGCGCGAGTCTTCACGGGCCGTGAGAAGGTCATGGTCTTCGAGGGCGGCTACCACGGCGGGGTGCTGAAGTACGGCGACGGGCCCGCGCCCACCAACGCGCCCTTTCCGATCGTGATGGGGGCCTACAACGACGCGGAGGGCGCGGCCGCGCTGATCGCCGAGCATGGCGACGATCTGGCCGCCGTGCTGGTCGAGCCGATGCAGGGCGCGGCCGGCTGCATTCCCGGGGACCCGGACTTTCTGGAAGCCTTGCGCGAGGCCTGCACGGCCCGGGGCGTCCTGCTGATCTTCGACGAGGTCATGACCTCGCGCCTCGGGGGCGGCGGTCTGCAGGCGGCGTTGGGGGTGACGCCGGATCTGACGACGCTCGGCAAATATATCGGCGGCGGGTTGCCGCTCGGGGCTTTCGGCGGGCGCGCCGACGTGATGCGGCTCTACGATCCGAGCGACCCGAAGGCGCTGGGCCACGCCGGCACCTTCAACAACAACCAGCTCAGCATGGCGGCCGGCGCCGCGGCGATGACGCAGGTCTATACGCCGGAGACGGCCGAGCGGCTGAGCGGCGAGGGCGAGGCTTTCCGCGCGCGCTTGAACGAGCGGGCTGCGGCGGCCGACGTCCCGGTCCAAGTCACCGGCCGGGGCTCAATGATGAGCGTGCACTTCACCCGCGCGCCTATCCGCTCAGTCGCCGACGCGCGCGGCGCGCCCGACGGGGCCGCGCATCTCTTTCATCACGAAATGCTGGCCCGCGGCCTCTACTGCGCCGATCGCGGCATGATCAACCTGTCCCTGCCCATGACGTCGGAGGATCTGGACGCCTTCGCCGCCGCCTTCGGCGACTTCTTGGAGGAGCATGCGCCGCTGTTGAGAAGCGCGGCCAAGCGCTAGAGGGGAGCCGACGCATGGACGACAGCAGCCTCATCACACAGCTTTTCCTGCCCGCGGCCTTGGCCTTCATCATGGTCACGGTCGGGCTGGAGTTGTCGCTCGCCGATTTCCGGCGGGTCGTGACGCAGCCCAAGGCGGCGCTTGTGGGCGCGGCCTGTCAGGTCTTGTTGCTCCCGGCGGTCGCCTTCGCGCTGGTCTCGGCGGTCGACATGGCGCCGGCGCTGGCGGTCGGCGTGATGATCCTGGCGGCCTGCCCGGGGGGCGTGACCTCCAATCTTCTCACCTATCTCGCGCGCGCCGACACGGCGCTGTCGGTTTCGTTGACCGCGGCGATCAGCCTTCTCTCCGTCGTTACGCTGCCGCTCATCGTGGGGCTTGCGCTCGCCCATTTCACGGCGGCGAACGAGGGGCCGGAGATCGCGGTCGCGCGGACGGTGATCGGCGTCTTCACCATCACGACGGTCCCCGTCTTGATCGGCATGGCGGTCAAGTGGCGCTTTCCCGACGCCGCGCGGCGGATGGACCGGATCGGTCGGCCGGCGGCGTCCGTGTTGTTCGTCGTCATCGTCGCGGGCGCGATCTGGAGCGAACGCGCGAACGTCGCTGCGTACTTCGTCCAGGCCGGGCCGGTGGCGCTGGCGTTGAACCTGTGCATGCTGGGACTGGCGGCCGCGATCGCACGGGCCGCCGCCCTCGCGCCAGCCCAGCGCGCCGCGATCACGCTCGAATGCGGGCTTCAGAACGGAACGCTGGCGATCTTCGTGGCGCTGACCCTGCTGGGCAGCCGCGAGATGATGATCCCCGGCGCGATCTACAGCCTGATCATGTTCCCGACGGCGCTCGCCTATCTGCTGATCGCGCGGCGGGTGCGGGGGCGCGCGCACGGGGCGTAGGCGCGCCGATAAGCGCCGCCGTCAACTCACCTGCCTAAGCTCCCGGTTCGCGCGCTCAAGCCGTTCGGCGAGCAGTCGGACGACATAGGCGTGGAACAGGCCGGCGGCCTGGGGCGCCTCGCGCTGCATGGCCTCGAAGGACTCGCGCGTCAGGCGGAACAGCAGGCACGGCTCGTCGATCCGCACCGAGGCCGTGCGCGGCCCGTGCGTGTAGAGCGCCATCTCGCCCAGCAGCGTGCCGCGCTGGAAGATCCGGATCGCGCGCTCCGCCTTGCCGTCGGGCGAGATCACCACCGACGCGACGCCTTCGCTCAAGAGATAGAGGCTGTCGCCGGGGTCGCCCTGGTGGAAGAGATAGGCGCCGGCGTCCGCGTCGCGCCGCTCGAAATAAGGGACGATCGCCGCGGCGGCGGTGCGGCTCTCGAGCACGGCCGCCAATTGATCCTCGAGCGTCGCGCCCTCGCTTTCCTCGCGCACGCCGCCGGCGCGCAGAATGTCCATTTCGCACCAGGCGACCCCGTCGTCGAGATAGGAGAGCGACAGGCGCGGCGGTCGATCCGGATCGCGCGGCGCGCCGTCGCCGGCCGAGCCGCGGAAGAATCCGATCGCCTCCAGTCGACGATGTTCGGGCGGGCGCAGGTCGGTCAACACGACCGCGACGTCCTCGCGGTCGGCTAGGCGTTTCAGCTTGGCGAAAGCCTGTACGGCGGAGCTGTCCAGGCGGCTGACGTGCTTGAAGTCGAGGACGAGATAGTCGAAGCGCGTCGCCTCGTCGGCCAGCCGGGCGCGGACCCTCTCAAGCAAGCTGTCGGCGGTGCCGAAGAAGATGAAGCCCTGGAGCTTCAGGATCCGCACCCGGTTCGCCTCGCGCTCCAAAACGGCGCGGGCGTCGGCGCTGCGCACGACGTGGCTGGCGTGATCGCGCGCGGTCATCTCTCCTTTGACGATGCTGAGGCGGCTGTAGCTGACGACGAACAGCACCGTCGCCACCGCCAGCCCGAACGCCACCCCTTCCAGCAGCCCGACTGCGCCGATCACCGCGAGGATCGCCACCATCGCGGCGTAGTCCGCCCCCGGCATGTCGCGCCTGCCGGTCCAAAGCCAGTCGATCAGGAAGTTGAGCCCGAGAAAGACCAGCAAACCGCCGAGCACGAAGTTCGGCACGTAGCCGATGAAGTCGGTTCCCAACGCCAAGGTCGCCAGAACCACGGCGGCGAACACCGCGCCGACGACCCGGCTGCCGGCGCCCATCTTCACCGCGAGCGCGGCCTCGGACGCGCTGTGCGCCGCCGCGAACCCGGCCAGACCGCCGTTCGCCAGATTGATGAGCCCGGCCGCCTTCAGTTCGCGATTCGGGTTCAGTTCGCATTCGCCGACGATCTCGATGCCGGACACCTCGAGCAGCAGGATGATCGCCGCCAGCATGGCGATCGCCCCGATCGCCGCGGCTTCGCCCAGCACGGCGCCCCAATCGACGCCGGACAGATCCGCCGGGGTGAAGGCCGGCCAGCCGCCGGTCTCGCCGCCCACCTGGGGCAGCCAGCCGGCGGCGGCGGCTTCGGCCGGGCTCATCTCCATCGTCCACAGGGCGGCGTAGAAAAGGACGAGCGCGCCGAGGATCACGCCGGGCGTCACCGTCCAATGGCCGTTCAGCCGCTGCAGCAGGTAGGCGATCACGCCGAATGCGAGCGCCGGCGCCGCCAAGGTCATGGCGGACGCGCCGACGAAGTCGGGCAGGTCGGCGAGGGCTATCTCCGCGCCCGCCGCCACCTCCACGCCGCCGCGCAGAAACAGGAAGCCGATGCCGGCGAAGAAGCCGCCCATTACGGGATAGGGGATGTAACGGACGAGGCCGCCCAGGCGAAACCAGCCGAGCGCGAACAGAATGACCCCCGTCGCCAAGGTCGCCGTCATCATCGCGGCGACGATGGTGGCGAATTGGTCGACCCCGGCTGCGCCTGGGGACGCGCTCGCCGCGACGCCGGCGACCAAACCGGCATAGGCCGGCGCCAGTCCGCTGCGCGGGCCGATGGCGGGCGCGTAGAAGCCGCTGAGGATCGCCCCGCCGACCGCGCCGATCAGCGTCGCGACCAGCATCAGCGTGACGCCCGTCAGAAAATAAGAAGGCGGCAGTCCGGCGAAGATGAGCGCGGCGTTCGAGACGGCCGTCGTCACGAACAAGACCGCAATCAATCCCCCGGCCGCCACATCCGACAGCCCGACCCGTTCCGCCATACGCGTAACGCCCCTCTCCCCGCACATCCGGCCGCAAACGCCGCTCTCCCCAGGACGGCGCGCCTATTACAAGGCGTCGACAGGCTAGCACTTCGCGCTTCGGACGCAATGCAAGACGGCTGTAATTCGGTAGTTCTACCAAGGGAGCCGGCGCCGGCGAGCGCGCTTGGCGGTCCCGCCGAAGGCGGTCACACTGATCCCATGATCCGTCTTCGACCCGCCCGACCGGGGGAAGAGGAAAGCCTCTCCGCCCTGTGCCTGCGCTCGAAGGCTCATTGGGGGTATGACGCCGACTTTCTTGCGGCGTGTCGCGCAGAGCTGACCCTGTGCGCCGACGATCTCGCCGCGCCGGGTCTGGCGGTCGCCGAACGCGCCGGCCTCGTCGTCGGGCTCGTCCAAATCGCCTCGGCGGGCGAAGACGCTGACCTCGCGAAGCTGTTCGTGGAGCCGCAGGCCATGGGCCAGGGCGTCGGACGCGTGTTGTTCGCCTGGGCGCTTGAGCGCGCGCGCGAAGCGGGCGCGCGCCGTTTGCGGGTCGAAGCGGATCCGGACGCCGCGCCGTTCTACGAGCGAATGGGCGCCCTCCGCATCGGGAATGCGCCGTCCGGATCGATCCCGGGCCGCCGTCTGCCGCTGTTGGCGGTCACGCTTTAGACCTCTTCGCCAGCATGGGGGTAGGCTTGGCGTCGGGGGTAGGCTCGACGTCGGCGCGGCTTGCGTTTCGGGCCGGGCGCGTCATTCGACCGCGACGGTTTCGCTCGCTTGGAACAGTTCCACAGGGCCGGCTTCGCCAGCGCGCAGATAGCGCAGTTCGCCGCGGTAGAGGCCGGGGGCCGGCGGAGCGTCCAGCTCCTTTTTGCCGACCCGCAGGATGCGGGACTGCGCCGCCTGGTCGACGTCGACGCCGGCCTGGGCGAAGATTTCGCCGTCGGGGCCGAAGATGCGCACCTCGATCCGATCGCCTTCCAGCAGGCCGGTCAGATGGGCGTGCAGGATCAAGGCGCGGTTCGAGGCGGGAACGCCGTCGGACTTGAACAGCATGTATTCGACCGCCGGCTTGTTCAGCACTTGATCCGAGAAGCCGAGGCGCAGCAGCATGGTCCGCGGATGTTTGACCGCCTCGCGCGCGCCCGCCGCCCAAAGGCTGGTTCCCTCGACCCCGCAGCCGCTCTCCAGGCCCATGCCGGTGTAGGGGTCGATCGGCCGATCGTCCTTCATCACCTGGAAGTGCAGATGGGGAAATTCGGTCAGGCCGGACAGTCCGATCTGGCCCAGCGCCTGACCGGCCTGGACCTGCTGGCCTTCGGCGACCGCAACGCTCCCGCGGCGCATGTGGCCGTAAAAACTGCGCCAGCCCTGACCGTGGTCGATCGCGACCACGTTCCCCAGGCCGCGATCGTTTACGGCCGCCCGGCCGAAAAGGTTGAAGTTCGCGTCGGGCAATCCGTCGCGCACGGCGACGACCACGCCCGGCGCAGCGGCGACCACGGGATAGCCGCGCTCCATCTCGACGTAGCTGGGCAGACGGATGTCGGTGCCCTTGTGCTCGTTGTAGCTGAGGGCGCCGCAGGTGTAGTCGCGATAGGCCTCGCCCGCGGCCATGTCGACGAAGCTCTGCACCATGCAGTCGACGCCGGGCCGGCACACGACGGGCATGGCGAAGACGGGCGGCGCGCCGTCCGGCCCGGCGCCGCGCGCTTCCGCACGTCCCGGCACGCCGAACAGCGCCGCGTCCTCGGCCGCGGCGGTCGAGGTTTGGCCGGGCGAGGTTCCGTCCGCCTGGGCCGTTTGCGTCGGCCCTGCGGCGGGCTCCAGGGCGTTGAGCGCGCTTTGCGCATCCAGCGTGGGCGGCGTTTCCTGGGAGGCCGATTGGGACGGCGCGGCCAGGCTCGCCTGCGCCCCGGTCGCGCCGGCGGGCGCGGCGTCGGACGCCTCGGCGGTCCGCTCGGGCGTAGGCGGCGCGATCGGCCCGTCCGGCCCGCGCTCCTCGATCCATCCGAATTCGAGGGCGACCCCCTCCAATCCCGGAATCATCGACAGGTCCATCTTGCCGCCGCCGGCCAGATGGGTGGCGGTTCCCGCCCCGGCGACGAACAAAGAGAATAGGATGACGGCGACGGTGCGCATCTTTGGGGCGGCTCTCCCTCAGGCTCGGTCAGCGACGATGCGCATGCACTTTAGCACGCGCGAAGTGCGTCGCCACAGTAGCAGGCCGGGTCACCCGCCCGACGAGGGCGGCGACCGTTCGATCGTCTCGACCCCCTCGGGCCCGGCGGTCAACGCGATGCGGCCGTGTTTCAGCGCCAGCGCCTGCTCTCCGAACAGCTTGCGCCGCCAGCCTTTCAGCGCCGGCACGTCGGCGCGATCGTCAAGCGCGATGCGCTCCAGATCGTCGGCGTTGGCGATCAATCGGCCGGCGACGCCGGCCTCAGCCGCGTTCGCCTTCAACAGCACCTTCATCAAATCGACCAGCGGCTGCAGGGTGGTCGGCAGCGGTTCGCTTTTCGGTAGGACCGGACGTCGGTCCTTCGGCAGGTCGAGGCCGCGGTTGACCGCTTCGATCAAGGCGGTTCCGAACTTGCCTTCGGCGAAGCCGCTGGGCAGCCCGCGGATGCGGCGCATGGCCTTCACGTCGGTCGGCGCGCTGGCGGCGATGTCCATCAGCGAATCGTCGCGCACGATGCGGCTGCGCGGCACGTCGCGGCTCTGGGCCTCGCGTTCGCGCCAGGCGGCGACCTCCTTCAGGACGGCCAGCATGCGCGGCTTGGCGTTGCGCGCTTTCAGGCGCCGCCAGGCGTCGGCCGGGTCGTTCTCATAGGTCGCCGGATCGGCCAGGATCGCCATCTCCTCGGTCAGCCAGTCGGCGCGGCCGCTGTCGTCCAGCATGTCGGCGAGGTGGCGGTAGATGCGGCGGAGGTGGGTCACGTCGGCGAGCGCGTATTTCAGCTGCTTCGCCTCCAGCGGGCGCGCCGCCCAGTCGGTGAAGCGCGAACTCTTGTCCAGCTCCGCCTTGCAGATCTTGCGCACCAGCGCCTCGTAGCCGACTTGGTCGCCGTAACCGCAGACCATCGCCGCCACCTGGCTGTCGAACAGCGGAGCGGGGACTCGCCCCATGCGGATGTAGAAGATCTCCAGATCCTGACGGGCGGCGTGGAAAACCTTCAGGATCTTCTCGTCCGCCAGCAGATCGTAGACCGGCTGCAGATCGAGCCCTTCGGCCAGCACATCGACGCAGGCGGCCGGTCCGTCGTCGGGATCCTCCGAATTGTCCTCGCGCCGCGCCGGCGCGGAGAGCTGGATCAGGCAGAGTTGCGGCCAGTAGGTCTTGTCGCGGATGAATTCGGTGTCGACGCAGATCCAATCGCTCTTCGCCAACTCGGCGCAGAAGGCGGCCAGATCGTCGCTGTCGGTGATCGGGTCGGGCGGGGCGGTCATATCCATGGCCCGCGGGTGTACCCGGTTTCCAGGCCTTTGGGAAGGCGGCTCACCAGAGCCAGCTCTGCTCGGTTGCGATCGTCTCGCGTCTGGTTGCGCCGATCCACATCTTCACAAGCCGCACGATGTACCAGATCAGCAGCGGGATATAGAGGATCAAGCCGATCCCCATCGTCGCGAAGGCCAGGAAATAGAACAGCGCGGCGTAGAGCATCGACATCCAGAAGGTGCGGATCTGGTAGGTGAGGACTGAGCGCTCCCAGTCCTCGTCGGCCGACCCGCGCGCGACATAGGCCCAGATCGCGCCCGCCAACGTCGCCAGAAACGGCAGGATGAGAAGGCCGGCCGTGTAGAGGGCTGCGACGATGATCGGGGCGTTGGCGTCTCGACCGCCGCGGGTTCCCGAGGGCTTGGTTCGGACGGGCGGAGGCGTCTGGTCGGTCATGGCGGGGGCCTTCCTCAGAAATGCTCCGGGCGCAGCACCTGAACGTCGCCGATGGTCACGATTCCCATCTGGCGGTCGAGGACGCGCTTCACCTCCTTGAGCACCGCGGCCACGCGCTTTTCGTCGAGCACGACCAGAACCTGGACCATGCGGCCGGCGTCGGAGGAGAGCGAATCGCGTCGCCAACTGCCGCTGTTCCCGCGACCCGCCAAGAGCGGCAGCGCTGAATAGCCGGGCACGTCCAGCCCGTCCAGAAGGTCGAGGAGGCGATTCAGGAACGGCGCTTCGATGATGATCGACAGCCGCTTCTTCGGATATGTGGGCAGGTCGTCCATGAGATACCAAACCTCCGTCAGCCGCCGGCGAGCCAGCCGCCCAACTTGATGTAGAGCGGAATGCCGACCGTCAGATTGAACGGGAAGGTGATCGCCAGGGAAAGGGTGAGATAGAGCGACGGCTTCGCTTCCGGCAGCGCGAGGCGCATCGCCGCCGGCACCGCGATGTAGGACGCGCTCGCCGCCAGCGTCGCCAACAGCGCGACGCCGCCCGGCTCCAACCCGATCGCCCAGCCCGTCGCCGCGCCGATCGAGCCGCCCAAAGGCGGCATGTAGAGGCCGAAGCCGAGCAGCGCGGGCGTGAGCCGCTTGCGGATCTGACGCAGTTCGCGCCCGGCGACGAGGCCCATATCCAGCAGGAACAGGCATAAGACGCCTTTGAACGGATCGACGATGAAGGGGGAGATGCTGGCGAATCCCTTTTCGCCCGTGGCGATTCCGATCACGAAAGCGCCGACCAGCAGCACGACCGAGCCGTTCAGCAGCACCTCTCGCCAGGGCGTCTCCCCCTGCACGGTCTCGCCGGACTTGGCCCCGCTGCGCGCCAGCAGAAGCGCGGTGGCGATCGCCGGCACTTCCATCGCCGCGGCGGCGGCGACCATGATGCCGGGGAAGGGGACGCCGGCGCTCTCCAGCGCCGTCGTGGCGGCGATGAAGGTGACGATGGAGATCGAGCCGTAATGGGCCGCGATTGCGGCCGCGTCGATCCGCCCCAGTTTCGTCGTGAGCCGCAGCAGCGCGAAGGCGATGAACGGGATGACGAAGCTGAGCGCGGCGGCCGCGCCGATCACCAGCACGAGGTCGAGGCCGAGCCCGTGCTCGCTGGCCGCCGCCCCGCCCTTGAAGCCGATCGCCAGCATCAGATAGAGCGACAGCGCCTTGGCGACCGCCTCCGGCACGCTGAGGTCGGAGCGCGCGAGGGCGGCGGCCAAGCCCAGCGCGAAGAACAGCACCGGCGGCGAGATCAGATTGGCGGCGGCGAGGGAGAAATCCATGATCCGTCTGTCCAAGAGGGCGCTGACGACGGGGCCGTCATAGCGAACACGCCGGCCGCGTCAACGCCTCAAACTGTCGGAGCGGCGCAATCGCGCCGTCATAGAACGGTGGTAAGGCCCCAAGACCAAGCCGCCAGACCGCGACGCCAAGGAGGCGCGACCCGCCAATGTTCAAGTTGATCCACCTGACCGATCCGCACTTCGTCCCGCCAGGCGAGACGCTGTACGGCCGCGATCCCTCGAATCCGTTGGCCGCCGCGGTCGCCGACATCAACGAAAACCACGCCGATGCGGACCTCGTCGTCGTCACGGGGGACCTGACCCATTGGGGGGAGGCCGAGGCGTTTCGCCATCTGCAGCGCACGCTCGCGCCGCTGGCGCCGCCGCTCAGACTCCTGATCGGCAATCACGACGACCGGTCGCGCTTCGCGGCCGCCTTCCCCGGTCAGCCGCGCGACGCCGACGGCTTCGTCCAAAGCGCGCTGCGCACGGGCGAGGGGCGGATGCTCTTTCTCGACACGGTTCTCGAAGGAACCGATGCGGGCTGGTATTGCGAGACGCGCCTCGCTTGGCTCGGCGATCAGTTGGATCAGGCGGCGGCGAAGGACGAGGACGTTTTCCTCTTCATGCATCACCCGCCGTTCGACGTCGGCGTCGCGCCGATGGACCGGATCGGCTTGATCCAACGCGACGCCTTCCGCGCCGTGGTCGAGCCGCACCGCGCGCGCATTCGCCACCTGTTCTTCGGCCATCTGCATCGACCGATCTTCGGAACCTGGCGGGGGATCGGGCTCTCCACCATCCGGGCGCTCAATCATCAAGTCGCGCTGGATTTCTCGACAGACGGGCACGCGCCCGGCTGCTTCGAACCGCCGGCCTACGCGATCTGCCTGATCGAGGCTGATCAGCTCGTCATCCACGTCCACGACTTCCTCGACGAGAGTCCGCGCTTCTCGTTGGACGACAGCCCCGTCGACGATTGGGCCAACGCCTATCCGGCGGCCTGAGGAGGGCGCTCGCTTCCCTTGCGGCGCGGCCTTGTTCGCCCCTAGACTGCCGGCGGCCCGGGACGGCGAGTGGGACGCCGGGGCGGGCCGGAGCATCTGTCGCCGATGGGGGATGTCGAGCGGACCCTGGCCGAGATCGACGCCGCGTTAAGCGCGTCGAACGCGCCGCGCACGGTGATGCCGCGCGCCGCCTATGTTGATCCTGATTTTCTGAGGCTGGAGCGCGAACGGATTTTCGCGCGCGAGTGGCTGTGCGTCGGCTGGGCCGGCGCGATCGCCGAGCCGGGGCAGTATTTGACCTATCAGATCAACGACCAGCCGGTCTTCGCCATGCGCCAGGCGGACGGCTCGATCCGCGCCTTCTCCAACGTCTGCCTGCATCGCCTGATGCTGCTGCTGCCCGACGGGCCGGAGGCCGGGCGCTGCGGCAAGCGCTTCTCCTGCCCCTATCACGGCTGGACGTACGAGCGGGACGGACGCCTCGTCGGCGCGCCGCAGATGCCTGGCCTGGATAAGGCCGACATGCGCCTGCCGGAAATCGCCTGCGCCGAGTGGTCTGGCTTCGTCTTCGTCAGCCTCGCCGCCGACCCGCCGGACCTGGCGGCGCGCCTCGCGCCGCTCACGGAGGCGGTCGCGCCCTACCGGCCGGAGGGCTACCTCCAGGCGGTGACGCAGGACCATGTCTGGCGCACCAACTGGAAGCTGCTGGCCGAGAACTTCATGGAGAGCTACCACCTGCCGGTCGCGCACCGCCGCACGGTCGGCGCGTGGTGCCCGGTCGACCAGGTGCGCTTCCCCCATCCGCCGCACCCCGCCTACACCTGCCAGACCTTCCCGAAGGACCCGGACGCCAAATACGGCGTGGCGCCGCCGGAGAACGAGCATCTGTCGGGCGATCTGCGCTGCACCTCGATCATGCCGACGGTCTTCCCGGCGACGATGTTCGTGCTCGCGCCCGATCATCTGTGGTGGCTCTCCCTCATGCCGCGGGCGGTCGACCAGGTCCATGTCCGCTTCGGCGCGTCGATCGCGCCGGAGCGCCTGCGCGCGCTGCCCGACGTCGAGACCTACCTGCGCGAGACCGTCGCCTTCTTCGACCGGGTGAATGACGAGGACCGCGGCTTGGTGGAAAGCATCCACCGCGGAACCCGCGCGCCGCTGGCGAAGCCCGGCCCGCTCAGCTGGATGGAGCAAGGGTTGTGTGAATACCAACAATACATCTATGATACGCTCTCCGAGAGGCAAAAATGATCTGATCTTTATGGGGCGAGTGATGGGAAAAGTTGTTTCAGTGCTGAACATGAAAGGTGGCGTAGGGAAGACGACCATATCGGCGCACGTTTTTAGAAACTTTTATTTTCGAAGAAGAAAAAACGTTCTTCTAATCGATATGGATGCTCAATTTAACCTAACTCAAGCAGTAATTGGTAGGGATCAATATGAAGAGCTTGTCGATGAGCAAAGAACGATACTGAGGTGTTTTGAGCCTGCGCCTGCAGATGATTTTTTTAAAGTTAAGAAATCGGATTCCCCACCTCCAGATTCAACAGAAATCGCCAAAACGTTAAAAAGAATTAAGGGGGGTATTCCATGTCGTATAGACTTAATAGTCGGAGATTTCACTTTGGTAAAATACTCTTTAATCGATGACCCTCAACAGCTTAACGTGGCGAGCACTTTCTTTAAAAGATTCATTAACGAATGCAAAAAAAGATATGATCTGATAGTGCTAGACTGCAATCCGAGCAGTTCATTCGTAACAAAGTGCGCTTTGGAAAATTCAGATGCAATTCTTTCACCAGTAAGGCCGGACAGATATTCCGTCCTCGGCATTGAACTCGTAAACAAATTGCTAGCGCATCTTAAAATTGCCCCTCCCCACTATACGGTAATAAATGGTGTTCAGCGAGGCTCTTCGCCTTCGTCCGCAGAGGCAGAACTGCGCGCACATCCGATCTATGGCCCGAACGTATTGTATGAGCGTTTGGTGTACTCCCGTCTCCTCGCAGCCGATCCGCAATACACTGGCTTCGCTACGGATAAGAAAGTATCGTGGTCTGGTGTTCTGCGCCGAGAGATTAATGCGCTTTGCGACGAAATAGGCACGCAACTGGGAGTGTGAGTATGAGCAGTAGGCACGGCGAATTTCGCATTATAAGTGCATTGGCGCTGCTTGACTTATCAGAGCGTGACTTGAAGCAGTTTTATGTTCTAATGCAGTCGCTTGGGTTTGAAGCCTTCGTTGATATTGTGCGCCATGCAGAGGATGAAGTTGTTGCAAGTTTTGATTTCATTGAAGGAACAGTCAGTGAGTCTAATAGCATGTTTGAGGATAAAGAAGAGGATCTTGTTGAGTATATAAATAAGTCCAGACGAAGTGACCTTCGATTGACGGTCTCTGATTTTGTCGACTATATGACCTTTGAATTAAAGAAACTGGAAAAAGAAAGGCCAATACCTCGATTTGATAACCGCCGTGGTATCAAGCCCTGGCTTAAAAAGATTATTAATTTGTTTGGTCAAAGCGCTGTTTTACATTGCTATCACTCCATTTCTGAGAACATCAATTATAGAAAAGAACACCAAAATATGTGGAGGCTAAAGTGATAAATAATATAAGTGAATGCTTAATAAGTATAGACCGAGATTTGAAAGAAAGAGAAAAAGTTCTAGAGAAAGCAGGGGATAGTTTGAAATTATCACTCGCTTGGTTAGAGTACTTTCTGAAATATTATGATGATCGGGATATAAAAATACTGGTCGAAGGTGCAAATTCTGCTGCGATTGAGTCCTTTACTCTATTTGCGTTCGGGTTTTTGAGACCTTCTGCGCTATCGCTGCGTTTGTACTATGAGCTTTTTCATCAATTTCTATACTATAAGGATCATAATTTGGAGTGGACAGCTGCTAGAGACTTCCGAGCGCAGGCAAAGCTACCAAAAGAGGTTCGTAATACATTTGTTAACTTTCATGCTACATTTGACAAGAGAATGAATCGGCTTCTGAAAAAGAGAAGGAGAATAAATGAGAATCCCTATAATGTTCTATCTCCGATAGCGCACGGCTCGGCTTACGCAACTTTGACAGCTGTTAGTCAGCCTGTGGATATTGTTTGTCAAACTAGTAAGTTGGAAGATTGTGTTTTTATATTTTCCGAGGTAGACGAGTATTTAAGCGATATTTGCGCATCTTCGTTTGATGCGAATATTTTATCTTTGCCCATAGCCGTTCGTGATGATCTCGATGAGCGCCTAGAGGGAAAGGCGGCAAGTGTACTTGAGATGTAAGAGGTCATTTTAATCAGTGGCATCCGTTCTTTTCGGAGCGCGCCCGCCCTTGACAAACGCCCCCCGAACGGGCCCTTTCCGCCCGGTTTTTCAGCCCTCGCAAAAGTCGGAGCGTTTGTCGATGCATCCCTATCGGTCTCACACCTGCGGTGAACTGCGCCTGTCCCACGCCGATGCGGAAGTCCGCCTCGCCGGCTGGATCCACCGCAAGCGCGACCACGGCAATCTGCTGTTCGTCGATCTGCGCGACGATTACGGGATCACGCAATGCGTGATCGACACCTCCAGCCCGCTGTTCGCGGAGCTCGAGGGGCTGAGCCTGGAATCGGTGATTTCGGTCTACGGCAAGGTCGTCAAACGCTCGGCCGAGACGATCAACGCGAAGGTCCCGACCGGCGAGGTGGAGCTGCAGATCCAGTCGATGGACGTCCTCTCCAAGGCGGCCTCGCTTCCGATGCCGGTCAACCAGGACGCCGGCTATCCGGAGGAGATCCGCCTCAAGAACCGCTTCCTCGACCTGCGGCGCGAGCAGATGCACGAGAACATCAAGCTGCGCGCCGACATCATCTCCTCCATCCGCCGGAGGATGGTGGAGCAGGGCTTCCGCGAGTTCCAGACGCCGATCCTGACCGCCTCCAGCCCCGAGGGGGCGCGCGACTTCCTGGTCCCCTCGCGCCTGCACCCGGGCCAGTTCTACGCGCTGCCCCAGGCGCCGCAGCAGTTCAAGCAGCTGCTGATGATGGCGGGCTACGACCGCTACTTCCAGATCGCGCCCTGCTTCCGCGACGAGGACGCGCGCGCCGACCGCAGCCCGGGCGAGTTCTATCAGCTCGACTTTGAGATGAGCTTCGTCACGCAAGACGATGTTTTCGCTGCGATTGAGCCGGTTTTGCACGGCGTTTTCGAGGAGTTCGCGGACGGCCGTCAGGTCACCGCGCCGCCCTTTCCCCGCATCGCCTATGACGAGGCGATGCTGAAGTACGGCTCCGACAAGCCGGACCTGCGCAATCCGATCGTCATCGCCGACGTGTCGGAGGCCTTCGCCGGCTCCGATTTCAAGATCTTCGCGAAGCTGGTCGCCGAAGGTTCGGTCGTGCGCGCGATCCCGGCGCCGGGGACCGCCGGTCAGCCGCGCAGCTTTTTCGACAAGCTGAACAGCTGGGCGCAGAAGGAAGGGCAGGCCGGTCTCGGCTACATCGTCTGGAAGGAGGACGGACCCGCCGGGCCGATCGCCAAGAATTTGGACGAAGGCCGCATCGCCAAGATCGCCGAGGCCGCCGGCGTCGGGCCGGGCGACGCCTGCTTCTTCGTCTGCGGCAAGGAGAAGGCCGCCGCCCAGTTCGCCGGCGTCGCGCGCACCAAGATCGCCGACGAGCTGGATCTGATTCCGGAGGGCGCGTTCAAGTTCTGCTGGGTCGTCGATTTCCCGATGTTCGAATTCGACGACAACCAGGGCAAGGTCGACTTCTCGCACAACCCCTTCTCGATGCCGCAAGGCGGCTTGGAGGCGCTGGAGACCCAGAACCCGCTGGAGATCAAGGCCTTCCAGTACGACATCGTCTGCAACGGGGTGGAGCTCAGCTCCGGCGCCATCCGGAACCATCTGCCCGAGGTGATGTACAAGGCCTTCGAGATCGCAGGCTACGGACCCGAGGTGGTTGATGAGCGCTTCGGCGGCATGATCAGCGCCCTCAAGCTGGGCGCGCCGCCGCACGGCGGCTCGGCGCCCGGCATCGACCGGATCGTGATGCTGCTGGCCGGCGCCGACAACATCCGCGAGGTCATCGCCTTCCCGATGAACCAGATGGCCCAGGACCTGATGATGGGCGCGCCGTCCAATGTCTCGGAGAGCCAACTGCGCGACGTGCACATCAAGGTCCAGCTGCCGCCGGAGGTGAAGAAGGGGTAGGGCCCCGCAAGAGCGCGCCCTGCGCCTTCGCGAAGGCGGGGGTTTGCTCAGCCCGCCCAAAACGCTCGAGAGGGCCGAAGGAGGCCCCCGCCTGCGCGGGGGCGCCTCAGGAAGCTCAGCCCATCTCGAAGCCGAGCGGCAGGGCGGAGAGGACCTCGACCCCGTCCTCGGTGATCAGCACCTGCTCCTCCAGCTTCACGCCCTCCTTGCCCCCTTCGCGCCCGATGTAGCTTTCGACGCACAGCGTCATGCCGGGGACCAGCACGCCGTCATAGCCCTTGGCGTCGAAATCCTGGGCGTGTTTGATCGACGGCCATTCGTCGGCCAACCCGACGCCGTGGATCAGGCTGGGATAGCGGTTCGAGAGAAACGCTTCGCCGACGTCGAAGGCCTCCATCGAGACCTCGCGGAAACTCTTGCCGGGTTTCAGGATCGAGATGTTGTGGGCGATCTGATCTTGCGCGCGCGCCATCAGGTCGGCCTGCTCGGGCGACGGCTCGCCGCCGCCGCAGAGCCAAGCGCGGCTGATGTCGGCGCAATAGCCGTAGGGGCCGATCAGGTCGGTGTCGAAGCTCATCACCTCGCGCGCCTCGATCGCGCGCATGGAGCATTCGCGGAACCACGGATTGGTCCGCGGGCCGGCGGACAGCAGGCGGGTCTCGATCCACTCCCCGCCGAGCCGGATGTTCGCCTCGTGCAGCTTGGCCCAGAGCGCGTTTTCGGTGATCCCCGGCTCGAAGGCCGCGTACATCGCCCGGCAGGCCTCTTCGCACGCCGCGATCGCCGCGCGCATCAGCATCAATTCCTGCGCGGACTTCACGGCGCGCGCCTGTTCGGCGACGGCTTCTCCCTCCACCACCTTGATCCCGCGACGGGCCAGCGCCGCGCAGCCAAGCGCGCTCAACCGATCGACCGCGAGGCGCCGGTCGCCGGCGCCGTGCGCGGCCATCAGATCGGCGATCTGATCGGCGAACCGGCCCGCGCGCTCCTCCGCCCGCGCGCCGGCGGTGAAATAGTAGAAGGTCGGCATCGGCCGGTATTCGTCGATCGTCGGCAACCCCTCGGCCAGATGGGGCAGGTCGGCGTAGTCGAACAGGATGCACGGCCCCTCGGCCGCCACGAAGACGGCGCGCGCCTCGTAATGCGCGCACCAGATCTGCATGTTGGTTGCGTCGGTGGCGTAGCGGCAATTGATCTGGTCGAAGAACAGCGCGGCCGGCAGGCCGCGGCGCGTCAGTTCGGCGCGGATGCGGCCCAGCCGCTCCAGCCGTACGGCGTCGAGATCGACGGGCGGCTCGCTGTACTCCATCGCGCCGTGCTGGCGGGCGGGGCGAACGGGATCGGTCTCCAACGGCATGGACGCCTCCGGATCGATTTTCGATCAGGATGCGCGGCGCGCGCGCCGTCGGCGGCTCTAGCCGCGACGCGATTTGCGCTGGATGTGCCGAAAATCGGCGGATGCGGCGGTCTTCGCGTCCTCGCTTCCCCCAAGCGTCGGGCCGGACATGTTCCCGCCCGACAGCGACAGGCGCCGTACCGGCGGGCCGCCGTTCCCCCGGCCCAAGGCTGGGGTGACGGCCGGGCGAAAGACCAGCCGGCGCCTACCCACGGATCGACGTGGCTTTAGTCATGGAGCGGGCGGAGATGTCGGCCTCTGCGAGGCCGCGTCACTCCCGGTAACCCGGCTCCTCCTCATCCAGGATCGCGCGGATCGCGCCCAGGTGCTTGTCCGAGAAGCCGGGGTAATCCGCCCATTGCTGCGCCGTTTTGGCGGCGACCGCGTGCGGGGCGACGCGCAACTCGCGGCCGGTCATGTAGGCCGTCACCACGGTCTCGCAGGCGCGCTCCAGATAGATCATCTCATCGAGTGCGCGGGCGACGGTCTCGGCGACGACCATGACGCCGTGATTGCCCATCATCAGCACCTGCTTGTTGCCCAACGTGGTGGAGAGCCGCTCCGCCTCGTCGCCCAGGCCCATGCCGTCGAAGTCTTCGTCGATCGCCACGCGCTCGTAAAAGCGCATGGTGTTCTGGTCGATCGGCGGGATCGAACTGTCCTTCAAGGAGGCCAGGACGGTCGCGTATTTCGGGTGCAGATGGATGATGCAGCGCGCCTGGGGGACGTTCCGGTGCAGCGCGCCGTGGATCGCGATCGCCGTCGGGTCAAGGCGATCGTCCGCCGGGTCCGGCGTCGCGTGCGCATTGACCAGCATGAGGTCGGACGCCCGCATCTTGCTGAAATGCACCCCGAACGGGTTCAGCAGGAAATCCGCCCCGTCGTCCGAGACGGCGAGCGAGAAATGGTTGGCGATCCCCTCGTGCATATTGAGGCGCGCGGTCCAGCGGAAGGCGGCGGCGAGATCTTCGCGCTCCTGCTGGAAGGCCGGCGACGCGGCGTCGCCTTCGCGGCGCGGGCCTGTCCGCCGGTCGGCGCTCCGCCGGTCGGCTTGGCGACGATCGCTCGTCCGGCGGTCCTGGCCTCGGCGCTCTTCGTCGGTGCGTGCAACCCCGTCCATGAATTTCCTCCCTATCAGCCGGTCGCGCCGGTTGCGCCGGTCGCGCCGGTCGGCGCCGGCGTATGGTCGAACCCGCGTCGATTGATGATCGCCTCGACGCCTCCCAGGGCCTCGATCCGCGCCGCCTGGTCGGCGAAGGCGCGGGCGTCGATCCGATCCGGATCGTCCGCCCTCTCGGCCAGCAATGCAAGCAGGCGCGCGCGCGTCTCGGCGTGCGCCGCGCTGAGCCCGAGATCGCACCGCTCATGTGGGTCGGCCTCAAGATCGAAGAGCTGCTGCGGAAATCCGGGGTAGGCGACAAGCTTCCATCGGCCCGCCCGCAGCATGATCGCGCCCGCGACCGCCCCGCCGTCGTGATATTCGCTGATGATCGGACGCTCACGGTCCGCCGGCGCCGCGGCCAGATCCTGCAGCGGCCGGGCGCCGAAGAGGGCGCCGCTCGGCGGCAGGCCGGCCGCAAATCGGATCGCGGGCGCGACGTCGGTCAGGCTCGCCGGCGTCTCCACCGTCGCGCTGGCGGGCAGGTCGGGGCCGGCGGCGATCAGCGGGATCCCGACCGACTCCTCATACATCACCTGCTTGGTCCAGAAGCCGTGATGGCCGTTCATCTCGCCGTGGTCGCTGCACAGGATCACCAGCGTCTCATCCAGCGCGCCCGCCGCCTCCAGCGCCTTGAGCGTCCGGCCGATCAGGGCGTCGACGAAGCTGCACAGCCCGAAATAGGCGGCCCGCGCCTGCGCCCGGCCCGCGGCGTCGAAATGGTCGTCATAGGCGAAGTAGCGACGCAGGCCGTTGACGACGGGGTGACGGTATTCGACCGCCTCGCCCGCGAAGCGGATCGGCGGCAGGCGCTCGGGATCGTAGAGCGCCAGGTAATCCGGCGGACAGGTCAACGGGTAATGCGGGCGCAGATAGGAGACGAAAAGCGCCCACGGCGCATCCGACGCGCGGCGCCCGCCGTTCGCCGCAAGCCAGGCCTCCGAGGCCGCGCAGACGCGCCGGTCGTAGGCGCTGTAGGGGTCGTCCGCGCCGTCCTGCGCGGCCGGGCGCACCTCACAGGCCAGACCGGCGGGGTCGTAGGCCGTGTGATGCTGGCGGCGCAGCAGCGCCTTTTCCCAGCCGACGCCGTCGACGACGTGCAGCGGCTCGATCTCGCGCGTGAAGCCGTGATCGTTGCCCGGCAGGCCGCGGTGATGCAGCTTGCCGATCGACGCCGTCTCGTAGCCGGCCTCGCGCAGCGCGTGACCCCAGCCGGGCGGATCGCCGGCCCAGGGCTCGGCGCTCGACCACAGGCGGTGGGCGTGGACGGGCAGGCCTGTCATGAAGCTGGTGCGCGCCGGCACGCAGATCGGCGAGGGGGTGTAGGCGTTCGTGAAGCGCGCCCCGCGCGCCGCCAGTCGATCGATCGCCGGCGTCAGCGCCGGCCCGCCGTAACAACCGACGCCTTCGCGCGCCAGCTCGTCCGCCATGATCACCAGGATGTTGCGGCGCTCGGCCATGGGCGCGCGTCCGCCTCAGCTCTCGAAGAAGGAGTCGAAGGCCGCAAGCGTCTCGGCCGGGCTTTCTTCGACCAGAAAATGGCCGCCGGGGACGGCGCGCGCCGTGACGTCGGAGGCCTTCGCGCGCCAGCTGTCGGCGACGTCGTAAAGCTTCTCCATCAGCCCGTTCGCGCCCCACAGGACCAACAGCGGGCATCGGATATGGGTTCCCTCGTCGGCCGCGTCGTGGGCGAGGTCGATGGTCGCGGCCGCGCGGTAATCCTCGCAGGTCGCGTGGATGGCGGCGGGGTCGCGGAAGGCCGTCTCGTACTCCGACACGGCCTCGGGGGCGTAGGCGTCGAGCCCGGTGCCCCAGGCCCCCAGCTTGTGATGCAGGAAATAGATCGGGTCGCCGCCGATCAGCGTCTCCGGGAAGGGCGCCGGCTGGATCAGGAAGAACCAATGATAATAGGCCGTCGCCAGTTTCTTGTCGGTGGTGGCGAAAACCGTCGCGGTCGGCACGATGTCGAGCACCGCCGCCCTTGTCACGCGCCCCGGATGATCCAGCAGCAGGCGGTGCAGCACCCGCCCGCCGCGATCATGCCCCGCGGCCTGGAAGGTTTCATGGCCCAGATGATCCATCAGCCGGATCATGTCGCCGGCCATCGCGCGCTTGGAGTAGGGGGCGTGCTCGGCGTCGCTCTCCGGCTTGTCGGACCGCCCGTAGCCGCGCAGGTCCGGAATCACGACGGTGAAGCGCCGGGCGAGGTCTTCCGCGATCGGCGCCCACATGGCGCCCGTCTGCGGATAGCCGTGCAGCAGCAGCAGCGCCGGCCCCGCCCCGCCCACGCGCACATGAAGCGAGACCTCGCCGACGTCGATGCGGGCTTCCGAAAAGCCTTCGAACATGGATGCATCCTCCGCCGGCGGTTCCGCAGCCTAGGGGCGTCGCGTGGCCAGATAGATCCCGGGCAGAACCAGCGCGGCGCCGATCAGATGGTAGGACGCCAGCCGCTCGTCGAGCAACGCCCACGCAAGGGCGGAGTTGTAGACCGGGATCAGATACATCAGCAGGCTCGTCCGCCCCGCGCCCAGCGCGCGCTGCACGAAGGCGTAGATCTGATAGGCCAGGAACGAGGCGGCGACGGCCAGGAACAGCACCGCGCCGACGCTCTCCCAGGTGATCTCCGGCGGGCCGACGACGACCGCCTCCCAGATCGTGAAGGGCGCCAGCGCCAGACAGCCGCCGCCCACCGTGGCGGCGAGGCGCGTCATCAGCCCCATCGCGCTCGGCCGGTGGCGTTGCAGCACGGAGTAGAGCGCCCAGCCGATCATCGCCGCCACGATCCAAAGGTCGCCCGTGGTGAAGTCCAGATTGAGGAAGGTGGCGGGGTCGCCCTTGGCGATGATCCACAAGACGCCGCAGAGGCTGGCCGCGACGCCTGCGGCCTGCCGAAGGCTCAACGGCTCGCCGTAGAAGACGCCGGACAACAGGATGATCAAGACCGGCGCGGCCGAGTAGATGAGGCCTATGTTGGTCGCCGTCGTGGTGTCGGCGGCGATGTAGACGAAAGCGCCGCACACCCCCATGCCGAGCGCGCCGAGGATCAGCAGATCTTTCCATTCCCGCGCGATGTCGGCGCGCCGCGCCCACAGCCTTGGGCCGACGAAGGGCAGGAACAGCGCGAAGGTAAAGGCCCAGCGCCAGAAGGCCAGCGCCGTGGGCGGCACGAGGTCTGCCACCGCCTTCGCGACGATGATGTTGGAACTGAAAAGCAGCGGGACCGCGAAAAGCAGCGCGCCCGCCAGCTTGTCCTCCGGCAGGCCCAAGACGCGGCCCTGCGCCGCTGCGTCGGTCGAGCTGTTTCCCGTCATGATGGCGCGGAATTTATCGATGGCGCGGCGCGGGGCAACCCGCCTCTCGGATCAGCACTTGCGCCGGCGCGGACGAAGCGCGCCGACGGCCGGCCTCAGAACAGGTAGCGCCCGCCGCCGGCGACCGCCAGCACGATGACGCCCAGCGTCAGATTGATCGTCACCAGGATGCGGATCTGGTTGAGCTGCGCGCCGGCCGCCTGCCAGTCTTCGCCGTCGACGGCCCGGCGCATGCGCTTCCAGGGCGCGAAATAGAGATGCGCGAACAGCGCCATCATCAGCAAGCCCAGCCCGTTCATCAGATGGATGTGCAGGCCCGATCCCGCAAAGCCGCCATAGACGCCGAAGATCAGCCCGTACCCGGTGATCAGCAGCGTCAGCACCGACACCCAGACCCAGGGGAAGAACTTCTGGAACGTCCCGCGCACGAGCGGAAAGCGCTGCGCCGGCTCCAACTGCGGCAGGTTTGGCCGCAGGCAGACGAGCAACAGGAACATGCCGCCGACCCAGACGGCGGCGGCGACGACGTGAAGCGCGAGGAGAATGGCGGCTAAGGTCATGAGCGCGAGACTATCCAAGCCGAGCGCGCGCGCCAAGCGAAAGCGGCGGGGTGGGGCGCAGACTCTATGAGACTCCGGCCCAAGATCCCTGAGGCAGGTGCCGAGAGGCAGGGTGCGCCTCATTTTAGCCAGAATCTGTCATGCTGTGATACCGTAACTGGTGTCTGGTTCGAGCATGTCTAGGACGTATGCTGTGGTTCGCTCGATTCGGAGTTTGGGCGAGGGAAACTGCGGTTCGTTGAATTTCGGATAGGTGGGTAAGCTTCTGCGATATTTGAACGTTCGTATCCGCTGAAGAGGCAGTGTCAAAGAACTCTAGGAAATGCGTACTACTACCCAGACGAGCAATTAAATGTCAGTATATCCCGGTTAGCAAAGCGGAGAAACGCATTGCCCATCCAGCGAGCAGTGATTAAGAACTATCGAGCTCTGAGGACGGCCGACGTGACCTTCCATGAGGGCATGAACGTCATGGTTGGCGACAACGAAGCGGGCAAGTCGACGCTTCTTGAAGCTGTCAACCTTGCACTCCGTGGGCAGCTAAACCGGCGCGCCGTTCAGTACGAACTACACCCGTTCCTGATTAATGCGGATGCCGCCGCCGAGTTCATAGAGGCCCATAGACAGGGCAACCCGATTCCTCCACCTGAGATAAGTGTTGAGGTATTCCTGGCGGACGCCCCCGAAGTCGCTGAGCTTCGCGGTTCCAACAACAGCGAGAAGGCCGACGCTTGTGGTATCGCTCTTACAATTGGGCTTGATGAAGCCTTCCAAGAGGAATTCGCCTCGTATGTCGCCGATCCAGCGACGTTGAACAGTGTTCCGATTGAATACTACAAAGTCCTCTGGGAGTCATTCGCTGGCGCACCGATGAGCGCTCGGTCCGTGCCGTTGAAGACAGCCCTGATTGATCCAAGCAGCATCTCGAACTCCTATGCGGCGAACAAGTACGTATTGGAGATTGTCCGGGACTACCTCACCAAGCCGCAGTCGGTCGACCTTGCCCTCGCCTACCGGAGCATGCGTGACGAGTTTCAGAGTGATGCGCGGATTAAGGCTATCAATTCCGATCTCGCTGCCAAGCAAGGGGTCGTTTCGGACAAAGTTCTCTCTGTCGCGATGGACACCACCACACGCGCAAGCTGGGAAACGGGTGTTCTGCCGCATTTGGATAGCATCCCGCTAACGCTCGTTGGAAAAGGCGAGCAAAACTCGGTGAAGATTAAGTTGGCCATCGAGGCAGCAGAGAGCTGCGACGTGTTCTTGATGGAGGAACCCGAGAACCACCTTTCGCACACCAATCTGGGCCGGCTCGTGTCGCACTTAGCGGACCGGTGCGAGGGAAAGCAGCTCATCGTCAGCACTCATAGCAGCTTTGTCCTGAATAAGCTCGGGATCGACCGCGTAATGATGTTCAATGGTGAAAACGCCGTAACATTGGATGACCTCCCAGATGCAACGAAGGTGTTCTTCCAGCGTCTGCCGGGCCATGACACGCTCAGGCTGATTCTCGCAGCGCGTTCAATTCTGGTTGAGGGACCATCGGACGAGCTCATTGTGCAAAAAGCTTACCGCCAGCGGCATGGCTGCTTGCCTCTTGCACAGGGTGTGGAGGTGATCTCTGTTGGCACCTCTTTTAAACGGTTCTTGGACATTGCACGGCTTTTGAAGCTGGATGTCAGCGTTGTCCGCGACAACGATGGCGATCCTGCCGGAAAACGGTCCCTTTATGATGACTATCAGGCTGAAGAAACAATCCGCGTTTACATTGACGGTGACGCGAACGCACGCACTCTTGAGCCGCAACTCGTCAAATCGAACGGGTTGGTGAAGTTGAATCATATGCTGGGGACCACCTTTGCGACGGAGATTGAGCTATCAGATCATATGAAGGCAAATAAGACGGACACGGCGCTCAGGCTCTTTGAGCACGCGGATGAACTTATGATCCCGGAGTACATAAGTGGCGCAATTCGATGACCGCATCATTCTCGCCGCTGCTGGCTCAGGAAAAACTACGACAGCAGTAAAGCGGGCTTGTGAGGACCCTGGGAAGCGAACGGCCTTAATAACATATACACTGAACGGCCGGAGGGAGCTCGAGGCTCGCGCATACAATGAGTTCGGGGCGGTCCCGCCATACGTGACGATATCCACTTGGTACTCGTTTGTTTTAACGCACTTTGTCCGCCCCTATCAAAATCACCTTCACACGAGCCGTGTAGAGACAATCAATTTCGAGCGTGCCCCTATCTCCCGGCGACGCTTCCGGAAGGACCAAGTTGCCAGCTACTTTTTCTCGTCTCCCAACCGGATATGGTCGGATCGCACAACTGACTTTGCATACCAACTCATCAACGCGACCGACGGCCTGCCAATCAGTCGCATTCAGAGTATATTTGACCGCATTATTGTGGACGAGGCGCAGGACTTGGCGGGCTGGGACCTTGAGCTGATTGACCACCTCCTGAAATCGGCCGTAGAAGTGGCCCTGATTGGGGACCACCGGCAGGCGACATTTTTGACTAACGACAATCCAAAAAACAGGCAGTTCGCTGGAGAGAAAATCATCAATAAATTCGGTGAGTGGGAACACGATGGTTTGGTTAAGATCGAACATCAGTCCCACTCCCACCGTTGTGTGCAGGGGATTTGCGACTTCGCAGATCAGTTCTTTCCTGACTGCGAACCGACGATGTCTCGGAACCCGGAGGTAAGCGGTCATGACGGAGTTTGCCTCGTCCGCGAAGGGGACGTAGAGCGCTACTTTGAGACCTTCGCACCACAGACCCTACAGTGGTCTAAGGCCGGGGGAAAAAGGGTCGGGAGTCCCCTCAACTTCGGCGATTCCAAAGGGATGACGTTTGAGCGTGTCCTGATCTACCCGCACGCAAAGCTCCAAAAATTCCTAAAAACCGGTAAAATGGAACTGGAAGGGCACTCCAAGACGAAGACCTATGTGGCAGTGACCCGCGCACGTCAGAGTGTCGCCATTGTCGTGCCAAACAACTTCACTCCCGAGGTAGGTGAATTCTGGAACTAAACAACATCGCCCGCCTACTTTTGACAGATTAGATTTCAAGCCCGAAATGACACTAAACTTATTCAAACTTCTGGTTTGGGTTCTCAATCAACCAGCATTTCTATAAGCTTCGAAATGATGCAAAGGGTCAGGCGCAGACAAAGACGATGCGCTCCCTGAACGGGGAGGCGAAGAGAAAACGGCCGCCTCGCACGGCTCGCTCATCCTGTTAAAAAGCCCGCGCCCCCTCAGCACTCCACCACGTTGATGGTCGGGCGCAGCTCGTCCCGTGCGGCGAGGCCGCCGAGGCTGGTTTCCTTGTATTTGGAGAGCATGTCGATCCCCGTCTCGCGCATCGTCTGGATGGCGGTGTCGAGGGGGACGAAATGCGTGCCGTCGCCCTTCATGGCGAGCGAGCAGGCGTTGACCGCCTTGACCGAGCCCATCGCGTTGCGCTCGATGCAGGGGACCTGCACCAAGCCGCCGACGGGGTCGCATGTCATGCCCAGGTGATGCTCCAGCGCGATTTCGGCGGCGTTCTCGATCTGCATGTTGGTGGCGCCCAGCGCGGCGGCGAGCCCCGCCGCGGCCATCGCGCTCGCCGAGCCGACTTCGCCCTGACAGCCGACCTCGGCGCCGGAGATCGAGGCGTTCGACTTGATGATCCCGCCGATGGCGGCCGCCGTCAGCAGGAAGTCGTGCACCCCCTGGCGGCGGCTGTCGTCGTCCAGACTGCAGAACTGCTCGTAATAGCGGATGGTCGCCGGGATGATGCCGGCGGCGCCGTTGGTCGGCGCGGTGACGACGCGCCCGCCGGCGGCGTTCTCCTCATTCACCGCCATGGCGTAGAGGCTGAGCCAATCCATCACGTCGTGCTGGAAGCGCTTGTTGCTGGGGCCCAGCATCTTCTCGTAAATGCCCTTCGCGCGGCGCTTCACCTTGAGGCCGCCGGGCAGCACGCCGTCCTGCGACAGGCCGCGGTCGATGCACTCGCTCATCACCGCCCAAAGGCGGTCCAGGCGCTCCACGACCTCCGCCTCGGAGCGCATGGAAATCTCGTTCTCCCATTTCATCCGCGCGATGGTCTTGCCGGACGCCTCGCCCATTTCCAGCATCTGCTGGGCGGTGGCGAAGGGATAGGGGACGTTGGAGGCGTCGGAGCCCGGCTGCTCGCCCGCCTCCAGCTCCGCGGCGGTCGAGACGAAGCCGCCGCCGACGGAGTAGTAGATCTCCTCGACCAGAGCAGCGCCCTCGGCGTCGAGCGCGCGGATCGCCATGCCGTTGGCGTGGCCGGGCAACGCGACCTCATAGTCGAATTCGATGTCGCGCGCCCGATCGAAGGCGATCTCCTTGTCGCCGCCCAGGATCAGACGGCCGCTCTCGTCGACCGCGCTGAGGCGTCGCGCCGCCTCGTCCGGATCGGTCTCGGCGGGGTGAAGGCCCATCAGACCCAGCATCGAGGCGCTGTCGGAGGCGTGCCCCTTGCCGGTGAAGGCGAGGCTGCCGTGCAGGCGCACGACGACGCGCTCCGTCCGCTCGAAGCCGTCGCCCGCGCGCAGGCTTTGCAAGAAACGCAGACCCGCCATCATCGGCCCCACGGTGTGCGAGCTGGACGGGCCGATGCCGATCTTGAAGAGGTCGAAGACGCTGAGGAACATGGGCGTGCGCGCGCTCCCGAAGGCTCGATCGAGCGGGCCGCGGCGTATGCGACCCTACTCAGGCCGTAGGATTAGGCGCGAAAAGCCCCGCTCGTCGATATCGTCGCTGCGTCCGGGAATTCGGAAATAGCGACCGTCGCGCCAATCCACCAGGCGATCGGCGTAGTGCGGCGACAGGAAATGACCCGACTGGCCGCCCGCCAGCGCGAAGTCCGAGCGGTCCAGATCGGCCAGATCGTAGATCACCCGCATGCCCGCGCCGTGGACATGAGAGAAGGCGTCGTCGCTCGCCGGCCCGCGGGTCTGGCCGCGGTTCGGGGTGTGATCGCCGCCCGGCGTCTCCAGAGGTCGGTCGGTCAGCCAATTGACGACCGGGATGAAGGTCAGCGTCGTATGGCCCATGCGCGCGACGTGCAGATCGCCCCAGCGCCAGAGCGCCACGTCCTCGCCCAGCCGCTCCGCGAGCCGCGCGGCCGCCCGGTCGACCGCCGCCGACAGGGCCCAGATGCAATCCTCCGTCCCCGGCGTGCGCAGGTCGTCGCACCAGTCGCGCTTGTCGGTCAGCGCGGCCTCGAGGAACCCCGGCTCCGCGCGCCACCAGTCCATGAAGGCGGGTCCCAGATCGTCTTCCGCCAAGACGCGGGCGAGTTCGTCCGCCGCGGCCGCGAAGATCGCCGGCCCGGCGGCGTCGACCGCCATGACGTGATCCCATGCGGCGAGACGGGCGAGCGCGCGCCTCCCCGCCTCCGTCGTCGGCTGGGCGCGCAGCAGATGCGGAACCAGAGCGCTTGCAAAGCGGCTGGTCGCGTCGGTCTGCACGGCGGCGCTGAGCGCCGCGTCATGCGGGCGCTCAGCGCTCTCCAGCATCTCGCGCACGCGCGCGTAGCGGTGCGGCGGCTGCCAGTCGCCGGCGATGCGATAGGGGCTGGCCTCGGCTGTCAGGATGCGGTTGTTCGCGTTTGCGATCAGCCCGTTCGGGGGATCAATCGCGACGGGGACAGCCTCCGGCGCCGTGATCCCCAGCCAGCGCGCGTCTTCGGCCGTGCTGATGCGCGGCAGCGCGCCGTTTCGCCCCTCGGCGCGGATGGGAAAGCGGCCGACGACGGCGGTCGCGACGCTCTCGCCGTTCGCCCAGAACAGGTTCTGCACCGGCGCGTCGAACAGACGGGCGGCCGCCTGGAACGCCTCGACGCTCTTGGCGCGGTTCAGGCGATAGAGGGCGCTCGGCGTGTCGTCCCGGTCGCGCAGCGCCGACCACTGCAGGGCGACGTCGCGTTGCTGGTCGGGCAGCACGGGGCCGAACAGGGTCCAGCGCCGCTCGAAGGTCTCGCTCTCGCCGCCCCGCAACGGGATCTCTTCGGTCTCCGTCCGGTAGAGGCGGCTTCCCTCGGCCGTCAGGTAGCGCTGTTCCGGGGCTTCCGGATCGGGGGCGAGCGCGATCAGATCCATCGTGTCGGCGTGGGTCGTGGTCAGGCCCCAGGCGGCCTCGCCGTTATGGCCGATGATGTGGAAGGGCACGCCCGGCGCGGTGGCGCCGACCAGCGTCAGTTCGGGCGTCTCGATCCGCGCCAGGTACCAGGGCGGCGGCAGCGCGAGGCGCAGATGCGGGTCGTTCGCCAACATCGGCGCGCCGCTCTCGGTGCGCGATCCGGCGACCGCCCAGGCGTTCGACGCGCTCTCGGCCGTCAGACCGTCCGGCGGGAAGGGCAGGGCGGCGACGCGCTCCAACGCCGGCCCTGCGGCCGCGACCTCCTCGGCGGTCAGGCTGGCGGGGCTGTCCGAATAGCTCGGCATCAGGTCCGCGACGCGCGCCGGCGGCAGGCGCTGCAGGAGCTTCGATTTCTCCTGCTCGGTGCGCCAATCGCCGGACAGCTGCAGCGCCATCAACTTGCCCCACAACAGGCTGTCGAGGGGCTCCCACGGCGCGGGCTCGACCCCGGTCAGCAGGAATTCGGGCGGCAGCGGGCCGTCAGGCGCCGCCAGAAAGGCGTTCACGCCTTCAGCGTAGGCGTCGACGGCGACTCTCACCTCGTCCGGCAGGCCGTCCATCTGCCGACGCGTCATCCCCTCCAGATCGAGGGCTCGGGCGAATCGGTCGATGCGCAAGGTGGCGCGGCCGGCGACTTCAGACAGCGTTCCGCGGCCGAAACGCCGCGCGGTCTCCATCTGCCACAGCCGGTCCTGGGCGTGCAGGAAGCCGAGCGCGCGGTACGCGTCGGCCATCCCCTGCGCCCGGATGGTGGGAACGCCGTGCGCGTCCCGCGTCACCTCCACGGCCGCGTCGAGGGCCGCGAGGCCCCGCTCGCCCTCGGTTTGAGGCAAGCTTTGGCGCAGATAAAGGAAGCCGCCTGCGGCCGCGATCGCGAGCAGCAGGAGGAAGGCGAGGAGAAGGCGTCCGGTCCAGCGCAGCATGCAGGTGAGATCGGGTCTTTCACGCCCGGCGGCAAGGCCTGTCGCGCCTGTCTCGTCGTCGCCGGGCCCTCCGCTTGACCGCCGGCCCTATTCTGGCATGTTCAATTCACGGTGCGCCGCCCGCCTGGCGAACGCCCGTCCTTCAAAAGGAAGCCGCCGATGGCCGCCAAGCTCAGCCGATTCGACAGCGTCGACGCGATGGTCGCGAAGCTGAAGCCGGGCTATCCCGTCTACTGCCTGCGCCCGCACGAGCTGGAGCGGACCGCCAAGCGCTTCTTGGAGCTGTTTCCGGGCCGGGTCCTCTACGCCGTCAAATGCAATCCGCACATTGAAGTGCTGCGCGCGCTGTACCGCGCGGGCTTGCGCCATTTCGACACCGCCTCGCTCGCCGAGATCGCGCTGATCCGCGAGAACTTCCCCCACGCCGACTGCTATTTCATGCACCCTGTCAAGGCGCGCAGCGCCATCCTTTCGGCGCATGAGGTCTTCAATGTCGACCACTACGTCGTCGACCATGAGGCGGAGCTGAAAAAGCTGCTGGACGTCACCGGCGGCGGCGACGGGCAGGTCTGTCTGGTGCGGCTGGTCACCCCGCAGCACGATGCGATGTACAAGCTCTCGGAGAAGTTCGGCGCGACGCCGGAGGAGGCGGCGCGGCTGCTCAAACTCGCCGACAAGGCGGGTTTCCAGACCGGCCTCGCCTTCCATGTCGGCTCCCAGGTGCGCAGCCCCCAAGCCTTCCGCGACGCCATGCAGGTCGTAGGGGAGGTCGTGGAGAAGGCCGACGTGCCCTTGCATTACCTGGATGTCGGCGGCGGTTTCCCGGCGGCTTATGTCGGCGACGATCCGGCGCCGCTCGAGCATTTCATCGACGCCATCAAGGAAGGGCGTCGCGCCATCAAGCTGCGCGGCGACTGCGTGCTGATGTGCGAGCCCGGGCGCGGCATGGTGGCGAGCGGCATGTCGCTGGTGGTCCAGGTCCAGCTGGTCAAGGACGGCGCGGTCTACATCAACGACGGCGTCTATCACAGCCTGTCGGAGACGATGACCGCCGGGGTGCGCCTGCCGATGCGCCTTATCCGTCCCAACCGCGCCGTCGCCAGGCAGACCAAGCCGGTCTCGGTCTTCGGGCCGACCTGCGACTGCACCGACGTCTTACCTTACAAGGTGGACCTGCCGGCGGACATTCAGGAGGGCGACTGGATCGAAATCGGTCAGGCCGGCGCCTATTCCAACGCCATGACCACCCACTTCAACGGCTTCACGCCCGAGACCTTCGTCATCGTCGACGACGAACCGCTCTACCCCGAGCGGCCGATCGAGACCCGAGGCGGCGCGAGGACCGAGACGACGGAAGCGGGGGCCGCCTGATCCGATGGGCGAGATCGCGCGCGATCGCGAGGGCGAAGCTCGGCTGAAAAGCGTGCGCTGTGCGGGCCGCGGCGGCTTCCACCGCGTCGTCTATCGCGAGTTCGGCCCGGCCGACAGCCCGCACGCCGTCTTCTGCGTGCATGGGCTGACCCGGAACGGGCGGGACTTCGCGCGGCTCGCCCGGGCGCTGGCGGCTGACGGCTGGCGCGTGATCTGCCCGGACGTCGCCGGCCGCGGAGAAAGCGAGCCGCTGGTCGAGGCCGAGCACTACGGCCTGCCGCAGTATGTCAGCGACCTGACGACGGTGCTGGCGCATGCGCGGGTCGAGAGCGTCGATTGGGTCGGCACCTCGATGGGCGGGCTGATCGCGCTGCTCACGGCGGCCACGCCCGGCCATCCGATCCGCCGGCTGGCGCTGAACGACGTCGGACCGATCGTGCCGCGGGAGGCGTTGCAGCGCATCGCCGACTATGTCGGCGTCGCCTGGCGGTTCGAGAGCTTCGATCAGGCGCTCGGCCACCTGAAGAAGGCCTACGCCCCCTTCGGCCTGACCGAGGAGGCGGACTGGCGCGAAATCGCCGAGGTCAGTCTCAAGCGCGCCGACGACGGAAGCTACTCAAACAATTACGATCTGCGCATTTCCGAGCCGTTTGCGGCGCTGGCGGGCGAGGATCTCGATCTCTGGGCGCTCTGGGACGCGGCGCAGCTCGCCGAGCCCGCCCTGCTGATTCGCGGGGCGGAAAGCGACCTGTTGCGGCGCGCGGACGCAGAGGCGATGACCGCGCGGGGGCCGGGCGCGCGCCTGGTCGAGGTTCCGAACGTCGGGCACGCGCCGACCCTGATGCCGCCGGACGAGATCAGACTTGTGCGCGACTGGCTGGCCGAAGCGCCGGCGCCGGACGTGCGCGGGGAGGGCGGACGGTGAGCGCTCGCCCTCTTATCCGCGCCTTTGCGGCGTTGGCGGTCTTGGCTTTGCTCTCGCCGCTCGCGGTCGGCGAGGCGCTCTCGCAGAGCGGACGCGATCGCGCCTACGCCGAACTGGTGCGCCAGTCGGAGGCGCTGGCCGCGATCGAGCCGACCGACGCCGACCGCCGCCAACTCATGCGGGCCACCGCCGTCACGCTGGCCGAGCGGCTGAAACGCTTCGTGATCGCCGAGACCGAGGCGCGCGACGACGACAAGGTGGTCCCGCCTCCCGCCGCCAGCCTGCGCCCCGGCGAAGGCGGAGACGAGGGTGCGCGCGCCCCCGGCGACGACCGCGAGGCGCTGTCCGACATCCCCAACCCCTGGTTCGCGCGCTATGCGACCGACGCCCGGCGCGAACTCTCCTCTCTCATCGAAGCCCTCGACAGCGGCCAAGCCGCCGCCGCCGACCTGATGCTGAAGGCGGACACGGTGAATCTGCTGCTGCGCGATCTGGGCCGGCCGCCGGAGGGGTAGGGCGAGGGGCGAGGGAAGCAAATCGACGCGCCCCGGACTGGAGGGGGCTGCGGATCGACGCGCGGCCGATCGACGGACAGACCACGGCCTCGCCGCCGACGTCGCGCCTAGGCGCGACGACCCTCCGCGGATCCGCGAACGGCCTTGGCGACTGCGCCCGCGAAGCTTGAGACGCCGAAGCGTTTGGCGATCTGGCTGTGCCGCTTCTCCAGCATGCGCGGCGAAATGCCGAGCATCGCCGCCTGCTCGGCCCGGCTGGCGCCGGGCTGCTCGATCGCAACCTGCAGGACCGCCCGCATCGCCTGCGATAGGGAAGCCGGCGCGCGGGACGTGGAGACGAGTTGCTCGTCCGCCTCCAGCAGGAACTGATCGAGGAGCGCGGCTGCATAGCGCAGCACCGATTCATCCGCCGGCCGCAGCCGCTTGGCGTCGCCCCCGTCGTCGAAAGCGATTGCGGTTACCGTATCGACATTGCGCCGACCGCCTGTGATTGCGACGCCGTCTCGGATCCCGAAAGCCTCCCACACGCGCACCGCCAGGGGCGGGGCGGTCTGAGGCCGATCGATCTGCGCACGCGCATCCGAAAAACTGAAGACCGGCCAGCGCAACCGAACCGCCTTGGCGACCGCACAGTCTCGATCGGCGTCTGTGCCGTAGTAGTGCTCAAAGAAGCCGGACGGAAATCGGTCCCATGTCCGAACGAAGTCCGGGTCGAATCGCTGCCAGACCACGTAACGCGCGCCGAACGCGCGGACGATCGCTTCGTGAACTTGCTCCGGCGTTTCTAGGTCGAGAAACAGTTTCAAAGAGCCCGCCTGTCGATCCATCAAACCGTCTCCCTTCATCGGGCCGCCGCCGGCTTTCTCGTGCGACCGGAAGGCCGCGGATCGAAGCCGCCCGGCTGGAACGCGCCGCAGTCGAGTGCGTCCAGCACTCGGATCCGCCTCCCCCCGAGGGCGCTCCTACGTCCGATCCGCGATCGCGCGGCGGCGCCGGAAGCATCGCCGCGAGGCCGCGCGCCTTGCGACGCGCAGCCGTCGCCCGGGCAAGCGGCGGTCCCGTGGTCGTGCGCACCCTCAACGCGTCGAACGCGGCGGCGGCAGGGGACGCCGACCCGGCGAAGATCGCGTGCGAGCGGCGCACGTTCCCGGCCCTTCGCCCGTCATCAAGGCGGTCTGCGCCGCGCCGCGTCGGGTTGCGGCGTTTGATAGGTATAGAGGATATTGAGCGTCTATGCGCCTCTTAGGTTGCTGGTCCGTGGATTTTTTCGGTACTATCCGAACAACTCCGTGGGTCGAATACGGCGTCGCCGGCTCGCCCGTTCGGGGTCCCGCTTCGAGCGTTCGCTCGGTCTGGCGGTCATTTCGCACAGTCTGACGTCTTCGGCTTACAGGCGGGGCGCGCCTCCACGCGCCTTTCCGACAGGGCCGACGCGTCTGCGCAGCGGAGTCCGCGATGTCCGACCGTGGCTTCAACGAAGAGATCGGCATGCGCCCGAAGCGGCCCCGGACCGCCGACAGCCCGGCTCGCGATCCGCTCGGCCCCGACATACTCGACAGGACGACAACGGAAGCGCTCGCAACCCGCCGACGAACGGGGGCGCTCAGGTCTCCGCGCCGCTCCGATCCGCCGGCCGAACGGTGCGTGCGCCATGACGGCGAGCCCCGCAGCCGGCCGGCGAGGCTGTCAGGGTCGGGCCGGCCTATCCCGCGGTTGACGGGGGAGGTTTGAATCGGCCGCCGACCCTCGGCCTGACAAGAGACGGAGGACCCTGGAGATGCCGCATCCCATAGACGTTCAGGTCGGAGCGCGTGTGCGCGAGCTTCGGATACGGGCGGGGATCAGCCAACAGACCCTCGCAGAGGCGTTGGGCGTCAGCTATCAGCAAATCCAGAAATATGAGACCGGGCTGAACCGGATGGGCGCGAGCAGATTGGTCCAGGTGAGCCGGGCCGTCGGCTGCAGCGTGCACGCCTTGTTCGACGGCGTCGTGTCGGAGGCGACGACCGCGGCGGCGCTGGACGTGGAAGCGGCCAAGGTCGCGCGCGACTGGGCGCGCATCGACGACGCGGCCGTGCGCCGCGTGATGCAGGAGGTCATCCGCAGCCTCGCGGCCGCCCGGCCTGACGGCGCCGACGCGGCCCCCGCGCGATCGGCCGCCGCCCGCCAGGCGTTTGCGCCTGCCGACGACTAGTCGGGCCGTCTTGCGGTCGCAGCCGGGACGCGGTCGCTCCCCCTCACAACCACCCCGGCGTCGGCAGCCCCTTTTCGCGCAGGAACTCCGGATTGTAGAGCTTCGACTGATAGCGTTGGCCGCCGTCGCACAGGATGGTGACGATGGTGTGGCCGGGGCCCATCTCGCGGGCGAGGCGGATGGCGCTGGCGACGTTGAGGCCCGACGAGCCGCCGAGGCACAACCCCTCATGTTCCAGCAGGTCGAAGGTGACGGGCAGCGCCTCGGAATCCGGGATCTTGTAGGCGTCGTCGATCGGCGCGCCGTCGATGTTGCCGGTGATGCGGCCCTGGCCGATCCCCTCGGTGATCGAGCCGCCGTCCTCGCCCTTCAGCTCGCCGTGCTTGATCCAATTGTACATGGCGGCGCCCCAGGGGTCGGCGGCGACGATGCGGACGTCCTTGTTCTTCTCCTTGAGATAGAGGCCGACGCCCGCCAGCGTGCCGCCCGTACCCATCGCGCAGGTGAAGGCGTCGACCCGGCCCTCCGTCTGCTCCCAGATCTCCGGACCGGTGGAGCGGACGTGTCCCTCGCGGTTGGAGAGATTGTCCCACTGGTTGGCGTAAAGCGCGCCGTGCGGCTCGGATTTCGCGCGCTCCCCGGCGGTGCGTTTTGCGACGTGGACGTAGTTCTCCGGGTTCTTGTAGGGGACGGCCGGGACCTCCATCAGTTCCGCCCCGCACAGCCGCAGCATGTCCTTCTTCTCCTGGCTCTGCGTCTCGGGGATGACGATCAGCGTGCGGTAGCCGCGCGCGTTCCCGACCAGCGCCAGGCCGATGCCGGTGTTGCCGGCCGTCCCTTCCACGATTAGGCCGCCGGGTTCCAGATCGCCGCGCGCCTCGGCGTCGAGAATGATGTATTTCGCCGCGCGGTCTTTGACCGACCCGCCGGGATTGAGGAACTCCGCCTTGCCCAGGATGGTGCAGCCGGTCTCTTCCGACGCGCGCTTCAGCTTGATGAGAGGAGTATTCCCGATCGTGTCGACGAAGCCGTCGCGGATGTTCATGACATTATCTCCGGCTGAAGTGTGTAAATTGCCGACGCTTACGCAACCGAACCGTATTTAGGGCGCGGACCAGGCCTTTCGCAAGGCGTCGCGCTTCGCCGCCGTCTGCAGGATCGCAAGCGCCGTCATCGCGTTGCGGATCCGCCCGTCGAGCGCCATCGCGTGCGCCTCCGCGAAGGGCGTCGCGAAGACCCGGATGTCCTCCCCCTCGTGGTCCAGGCCGTGGAGGCCGCCGACGCCCGCGCTGTCGCATTCGCCGACGAAGAGGGCGATGCTCTCGCTTGAGCCGCCGGGGGACATGTACTGCGTCGTAAGCGCCTCGAGGCGGCCCAGCGTCAGGCCGGCCTCTTCCTCGGCCTCGCGACGGACGACGTCCTCGGCGCTTTCGCCCGCGTCGATGATCCCGGCCACCGTCTCGATCAGCCAGGGCTCGGCGTCGCCGGCGGCAAAGGGGCCGGGGCGGAATTGTTCGATCAGGACGGCCTGATCGGTCGCGGGATCGTAGGGCAGCACGCAGACGGCGTGACCCCGTTCGAAGATCTCGCGCGTGACTTTGGGACCCAGGCCGCCCTGGAACTGTTCGTGGCGCAGAGTGTGACGGTCGACGGCGAAATAGCCTTGGAAGACGCGTTCGCGCGCCAGCCTCTCGACGCGGCTGGGACGGGGCGCCGACGGCGTTCGGGATGACGGCATGGCGAGCCTCTTCTATCGACATCGATCGGCTGGACAGCCGGGCGCGGCTGCGCTCCACTCCCGACCGGCGCGCGGGACGCGGACGGGAGAGAGATCATGACGGACGGCGACGACGGGGCCAAGATCGGCTTCACCTATTTGAGCGGCTTTGACGTTGAGCGCCTCATGCTCACCGATGCGGAGATTCTGGCCGCGGTCGAGGCGAGCCTGGCGGCCCAAGGGCGCGGCGAGACGGTGGTCGAGCCGCGAACCCACCTGATGCCGGGCGGCGGGATCGACGGGCATTTCAACGTGCTGCGCGGCGTCATTCGCTCGGCCGGTTACGCCGGCGTGAAGGTGGTCGGCGACTTCGTGCAGAACTATCAGCGCGGTCTGCCCTCCGAGATGGCGATGCTGATGCTGTTCGATCCCCAGACCGGGGTTCCCAAGGCGATGATCGACGCGACCGCGATCACGGAGATGCGCACCGGCGCGCTGACCGCGATCGGCGCAAAACATCTTGCGCCGGCCGCGCCCAAGGTGCTGGGTCACATCGGCGCGCGGGGGACGGCCTATTGGAACGTGCGGCTGCTCGACCGGCTGTTCGATTTCGAGGAGATCCGCGTCCACTCCCGCCGCGCGGAAAGCCGCGAGCCCTTCGCCGCACGCCTGTCGGAAGATCTCGGCAAGACGGTCGTCGCGACCGACGATTGGGAAAGCTGCCTCGACGGCGCCGACGTGATGGTCGAGGCCTCCCGCCTTTCCAAGCCGGAGCCGCTTTTCAAGACGCGCTGGATCAAGCCGGGCGCGCTCGTCGTCCCCTACGGCACGATGAGCGCGCTTGAGCTCGACATCGTGGACCGGGTCGCGAAGATTGTGGTCGACGACCGCGGCCAGATGCGCGCCGGCCCGTTGGGCGCGCTGCGCCCGCACATCGACGCGGGCCTCGTCTCTGAGGACGCGGTGCATGCGGAGCTGGGCGAGATCTGCGCCGGCGCCAAGCCCGGGCGAGAGAACGCGTCGGAGACGATCCTCTTCTGGCACCGCGGGCTGCCGACCAGCGACATCGCGCTGGGCGCGGCGCTTTTGGAGAAAGCGGCGGAGGCGGGCGTGGGGCGGCGCCTCCCTTATCGGTGAGCCGTCGGAAGAGCGGAAGACGCCGCGACCGGTCGCGCGGCGAGCGCGCCCCCGCCTGGGCGGGACCGCGCGCTCGACCGTTCTGACCCGAGGCGCAAAGCCCTCAGATCAGTTCCACCGACTCGGCCATCGGTCCCTTGTCGCCCGGACGCGTGGTGATGCGCACGCGCTGGTCGCTGTCGATCGCGGGGACGCCGCACCGTTCCAACGTGCGGATCGAGACGAAGACGTCAGGACCGCCATTGTCCGGCACGATGAAGCCGAACCCCTTGGCTGCGTTGAAGAACTTCACGGTCCCTTCGAACGGGTCGCTGACCGGACCCGGCGGCGGGCGGCGCGGACCGCCGCCGAAACCGCCGCCCCCGCCGCCGCCTGGGGCGCCGCCGGGGCGACCGCCGAAATTCGGATCGGCGGTCGAATGGTCGATGTCGTAGACGGTCGACACCATCAGCCCCTTTTGTCCCTGGGCCAGATCGCAAATCACCGTCGCGCCCGTCGGCAGGTCCTGCGCGGCGTCATGCGGCAGGACGGAGGCGTGCATGAAGGCGTCCGGGTCGCCGGTCTCGGTCTTGACGAACCCGAAGCCCTTGGTCGGGTTGTACCATTTCACCCGGGCGGACACGCGCTCGTGCACCACGGCGGGCGGCAAGTTACGGTTCATGGGTACGAACGAAGCTCCCTGACAAATCCCCAAGGGGTCGCGACGCTGGCAAAAGGACCCCATACAGCGAAAAGTTTAGAAGCAAAACGGGGCCGGCGTCTATGGGAATAGCGGGAGGCGGATCAGCTTTTCTCCCGGAAATCTCCCGAGTCGCGGTCCGGAAAAGCCACGCCCCGCCGACCAGGGTCGGCGGGGCGTCTGCAATCGGCAGCGTCGAACGGCTGAGGCGTTAGCGCCCCGGCGTGTGCAGGTCGGAAATCTGACGCCCGACGTCCGCGCGCTCCAGGCCGATGTCCTGCAGCATGGCGTCGGACAGGCGGCTCAGCTGGCGCTGGGTCTCGCGACGGGCGCGGTGCTCCTCCGCAGCTTCCATCACGCGATAGATCTTGGAAACGAGGACATAGGCGGCGCGCGCGATCAGGTCTTTGTTGGTGACTTCCCCGCGGCCCGCGTCGAACATCGTGACAGCCATGGCGGCAACTCCTTCTCGAACTCTTGGGTGATACACTGCCGATCGGCGCGCCGTCCGCGTCGTCGGTGAGCGGGAAATAGTCGGGCTAAGGACCTGGGAAATGCGTATTTTTTGCTCGGGGGGAATGCATTTTCCGCATGTCTCCCAGAGACAAAAAAAAGCCGCCGGCGAACCAATAAGGGGCTCGGCGGCGGCGTTGGTTAAAAATTCGTCACCGCAGCGGCGCTGACGGCGCGCCGTCGCCCGCCGGGGGCGGCGCGTGACCGGGGCGCAAATCGACCAACCGCTTCGCGCCGGGCCGTCAAGTTGCGGTCAGGCGGCCTCTTTGCAGGGCGCGCGGCGCGCGGCGCCGTCATGGGCGTCCAGCAGCCGACGCCGCCAGGCCTCCACCGGATCGTCGGCCGGCAGCAGTTGAACGTCGGAGACGCAGCGCGCCCACATGAAGGCGCCGAACGGGACGTAGTCCATGTAAGTCGGCGCGTCCCCGCCCAAATAGGCCTGCCCCTTCAGAATCTGCCGCATCGGCGTCAAAGCCTGAATAAGACCATGCTTCGCGGCTTCCGGGTCGGGGCACAGTTCTTCCAGGGTCTTGCCGAAGCGCTCTTCGCGCGTTGTGCGGAAATAGCGTCGGTCCTTCTCGTCCAACAGGTCGTGCACGTCCTTGATGACCAATTGAGCGAAGAACTTCATCACGCCGGTCTCGAACCAGCTCTGTACGAAGCGGGCGCCCTCGCGCCCGCCAGGGCCGTCGAACAGGCTGGGACGGTCGGGATAGGCGGTCTCCAGATGGTCGGCGATGACCCAACTGTCCGCGATCCAGCGCTCGCCGTCGACCAGCACCGGGACCTTCCCTTGACCCGACGGCTCAATCGCCTCCTTCTCGGTGAAACGCCACGGGCGTCCCTCATAGTCGAGCCCCTTGTGCGCCAGCGCCATACGGATGCGCCACGCAAAGGGACTGAAGCGGACGTCAGGATCCGCGCCGGCCAGTTCGTAGAGTATGATGCTCATCGATCGCCCTTTTGCTGCTGTTCCACGCGGCCGTTCCGTTTATTGGAACGGGCGTTCCAGACTATAGGAGGGGCGGTCGGCCGGTGAAAGCCCGGCTGATCGGGGCGGTGCTTTCAGCCCTCGGCCGGAGGGAGCAGGCGTTCGATGGCTTGCAGCAGCTCTGGCGCGTCCGGACGGACCCGGCTGGGGAAAGCGGCTGCGAGGGCGCCGTCGGGCCCGACGAGGTACTTGTGGAAGTTCCAGCGGGGCGCGTTCTCCGGCCCCAGCGCGTCGCGCGCCCAGAGATAGAAAGGATGGGCGTCGGGGCCGCGCACCGTCTGCTTGTCGGCCAGCGGAAACTCCACGCCGTAGACGCCGGTGCAGAACGCCTGGATTTCCTCCGCCGTTCCAGGCTCCTGACGCCCGAAGTCGTTGGACGGCACGCCCACCACGGCGAAACCGCGGTCGCGATATCGGGCGTAGAGCGCCTGCAACGCCTCGTACTGGTCGGTGAAGCCGCAGAAACTGGCCGTGTTCACCACGAGGATCGGAGCGCCGGCGAAGTCCGCAAGCGAAAGCGCCCGGCCGTCGATGCCCGGAAAGGAAAACGCGTGGGCCCCGTCCGCCGCGCGCGCGGGCGCGACGCCAAGCGGGATCGCAGCCGCGGCCGCCGCCGCCAGCGTCCAGACGATCGCCGCGCGTCGGCTCGTCGCGTCGTCGAAAGGCGGCCGGTCCGGCATCTGGACTCGCTCCTCAAAGTTTGTCTCGCCGGCGCTTGGGCCGTTAGGTCCGGCGGAGTTTTGCAACACCGACCTTTTACGCTGAGGGTCGATCCTGCGGATCACGCGCCTGGAGATAAGGTATGGGGCGGGAGCCGGTAGAGCGAGCGCGCGCTCGGCGGCGCACGCGGTCGTATAGGGATTCGCCGGCGGGCCGGCGGGCCGGAGAGCGCGGGCTTTGCTCAATAAAGGTGAGGCCGGAACGGTCGGAACGGTGAGGAACGGGCGCGCATCGAATTGGCGCTGCGCCGAACGATTGGGCGCTGCGCGGTCTTTCGTCCGACCGCGGCGGAGATGACAAAACGCTAGAAAAATTGTGGAATAATTATTGACCTATTTACAGGAAGATGGCTTACAATACTTTGCGGAATTAAAGTTCGCGCTTAAGGTGTACATGATGTATTGGAACATCTTTTAAGCCTTCTTGAGGTTTGCCTGAAGCTTGGCTTATATACTCAAGATGGTAGGGCGGCTTGGGCGATGACGCGTGCGCCAGGTCGAAGACAGGAGAGAGCCCAGTGATGACGCAGGCTGTGGTGGAGCGGGACGAGACATTGACGTCCCGCATTTTGGTTGTCGACGATCACCCGATGGTGCGCGCCGGATTGGCGAGCGCGGTCAAGGCGGTTTCGCCTGACGCCGACGTTGTCGAATGCGATCGACTCGAAACGGCTCTGGAGCGCCTCGCGGCGGAGGATTACCGCCTTGTGCTGCTTGATCTGATGCTCCCCGACGCGAGCCCGGACGTCTTGCGCACGGTCGCCGGCGCGGCCGGCGACGCGCCTGTTCTCGTCGTCTCCATGTTGGACGACCCCAAGTGGGTTCGCCAAACCTTGGCCGACGGGGCGGCCGGCTTCCTGCCGAAATCCTCCTCGCCTTCGGTCACGCGGCACGCTCTGACCTTGGTGATGGAGGGCGAGACCTACGTGCCGCCGCAAGCGTTGAGCGAGGAGACGGGCGGCGGGTCCGCGGGCGGCGCAGCGGGCGCCTGGAGCGCGCCGGATCCTGACGCCTGGCGTCGCTTCGGCCTATCGCCCATGCAGCGCCGCGTGCTGATCGAACTCGGGAAGGGCGTCTCGAACCAGCAGATCTCCGAGGATCTCGGCATCGCCTTGTCGACCGTGAAGGCGCATGTCGGCGCCGTCATCCATAAGTTGGGCGCGCGCAATCGCACCCACGCGGTGCTCATCGCGCGCGAGGCGGGATTGCTGTAATGGACGGCGGCGCGGCGCGGCGACCCGCGTCGGTCGGCCGGTTGATTCCCTTCGCGCTCGCGCGGGAGCCGGGGCGCCCGGATCCGGCGTCCATCGACGATCCGCTGGCGCGCGCCGCTCTCGACGAGGCTGGTTCCGACGCCTGGACCGCGGCGCTCGAGACGCTGGAGCGCTGCGCCTCGGGGGCGCAAGCGAGCGTCGACAGCGTTTTGCCCTCGGCCGACGGCGTTCTCTGGCGGCTGAGCGCGCGTCGCACGGACGACGGCGCCGTGCAGGCCGTCTTGGCGGAAACCCCGCCGTCGCAGCGCATGGCCCTGCATTTCCAGGCCCTGGTCGAGAATGCGCCGTACGAGATATCGCTGCGCGACCGGGAGCGCCGCTTCATTTACGTCAATCCGACCTATGCGGCTGTTAACGCCGTCGACGCCGGCGCCGTGATCGGCCTGCGCAGCGACGAGACGGACCAAGTCGGCGGCCCGCGATGCGACGAGGACAGTCGGCGCGTTGTCGAAGAGAACGCCGTCGTCCGCTATGTCGAGGTCGCCTACGACGCCTCTGACGCCCGCTGGCGGCGTTATCTGACGACCAAGTTCCCGACGTACGACGGCTCGGACGCCGCGTTCGGCGTAGGGACGTACAGCATCGATCTCACAGAGATCGACGAGGACGGCCACCGGCTCCGTTCGGTGATGGACAGCTTGCCGGACGCGGTCTTCGCAATCGACGCCGACGGCGGCGTCGTAAGCGTCAACCGCGCCGCATGGCGGCTTTTGGATCAGGCGGATCTGGATGAAGCGGATCTGGATGAAGCGGATCTGAATCAGGCGGGGACCGCGGACGCGGGCGGTCCGGCGAGCGAGCGGCGGCGTTTCGAGGCGCTGCCTTGGATCGCGGAGGACGGGGGCCGGCTTGAGGGATCGCCGCTGTCGGCTGGCTTGCGGCCGCCCCGGTTCTTGGGTCTCGACAAGGGCGCAGGAAGACGCGCGTGGTTTGAGGTCGAAACGCGCCCGTTGGAGCGAGAGGCGCCGTTCGAGCCGACGCGGCTGCTGTTCTTGCGACCGTGCGACGAGACGATGCGCCTGCGCGCCGCGAAGCGCGAGAGCGAGCGCTGGTATCGGCTGCTGGCGGAGAATGCGGTTGATATGGTCGCGCTGATCAGCAGCGACGGACGCTTTCGCTACGCCTCGCCGTCGTTCCGCCGCGGTCTCGGATACGCGCCGGAGGAGTTGATCGGCCGCCGTATTTTCGAGCTGTTCGACGCCCGGGATCATGCGCGGTTGCAGGCCCGGTGCGCCCATGTCGCGGGCGGCGTCGACCTCGGGCCGACGGAACTGACGATTCGCGACCGCGCGGGCGGCCCTCGGGTGATCGAGTGCAGCGCGCGATGCGTATCGCCCCCCTACGCGTCGAGAGACGTTGCGGTGGTGGTCTCCATGCGCGACATCACCTCGCGCCGCAAGGCGGAAGGGGATCGCCAGATTCTCCAGCGGGCGCTTGACGACGTGATGCAGGCCGTCGGCCTTTTCGACGCGGAACAAGACGAGTGCCTGCATTTCAATCCGGCCTTTAGGGACCTGCTGGGGCCGCCGGGCGGCGGCTGTCGCGCCTTTTGGCGGCGAATTTTGGCGACGCCGGAAGACGACGCCGCTCGCGGATTGCTTGAGTCGATAGACCGGCGCGTCCCCTACGTCGGGGTCGTCGGCGTGCGCTGGCCGCGCACCGGCGCGGTGACGCCGGTGCGCGCGATGATTGATTGGACGCGCGACGACGAAACCGGCGCGCCGCGCTACATCGTCTGCCAGTGCTCCGACTACAGCCGGGAATACGCGCGGTTCGAAGCGCTCGAACGGGCCTACGCCCGAGAGCGCGACGCGCATGTGGGCAAGGCGGAGATGATGAAGGCGCTCGGTCACGATCTGCGCCAACCGATCTTCGCGCTGGGGCTGATCGCCCAAGCGGTGAGCCCGATCATCGAACGCGACGACGCGGAGATGGCGATTGCGCTGACGCGCTCCGTCGACTCCTTGCGCAAGATGTTGGGCGATTTGGCGGAGGCGAGCGCGCTTTCCGCAGGGGGCGTCAGCGTCCAGCCGCGTCGCTTCGCCGTCGCGCCGTTGCTTGCGCGGTCGGCGGAAGAGTTTACGCCGGCGGCCAAGGAGGCGGGGATCGCCTTGAGCGTCGAGCACGGGGACGATCAGGCCGCGTTGACGAGCGACCCGGATCTTCTGGGGCGGATTCTGCGCAATCTTATCGCCAATGCGCTCGACCATTCCGGGGGGACGCACGTCTGGTTGAGCGCGCGTCGAGAGGTCGAAGGCGTTCGGATTGAAGTCACGGACGACGGGCGCGGCGTGCCGGCCGACTTGGCCCCGCGGATTTTTGAGGACTACGTTCGGCGCGGGCACGGTCGAGAGGGGCTGGGGCTCGGCCTTTCAATCGTCAAGAGTTCGGTCGATCTGCTGGGCGGGGCGGTGGAGCTGGTCTCGCCGGAGGAGGGCGGCGCGCGCTTCGTCATCAGGGCGCCGGACCTGCCGTCGAACCAAGCCGCGCCGCAGCGCGGGCGAGCGGGCGCGCGGGGTGCGTGAAGTCAGGGGCGTCGCGGCTGATGACTGTAGCAAATGACGCGCGTCACGGACCCGTCGTCGCCGGCGAAGGGCAGAAACAGGGAAATATCATAGACCCGGAGCCTCGAGGCCGTGGTCAACAGATCGCATTCGATGAGGATCGGCGTTCGCTCGGTCTGGGCGCGCCGGTAGTAGGAGAGAACTTCCTCGGCGTCGACGCCGAAGAACCCTTCCGATACCAGGCGGCCCGTCGGGTCGAAGCCGCGTAGGGCCGCCTCGCGCGTGCCGACCAGCCGATATCTGAAGGCGCCGGCGTCGTCGATCTCGACGAGTTGCACGCCGGGCAGGGCGCGCGGATGCGCGCTCGGATCGAAGGCGGCGTAGGGGGGCGGGGATCCGTCCGCAGGTTGAGAGCCGCGCCATGCGAGGAGCAGCGCCAGGCCGGGGGCGTCCAGGACCCGATCGGCCTCCTCGAGTGAAAGCGCGTTCGGTGCGGCTTTTCGGCCCTGGGACGCATAGTAAGATGTGACGCTCACCGCCGCCGTCTCCCTTTGCGTCTCATGTCTCCGCCCGGCCGCCCCGACAGATTGAGACTTTACTATAAGTCGGGCGGGTTGCGTGAAATGAATCGTGAAACGCGCCAGCCCGCCGCTAGGGGTCCCTTTCTTGGAGGGCCCTTGGCGACCGGCGCGCGGGCTGGCGTCTGTCGATATAGCCGCGCATCAATCGCTTGCAGTGCGCGCCCGATCATTGGAAAAGGCTCGCTGCCGTCGCGCCCGTCCTCCATCGGCGCGGAAAGGCGGGTCGAGCGCATCGGCCCGGGATAGCCGGCCGAAGAGGCGGATGGAGTGAGAATCGTTTCCTTGAGACCGGCGGGCCGACGGCGTTGACGGCGCGCTGCCGGACTCCGATTTGAAAGACTGACGCGATGGAAACCCCCGATTTTCACCGGATCAAACGCCTGCCGCCCTACGTCTTCGCGGAGGTCAACCAGGCCAAGGCGAAGCTGCGGCAGGCCAACGTCGACGTGATCGACTTCGGGATGGGCAATCCCGACACGCCGACCCCGAAGCACATCGTCGACAAGCTGACAGAGGCGGTTCAGGACCCCAAGACCCATCGCTATTCGACGAGCCGGGGCATCCCCGGCCTGCGCCGGGCGCTCAGCGCCTATTACGCACGCCGTTTCGGCGTCGAGCTCGATCCGGAGCGCGAGGTGATCGCCACGCTGGGGTCGAAGGAAGGGCTCGCCAATCTCGCGCAGGCGATCACCAGCCCCGGCGACGTGGTGCTGGCGCCCAACCCCTGCTATCCGATCCACAGCTTCGGTTTCTTGATGGCGGGCGGGGCCGTGCGCTCGCTGCCCGCCGGCGGCGATCCGGGCTTGAGCTTTCGGGAGGGGTTCATGGCGGCGTTGGAGCGCGCGGTGGCGCATTCCATTCCCAAGCCGCTCGCCGTCGTTCTGAATTTTCCGCAGAATCCGACCGCTCAGTGCGTCGATCTCGACTTCTACGCGGAGGTCGTCGATTTCTGCCGCCGGCATGAGATCTGGGTGCTCTCCGACATCGCCTATGCGGAGATCTATTTCGAGGAACCGCCGCCCAGCGTGCTGCAGGTCCCCGGCGCCAAGGAGGTGGCTGTGGAGTTCTCCTCGCTCAGCAAGACCTACTCGATGCCGGGTTGGCGGATCGGGTTCGCGGCCGGCAATCCGAAACTGATCGCGGCGCTGGCCCGGATCAAATCCTATGTCGACTACGGGGCCTTCACGCCGATTCAGGTTGCGGCGACGGCGGCCCTGAACGGCCCGCAGGACTGCGTCGAGGAGATCCGCGCCCTCTACAAGGAACGGCGCGACGTGCTGTGCGACGGGCTCGCCAAGGCGGGGTGGGAGGTTCCGGTTCCGCAGGCGACGATGTTCGTCTGGGCGCCGCTGCCGAAGGCGTTCCATAATCTGGGCTCGCTCGAGTTCTCCAAGCGGCTCTTGCAGGAGGCGAAGGTCGCGGTCGCCCCGGGCGTCGGCTTCGGCGAGTACGGCGAGGGCTATGTGCGCCTCGGCCTCGTCGAGAACCTTCATCGCACGCGCCAGGCGTTGCGCGGGGTGAAGAGCTTCCTGGCCGCGCACGCCGGCTGAGCCGGTCCCGAAAGCGCCGTCACGGCGCTCCCTTGATCCCCGGCCGATCGACGCCAAGTGCCGTCGAAGAGTGCGATCAATTCGAGGGAGCCGATCATGCTGACTAAGATGAGAACGCGCGCCGCCCCGCTCGCGCTGGCCCTGGCGGCGGGTGCTGCGCTCGCGGGATGCGCGCAGACGAACGAGGCGGCGGAGGAAGCGGCCGACGCCCTGGCCGCCGGCGTCGACGGCGCGGTCGAGACGGTCGAGACCGCGCTTAAGTCGCCGCGCGAGCGGTTTCGCTCCGCCCAAGAGATGGATGAGATCGGCAAGGACGCCGATGCGGTCGCAATTTATCGCGATCTGGCCGAGGACGGGTACGGCCCCGCCGCCTATCAGATGGGCGAAGCCTATGAGAGCGGCGAGGGCGTCGCGCGCGATCTCGACCGAGCGGCTCGGTGGTACAATCGCGCCGCCGAGGCCGGCGCGCCGCGTGCGCAGTTCCTCGTCGCGCGCGCCTACGCCGAAGGCGCAGGCGTCGAGCAGGATATGAACCGGGCGGCGGAACTCTTCGGAAAGGCGGCCGTTCAGGGCTACGCGCCGGCGCAGTATCGCCTCGCGCGGGCGTTCGCGAACGGCGAAGGCGTGCCGCGGGACCGGCTCTGGGCCGGGCGCTGGTACGGCAAGGCGGCGCGTCAGGGGAACGCGGACGCGCAATTCGCCTACGGCGCGATGCTGGCCGCCGGATCAGGCGTGCCGCGGGATCGCCCCCTCGGGCAGGCCTATCTGAGCGCGGCGGCCGACAACGGCGTCAATCAGGCCGCGGCCTTGGCCGAGCGGGTGGGCCGCAATCTGAGTTCGGCCGAACAGGCCGCCGCAGATGATCATCTCGCCGCGATCCGAGGCGACGCGTCGCAGGATTTCGCCGATCGGCCCACCGTCCGTTTCGTCCAGGCCGCGCTGCGCGAAGAGGGCGTCGACGCCGGGCCGGTCGACGGTCTGCTCGGCCCGGCCACGCGCCGCGGCGTGGAGACGTTCCAGGGCCGCCGCGATCGGACGAGCGACGGCCGGATCGACGCGGCGCTGCTGGAGACGTTGCTGGAGGCGCGCCGCGCCGGGTGACCGGCCTTTGGGCGGCCTCCACAATAAGGCGCACGCAATAAAGGGGAAGGCCCGCAGGCCTTCCCCTTCTTGTTCCGCGAGCGTCTTCGTCAAGCAACGCCCGTCGACCGATTAGCCGGTGGTGTCGCCATCATCGGTCGTATCACCGTCGTCCGTGGATGCGGTGTCCTCCGAATCCTCGGTCGTCGTATCGCCGTCATCCGTGGACGCCGTATCCTCGCCGCTCTCGTCGGCGTCTTCGCTTTGCGAGGCGTCGGCGACGGCCTCAGCGTCGGCGTCAGCGTCCTCGATCCCGAGGAGCTCGTTCACGGCCTCGACGGTCGCCTCGTCGAGACTTTCCGTCTGCGCCGCTTCTGACAGCGCTTCCGCGGCGTCTTCCGCGTCGCCCTCTTCGGCGGCGTCGGCGTAGGCGCCCAACTGGCCGACGACGGACTGGTCAGACGCCTGCTCGCGCGCCGTGTCGGAGGCGTGCGCGGCGTTCAACCGCCCCAGCGCCTCGGCGCTCAGACCCTCCTCGCTCTCGGCGTCGCCGTCGATTTCGCCGGCGGCGTCGGGCGCGGCGGCGTTGGTCACGCCGCTCGCCGCGTTTGCGGCCGCAGCCTCGGATTGACCCGGCGCGTCACCCTTTTGACCGGGCGCACCGTCCGGGCCGAGGCCGCCCGCATTCGCCGACGCGCCTCCAGCGTTACCGCCTGCGTTACCGCCGGCGTTACCGCCGGCGTTGCCGCCTGCGTTGCCGCCGGAGGCGCCCTGAGCGGCTGCGGTTTGCGGCGCGACGGGCGGATCGACGCCGCCCTGCAGGGCGAGCGGGCTAGCCGCCATCAGCGCGGCGGCTGCGGCGGTCGCCATCAATTTCGGGCGGAAGGTGGTGTAAAGCGTGTTTCTCATCATGGCGGCCTCCTTTCGGAGGATGTTTGAGGTCTTGGTTTCCTGTCCCCTTGCGCTGCCATATGATGGCCTGCGTCTTAGCCGCAACCCCCTCCGTTTAGGAAATTATCTTTTATTGTAGGCAGTTGCCTTGGTTTCGGCGCCGTTCCGCGGATCTTTGAAACCGCGATCCGGGACACAGCCCTTGTCACGGGCGCCGCGTGCGGGTAACGGAAAGTCCGCTGCGGCGCGCCGGTCGGGACGCCGCCACCATACGCGCGTCCGGGGGATGATGATGGCGAACGGCGAGGCTGTGAAACTGGCGATCGCGGGGCTCGGCACCGTCGGGGCCGGCGTGATCGCCTTGATCGAGGCGCAGGGCGCCCTGCTGACGGATCGCGCCGGTCGCGGCGTGCAGGTGACGGCCGTCTCGGCCCGCGACCGCGCACGCGATCGCGGCGTCGACCTCTCGAGTTTCGAGTGGTGGGACGATCCCGTCGCGATGGCGCGCGAGGCGGATTGCGACGTGGTGGTGGAGTTGATCGGCGGCTCTGACGGCGTCGCCAAGGCGGTGTGCGAAGCCGCGCTTGACGCCGGGCGTCATGTGGTGAGCGCCAATAAGGCCCTGATCGCCCACCACGGAACGGCGCTGGCGGAGCGGGCCGAGCGTACCGGGGCGGCGTTCGGATTCGAGGCCGCGGTGGCCGGCGGCGTTCCGATCGTCAAGGCGTTACGCGAGGGCTTGGCCGGCAACCGCATCAGCCGCGTCCACGGCATTCTGAACGGCACCTGCAACTATATCCTGACCGAGATGCGCGAGACCGGCCGGCCGTTCGAGGACGTCTTGGCCGACGCCCAGGCGCTGGGCTATGCGGAGGCGGACCCGAGCTTCGACGTCGACGGAGTCGACGCGGCGCACAAGCTCGCGATCCTTTCGAGTCTCGCTTTTGGCGTCGCGGTCGATTTCGCGGGCGTCCATGTCGAGGGGATCCGCCGCATCGCGCCGCTGGATTTGGAATTCGCGCGCGAACTGGGCTTCAAGATCAAATTGCTCGGCATCGCCGAGAAGACGGCCGAAGGCGTCTCGCAGCGCGTCCATCCCACCATGGTGCCCGTTGACGCGCCGATCGCCGCCATCGAGGGGGTGACCAACGCGGTCGAGACCGAGGGCGACTTCGTCGGCTCCGTCGTGCTGCAGGGGGCCGGCGCGGGCGGCGGGCCGACCGCCTCGGCCGTTATCGCCGACGTGTTGGATGTCGCGGCCGGCCGGCGCGCGCCGATCTTCGGCGTGCCGGCCGACGCCCTGGCGACGGCGCAGAGCCTGCCGATGAGCGTGCATGAAGGGGCCTACTACGTGCGCCTGCGCGTGATCGACCGCCCCGGCGTCATCGCGGACGTCACCGCCGTTCTGCGCGACCAGGCCGTGTCGATGGAATCGATCATTCAACGCGGCCGCGATCCCGAGGAGCCGGTGGATGTGGTCATGACCACCCACGACACGACGGAAGCCGCCATGCAGCAGGTGCTGGCCGGCATCGACGCGCTCGACGCGGTAGTCGAACCGCCGACGGTGATCCGCATCGATCGGACCTGAACGGGACGGTTGGCGTTTACCTCGCAAGCGACTCCGCTTAAGACGACGTGAAAGACGGTCTCGGGAGGAAACTGGACCCATGCAGATGCATCGCAACCTGGTGCTGGACGCCGCCCGCGTGACCGAGGCGGCCGCCATCCGCTGCGTCAAATGGCGCGGCCTGGGCGACGAGAAGGCGGCCGACCAGGCGGCCGTGGACGCCATGCGCACGGCGCTGAATGAGCTGGCGATCAAGGGGACGGTCGTGATCGGCGAGGGGGAGCGCGACGAGGCGCCGATGCTCTATATCGGCGAGGAGGTCGGAACCGGCGAGGGGCCGGAGATCGACATCGCCCTCGACCCGCTGGAAGGCACGACGATCTGCGCCAAGGGGCTGCCGAACTCGCTGGCCGTGCTGGCGCTGGCCGAGAAAGGCAACTTCCTCAACGCGCCCGACGTCTATATGGACAAGATCGCCGTCGGCGGCGGCCTGCCCAAGGGCATCGTGGACCTCGACAATACGGCGGCCGAGAACCTGAAGAACGTTGCGGACGCGAAGGGCAAGTCGGTCAAGGATCTGACCGTCTGCATCCTGGACCGACCGCGCCACGCCGACCTGATCAAGGCGGTGCGCGAGGCCGGCGCCCACATCCAGCTGATCGGCGACGGCGACGTCTACGGCGTCATCCAGACCTCCGAGCCGGATAACGGCGTCGACGTCTACATGGGGTCGGGCGGCGCGCCGGAAGGCGTGCTGGCTTGTGCGGCCCTGCGCTGCATCGGCGGACAGTTCCAGGGACGACTGCTGTTCCGCAACGACGCGGAGCGCGAGCGCGCCGCCAAGTGGGGCATTGAAGACCTGAACCGCAAATACGACCTCGACGAGTTGGCGACCGGCGATGTGATCTTCGCTGCGACCGGCGTCACCGACGGCTCATTGGTCCACGGCGTGCGGATCGACGGGCCGAACTGCCGGACCAACACGATCGTGATGCGCTCGGGCACGGGCACGGTGCGCAAGATCGAGACGCTGCACAATTTCGATCGGAAGGACTGGCTTGGCTGAGGACGCCCAGACCCTCGCGCCTGCGTCGGCGCCGCGTGAGGAGGTTTATCTCGGCGTCGCGCGCTCGGCGTCCGGCAAGCGCTGGGCGCTCCGGGCCTCGGACGAACGGCTCGCCCTCGCCTTATCCCAGCGCTTCGATCTGCCCGAAGTCGCGGGACGGGTCCTGGCGGCCCGGGGCGTAGGCCTGGAGTCGGCCGAAGGCTTTCTTGAGCCGACGCTGCGGCGCGATCTGCCGGACCCCTTTCACCTCAAAGACATGGACCGTGCGGTCGAGCGTATGGTCGAAGCGCTGAAGCGTCGGGAGAAGATCGCCGTCTTCGGCGATTACGACGTCGACGGCGCGACCTCTTCGGCCCTGCTGCTGCGCTTCTTCCGCGCTGTCGGCGGCGATATCGAGGCCTATATCCCGGATCGCCTCACGGAAGGCTACGGTCCCAACGCAGCCGCGCTGGAGCATCTGAAGCGCGAACGCGGCTGTGCGCTGGCGATCACGGTCGATTGCGGGATCACGGCGTTCGGCGCGCTCGACCATGCGGCGTCGATCGGCCTCGACATGGTCGTGGTCGACCATCACGTGGCCGAGCCGCGCCTGCCCAAGGCCGTCGCCGTGGTCAATCCCAACCGCCTGGACGACGACAGCCCGCACGGGGCCATGGCGGCGGTGGGCGTCGCCTTCCTGCTGGTCGTCGCGCTGAACAAGCGGCTGCGGGAGGTCGGCTGGTACGCCGACGGTCGGGCCGAGCCGGATCTGCGCCAGTGGCTCGACATCGTGGCGCTCGGGACGGTGTGCGACGTGGTGCCGTTGACCGGCGTCAACCGGGCGCTGGTCGCGCAAGGCTTGAAGGTGATGGCGATGCGGCGCAGCGCCGGCCTGCGCGCTCTGTCGGACGTGGCGCGGGTCGATCAGACGCCCGGGACCTATCACGCCGGCTTTCTCATGGGGCCGCGGGTCAACGCCGGCGGCCGGGTGGGGGAATCGGACCTCGGCGTGCGGCTGCTCTCCACCGAGGACGAGGCGCTGGCCGCCGATCTCGCGCGCCGTCTCGACGCCTACAATCTGGAGCGTCAGGAGATCGAGCGCCAATGCCTGGAACAGGCGTTGGAGAGCGTCGAGGCGGGAGACGGCCTCTCTGAAGGCCTTGTCTACGCCAGCGCGCCCGGCTGGCACCCCGGCGTCATCGGCATCGTCGCCGGACGCTTGAAGGAACGCTACAACCGCCCGGCCTGCGTGGTCGCCGTGGACGATCAGGGGATCGGCAAAGGCTCCGGCCGGTCGGTCGAGGGGGTGGATCTCGGCGCCGCCGTGATCGCGGCGCGCCAGTCGGACCTTCTGCTCAACGGCGGCGGGCACAAGATGGCCGCCGGCTTCACCGTCGCCGCAGCGCGGCAGGATGAGTTCCGGGCGTTTCTGGCCGAGCGGATTCTTGCAGACGTCGGCCCGGGCGGCATCACGCCCGAGCTGCGCCTCGACGGCGCGTTGCATGTAGCGGGCGCCTCCGTGTCGCTCGCCCGCGCGCTGGAGCGCCTGCAGCCCTTCGGTCCGGGCAACGCCGAGCCGCGCTTTGCCTTCCCCAACGCCCGAGTGGTTCAGGCCGACGTCGTCGGCAAAGACCATGTGCGCGCCATTCTTTCAGGCGGGGACGGCGGACGGGTGAAGGCGATCGCCTTTCGCTGCGCCGACCAGCCGCTGGGCGAGATGATCCTGCGCGCGCGGGGCGGCGCGCCGATCCACCTCGCCGGACGCGTGCGGATCGACAGTTGGCAGGGACGCGAAGACGTGCAGTTGATGGTCGACGACGCCGCCGACCCGGCCGCGGCGCGCGGTTGACGCGCTCCCCCTCGCCGACCCGCGGCGGTTCGGCCCGGACGGAACGTCGCGCGACCCCGGGATCGGAGCGACACGCCGGCGTCAGCCGTCAGCGATGCTCCGTCTCGCACAGCGCATGATCGCCGAGCGCCTGGAGGACCGAGCAATCGCCGACGGTTCCCCGGCTGCAGGATTGGACGATGCGGCCCAGTTCCCCTTCGAGCCGCTGCAACTGTGCGATGCGCGCGCGGATTTGGTCCAGGTGCCGTCGGGCGATGGCGTCGACGTCGGCGCAGGAGCGCTCCGGCTCCTCGCTGAGCGCGATCAACTCTCGGATCGCGTCCAGCGACAAGCCGAGATCCCGGGCGTGGCGGATGAAGCCCAGCCGATCGCGTTCAGCCGTCGTGTAGCGCCGCTGGCCGCCTTCCGAACGGCTGGGGGCGCTCATCAGGCCCATCTGCTCGTAGTACCGGATGGTCGGGACCTTAACCCCGGTTGCGGCCGATAGGTCGCCGATCGAAAACATCAATAATTCCCCTTGAAGCTATAGCCGCTAGAGACATTAGGTATGGGGTCTCCCATCGCGGATGTGAAGACGGGCGGAGGAGACCGATGGGCGCCTGCTGCGGCGGCGACGCAAAATTCGACGGGCTGTCGGACGCCTACAAGCGTCGGCTTTGGGCGGTGATCGCAATCAACGCGACCATGTTCGCGGTTGAGATGATCGCCGGCCACCTGGCCGACTCGAAGGCGCTGCAGGCGGATGCGCTCGATTTCCTGGGGGACACCCTGACCTACGGCCTGTCGCTCGCCGTGATCGGGGCGAGCCTGCGGGTGCGCGCCAACGCCGCGCTTTTCAAGGGCGCGACGCTGCTGCTGTTGGGCCTCTGGGTTTTCGCGAGCGCGGCTTACAGCGCCTTCGTACTGGGCGAGCCGCAGGCGGGCGTAATGGGGACGGTTGCGCTCGCCGCGCTGGCGGCGAACGCAACCAGCGTGTTGCTGCTGCTGCGCTACAAGGACGGCGACGCCAATGTGCGGTCGGTCTGGCTGTGCTCGCGCAACGACTTGGTCGGCAACTTGGCCGTCGTTGCGGCGGCGCTCGGCGTGTGGGGCAGCGCCAGCGCCTGGCCGGATGTGATCGTCGCAGCGTTGTTGGCGGGTCTGTTCGTGACCTCGGCGGTTAAGATCATGCGCCAAGCGCTGGAGGAGCGCCGGGAAGCCGCGCCGGCGTGACCGCGGCGGCGCTGGGGCTGGGCGCGGCGGCGGCGGCGATGATCGTCGCGGCGGGCGGCGTTGCGGTCTTGCTCTGCGCGCCGCTCGCCGAGGAACCCTGGCTTGAGGTGCAGTACGGCGAGGCGTATCGACGCTGCCGCGACCGGACGCCGCGCTGTTTCTAGCCGTTCAAGCGACCGGGCCTCAGTTTTTCAGGTTGGTCGCGGTCTGGGTCATCTCATCGACCGTGCGCACCGTAGTGGCGGCCGAGCTGTAGGCCCTCTGGGTGATGATCAAGTCGCTGAATTCACTTGCGAAATCGACGGTGGACTGCTCCAGCGCCGCCGGCGAGAATGTGGCGCGGGTCGTCGTCGCGAAATCGTAGAGCGTGATGTCGCCGGAATTTTGGCTGACCGTGTAATGCGTGCCCTGAACGACGTTGAGCCGTTCCGGCGCGACCACGTCGCCCAACGCCGCCTGGGCGATGGGGCGGGAGACGCCGTTCGAGAAGCTGCCGATGATCTGGCCGTTCTGACCGAAGAAGATGTCGCGCAGGCGCCCGTCGACATTGCCGTCGATGTCGACCGTGTCGATCGCGCCCGGACCCGCGAATTGCGTGAAGCCTGAGAGATCGAGCGTGATCGTGTTGCTGGCGGTCGGACCGGTCCAGTCGACGGTGAAATCTTGCGTCCCGCCCGCGGTCCCGTCGATCGAGGCCAGGCGGCCTTGCGCGTCGAAGACGACTGGGAGCGGCTGCGCCGCCGGCGCGCTCACCGTCCCGCCGGTTCCGCCGATCGTCATGTTCCAGGTGTTGTTCGTCGCGGTCTTGGCGAAGGTGAGGGTGACCACCCGTTCGTCGCCTACATTGTCGGCGTCGCCGGTGCCGTCGACGACGGTGAAGTCGAACTCGAACTCCTCGCCGGTCGCGGTGTCGGGCGGAATGTTGCCGACGACCTCCATACGCGTCGTCGCGTTGGCTCCGAGAAGGGCGGATTCGCGCGTCACGTCGATCGGCTCCAACGCCGTGACGCCAGAGGTGTCGACGGTGATCTGACCGGTCGTCGGATCGGCGTTGTAGCCCAGTAGGAAGTTGCCCTTGATGTCGGTCAGATAGGTCCGCTCTTCGCCGCCGACAGTGACCAGGGCTTCGGAGAAATTGCCCGCGTCGGTCAGCTCGTAGGCGCCGGTCTGGTCGGAGCTCGTGTTGGTCACGAAGAAGCCGGAGCCGGCGATCGCGCCGTCAAGCTGCCGCCCGGTGCCCGTGATGATGCCTTCCTTGCCGATGAAGACCTGCTGAACGGCGTTGACGCCTGAGAGCTGCTCGATCCCGCCGCCGTTGTTCTTGGAGGCGACCAGATCCTGGAAGCGCACCGAGCCGGCCTTGAAGCCGGGTGTGGTGGCGTTCGCGATGTTGTTCGAGATGTTGTCGAACGCGACGCTCTGCGCGCGCAACGCCGTCAGACCCGAATTGAACAGGAACCACTGCGGCATTTTCTTCCCGCCTCCAGCTCTTGAAACCGCGCCGACCCCGTCGGACGCACGTCGCCGCGTTTTTTTATGCAAGTCCGATGCCAGCATCGGCGACGGGAACCTGCAGATTATCGAACCGCCGATGCGCCCGCCCGCTTGACGGCGCTCCCCGCCGTCGCTAAACGAGGGACCGCACAGCAAGGCGGGACCGCCCGCCGGCCGCGACAGCGACCCCTTCGTCTAGTGGCCTAGGACATCACCCTTTCACGGTGAAGACACGGGTTCGAGTCCCGTAGGGGTCGCCACTTCCATAAAGATCTACGAACGACCGTCGGGCTCTTTCGCCGGCGCGCGGGGCGGCGCCGGATAAGGTTGTCTTCGGCCGGATCGGGTGCGCACACTCGCGGCCTGGGATGTAACGGGCGAGGCGGGGCGAGGGGCGTGCCGGCGATCGAGATTCTGGGCTATGCGGCGTCGGGGGTCGTCTTTGCGACCTTCTGGATGCGCACGATGATCCCGTTGCGGATCGTCGCGATCGTCAGCAACCTCCTGTTCTTCGGATACGGTCTGTGGGGCGACCTGGCCCCGATCGTGATCTTGCACGGCGCGCTCCTGCCGTTGAACGCGGTGCGGCTGCATCAAGCCGTCAGGCTGCGGCGCCGGCTGCGTCAGATCGCCCACGCCGCCTTCGATCCGCAGGCGCTGGCCCCCTTCATGGGCGAGCGTCCGACGCCGGCCGGCGCCGTGCTGTTCGAGCGCGGCGACGCGGCGGACGCCATCTATTACCTTGCGAGCGGACGGGCCCGGGTCGTGGAGTTGGACGTCCCGTTGCCGCCCGGCAGTCTTGTGGGCGAAATCGCGTTGTTCGCCCCGGACCGTCGGCGCACCCAGACCGTGCGGTGCGAGAGCGACTGCCTGTTCCTGCGGATATCCGAGGAGCGCGTCTTGCAGCTTTTTGCGGAGAACCCGGAGTTCGGCTTGTATCTGGTGAAGATGATGGTGGCGCGCCTGCTGGAGAACAAGGCGCGCGATCCCGCGCGCCTGGAGGCCGTCGCTGGCGGCGTCGACAGAAAAAGATCAAATGCCGGAGACGATTAACCCGCTCTTAAGGGACGCCCTGTAGCGTCCGGCCTCATGACGCCCCGTCGCACAGCCATGAGGCCCGCCATGTCGCAGCAGCCGACCCACGTTCCCCGACGCGCGCCCGCGCCCGTCTCTCTGGCGCTGCCGGAGGCGGCGGACGAGGACGCCGGGACGTCGTCGGACTTCTGGTCCGTCTGGCGGGACGCCGCGATGCGCGGAGCGCCGATTGAGACCGGCGAGGAAGCGGCCGTCTTTCGCCGTCTCGCGCGCCCGCGGCAAACCGGATCAGATCAGAACTGATAGCTGAGGCTGAGAGCGCCGAAGCGGTCGGGCGTGTTCTGTCCCTCGAACTCTTCCGTCCGAAGGATGTGGGTGTAGGCGAGACGCCACCCGTCATACTGGATCGCCAACCCGCCCTGAAGGTCCCCAACCAGATATTTTTTGTCCACACTGTGGCTGTCGGAGAACGTGTTGCCGTCGAGAAAGATGTTATGCGCGACGGCGCGCGCCCCGACCGAGGCGAAGACATACCAGTTGAATCCCGCCGACCGGTGCAGAAATCCCCCCGTCGGCAGGCTGGGGCGGATGCGCGGCGGGCCGTAATCGACGCTCAGATCGTCGCCGATCCGCACCGTCGCGCCGAGGGAGGCGTAGGTCATCACGTTGCCGGCCGCGAATCCGAAGCTGGGCAACAGTTCCGCCTCCACGCCCATCGGCAGTTCCAGCGCGTCGAAGGCGCGCTGCTGACGCTCGAACAACACCATCACGCCCGGCTCGTTCTCCAACTGATTGTCCCAGCCCTTCGGATCCTGGAAATCGAACCAGCGGTGCCACTGCTCCTGCGTCGAATCCGCTTTCGACCACGGGCCGACGACGCCGATGTCGATCTCCAGATTGTCGATGCGCCGCGCCTTCGGATCCTCCGCGACCAGCCCGAAGCCGGCGTAGAGCCAGCCGGCGTAAGGTCGGTCGTCTTCGATCAGCGCCGCCTGGGAGATGTCTTCGGGCGTGTACATGTTCTGACCCAGGGCGTAGGTCGCGCGCGCGCGCGCGCCGTCTGGGAAGAACGGTACGTAGGCGGCCGCGTCCGCGATCAGATCGTTCTCCTCCGGCGTGCGCTCGGCCGTGACGTAGGAGATCTTGGTGCCGTGGGTGAAGTGCCGGTCGGTGCGCGAAAAGAAGTCGTTCTCGAACTGGAGCGTCAGCGTGCCGCCCTCGCGCCCGGCCGCCTCGGCCGACGGCGCGCGCGCCTCGGCGAGCGGACCGATCGCTTGGGCCGCGGCCGGGACGGCGGTAAGCGACAGAAACGCCGCGGCGGCCAGCAGGGGCGTAGGCTTCATCGGCGGACGGCGCCTTTCTCGCGACGAGGGCATCGCTCTCTTCTAGCGGGCGCTGCGGCTTGTGTCACCCGATGGAGGCGATATTGTGACCGCCCACCGGCTTTAAGGAGGCGTGCGCCATGAGCGAAATCCGCACCGTCATGAGCGGCCATCATTGGGGCGCCGTGCGCGTCGACGTGCGCGACGGCGCCGTCGCGGGCGTGCGGCCCTATGAAGGCGACGCCGAGCCGGCGGCCATGGTCGCGTCGATGCAGGATACGCTGTCCGGCCCTGTGCGAATCCGCCAGCCGTACGCGCGTACGACGTGGTTGGAGGCCGTACGCGCCGGTCGCGAGCCTGGTGCGCGCAACGGCGGCGCGCGCGGGGCGGACGGGTTCACCGCGATCGGTTGGGACGAGGCGTTCGATTTGGCCGCGGCCGAGATCGCGCGCGTCAGCGAGACCTACGGCAATGAGTCGATTTACGCCGGCTCCTACGGTTGGGCCAGCGCCGGGCGCTTCCACCACGCGCAAAGCCAAATCCACCGATTCTACGCGCTGACTGGCGGCTATGTGAAATCGGTCAACGCCTATTCCTACGCGGCCGCCGAGGTGATCTTGCCGCATGTGATCGCCAGTCTGCGCGAGCTCACAGCCGGTTCGACCAGTTGGGCGTCGATCGCCGAGCACGCCGAGTTGGTCGTCGCCTTCGGCGGCCTACCGCTCAAGAACGCGCAGAATAACTCCGGCGGACTGGGCGTCCACACGACGGGGAGCTGGATGCGCCGCTGCGCCGAGGCCGGCGTACGCTTCGTCTCGATCTCGCCCTTGGCCGACGACGCGCCGGATTTCGTCGCGCCGGAGTGGATGGCGATCCGCCCTAATACGGATTCGGCGCTGATGCTGGGTCTGATGTACGTGCTGGAATCGGAAAGGCTCGCCGACCAGGCGTTCCTGCATCGCTACACCGTCGGCTATGAGCGCTTCCGCCCCTATCTGATGGGGGAGGCGGACGGAATTCCGAAGACGCCGGAATGGGCCGCGGAGATCTGCGCGCTGGAGGCGGAGGCGATCCGAACGCTCGCCCGGCGGATGGCGGCCGAACGCACGATCGTCAATGTCAGCTGGTCGCTTCAGCGCGCCGAAAACGGAGAGCAACCCTACTGGATGGCGGTCGTCCTGGCGGCGATGCTGGGCCGGATCGGAACGCCTGGCGGCGGCTTGACGGTGGGGTTGAGCGCCTTGCACGGCGTCGGCGACCCTGCGCCGCAGTCCGGCTGGGGCGCGGTGCCGCGTCCGCAGAACCCTGTGAACCGGTTCATTCCGGTCGCCCGGATTGCGGACATGCTGCTGAACCCCGGCGCGCCCTTCGATTATAACGGGACGCGCCATACCTATCCGGACATCCGGCTTGTGCATTGGGCGGGCGGCAATCCCTTTCATCATCACCAGGACCTGAACCGCCTGCGCCGCGCCTGGGCGAAACCGGAGACCGTGATCGTCAACGAGATCTTCTGGAACCCGCTGGCCCGGCACGCGGATCTGGTGTTGCCCGCCACCACCGCAATGGAGCGGAACGATTTCATGGCGACCAGCTTGGCGGGGCATGCGGTGGCCCTTAAGAAGGCGGTCGAGCCCGTGGGGGAGGCCCGTGACGACTACGCCATCTTCACCGGGATCGCCGAACGGTTGGGCGTCGCCGAGGCCTATACCGAGGGACGCGACGAAATGGGCTGGCTGCGCCATCTCTGGGACGTCTCGCGTCAGCGCGGCGGCAAGGCGGGCTTCGAGATTCCCGACTTCGAGACCTTTTGGGAGCAGGAGATCTTCGAGTTGCCGGGCGATCCGGTCGCGCGCGTCTTCGCCGCCGGCTTCCGCGCCGATCCGGAGGCCGCGCCCCTGATGACGCCCAGCGGCAAGATCGAGATCTTCTCCGAGACGATCGCCGGATTCGGATACGAAGAAATCGCGGGGCATCCCCGCTGGGTTCCGCCCAAGGAATGGCTCGGCGCGGAGACGGCGTCGCTCTATCCGCTGCATCTGATCTCCAATCAGCCGAGGAAGCGTCTGCACAGCCAACTCGATCACGGCGCAGCCAGCCGAGAGTCGAAGATCGCCGGACGCGAGCCGTGCCGGATCAATCCGCAGGACGCCGCGGACCGGGGGATCGAGACCGGCGACATCGTGCGGCTCTATAACGACCGCGGCGCCTGTCTTGCCGGCGCGCAAGTCGAACCGGCCGTCATGCCCGGGGTGATCGAACTGGCCACCGGCGCCTGGTACGATCCGGCGGAACCGGGCGCGCCGGCCAGCCTCGACCGCCACGGCAATCCGAACGTGCTGACCGCCGATGTCGGAACCTCGCGGCTGGCGCAGGGGCCGTCGGCCCATTCCGCGCTGGTCGAGCTCGAAAAGGTCGCCGCGGCGGACGCGCCGCCCGTCGGCGCATTCGATCCGCCCGTCTAGCGCTCCCGCATCGCGAGCCCGGTCGCGTCGAACGCCCTGTAACCGAGGTCACAGTCGCGCCGGACCCGGGAATGCTATCCCTTTGACGCTTGGGGGCGTTCAGGCGTTCAATAGACGGCGGGCGTCTAATAGACCGGGAGCGTCCGCGCGCGTTCGCAGACCGCACAGCCAGGGAGCCTCGATGGCGGTTCAGTACAAGAGCTTCCGGGATCGCGGCGTCTATGTGGGCTTCCACGGGCGCATGGTGGAATTGTGCCGATGCCGCATCCCGCGACGGAGCGACGCCGACGACTATGAGGCGCTGATTCCCAACTGGGCGGGATCTGACCTCGGCCGATCCAACGATCTGGTCATGATGTTCGCGGACTTGAGCAAATGGACCGACCTCATCGGCCGCGATGAGATTCTGCACCAGCGGGTGCTGGAGGGACGGGCGAAATACGAAGGCCACCTCGACCCCATAATGATGCGCGAACTGCGCCTGAGCGTCGACGCCGAAGCCGGCGACGAGACCGACAAGCGCCAGGCCGCGCAGGAGATGCGGATCGCCGCCCAGGACGTCCAGAACTGCTTCCTGGAGGTCTTGGCGATGTTCGGTCGACGCTACGGCGCGTTGATGGAGAACCGCGAGCTCGCTTCGGTCGACCGCACCGTCCTGCTGTCGCTCAGCGAGCAATCGCCGGAGCATATGCTGCGTCTCGTGCGCATCATCGTGGGCGCCGTGGTCAAGGGCGCGAACATGAGCCGCGAGAAGCTCCAGGCGCGCCTTGATCGGCTGAGCGAGTTCGCGGCGCCGATATGCTCCATCGTGGTCGAGGACCGCTCCCGCTCGATCGGCTTCCTGAGCCGTCAGCTGATGTTGTTGGAGGCGTTGCAGCGCGGCGTCGCGGGCTACACGGCCGAGCACACACAGGAACTCCGCGAGGCGGGCGAGGTGATCGACTACAACCTCTCCAGCTTCGTCGACTACGCGCTGTCGCGCGCGGAGAACATCAAGCAGGCGATGCTCGACGAGAGCTACTATCTGGACGACGATCGCTACGAGGGTTTGTTGGCGTTGATCCGGGAGGAGCGGATCAAGATCTCCTTTGCGCTCGACGGCTGGGCCAGTCACGCGACGCGCTGGCTGACTGTTGATGAAGACGACGTCGCCGCGCGCAACGCCGTGATCGCCTACATCCTGCGCCAGATGCCTGCGCCGCCGACTGAGCTGGACGAGGATCCCGCCGTCCAGGCCCGGCGCGAACGCAACCCGATGGTGCTCAAAGCCGGCACGGTGAAGGAATTCCATTCCTGGATGGACGACAGCATCGACGCCGAAATCTACAAGCGCGTGATGAAGACCCGCGGCGCCGAAACCCAGGTCGTCGGCAACGTCATGGCGACCCAAGGCGCGAAGCGCGTCGATCGGGCGATCGAACAGGCCTTCCAGGGCGGCTGATGCGCGCCCATATCTGCCTCCACGGGCGGCGTGCGGGGTGTTATGGCGCTCGCGCCGCGGCACTGAATCGGTTAAACGACCGCCCAGGACAACTTGGGAGCCTGCGCCGCGATGGAGTGGCGGGACGACGCGATCATCCTGAACGTCAGGCGGCACGGCGAAAATGCGGCCGTGCTGTCGGTGCTGACGCGCGACCACGGTCGGTATGGCGGTCTGGTGCGCGGCGGTCAGTCGCGTCGGCTGAAAGGCGTGCTCCAGCCGGGTAACTGCATCGCCGCCCATTGGCGTGCGCGTCTGGAAGAGCATCTCGGGACCATGACGGTCGAGCCGGTGACGAGCCACGCCGCCGGCCTGATGCTGGACCCCGGTCGGCTGGCGGCCCTGTCGTCCGCCCTCGCGGTGGTCGAGGCCGGCCTGCCGGAGCGTGAGGCGCACCCGGAGGTCTTTCAGGATCTTGCGGCCCTGTTGGTGGCGCTTGAGAGCGACAGTTGGGCCGAGACCTATGTTCGGTGGGAGGTGAGCGTGCTGGCCGATCTCGGCTTCGGCCTCGACCTATCGGCCTGCGCCGCGACGGGGGTGACGGAGGATCTGGTCTTCGTCTCCCCGCGCACCGGACGGGCGGTGTCGCGTGAGGCCGGGCGACCCTATCAGGAGCGCCTGCTGCCGCTGCCGGCGTTCCTCGCCGCGCCTCTCAGCGAGAGCGTAGCCGGCGGGCGCCGCCGGGCGAGCGCCGAGGAGCTGGGCGCCGCGTTGGCTCTGACCGGCCATTTCCTCGCACGCCACATCTTCGCCCCCCACGGTCGGCCGCCGCCTGACGCCCGGGCGCGGCTGGCGAACCGATTCCGACGGGAGGCGGCGGCGTGAGCGCATGGATCAAACTGCTGAGCGTCGCGGCTGCGCTGTTGGCGGCGGCGACCCTGCCGTCCGGCGGCGAGCGCGGCGCCAAAGCCCATCCGCATGTTTGGATTCTGGCCCAGGCGGCGATGCTGCATGACGGCCAGACGGTCACCGCCGTGCGGCTCGATTGGCGCTTCGACGAGTTCTTTTCCGCCATCCTGTTCGAGGATTTCGACTGGAACGGCGACGGCGCCTTTACGCCCGACGAGGTGGAGGCGATGCGCGCCGGGGCTTTCGCGGGGCTCTCGGAGGTCGGCTGGTTCACCGACTTGCGCGCGGACGGGAAGCCGCAATTGTTGAGCGACGCCAAGGATTTTTCAGTCTCCGTCAGCCCCGACGGCGCCTTGGTGACCTACAGCTTGACCTTGGCGCTGGAGACGCCGATCGATCCGGTCGAGCGCACGCTCAGCCTGTCGATTTACGATCCGGAATATTACGTCAGCTTGGAGTTCGACGAGATCGCGCAGCCGATCCGCATCGCCGACGGCGCCGGTTTCTCCTGCACCGCCCGGATCGAACGCGACGCCGCCAACCGGCTCTATTTCGACCTGTTCGAGCCGCCGATCGCCTATTTCGATTGCGCGCCCCGCGCAGCCGAAGGCTGAGGAAAGGCGGGCGGTTGATGCGGCGGTTTCTGGCGGCGTGTTTAATTCTCATCGCAGCGGCTCTGAGCCCGTTGGCTGCGGCCGACGCCTCGCTGTTGGGCGGCGATAGGTCCGGGGGGGCGGGCCTCGGGGCCGCGCCGCCGGAGAAAAGCTGGATATCGGATCTGCCCGCGCCGATCCGCGGCGCTATTCTTTGGACCGCGCAGAAGCAGCAGGCGTTCAACAAAGCGCTGCGCGATCAGATCGCCGCCTATCGCGACCAGGGGGCGCTGGCGCCGGCGCTGGCGCTGATGGGCTTGAGCTTTCTCTACGGCGTATTTCATGCGGTCGGCCCGGGGCACGGCAAGGCGGTGGTCTCGACCTATTTCCTGGCGCGCGAAGCGACGATCCGACGCGGTATCGCCTTGGGCGCGCTGATCGCCGGCATTCAGGCGGTCTCCGCCATCGTCATCGTCGGCGGGCTGGGGCTCGTCCTCTCGACCAAGCGAACCGCGATTCTGGGGGCGATGCCGCTCGTCGAGGCGGTCTCTTATGCGCTCGTCCTGGCGCTCGGCCTCGCCATGACCTGGGCGGCGCTCAGGGGCAAGGAATGCGACCATGATCACGGACACGGACGAGGACACGGACACGGATACGGGGCCGCCTGCGGTCGCGGCCATTCGCATGAGCGTAATCACGCAGGTCCGGGCAAGCGGTGGGAGTTCCTCTCCGCCGCCGTCGTCTCAGGCCTCAGGCCCTGCACGGGCGCGCTGATCGTGCTGTTCTTCGCGCTCGGGAACGGGATCTTCCTGATCGGCGCGGCCTCCGCCTTCGCGATGGCGGCGGGGGTGGCGCTCACGGTCTCAGGCATCGGCGTGGCGGCGATCCTGGCCCGCCGCGGCCTGCTGCGCCTGAGCCTGCTCGGCGCGGACGGCGGTGCGGCGACCGGACGTCGCGCGGAGCTTGCGTTGCGCGCCTTCGCGGTGCTCGGCAGCCTCTCGATCGCCGCGATCGGCGCGCTGCTGCTGCTCGGCGCGACCAGCCGCGGCGGCGCGCTTTAGGCGCCGTCAACATCTTGCGCCATCATGTCGCTTCGCTACACTATCCGGTAGCGACTTAGGAGCATCCGATCATGGCCGACGACATCACCGACTCCGACGGCGCGCCCGCCGCGGAGGTGCGCCGCGCGCCCTTCGACGAGGCGTTGAGCGAGCGGTATCTCGCCTACGCGCTCTCCACCATCACCAGCCGCTCTCTGCCCGACGCGCGCGACGGGCTGAAGCCGGTCCACCGCCGGCTGCTCTACGCCATGCGGGAGTTGAAGCTGAACCCGCAGAGCGGCTTCAAGAAATGCGCGCGCATCGTCGGCGACGTGATGGGTAAATATCACCCGCACGGCGATCAGGCGATCTACGACGCGATGGTGCGCTTGGCGCAGCAGTTCGCGGTCCGCTATCCGCTGGTGGACGGGCAGGGGAACTTCGGTTCGATCGACGGCGACAACCCGGCGGCCATGCGCTACACGGAAGCGCGCCTCACGGCGATCGCCGACCTGCTGCTCGACGGCATCGACGAAGACGCCATCGACTTCCGCGGCACCTATGACGGGGAGGGGCAGGAGCCCGTCGTCCTGCCCGCCGGCCTGCCGAACCTGCTGGCGAACGGCGCGTCCGGCATCGCGGTCGGCATGGCGACCTCCATCCCCCCGCACAATGCGGCGGAACTGTGCGAGGCGCTGATCCATCTGATCAAGCACCCGAAGGCGACAATCGAAAAGCTGATCGACTTCATACCCGGACCGGATTTCCCGACCGGCGGGGTGCTGGCCGAGGATCGCGCCACGATCGCCGAGGCCTACGCCACCGGCCGCGGTTCTTTCCGCGTGCGCGCGCGGTGGGAGAAGGAGGAGCTGAAAGGCGGTCAATATCAGATCGTCATCACCGAGATTCCCTATCAGGTGCAGAAGTCGCGCCTGGTCGAGCGCATCGCCGAACTGGTGATGGACCGCAAGATCGCCATGCTGGCCGACATCCACGACGAGTCGGCCGAAGACGTGCGCATCGTGCTGGAGCCCAAGTCGCGCAACGTCGATCCCGACGTGTTGATGGAGACGCTTTACCGCCAGACCGATCTGGAGACGCGCTTTTCGCTCAATATGAACGTGCTGGTCGACGGCGGGCGCACGCCCAAGCTGGTCAATCTGCGCGAAGCGCTGCAGGAGTTTCTCGATCATCGGCATGAGGTGCTGATCCGCCGTTCGGAGCACCGCAAGGCGCAGATCGAGCGGCGCATGGAGATCCTCGAAGGGTATATCGTCTGCTACCTCAATCTCGACGCGGTGATCCGCATCATCCGCGAGGAGGACGAGCCCAAGCAGGTGATGATGCAAACCTTCGAACTGACGGAACTGCAGGCGGAATCGATCCTCAACATGCGGCTGCGTTCCTTGCGCAAACTCGAGGAGTTCGAGATCCGCAAGGAGTACGACAAGCTTGCCGAGGAGTTGGAGGGCCTGATCGCGCTGTTGGGCGAGGAGGACTTGCGCTGGAAGACGATCGCGGACGAGCTGCGCGCCCTGAAGAAGACCGTCGGGCCGGACACCGAACTCGGGCGCCGCCGCACCGAGGTGGCCGAGGCCCCGCAGACGGTCGAGGTGCCGCTGGAGGCGATGATCGAGCGCGAGCCGATCACCGTCGTCTGCTCGGCCAAGGGCTGGATCCGCGCGATGAAAGGGCATCTCGCCTCAGACGCGGACGTTAAGTTCAAGGAAGGGGACGGCCCCAAATTCATGCTGCACGCCCAGACGACGGACAAGCTTCTCGTCTTCGCGACCAACGGGCGGTTCTACACGGTCGGTTGCGACAAGCTGCCAGGCGGGCGCGGCAACGGGGAGCCCTTGCGTCTCATGCTCGACCTTTCGAACGAGCATGAGTTCGTCCAGCTGATGGTTCACGATCCGGCGCGCACCCTCCTCGTCGCGTCAAGCGACGGGCGCGGCTTCCTGGTCAAGGAGACCGACGTCGTCGCCCAGACCCGCAACGGCAAGCAGGTGCTCAACGTCTCCGGCAAGGTGGAGGCGGCGGTGTGCAGGCCGGCCGAGGGGGACCATGTCGCCGTTATCGGGCGCAACCGCAAACTTCTGGTCTTCGAGCGCGAGGACCTGCCTGAGATGACCCGCGGGCGCGGGGTGATGCTGCAGAAATACCGCGACGGCGGCCTGGCGGACGCGAAGCTCTTCACGCTGAAGGAGGGCCTCACCTGGCGTATCGGCGAGCGCACCCGAACCGAGACGGACCTGACCGCCTGGATCGGCAAACGCGGCCAGGCCGGGCGTCTGCCGCCCCCTGGGTTCCCGCGCTCCAATAAGTTTGACTGAGGGCGTCGAGGCGGAGGCTAACCCTCGCTGCGGCGGATCCGGGAGCTGAGGAGGAGGCGGTGAGCGAGGGCGCGACGGATCGCGGGGCGTCGCGCGACGGGGTCAGCGTCGTGGTGCGGGTGCATAACCGGCGCGATACGGTCGCCGCGGCGCTGGACTCGATTCTGGCGCAAACCAGCCCGCCGGCCCGCATTCTGGCGGTCGACGACGCCTCCGACGACGGCTCCGCCGATTTTATCGAACAGACCTACGGCGACGCGGTCACGCTTGTGCGCCGCGCGGCGCGGGGCGGGCCGGGCGCGGCGGCGAACAGCGGCCTCGAGGCGGTCGAGACGCCTTTCGTCGCCTTTCTCGACAGCGATGACGTCTGGCATCCTCTGTTTCTGGAGCGCATGACCCTGGCCCTCGGCGCGGCGCCCGAGGCTTCGCTGGTCTATTGCGATTTTCGCCGCCGCTTTGCGCGTTACGGGCTGGACGCGCCGGGTCTTTGCAGCGTGCCGAGCGTGCTGGACGAGGACGTGCGCACGCCGATCCTGAGCCTCAGCCTCATCCTCGCGCGGACGCGGGCCTTGCGGCGCATGGGCGGGTTTCGCGAGGACGTGCGCATCGGCGAAGACCTCGATATGGCGTTGCGCCTCGCCGCGGAACGCCCTGACGCGTTGGCGCACCTGTCCTTGTCGCTCGCCACCTATCGGGTTGGGGCCGACAATATCACCCACGATCATGAGCGCCTTTTAAAGGACTACGCGCGCGTTCTCGACGACCTGTTGGAACTGCCCCGTTTCAGCGAGCGCCGCGAGCGCCGCGCCGAGATGCTGAGACGGCGCATCATCGGCGGCCTGAAGCGTCGCGCGGTCGCGCGATGGCTCGCCGCCGAGCCGACGCGCCCGGCCTCCCTGATCGTAGTCGCTGGGCCGGGCGGCGAAGAGGCCGTGCGTCGTTCGCTCGACAGCGCGGCCGCCCAACGCTCGCCGCCGATTGACGCCGTCGTCGTGCACCCCGCAGACGCCGTCGTCCCGAGCGCGTCGCGGGCTGAGCTGCCGTTCCCGGTGCGCGACTATGCGCGCGCGCCCGGGGTCGGGCTGGCGTCGGCGCTGCAGCACGCCGCCGCCGCCTGCATCGGGGAGATCGTGCTGTTTCTCATCGCAGGCGATCGCCTGACGGGGGATGCGTTGGATCGCCATCGCCGGGCGTTCAGCGCCAGCGCCAGCCCCGTGCATCTGAGCTATGGCGGGCTGCCGGATCGGCCGACGCCGCCGCCGTTGGGCCGGGCGCCCGCGCGCGCCGCCTTGCAGGCGGCCAAGCATGCGATCCCGGGGCGATTGTCGACGATCGCCGTCTCGCGCCGCGTCCTCACCGGACTTCCGTCGTTGCCTGACGGCGCGGACGGGACCGCATGGCTGGCGGTGACGGCGCGGGTCCTCGCCGAAGACGGCTTGGCCGTTCGCCTGACCGGACCCGTTTTGGCCGAGGCCGGGTCGCTGCAACCGGTGGAGACGCCTGCCGTCGCGGCGCTCTTCGACGCCCTATGCGACGGTGCCGCTGGGCGCGTTCTGCGCGGTCTGGCGGACGCCGCGGCGGACGACGCGGCCGCCGGACGCACGGCCTTCGAGGGCGCGTATGACGGGCCGGCCGCGTTCGACCCGATCTGGTGACCGGCGGGCGAGGGGAGGAACGCATGCGTGATCGCGACGCGGACAAAGGAACGCCGGCCGGTCCGGTTCGACCGATCCTGATCCGCGCCTTGCGCGGGCGAAGCGGGACCAATCATCTCGCCGATCTGCTCGCCCGCCATCCTGACGTGGCGTTGTGCGAGGTCGCCGAAGACATGCTCTCCTTCCAGGCGGGCAAGCTGGTCGAGTACGCTGATGGGCTGTTCGGCGTCTTGTCCGAGATCGGTCGCGCGCAGGACCTGCCGCCGGCCCGACGCTCCGCCGACGCGCTGACGGCCGGATTGGGGGAGGCGCTCGCCGCCTATCTCGGGGCGCCGGCGGTCCCCCGTCCGCTGTTCAAAAGCCCGGCCTTCCAGGATGAACGTGCGGCGTTGCGGCTGATGCCGACGGCGAGCCTCGTGGTGCTGCTGCGCGATCCGCGATCGATCGCCGAGAGCGCGGTGCGCGCGCACTGGGGCCAAGGGCGCACGCCCGTCGCGGTCGGCGCCGATTGGGCCAAGGCGGCGCGGCGCTTGGATCGGTTCCTTTCGGACTCTGCGGATCTGACGCGCGCGGGTCGCGTCCATCTGGTCCGTTTCGAAGCCTTGGCGGAGCGCCCGCGCAAGACGTTGGCCGCGCTGCTCGGACAGCTCGACCTCGCGGCCACGGCGGAGGTCTTGGACTATGCCGAGGCGGCGCCCGTCATCGGGTCCAGCTATCTGCCGCGCGACCCGAGCGGCCTCACGGACTTTCGCCCGCAGCCGCGCCCGGAGGGCTTCGACCCGCGGACCCGCTGGGCGCATTGGGGGCCGAAGGAGCACAAAGCCTTCAACCGCGTCTGCGGGGTGATGATGGAGCGCTTCGGCTACAAGATGGCGCGGTTCTGAACGGATCGGGGCGGGCCGAGCGGCGCCCCCTAGGTCAGCACCTCTTCTTGCTCGTCCTGGTCGCTCAAGTCCTCGAAGACCTCCCGGGTCTGCTCTTCATTCAGAAGATCGACGCCTAGCAGGTCTTCCAGTTCCTCCAACGTCACCGCATCCTCTCCGCCGGGCGGATCCCCGCCGCCGTCCTGATCGTCGAAACCGTCGTCCGTTTCGCCGCCCTGCCGCTCCAGCCGATCGATCAGGTTGGTCAGGACGGCGTCCGGGACTTCGACGCGCTGCTGCTCGCCCGGGTTCGAGTCCAGATCGTTGAGCGCCTCGTTCAACTCGGCGGGTTCGTAGGGTTCCGGCTCGCTGATCGCACCGTCAGCCGAAATCGTGATGGCGGTGCTGATCTGCGTGGTGTTCACCGTCTCGCCGTCGTCGCCCGCGACGCTGAGCGATTGACCGAACACGAAGAAGACCCGCCATCCGCCTGCGCCGTCGGAGACGATCACGGCGATGCCGCCGCGGATGCCGATCGTGGCGTTGGTCGCGCGGACGCTGACATCGCCGGACTTGGTCAGCTGACCGCCGATAAGGCGCATGACGCCGCTCACCTGTTCGAGCGCAAGCTCGCCGGTTCCGGTGTCCGGGTCGTAGAGGAACGAGTTGACCACGATCTCGGAATTCGGGCCTAGAGTCAGGCTGGTCTCGTCCAGCAGCAGCACGTGCAATTGGCCGTTCGGGCCGGTTTCGATCCGCTCGTCGCGGAAAATCGGGTTGCCGACGGCGATCGAGCGGACGTCGCGCCCCTCCAGCAAGGCGCGGATAGAGGGGACGGCTGCAGTCGCGACCCCGGCCTGCTCCGGCGCCGCGAAGGCGGGCGGCGCCGCGCCCTGCGCCAACAGGATGGCGATGACGCTCGCGGAACTGAGAAACTGGAACCGGTTCATAGCCTTTCACCCCCGGGGTCGCGGGGTCCTTTTTTACATGCGGCCTCAAAAACGAGACGAGACGCTCAAGACAAGATCAAGACCGTCTCGGTCGTAGTTCGCCAGATTGGACTGCCGCCGGCTGTAGGTCGCGTCGGCGTGGAGCGCGGCGTCGGCGCCCAGCGGCAGGCTGTGCGACGCCGACGCCCGCCACTCGTTGTCGCGCCGCGCCGTCGCGGCCGAGATGGCGGGGTTGGGCTCGTCATAGACCGTCCGGATGTAGGTCACGTCGAAACCGATGCTGGACGGACGATCGGTCTCGAGCAGGGTGGTCGGGTAGGCTTGGCTGACGCCCGCGCCGATGCGTTGACGGAACCGGTCGTTAAAGGGCGCGGCCGCGTCGCGGACGCTCGCCTCATAGCGGGCGCTGACGCCGAGCCCGTCGCCCAAATCGCGCAACGCTCGCAGATCGAGGCTCGCCTGCGTTGCGTCCTGATCGTCGGCGTTCGGGCTGTCTTCGCCGGCGCGGTAGTTGTAGCGCGCGATCTCGAAGCGCTCGGTGAAGCGCCAGAGCGAGCCGAGTTGCTGGACCCCGTCGACGCCGACCGCGCCCGTCTGAAGCGCGAGGTCTGTTTGCGCGGTCGCGGCCGAGACGGCGGCGTAGGGGCGAAGCGTCGCCGAGAGGTCGCCGCGTGAGCCGAGATCGATCACGATCCCCGGCTCCAGACGCCCGGCCAGCACGTCGCTCTCGGACAGGTCGCTGTATTTGCGGGCGAACAGAAAACCCTGCGTGTCGAGTTGAAGGCGCTCGGAAAGCGGCGCGCGGAGCCGGCCGTAGAGTGTGGCGAAGCCGTCGAAGTCCTCCTCCGCCTCGCTCGCGTCCGGCGTCGCGATGGCGCGGCCGTTGACCAGCACCGAGTCCTCTGACGTCCCGCGGTTGGCGTTGCTGCTGTAGCGCACACCCGCCCTGACGCGACCGTCAAGGACCAGTCCGTCGCTCGCACGCGGGTCGGGGGTGCGCGCGGCGCTGACCAAGCGATCGGCGCGGCGGCGTTGCTCCGCGCTCGCGCCGTCGGCGCCCCGCGCCTGCTCGGCGTAGAGCGCCGCTTGGTTGGGAACGTCCAGCGCCAGATAAAGCTGCGCCAGCAGCAGTTTGACCTCGACATTGTCCGGCGCGCGGATCAGCAGGGAATGGAGCAGCCCCGCGGCGCGCTCGTAGCGTTCCGCGTCGACCAACAGCTGCACATGGGCCAGGACGTCCTCGACCGAGCCGGTCTGGAGAAGATTCAGAAGACTGCTCCGGTGGGCGGCGTCCGTCATCGGCTCGCTCGCCTGCGCCGTCTGCACGATATGGGCGACACCGTCCGCGGCCGAGGCGCGCGAGTCGCCCGCCGCCGGCGTCACCGCCAACGCCGCCCCCAACGCCGCCCCCAAAAAGGCCGTAGGATACGGCCGGCGCGGACGCTCCCTCGCTCGGTCCCAGATCCGCAATAGATCGCTCCCCGATACACAGACCGCGACGCCGACCCCGCATCGGCGACGCACCCGCCGTCCGTCTCGCACTGGGCGCAGTGTAGGGAAGACGGGCCTGCGCTTGAAGCGGCAAATGAAGCGCGGGCCGCACGACGCCCGTCACAGATCTCGCGCGCGCCGGGCAGGAAATGCGGCGGCGGGCGCGGACGCCCCGCCGCGAGCCGAGAATCCGCCTTGTTGCGGCGGCTTTTAGGCCGCCCCCTGGCGAATTCGTCATGTTTGATAGAGCCTCCTGGGCGTCGGTTCCCGATTGAGCCGAGGAGGGCGCCGCCCGAGCGCGCGGCCGACCCGGCGGGCGGCGCGCACATCGGGAAGAGATCCGATCCGCCGATCGATTCGCGCGCCGGCCCGTCAATTCTGCATCGGGATGCCTTCTTCCCAACGGAATCCAAGGCCGCCGCCGCGCCAGACGCCGTCGCCCAGCGGGCTGGCGCCGTAGATGTCGAGCTGCAGCGGCAGGCCGAAGCCCGGGGCCAGATCCTGGACGCCGCGCACTGTGCTGCGATGCATGATGCGCAGGCCTTGCTGTTCGGCCGGAAGGTGCGCTTCGGGCGCGGCCCGGTGCGCGACCGCCAGGTTGTCGATGAAGACGCAGTCGTTCTGCTGGTACTCGAAATTGATCGCGTAGCCGTTCTCAAGGCCGGCGTTCAGGATCTCGTTGTACTGGCGGCAAAGCTCCGTCAGCTCCTCGGCGTCCAGCAGGCGAAAGCCGTGTTGATCGGCCGCTTTCTCGATGACGGCGCCGGTCATTCCCAGATGCAGCCAGATGCATTTACGGCCCGAGACCGGATGCTCGTGCACCAACGGGTGGACGACGCCCGAGGCGGAGTTGACGGACGACAGACGCTCCCAGAGTTCTTTCCGGGCGTCCGGCAACGCATCGTAGGCCGCGCCCTGATGCGCGAAGTAGGTGCCGCCGCCGCGCTCCGCCGGGCGGATGATGTGGTAGCCCGAATGCGAGAAGGTGTCGGTGTTGAAGCTGCCGTCATTGTGCCATTGCGGCCCAACGCCGGGAATGCCGTGGCGCTTGTCGTTGGAGAGGCGGAAAATGTGGTGGTTGTTGCCCGGCGTCGCAGGGTGAACCCCGTGCGTGCTGTGCAACCGACGCCCGCCCCACCAGCAGCTGGCTCGCAGAAAATCGTCCGGTTCGATCTGGGCCTCGTTCTTGAAGACGAGGAAGCCGCGCTCCGCCATCTCGCGCTCCAGCGCGGCGCGCGCCGCCTCGTGCGGCGGTTCCGGCCGGCGCAGGTCGATCCCGCGGACTTCCGCGCCGAGCGGCTCGAGCGGGGTGATCTCGCCGCCCGCCGCCCGGATCTCGGCGATGCGGGCGGGGTCGAGAGGGGGAATGGTCGCGGCGTCTGTCATGGTGCGCCTCCTTGGTCTATGAGGCATGTAAGGACCAACGTTGCGTTGTCAAAGGGGGCCTCGACCCTGTCGGCGGCGCGGCCTACTGTGCGGGAACGATCAGCGCCGGAGGAGGATGATAATGCGCTTTTCCGTGCAGCACGCACAGGACGCGGCTTTCGAAGGAGACGGACTGCGCAGTTTCTTCGAGTATCGCGATCTGGGGATCGACGCGGCGACGGACGGCAAGTTCCACGCGCAGGTGATTCGCGCTCGCGAAGCCTGCACCGGCGGGACCGGCCGTCACACCCATGCGCTGGATTTTCAGATGGTCTATGTCCTGAACGGCTGGGTCGAATTCGAGTATGAAGGGCGGGGGTTGGTGCGTCTGGAGGCGGGAGCCTGCGTCCACCAGCCGCCGGGGATTGCGCATGAACTGCTGCGCTGCTCGGACGATTGCGAGTTGTTGGAGATCACAAGTCCTGCGGCCTTCGAAACCCATGACGCACCGGGTTGAGTGCGCTATAAGCGCACACAGCGGTTCTATTCGGGACAAGGAGTAGGGAATTCCCATGGCCCACACGACGACGATGCACCCCACCCTGGTCGATAGCCTTTGGCGCGCCGAGGGGGCGAGCCGGCTGTCGCGCAACATCATCCTGGTGTTGGCCGGCACGGCGCTGATCGCGCTCTCCGCCAAGATCAACGTGCCGATGTTCCCCGTGCCGATGACGATGCAGACCTTTGCGATCTTGGTGATCGGCATGGCCTACGGCTGGAAGCTGGGCGGGGCGACGGTGCTCGCCTATCTGGCCGAAGGCGTGATGGGGCTGCCGGTCTTTGCCGGGCCGGGCGCGGGACCCGCCTATATGATGGGCCCGACGGCCGGCTATCTGGTCGGATTCGTCTTCGCCGCCGCCGCGGTCGGCTGGTTGGCGGAGCGCGGCTGGGACGCCTCGCCCCTTCGCACGCTGGCGGCGAATGCGCTGGGCACGGCGATCATCTTCGGTTTCGGCGCGCTGTGGCTGACCTCCTTCCTGATGGCGGCCAAGGGGCTCGACGTAGCCGGCGGCGTCCAGGCGGCGGTCGCCAGCGGCGTGCTGCCCTTCCTGATCGGGGCCGCAGCCAAGATCGCGCTGGCCGCGGCCGTGCTGCCGCTGGCGCGCAAGGCGGTTACGCGCCTGCGCTGAGCGGCCCGCGCGAGCGGCGGAAATCGGGCCCGGGCGAGTGGATCGCCCGGGCCTTTTTTCGGCCCTGCTACATCGGAAAATCGCCGCCGAAAAGCCGCGCCGGCAGCCAAGTCGCGAGGGGCGGCGCCAGCGCCAGCACCCCGAGCGCTGCGATCTGCAGTGCGACATAGGGCAGGGCGCCGCGGTGGATCGCGGCGGTCGCAACCTCCTCCGGCGCGACGCCGCGTAGATAAAACAGCGCGAATCCGAAGGGCGGCGTCAGGAACGAACTCTGCAACGCGACGGCCATCATGACGCCGAGCCAGATCGGGCTGACGACGTCGTTGGCCAGCAGCATCGGGGCGGCGATCGGCACCACAACAAAGCAAATCTCGACGAAATCCAAGAAGAAGCCGAGCGCGATCATCACGCCCAGCACCAGCGCCGTCGCGCCCCAAACGCCGCCCGGCGCGCTGTGAAGCGCGTCCGCGACAAGCTCCTCGCCGCCGAGTCCCCGAAACACCAGACTGAAGACGGACGCGCCGATCAGGATCGTGAAGATCATGGCGACAAGGTCCAGCGTCTCCCGGTTGACGGCCGTCAGCACGCCGGCCCGATGCAGCCGCCGAACGGCGTCGCCGAGGCCGAGCGCGACGGCGAGGCAGGCCGCCGCCGCCCCCCATATCGCGACCTGATCCGCGATCGGCGGATCCTCCCGGCCGAGCCGCAGGTCGAACGCCGCCTCCAGCGCCAACGCCGCGATCAGGCCGAGAACGCCGATCCCAATCAGGCGGGCCGGCGCGCGCCGCTCCCAATCGACCCGGGCGCCGGCCAAAAGCGTCGCGCCGGCCGCGCCCAGCGCCGCCGCTTCCGTCGGCGTGGCGAGGCCGGCCAGGATTGCGCCGAGCACCGCCAGGATGAGGCCCGCCGTCGGGACGAGCGCGCGCAGCAGCTCCCAGGGCGCGGGGGGGCGCGCGCGCGCATCGGTCCCGTCCGGTGCGACCTGCGGGCGGAGACGGGCGTAGACGAACTGAAACAGCAGGTAAAGCGCGACCAGCAACAGCCCCGGGAGTAGAGCGCCGGCGAACAGGTCGCCGACCGACATCGGCTCGGGCGCCAGAACGCCGATCTCGCGCTGGGCGCGGGTCCAGGCGGCGGTCAACTGGTCGCCGAGTATCACGAGCACGATGGAGGGCGGAATGATCTGGCCCAGCGTTCCGGCGGCCGCGACCGTTCCGCAGGCGAAAGACGGCGCGTAGCCGCGCTGCAGCAGGGTCGGCAACGCCAGTAATCCCAACGTCGCGATGCTGGCCCCGACGACCCCGGTGGACGCGGCGAGCAGCATGCCGACCAGTGTGACCCCGAGGGCGAGGCCGCCCGGCGCCCGGCCGATCAGCGCGTCGATCGCCTGCAACAGGTCCTCGGCCAGCCGCGAGCGTTCAAGCATCAGTCCCATGACGATAAAAAGCGGGATCGCCGCCAACACCTCGTTCCACAGCACCGCTCCGAACAGACGCGAGGGCAGGGCGCCCAGCAGGGCGAGGTCGAAAACGCCGAGCGTCGCGCCCAGGCAAGCGGCGAGCAACGCTCCTCCGCCGAGCGTGAAGGCCACGGGAAAGCCCAGCAGGAGGGCTGCGACGACCCCGCCGGCGAGCGTGAGGGTGAGAAGCGTGTCGACCCCCATCGTTCAGGCCTCGTCGCGACGGCGCAGCACGTCGAGCGCGCGCAACAACGAGGCCGCGCCCTGCAACGCCAGCAGGAGCGCGAAGAGCGGGATCAACGTCTTCAGCGCAAAGCGCGCCGGCACCCCCGCCGTTTCGGTCGAACCCTCCAAGGCGGCCCAAGCGGCCGCGACATAGTCCAGGCTGAACCAGAGGATCGCCGCGCAGAACGGTAGGAGGAGAAGCAGCACGCCGGCGATCTCGATCCAGGCCCGAGTGCGGGGGCGGGCGGTCTTGACCGCCGCATCGATCGGAACGTGCCGATCCCGGGACAGCGCCGCCGCCGCGCCGAGTGTGATCAGCACAGCGTGGGCGTACAGCGTGAGTTCTTGCGCGAAGACGCTCGCCAGGCCGAAAAGATGCCGGGCGAGCACCACGGCGGTCTGCAGAAACACCATGCTCAAGGCCGCCCAGGCGGCGACCGCGCCGATGCTTCGGCTGACGCGGTCGATCGCATGTGCGGCTTTCGCCAAGCGGGTCAACGGCCCTCCCGCGCCGCCGCCCCGGGGCCGTCTTCGGGTCCCGGGGCGTCGGTTCGGTTAGAAGTAGACCGAGAGATCCTGATGCTCGGCCCGACAGGTCGCGACGAACAACGCGACCTCGCGCGGCAGACGATCCTGCTGACGCAGGCCGATGGTGCCCGCGATGGCGTTGCGGTAGCCCTCGATCTGAGGCAGCAGATCCTCCTGGGCGGCCGACCGCCAGGCGATCTCGTCCTCCAGCATCGCGACGCCTTGGCGATGCAGTTCAAGCGCCGCCTCCGGGTCAGGCTCGGTGGAGCTCGAGGACCGGATGGCGCGGCGCATGTCGGAGAAGACGGCGGCGGCGTCGCTCGTCTCCGTCAGGCTGCGCAGATCGCCTAGCAGATCGCCGATCGCCTCTTCGGCGGCGGCGTAGTCCCCGGCGCGCACCGGGTCGGCCAAGGCGTTGGCCTCATCGAGCAGTTCCGCCAGACGGTCCGCTTCCCGGATCGCGTTGATCACGGTCACGATCGGCTCGTAAGCCCCGTCGACGGTGCGTCGATAGGTGAGATAGGCCCGATTTTCCTGCGCCAGGAGTTTCTTCATATCGGCGTGGGCCTGCTCCCACTCCGCGGGAATCTGCGAGGTAAGATCGTCGACTTCCGCCTTCAAGTCGGCCAACCACTCCTCGAGGTCCTCGATCCGCTCGGCGTTGTCGGGCTCGAAGCGCTTGGTGCGGTCAAGCTGCGTCTCGGTCTCGTCGATCAGCTCGACGTCGCGGCGCATGCGCGCCTGCAGCGTGCGGACGCGGTCGCGCAGCGGGCCGTATTCCTCCGCCGCTTCGTCGATTGCGGCGCTCGCCTCCCGCGCCTCCTCGAACAGCGTGAAGGCTTGGCCGGCGTCTGAAATCGCCTTGGACACGTCGCCGCGCAGACCTTCGGGCAGCGAACTCAGGTTCCAATTCTCCGCGTTCGCGATGGCGGCGCGAATATTGTCGCCGTCGCGGGCGATCTCCTCGGCGATGTAGTCCTCGATGCAAGCCTGCAGGCGCGGGTTCGACGGCGGCGGCGACGTCTCCGAGAGGAGCGACATTCGCGTCGGCAGATAATTCACCATCGGCGGGTTGTAGCCGACGATGGCGAGCGCGATCAGCTGCAGGACGATGAAGGGGATCACGCCCTGATACATCTGGATCGTCTTGACCGTTTTGCTGGCCACGCCGCGCAGATAGAACAGCGCAAAGCCGAAAGGCGGCGTCAGGAACGACGTCTGGATGTTCAGGCCGATCATCACGCCGAGCCACACGGCGGTGATGTTCGCCTGCGGATCGGACAGCAGGATGGGAGCCACGATCGGCACCACGACGACCGCGATCTCGATGAAGTCCAGGAAGAAGCCCAGGACGAAGATCACCAGCATCACGATGATGAACTGCGTCCAGAAACCGCCCGGCAGGCCGGTCAGGAAGTCCTGCACCAGATGCTCGCCGCCGAAGGCGCGGAAGGCGGAGGTCAGCATCGCCGCGCCGAGCAGAATGATGAAGACGAGCGAGGTGGTCTTCGCCGTTTCGATCAGCACGCCGTAAAGCGTGTTCCCTTCCGTCAGCGTGCGCCGGAAGCTCCAGCCGATGGCGACGAGGAAGACCAGAGTCGCGACGCCTGCGATGGTCAGCGCCAGCACGTCGGTCGAGGTCTGGATCGACTTCACGTTGATGGCGTGAATGTTGGTCGTCACCAGGATCACGATGACGGACAGCAAGGCCAGGATGCCGGGGATGAAGGCGCCTTTCTTGCCTTCATAAAGGCGGTAGCCCGCCATGATGGTCGCGCCGATGGCGCCGATGGCGCCGGCCTGGTTCACGGTCGCGATGCCCGCGATGATCGAGCCCAGCACGACGAAGATCAGCGTCAGCGGCGGCACGAGGGCCAGCGCGACGCGCGCGAAGAACTTGCGGTCGAAGCCGCCCTCATAGGGCACGGGCGGCGCGATGGAGCGCTTGATGAAGGCGGCGCTCAGCATGAAGACCATGTAGACGCCGACCAGCACGAGGCCCGGCACCATGGCCCCCATGAACATGTCCCCGGCGCTGGTGGAGATCACGCCGAACTCGCTCGGCATCGAGAAGTTGCCGGTGAGCTCCTTGTAGAGGTTCGTGCGCAGGGCTGAGGCCTGGTCGACCGCGTTGGAGAGCTGGTCGGCCAGAATGATCAGCACGATCGAGGGCGGGATGATCTGCCCCAGCGTGCCCGAGGCCGCGATCGTGCCGGTGGAGAGCCAGTTGGCGTAGTTGTTCCGGATCATCGCCGGCAGCGAGATCAGGCCCATCGCGACCACGGTCGCGCCCACGATGCCGGTGGTGGCGGCCAGCAGCGCGCCCACGAAGATGACCGAGATGCCGAGGCCGCCGCGCACCGGGCCGAACAGCTGCGCCATCGAGATCAGCAGATCCTCCGCGATCTTCGAGCGCTGCAGCATGATGCCCATGAAGACGAACAGCGGAATCGCGATCAGCGTGTCGCGTTCGACCTCCCAATAGATTCCTCGGAAGTTGGTGACGCCGGCGCTGAGCCAGTTGGTGGGGCCGCCCTCGCTGAAATAGGCGGACGGGTCGCCGGCGAAGAAGTAGCCGGTCCCCGCCGCCAAGAGGATGGTGATGATCGCCGCGCCCGGCAGCGAGAAGGCGACCGGGAAGCCCGACGCCAGCGCGCCGGCCATGATCACCAGCAGAATGACGAGAAAGAGAATTTCCATGTCGTCCCCGTGCCCCTAGAAGCCGGCCCCCGGCTTACGTAAAACCCCGTTGCGCGCGTCGTCCGCCGGCGGATCAGTGCCCGCCGGACGGCGTCGGTTCGCGCTTGCCCGGCTCGCCGCGATAGTTGGCGAAGCCTTCGACGAAGGTGCTGCTGAACTGGATCGCCATGGTGACGGCGAACACCGCCAGGAACGTCGCCATCCAGTATTTCACATACATGCCGAAGCCGGCCTGCGAGACCTCGAAGGTCATCAGCGCGCTGTTGATGATGTCCGACTTCCCGCCCATGCCGAAGACCAGCACCATCCAGCAGACCGACAGGCCCAGCGTCATCGAGCCGATGGCGTTGACGAGCCCCTTGGTGCGGTCGTCGAAGCCGGCGTAGAGCACGTCGACCCGCACATGCCCGTCGTCGAACAGCGTATAGGCGCTGGCGAACAGGAACAGCGCGCCGTACCAGAAGCGCACGAGGTCGCCCTGGAAGGCCTGCTCATAGGAGAAGACGAAGCGGCCGATCACGATCAGCAGTTCGGCCAACACCACCAGCAGGCCCAACCAGTGGAAGCCCAGCGTCTTGCTGCGGATCGCGATCAGGAAGCCGAGGATGATGAGCGGCACATGCACGAACGGTCCGCGGAAGCGCGACCGGCCGAGATCGCCGGAGAGTTGCTCGCCCACCACCGCGTCGAGGAAGCCCTCGACCCGCAGGAACGAGATCGCCGCGTCGACCACGCCGATGAACACGACGGCCCAGAAGCAGCCGCGGATGATGTAGGTGACGATCCCATTGAGGGCCATCGCGTCCTGGCGCAGCGAGCGAGCGGGCGTCTTGATCACGAAGGCGATCGGCCCCGCGATCGCGGCCAGATAGATCAGCATCTGGACGATCGAGGAGACGCCGCCCTCCGCGTCCGCCTGGAAAAGCGCAAACGCGCCGGGCAGCTCGAAATAGACCGTGCAGACGATGTTCGCCAGATAGGCGAAGACGAGCACCGCCGATATCCAGCCGATCGCCCGGATCACCAGGCCGCTGCCCACACTTCCCGTCTGGCCGATCGCCGTGTCGGCGCGGTCGGCGGAAAAGTCGCTCATGGCGTCACCCCTTCACCCAGAACCCCGAAAAAAGGTTTAAAGGAAATAGCCGAAAGCCTGGAAGAAAAAAGGGAAAAAAGAATGCCTTACGGTACGGGGCGCCCCCGAAGGGGCGCCCCGTCCGTCGATCTCGTCCAATCAGGACAAGACTTACACGCCCAGCACGCGGTTGCGCTGCGCGACGTAGGCGGTCTCCGCGAGGTTGCCCCACGCGCCGACCTCGGCCCGGGCCTGCGCGAAGCTCTCGTGGGTCCGCGCGGCCAGGTCGCTGTGCGCGCGCGTCTCCTCGAACACCTCGGCCGACGCCTCGCCGAACGCGTCGTAGACGTCGTCGTTGAAGCGCTTCAGCTCGACGCCCTGCTCGTTGATCAGGCGGGCGAGGTACTGACCGTTCTTCGCGTTGTACTCCGACATCATCACGTCGTTCTCCATCGCGGCGGCGGCCTCGATGAGGAGTTGGTCACTGGCCGACAGGCTGGTGAACCACGACTTGTTGCAGGTGGCGGAGAGCATCGCGCCCGGCTCGTGGAAGCCCGGGTAGTAGTAGTACTTGGCGGCCTCGTAGAACTTCATGGCGTAGTCGTTCCAGGGGCCGACCCACTCGGTCGCGTCGACGGCGCCGGAAACCAGGTTCTCGTAGATCTGGCCGCCCGGCAGCGAAACCGGGGACGCGCCCAGCTTCGCCATCACGTCGCCGCCCAGGCCCGGGATACGCATCTTCAGGCCCTTCAGGTCCTCGGCGGAGTTGATCTCCTTGTTGAACCAGCCGCCCATCTGGACGCCCGTGCTGCCGCACATCATGCCCTTCAGGCCGAACTCGTCGCCGAGCTCGTCCCACAGCTCCTGGCCGCCCATGAAGCGGATCCAGGCGTTCAGCTCGATGTAGGTCAGGCCGAACGGCACCGCGGTGAAGTAGGCCCACGCGGGGTGCTTGCCTTTCCAGTAGTACTCGGCGCCGTGGTAGCACTGCGCGTTGCCCGAGGCGACCTCGTCGAACGCGTCGAAGGCGCCCACGCGCTCGCCGGCGGCGTAGTACTCGACCTGGATGCGGCCGTCCGACATGTCGCTCACCCGCTGGGCGAAGCGCTGCGCGCCGGTGCCCAGACCCGGGAAGTCCCGCGGCCAGGTGGAGACGACCACCATCGGAATACGCTCCTGCGCGACGGCCGGAGCGGCCAGATTGCCCGTGGCCGCGGCGGCGACGCCGGCCCCGGCGGCGATGCCGGCGCCTTTGATGAAGTCGCGACGTTTCATGTACTTCTCCCTTTCGTTTAGTCCCTGGATTGTCGCGCCGACCGCGTCGGCGTGCGCCGAAGCGCAGACCGTCCCGTCCGGCGCTGCAACCCCCGTGGTCTTCACCCCGCCAGTGGCGCGGAGCAAGCCGAACGGTTGCCGCAAGAGCCCGTCTTTATCGAATGAGAACGGTTCGGAAGGTTGTTGCGCCCCCTGACGTTCAGCGTTCCCTATCGCCGCGCCCGGCCTTGTTATCGCGGTTTGCCGGGTCCCGTGCGCCGTTCAGGCTCGGTCTTATTCGCAACCGATTGCCAGGATTTATAGCGCATATCTGTGCCTGCGCAACAGCTTGTCTTTGCCCTCCGCGACGAAATCCGCGGAAAACCGCCGATCAAAAACTCGCCCGAGCCTCTCAAGGGGCGAGAGGCGGCGCGTCGCGCCACCCCTCGGGGCCGAAGCACTCCAGCGGCCGGAACCGCGCCTTGTAGGCCATTTTGGGGCTGTGCGGCACCCAAAAGCCTAGATAGACGTGCGGCAGCTGCGCGGCCGCCGCCATCTGCACCAGGGAGAGAATCACCTGGGTGCCCAGGCTGCGCCGGTCGGCCGACGGGTCGAAGAAGCTGTAGACCGCCGAGTAGCCGTCGTTCAGGCGATCGGCGATGCAGCCGGCGCGCAACAGGCCGTGAGAGTCGCGCCATTCGAACAGCGTGGTGTCCACCGGGCTCGCCACCACCAGATTGGCGTAGTCGCGGAAGGTCATGTCCGCCATGTCGCCGTCGCCGTGGCGCACCCCGACATAGCGGCTGAACAGCGCATACTGCTCCTCCGTCGCGTTGGGACCTACGTCGGCCACCCGCAGATCCGCATTCCGCTTCGCCAGACGCCGAAACGTGCGGGTCCAGGCGAAGTCGGCGGCGCGAATTCGAACCGGGATGCATTGCTCGCACCCCCGACAGGCGGGGCGGTAGACGATGTGGTGGCTGCGGCGGAAGCCGTGACGACTCAGATGCTCGAACTGCGCCTGAGCGTCCGGTCCGCTCAACTCCGCGAACAGCTGTTGCTCCACCCGGGCGGGCAGATAGGGGCAATGCATCGCGCCGGAGCGGTGGAACAGCAACATCGTGGGGCTGCGCTGCAGCGTCATGATCGCATCCCATTCGCCGCCCGCTCGCCTTGGCGGGATGTTTCGCGCGCCGCCAGCCGACCCGACGGCCGCTTAACCGTCGGCGCCGAAATAGGCGCGGCCCATGGCCTCGCTCACCGAGATCAACTCCAGCTGCACCGCGTCGAGATACTCGTGCAGGCCGGTCGTTATGATGCTCTCGATCTCCGATTCTTCCAAGCGTTGATGCAGCGCGTCGAGAGGCTCCGTCACTTCGATTCCGCGCGGCAATTGGAAGGCGCCGATCAGGGTCGCAAGATGCTTTGAACCTTCCGCTACGCAGTAGCGCACGGATCTCGGAAACTGCGCGTTCAACAGCATGAATCCCGCCACTTTGGCGGGGGTCAATTCACGCGGATGGACCCGGCGATAGGCGTGGTAGCCGGCGGCCGAGCGCAGCAGCGCGTTCCATTGGCTCTCGTCCAGCGGCGAGCCGACGTCTTCGGACGAGGGCAGCAGAGCGTGGTACTTGGCGTCGATCAGCCGCGTCGTCTGGTCGGCCCGCTCAAGATATTTGCCGAGCTGATAGAAGCTCCAGCCCTGATCGCGGTAGAACGTGCCCTCGGTGATGCCGGCGTGCGCCTGGGCGCCGTGTTTGATCAGCGTGCAGAACTCGGCGACGTTCGGCAATTGCTCGGGGCCGCGCTCGTACGAGCGCACCTTGTTGAAGACGCCGTTCATGTGCGTCCACATTTCGGTCGAGATGAACGGACGCAGAGTCCGAGCGTTCTCTCGCGCCATCTTGACCGCATTCGCGATCGAGCCGGGATGCTGCGGGTCCAGCATGTAGAAATACGTGATCCGCTCTTCCGTCGGCTCGCCGTAGCGTTTGCGGAAAACGTCCCAATCGGCGTTGAGCCGCAGGATGGCGTCCCAGTTGTGGCTGCCGCGGCGATCGCGCGCGAACACCTCGTTCACCTCCAGCAGGCGGGCGAGATTTTCGGCGCGCTCCATATAGCGCCCCATCCAGAAAATGCATTCGGCGTAGCGGGCGAGAAGCGGCTGGCTCATTCGGTCAACACCCAGGTGTCCTTGGAGCCGCCGCCCTGGCTCGAATTGACGACCAGCGAGCCTCGCTTGATGGCGACGCGCGTCAGCCCCCCGGGCAGCACCCAGCTGTCCGCGCCGGTGATGCAGAAGGGACGCAGATCGACGTGCCGCGGCTCGATCTTTCCGTCGACCAGGGTCGGGCAGACCGACAGGCTGATCACCGGCTGGCTGATGAAGTTATGGGGATCCGCCTTCAGCTTCTCACGGAATTGGGCGAGTTCCTCTTTGCTGGCCTGCGGGCCGATCAGGATCCCGTAGCCGCCGGATTCGCCGACCGGCTTAACCACCAACTCCTCCAGATTGTCGAGGGTGAATTTAAGGCCCTCCTCCTCGCCGCAGATATGGGTCTCGACATTCTCGATGATCGGCTCTTCGTCGAGATAGTAATCGATCACCCGCGGCATATAAGCGTAGACGGCCTTGTCGTCGGCCACGCCGGTGCCGACGGCGTTGGCCAGCGTCACATTGCCCTTGGCGTAGGCCTCGAACAGGCCGGGCACGCCCAGCATGCTGTCGGGGCGGAAGGTCTTGGGGTCCAGGAAATCGTCGTCGATCCGGCGGTAGATCGCATGCACCGGGGCGCGGCCCGCCGTGGTGCGCATGAAGACTCGGTCGTTCTCGACCTCTAAATCGCGCCCTTCGACCAGCGGGACGCCCATCTCGCGGGCGAGGAAGATATGTTCGAAATAGGCCGAATTGTAGATCCCGGGCGAAAGCAGCACGACCTGCGGCTCGCTCAGATCGGGCGGGGCGACCTCGTGCATCGCCTGATGCAGGCGCGCGCCGTATTCGTCGACGTCGCGCAGTCCGATGTCGCGGGCCAGATCAGGGAAGGCGCGCAGCATCATGTGTCGGTTCTCGATCACGTAGGAGACGCCTGACGGTGTGCGGGCGTTGTCCTCCAGAACCCGAAAATTGCCGTCCGAGCCGCGCACTAGATCGATGCCGCAGACATGAACGTAGGTGCCGTGCGGCAGATCCACCCCCTTCATCTGCGGCCGGTAGTTCTTGTTGTTCACGATCAGGTGCTCCGGGACCACGCCGTCCTTTATGATTTTCTGGTCGTGATAGATGTCATGCAGGAACAGGTTCAGCGCCGTCACGCGCTGTTTCACGCCCGCCTCCATGCGCGTCCATTCCTGCGCGCCGATCAGACGGGGTATCACATCGAACGGCAAAATGCGGTCGATCGCTTCGCGTTCGGTGTAGACGGTGAAGGTGATGCCCAGATTGTACAGCTCGTCCGCCGCCGCTTGCGCGCGCGAGGACAGGTCGCGCGTATCCAGCGCGCGAAGCCGCTTCTGAATCGCGGGGGAGGGGGGGGCGGCGCCCCGCGGCCCGCCGAAGATTTCGCAATAAAACCCTTGCGGGTCATAGCCAGGCAAGCCGATCTCGGCGCCGATGCTGTCGTTCATATCGCCCCTGTCGTCGGTCGAGGAGCGCCGTCCGGGACGGTCGTCCCGGCGCCGCCGTTCCGCCCCGGCCGCGTGACCTGGGCGCTCGAACCCCGCCGTCTTTATAACGGGGCGCCTCTCGTTCGGACGCCCTCTCGGGGAAAGCTAAGCAGTCGCCGCCGGTTGACGCAAGCCGTCAGGCCGACGCGTCTCACCCGGCCGCAGGCGCCGCAAGCCGGTCGCTGCGAATGACAAGCGTGCCGGAGAAGATGTCGTGCAGGCATCGGGCGCGATCGTCGATCAGGCACCAAAACAGCAGCAGACCGCTGGTGAGAGTGAGCGTCATGTAAAACAACGCCACCATCACGAAGGCCTGCAGCAGACCGGGCTTGCCGCCGTCGAGCCGCCGAACCTCCAGGCCCAAAAGCCGCTGACCCGGCGTCGCCGAGGCGGCTGAGGCCACGAAATAGGTGTGATAGGCGAGCGGCAGCACCACCAACAGCGGGTAGACCAGCCCGGCGGCCAGTCCCAGCGTCATGAAGACCAGCAGATGGCCCGCTACGCCGACTGCACCCAGGAGGAGCACGTCGACCAGATAGCCCAGAATCCGGCGGGCCGTGATCCCGTCGACCAACGCCGGATCGTTCAGCCGGTCGTCGCCGAGGCCGTCGGACGCCTCATCGTCGGGACCAAGCCGGAAGCCGCGGGGGCGGCCGCCTGCGGGGGTGATGTCGCGGTGATCGTTCACGCCTGTCGCGCTCCTCGTCTCGTGTCCGTCCCAAGCGTAAGCGGCATATGGCGGCCCGGCGCGCGGTCGGCAAGGGAGCGGACGCGCGAAGGGCGGCCCGCGTCACTCGACCGGATTGACGATGGAGGGGGGCGCGGGCCGGTCGTCCGGGTAGGGCGCGCGGCGCAGCAGTACGATCGAAATACGGCGGTTCTGCGCGGCCGTCGGCTCATCCGGCACCAGCAAGTCGCTGTCGGCCTTGCCGACGACCGTCTCGAAGCGTTGCTCCGGCAGGCCCTGGGCGGCCAGTTCGCGTCGGCCCGAATTGGCGCGCTGTGCGGACAGCCGCCAATTGTCGCTGGGCAACTCGTCCGCATCCGTATGGCCGGTGAGCGAGAGCTGGTTGGGCAACCGTTCGATGTACTGCGTGGCGAAGCGCAGCGCCTGTCGGGCCTGATCGGTCAACTCCGGCGTCCCGCGCACGAAACCGGACTTTCGTCGATTATCCAGGATCTGGATGCGCAATCCTTCTTCGGTGACGTCGATCTTGATCGTCTCCTTCAGGTCCTGCAGTTCCGGCGGCAACTCGTCAAGCGACTTCTCCATCAATCGCTTGGTGGTGTTGAAAGTCTTTTCCTCGCGCTCGAAGTCGACGTCGCCGGCGCTGCCGGTGCTGACCTCCTGGCGGGCGCCCTCCCCGGGGTTGGGGGCCTCGAGTTCGCCGGTCGCGGTCGACTCCTCGGTCAGGATCGAGGTCTCCTGGTTTTCCTGCACCGGGCCTGGATTGGTGGCCGTCGCGCCGCCGAACAGCCCGCCCGAGCCGGAGGAGCCGGAGCTCGTGATAGCGGTCGGCGTGAAATAGTTTGAGATGCCGTCTAGCACTTCCTGTTCGGTGGCGTTGAGCAGCCAAAGCAGCAGGAAGAAGGCCATCATGGCGGTGACGAAGTCGGCGTAGGCGACCTTCCAGGCGCCCCCGTGGTGGGCTTCGACCACCACCTTCTTCTTTTTGACGATGACTTCCTGGTCGGCCATGGCTGCGGCCTCCCTAACCGTCGCTCGCGGGGAGGGGCGGGGGCGCGGCTCCGTCCGGCGCGCGGGCCGGCGCCGCAGGCGCGGCCGGCTGCCCGGCGCCCGCGGCCGGGGCCGCGCCGTCGGCCGGGGGCGCCGCCATGGCGGCCGGCGGCGGCTTGTCGCGGACGATCAGGATGCTGATCCGCCGGTTGGCGACGGCCTCCGGCTTTTCGGGCTCCAGCAGTTCGCTGTCGGCTTTGCCGGCGACCTGGACCACCTGTTCGCGGGCGAGGCCGGCGTCGACCAACCATTTGCGCGAGGCCGCGGCGCGGTCCGCCGACAACTCCCAATTGCTGTAGCCGGAGCCGGCGTCCGGCGGGGGCGTCGCATCGGTGTGGCCGGTGATGGTGATCTCGTTCGGCAGGGTCGCGATGATCGAGCCGATCAACGCCAACAGACGAATCGCCCGACGGGTCAGCTGATCCGAGCCCTCTTCGAACATGCCGCGATCCTCGCGGTCGAGGATCTGGATGCGCAGTCCTTCGGCCGTGTTCTCCAGCATCAGATTTTGCGCCAATTCCGCCATGTCCGGCGATTCGAGGACCGATTGGCGCAGCTTGGCCATCGCTTCGTCCAACATCTGCTGCTCTTCGAAGGTTTCGCTGGCCTGACCTTCGTTCACCTTCGTAAGGCTGGCGTCCTCTCGCTGTTCGCCGTCCTGATCGCCTTCCTCCTCCTCGCCGAAGGAGGGAATCGCGACGGAGACGGCGGGGCGCGCGGAATCGCTGCGCATCGCCCCTTCCGCCGCAACGGCCAGGCCCGAGAGCGCCTGCCCCAGACCCTGCCCGTCATCGGCCAGACTGGTCGGCGCGAAATAGTCGGAAAGGCCGTTCATCTGCTCTTCCGTCGTCGCGTTGAGCAGCCAAAGCAGCAGGAAGAAGGCCATCATGGCGGTGACGAAGTCGGCGTAGGCGACCTTCCAGGCGCCCCCGTGATGGCCGCCCTCGATCTTGACCTTGCGGACAAGGATCAGGGGTTCTTGCTCCTCCTGTCCGAAGGCGTCCGACATGGCGGCTTACACCGGCGGCAGGTTGGAGCAGGCGTCTTCGAGCTCGGCGAAGGTCGGGCGGTTGTGATCCATCAGCACCTTGCGCGCGAACTCGATCGATATCGCGGGCGCATAGCCTTGCATGTGGGCGATCAGACCGGCCTTCATGCTGTTGAAATAGGTGCTTTCTTCCTCGATCAACGTCTTCACGTGGTTCGCGAACGGCGCGAAGAAGCCGTAGCAGAGCAAGATGCCGAGGAAGGTGCCGACCAGCGCGCCGCCGATCAGCTTGCCGAGGACCTCCGGCGGCTCGTTGATCGAGCCCATGGTCTTGATGACGCCCAGCACGGCCGCGACGATGCCGAGCGCCGGGAAGCTCTCCGCCAGGGCGACGAGCGAATGGCTCGCCTGATGGTCGTGCATGTGGAGCGCCTCGAGATCCGCGTCGATCAGGCCTTCGATCTCGTGCGGATTATCCGTGCCCATCGTCAGGAGCCGCAGATAGTCGCAGAAGAAATCCAGCGCGTGGTGGTCGCCGTGGAATTTGGGAAAGGCCTGGAAGAGCGTGCTGTCGTGCGGGTTCTCGACATGCTGTTCGACCGCCAACGCGCCCTTCTGCTTCATCAGCTTGAAGACCTGATACTGCATGGTCAGCAGTTCGAGATAATCGTCCTTTTTGTACTTAGGGCCCTTGAAGATCTGGGCCAGACGGCCGAACGCGCCTTTCACCACCCGCATCGGGTTCATGATGACGAACGCGGAGAGGCCGGCGCCGAAGATCAGCGTCACCTCGAACGGTTGGTTGAGCACCGCCAACTTGCCGCCCATCGCCATGTAGGATCCGAGGACGCAGACGATGACGGCGATGATTCCGATAATGACGAACATAGATAGGTGCTGCTCTCTCCGCCGGTGCGCGCGGCGTCAGGATATTCGCAACCTCCAGCCCAAGTCCATGCCGAACCCGTGCGCTGCGTCGATCAGTTCGCGGCGACGGGCCGTATCGGGGCCCGCCAGAGGTTGAGACGCCGGCCGGCCGGGCCGTTCGGCGTCAACTGCTGATCCGCAACGTATGCCGGATCGGTAAACTCATTGCTAACGAAAAGCGCGCCGTCGGTCATTTCCGCCGCGGCCTTCGCCAGCAGGCGCGGCATCGGCTCGGGGCTCAGGAAGGCGTAGACGAGATCAAAGCCGCCGAGGTCCACCCGCCATAGGCTCCTCCAGCAGATCGATATCCGCGGGTCACGCGCCGCCTTCGCCCGCAGCCAAGCGGCGGCGAAGGGCAGGGGGGCGGTCTCCACGCCGAGGAAGCGGCTTTGCGGATGACGGTTCGCCGCCGCCAGCGCAAGGATCGGCCCGCCCGTCCCGCATCCGAGATCGACGGCGCGCACTGGCGCATCTTGGGCGATCAGGCCGCACAACGCCCGGCGCGTCGCCGCTCCGGTCAGGTAAAGCGGCACGCGTTCGCCCGGACTATTCGCCGCCAGCAGCAGACACAGCGTCAAGGCGAGAGCGTAGACCCAGCCGGGCGCGTCCAGCGCCAGCGCGCCAATCAGCGCCGCCGGGGCGCTCGCCAGGATCGCGAGCCACCAGCGCGGCAGCGACAGGGCCGCGCCGATCGCGACCGCGACCGCCCCTGCGAAGAGGAGCTTCGTCCAAAGCGGCGGATCGCTACCCGCTAGGCGCCAAAGCGCCTGCACAAAGCCCAGCGTCGCGAGCGCAGAGCCCCCCAGCGCGAGCAGCGCGCGCAGAATCGGCGGGCGGAGAAAGGGAGGGGGAGTCACGGCTTTTTCCGTCCTTCGGTCTCGCCACGGCGGATGACTTGCGCTAGATAGCGCCCTGCGGCGCGTGACGCCACGACGAAAGCTCAAGCGCGTGCAACACTTATCGTTGGGACAGGAAGAGCCGGTCCGGATGAGCGACAGTTTGACCGACGAGGGGATCACCGAAGCGGCCTTCAAGGCGGCGTGCGGACGCTATGCGACCGGCGTCTCCATCGTGACCGCGGCCGGCGAAGACGGCAAGAAGGAGGGGCTGACCGTCAACAGTTTCACCTCGCTGTCGCTGGAGCCGCCGCTGGTGCTGTTCTGCCTCGACAAGAACGCCGGCAGCTTCGAGCCCTTCGTCAAGACCGACCGGTTCGCTGTGAACGTGTTGAGCGACGAACAGGCTGCGATTTCCACCCATTTCGCAAAGCCGGGGATTCCTGACAAGTTCGCCGGGATCGCGCACCGTGTCGACGCCGACGGTCTGCCGCTTCTGGACGGCGTTCTGGCGCGCATCGTCTGCGGGGTCGAGGCGCATTATGACGGCGGCGACCATGTCATCCTGGTCGGGCGGGTCGAGCGCATCGACTTGGGCGAGGACGACGGTAAGCCGTTGGTCTATTTTCGCGGCGGGTACGGCAAATTCTCGGCCGGGGCCTGAGGCTCGCTTCAGGTGTAAGGCCGGCTACGCCGCCTTCTGCACGCGGCGGACGCTGACCTCAACGGTCATCGGGCCGGCGGCGTCGGCCGGGCCGAAATAGCTTCCTTCGATCGGCTTCACCTGTTCCGGCGTGCGGCCGGCCCCGATGCGGATCAGGTTGCCGCCGCCGTAGCGGCCGTTGGTCGGGTCGAACTCAGTCCATCCGGAACCGGGCAGGTAAATCTGACACCAGGCGTGCGTCGTGCCCGCGCCGATCACCCCCGCCGCGGCGCCGCCGTCCAACGCGGGATCGTACAGATAGCCGGTGACGAAACGCGCCGCCATGCCAAGCGAGCGCACCGCCTCCATCATCAGGAGCGCGAAATCGCGACAGGAGCCGGAGCCGAGACGCAGCGTCTCCTCCGCCGTCTGAACGCCGTGCTCGTCGCGGCGATTGTAGAGGAAATCGCGCTTGATGGCGGCGTTCATCGCCTGCAAGCCTTCGGCGGTGTCCATTCGGCCGTTCTCATCCAGAAAACTGCGCGCCCAGTGGGCGACGCGCTTTTGCGGATCGCCGGTGTGGCGCATCATGTCGGCCAGCAGGTCGGGCTGTTCCTCGGGCGCGTAGACGAAGGGCGTGGTGCGCGCGTACTCCTCGATCCGGAATTCGGGATCGGACAGTCCGTAATGGTCGATCGTGATTTCGCTTTCGAAACGCAGCCGGTCGCTCCATTCCTTGAAGTTCGCGATCGCGACCGAATTGCCGAACGGATCGTGCAGCCATCGTAGGCTGGCCGGCGGCGTGATCTTCAGGCCCGACGAGACCAGACGCAGATCGTGGCTGTCGCGCGGGCGGAACAGCAACCGGTGCTCGCCGAACCGCACCGGCTGCGTGTAGCGATATTCGGTGACGTGGGTGATCGACAGGCGCGACATCGTTTGCGATCCGGTCCTCCGCGCGCGTTCAGGCGCTTGAGACCGCGAACTCCTTCCATTCTTTCGGCGCGCGGTCGCTTTCCGCGTCGCCGGCTTCGGCGTGCACCGCCATATGGGTCATCCGCGCCGGTCCGAAGATCGACGCGAAGCTGACGTCGGCCGCATCGCGGCCGGCGCCGATGCGCACGAACCCGCCCGGCGACGCTTGGCGCGTCGGGTCGAAGAGATACCATCGATCGCCGAGTTTGGCTTCGAAAACCGCATGGAAATCCCGGGGCCAGAGATCGTAGGCGTAGCAGCTGACAAAGCGCGCCGGAATGTTAAGCGCGCGGCAGAACGCGATCCCAAGATGCGCGAAATCCCTGCAGACGCCTGCGCGGGACGTGGCGATGTCGAAGGCGCTCGTCAATGGGGTGGTGGTCCCGACGAGGTAATCGACGTTCGCGTGAATCCATTCGGCGATCCGGCGCGGCTGTTCGAAAGTGCGCGGCGCCCGGCCGAACTCGCGGTAGGCGAGGCGCATCAACTGGTCCGACTGGCAATAGCGGCTGGGGACCACGTAGAACAGGTCCTGCAGCGGGATGTCCGCCGGCGGAATCGGCGCGATCAACGCCGGATCCCGCACCGTGGGCTCAAGCGTCACCGTCGCCTCGTAATGCAGCGAGAGGTGCGGCCCCTGGACGTCGACCCGGTGGTACCGCGCGCCGGTCTCCGGCTCCACCCAGCCGTCGACCGGCAGATCGGGGCTGAAACGCAGCGTCTCGTACTCCACCGTCTGAAAGACGGTGTTCGAGGCGGCCACATTGAAGACGAACACCGACGGGCTCGGGACCGCGTATTCGAGCGTGCAGCCGACGGTGTATTGCATCGGCCGCGTCCCCTTAGCCCCAAAGCGCAGGTTGCGGCGGGTGTATGACGCTGCCCTCGAAGCGAAGCGCCGGGTCGCGGTCCTGGGAGAGGAGGAGGGGGCCGTCCAGATCGACGACCTGCGCGCCCTGCGCGACGAGAACCGCCGGCGCCATGGCGAGCGAGGTGGCCAGCATGCAGCCGACCATGATCTGCATTCCCGCCGCCTCGGCCGCCTGTTTGAGCGCCAAGGCTTCCGTGATCCCGCCGGTCTTGTCGAGTTTGATGTTGATCATCTCGTAGCGCCCGACGAGCGCGTCGAGGCCGCCCCGATCGTGCGCGCTCTCGTCGGCGCATAGCGCGACCGGATGCGCGATCTCGGACAGCATCGCGTCGTCGCCGGCGGGCAGGGGCTGCTCGATCATCTCGACGCCCAGCGCCGCCAGTTTCTCCGAATAGGGCTCGACCATCTCAGGCTTCCAGCCTTCATTGGCGTCGACGATCAGGCGGGTCTGCGGCGCCGCCTCCTTGACCGCGGCGACGCGCTCCAGATCGCCCTCGCCGGTCAGCTTCAGCTTGAAGAGCGGCCGCTCGGCGTTGGCGCGCGCCTTCTCGGCCATCTTCTCCGGCGTATCGAGGCTGAGGGTGTAGGCCGTCGTCACCGGGCCGGGGGCTTGCGCCAGGCCCAGGATCTCCCAGGCCGTGCGGTCGGTGCGCTTGGCCTCCAGGTCGGCGAGCGCGCAGTCGATCGCGTTGCGCGCCGCGCCGGCGGGCAGGGCGGACTGCAACTGGTCGCGGGTCAGCCCGGCCTCCAGCCGGTCCTTCAGCCGCACGATGTCGGCCTCGACGCCGTCCAGGCTCTCGCCGTAGCGGGCGTAGGGCGTGCATTCGCCGCGCCCGACCTGGCCTTCCGCGGCGAGGGTGACGACCAGCACCTCAGCGGCGGTCTTGGCCCCGCGCGAGATGGCGAAGCCGCCTTCGATCGGCCAGGACTGGCGCTCGACCTCCAGTTTGATCCGCACCGTCAAAGCGCGTCCACCAAGCGCCCGGCCCCCTGACGGAAGGCGTCGACCGTCGGCAGGCCGGTCTCTTTCTCGATCTCTTCCAGCACGGCGTCCTGGCGGGCCTTCTCCACCTTCGAGCTGTTGACCGAGATCCCGATCACGCGCGCCGCCGGATTGACCATGCGCGCCATCTCCTCATTGACCTGGATGCAGTGCTTCAGGTCGGGCAGCGGGAAGTCGGGCAGGCCGCGCAGATGGGTGCGCGTCGGCTCGTGGCATAAGACCAGCGCGTCCGCCTGCGCGCCGTGCAGCAGGCCCAGGCTGACGCCCGCGAAACTGGCGTGGAACAGGCTGCCCTGGCCCTCGACCACGTCCCAATGATCCTCGTCGTTGGGGGGGCAGAGCCATTCGGTCGCGCCGGAGATGAAGTCGGCGATCACCGCGTCGACCGACACGCCCCCGCCGGCGATGAAGATGCCGGTCTGGCCGGTGGCGCGGAAACTCGACTTCATCCCGCGCTCCCGCATCGTCTTGTGCACCGCCAGCGAGGTGAACATCTTGCCGACCGAACAATCGGTGCCGACGGTAAGCAACCGCTTGCCCGGGCGCTTGGAGCCCTTGGCGACGTCGAAATCCTGCGTCGGATGGCGCACGTCGAAGAGCTGGCGGCCATGCTCAGCAGCCAAGCTCGACAGCGTCTCGATGTCGGCCAGCTTGTTGTGCAGACCCGACGCGATGTCATAGCCCATCACCAGCGCCTTCTCCAGCGTGTCGCGCCAGTTCTGCGGGATCTTGCCGCCGCGGTTGGCGACGCCGACCACCAGCGTCCGGCAGCCCGCCTCGCGACCCTGCTCCAGCGTCATGTCGGGCAGGCCCAGATCGGCCTGGCAGCCCTCCAGCCGCAGCTGTCCCTTGCACCAGTCGGGGCGCCATTTCGCCACGCCGTCGGCGACCTTCGCCGCCAAATCGTCCGGCGCGTCGCCCAGGAACATGAGATAGGGGTTGCGGATGTCCATGATCGCGTCGTCCTCGCTGTGATCGGGTATGCGGAGACCCGACGGACCCCGCGCCGCGCGCACTCTACACAGCCGCGCCCGGCGCGTCACGGGGGAGGGCGCGGCGGTTTGAGAGTAAATTTGTTCGTGTAATTTTTTTTATATAGTGATTGAGGGCGGAGTTGGCGCACTTTCAATTGAACAAAACAAGAGTTATGCGCCTCTCTTCCGCTTTCGCAGGATCGTGCGCCGCGCCTGACGCGCGCTGATCGCGGTTTGATCCCGTCCGCCTGCATGTCGCGCCGAAATCCTCTAGGCGCGCCCGGCGGCGCCCGCTATAGGGGCGTTTCATGGGTGATTCTTATCAAAGCGCGGCCGAGCGTCAGCGGGAAGACCGCCTGAAGGCGCTGGCGCGCCGCAACGCCGCCCAAGCCCCGCAGCGGCCGAGTCCCCGCGAAGGCGGGGACCTCCGCGAAACCGCGCAAGAGCCGCCCGGCTCAGCGCCCCTGACGCCCCAAGGCGCCGCCGTCGACGATCGCATCCGCTCGCTGATGCGCGACCCGCGCACTTGGCGCGAGCGCGATCCCGGCCTGCTCGACCACGTCACCCGCCAATGGGCGCGCGCCTATCCGGGGATGAGCCTGCACACGGGCTTTAAGCGCCTCGACCCTCAGCGCGCGATCCGGCCGATCGACGTCGAGCCCTGGCCGCCGCAGCCGCCCCAGGCGACCACTCTGGAACGCCGCTGGGACGACCCGTCCGCGACGGTTCGGACTTCGGAGCGGCGGCCGTATGGCCGGGAGGAAGCGCCCATTTACCTGACCGAGCTGGATTCGAGCGCGGAGACCGACGCGTCCCGACCCGCGCGCGCCGGGCGGGCGGGGAATGCGGAGACCGACGGTCAGCCGGGGTCCGCGTCGGACCGTCACCCACGTGGCGGCCGCGCCGAAGGCCGCTTTCCCTGGACGCTGCACGATCCCGACGCCGGCGCGCCCTCGACCCTCGACCCGTCGAACGGGACGAATGGTGAGCGGCCCTATAAGGGGTTCGACGCACCGGCTGAGATCGCGGTCTTGACCGATCCGCGCACGGACGAGCGGGGGTGAGCGCGGGGCGCCGCCGGGGGAGGCGTCGCAACGCCGCGCTTTTCGGGGCTATGAATCGCGCTATCGTGACTGCATGGCGCTGACCTATCCCACAGAGATTTCGCAGGCGCGGCTGGCGGCGGCCGTGGCGGCGACGCGTTTCGGATACGGCGCCCGGCCGGGCGAAATCGATTGGATCGCGGACGACCCCGCCGGCTGGCTGATCCGCCAGTTGCCGGAGGCGGGCGAGGAACCGCCGCCGGCGCTGCAGGGCCTGCCGTCGAGCGCCGAAATCTGGCGCGAGATGAGCGCCGCCCGCGCGCAAGGCGGGGCCGCGCTGATCGCCTTCCGCCAGAAGGTTGAAGAGGCGCGCTGGAGCGAGGCCGCGCGCCACATTCTGCCCGCCGCCCGGGGCGACGCGCCGTTCAGGGAGCGGCTGGTGCGCTTTTGGGTCGAGTTCTTCGGCGTCGGCGCCAACGATCCGGTCGCCGGTCCTTTCGCCCACGCCTTCGAGCGCGAGGTTATCAGGCCGAACCTGATGCGCCGCTATTACGACATGCTTTTAGCCGCGGTGCGCCACCCGGCGATTTTGCTGACGACGGGCAACACCGCCTCGCTCGCCAAACGCTCGCCGGCCGGCCGCGATCGGGCGGGCGATTTGCGCCTTGATCTGGCGGAGCGGATCCTCGGCCCGTACGCCTTCGGCGCGGTCGGCGGGGCGGGGGTGGGGCCGGGCCGGGACCGGGTCTATGGAGGACCCGACGTGCGGGCGTTGGCGGAGATGCTGACCGGCTGGGGCGTGCGGCCGATGGAGGAGGGGCCGCCGAGCGCCCCGGCGGTCGAGCGCGCGCCCGCCTTGCCGACGGCCTTCCGCTTTGAGCCGCGCGTCCACGCGGAGGGGCCGAAATATTTCCTCGGACGCAACTATCCGGAAGCGGGCGTGCTGGAGGCGGAGGCGGCGTTGGACGCCCTGACGCGAACCCCCGTGGTCGGCCGCCGTCTCGCCTTCGAAATGGCGCGCTGGTTCGTCGCCGACGATCCGCCGGAGCGCCTGGTCGACGACCTGACGGCCGGCTACGCCCGCAACGGCGGGGCGCTCGGCGGGATGGCGGCGGCGCTCGCCGCCTCCAACGCCGCATTCGAACCGTCTTTGCGGAAAGTGAAGCGTCCGGACGATCTGGCGCTTTCGGTGCTGCGCGCCTTCGGCGATCGCACGACGGACGGCGCGGCGATCGTCGGCGCGATCGCCGCGCTGGGGCAGGGGCCGATGGATTTTGAAGGCCCCTTGGGCGCGCCGACCTCCGCCAACCATTGGCTGGAGCCGGGCCGTTTCCTTGACCGGTTCGAGTGGACGACGGGGGAGGCGGTGCGGCGTCTGGCCGGCGATTCCTCGGGTCCGGAGGCCGGGATCCGTCTCGGCTTCGACGTGTTGGGGCCGCTCGTCTCAGAGCAGACCTTTCGGCGCCTCGCCGTCGCCTTGGACGCGGGAGAGAGCGCAGCCTTGCTGTTCGCCTCGCCGGAGTTTCAGACGCGATGAGCTCAGGCTCGATCCTCACGCGCCGCGCGGCGCTCGCCGGGCTGGCGGCCGGCGTCGCCTTGGCCCCGACGCGCCTCGCCTTCGCCCAGGCGGCCGGAGCGACCGCGGCGGCCGGCAATAAGCTGGTGCTGGTCCTGCTGCGCGGCGGGCTGGACGGCCTGGCGCTGCTGCCGCCCTACGGCGATCCCGACTATCGCGCGGCGCGCGGGGCATTGGCCTTGCCGCCTCCCGGGGAGCCGGGCGGGGCGGTTCCGTTGGACGCCCGTTTCGCGTTGCATCCGGCCGCCGGCGCGCTGTTGGCGCCCTGGCGGGCCGAACGTCTTGCGATCGCTGTCGCGGCGGCGGGACCCTACGTCCCGGACGGGGGCGCGGCGGCGCATGCGCGCGCGCGCCGAGCCTTCGCCGCGGGCACGGGCCGCGCGGACGGACCGGGGGCGCAGAGCGGCTGGCTCAACCGCGCGCTTCAACTGCGCGGCGAGGGCCCCCCGACATTGGCGCTCGCCGGCGCCGGTCGGCCGGAGGTGTTGGCCGGCCCGGCGGCGGTGGAGACCGCGCCCCCCGCGGTCCTGGGCGCGCCGGTGACGGGGCTGTTGGAGAAAGCGCAGGCGATGTACCGCGGCGACGCGCTGCTGGGACCCGCGTTGCCCCGCGCGCTCGACGTCCGCGACCGGCCGGCGGAGACGCTGGGCGGCGAGCATGTCGCAGAGGCGGCCGCCGGCGCGCGCGGCCCGTTCGATTTCGCCGCCGCCGCGCGCGAAGCGGGCGGTCGTCTGGGCGCGGCCGACGGTCCCGACGCGGCGGTGCTCGAGGTCGCGGGTTTCGACCTGCATTTCCAGGCCGGCGCGCGTGAGGGAGTGCAGGCGCGCCGGCTCGCGGCCTTGGCGACCGGCCTGACGACGCTGGCCGACGCCCTGGGACCCGCCTACGGGCGCACGGTGATCATGGTCGTGAGCGAGTTCGGCCGGTCGATCGCACCCAACCGCGCCGGCGGGACCGATCACGGCCGTGCAGGCCCGGTGTTGCTGATGGGCGGCCCGGTGATCGGCGGGATCAAGGGCGGCTGGCCGGGCTTGGCGGTCGACAAGCGCGCCGAGAACGGCGGCCTCGCGCCGGCAGTCGACGTGCGCGGCGTCCTGAAGCGCGTGCTGGGCGATCATTGGGGGCTTAGCGCCGCGCAGCTCGACGGCGCGGTGCTGCCGGACGCGGGCGGGGTCGCGCCGCTGAAAGGCTTGATCCGGGAGGGGTAGCAGCGCGAGGCCGTTGCGGAGGCCCTGCCTCTTTATGGGAGAGTGGGGGGAACCCGGCGCTTCGCGCCGAGGCGATTTCCTAATCGGAAATCGCGCCCCCCTCCAACCTCCCCCCATGAAGGGGGGAGGCTTTTGAGGACGAAAGTTTATACGTTCGAATCCGGCGCCGCCGCCTTGCGCTCGGCCACGAAGGCGTCGAGGGCCTCCAGCACGCCGGGATCGATCGCCGGCGCCTCGTACTGCTGCAGCAGCTTCTTCCAATAGGCGTTGGCGCGCGCGGTCATATCGAGGCCGCCTTCAGCGTCCCACTGCTCGAAGCTGTTGTTGTCGGCGAGCGGCGAGCGATAGAAGGCGTCCTCGAAGTTGCGCTGGGTGTGGGCGCAGCCGAGATAGTGCTGGCCCGGGCCGACCTCGAAGATGGCGTCCATCGCCTGGCCGTTCTCGCTCATGTCCGGGCCGGCCAGCAGGCGACCGATCATCGCGGCCTGGTCGGCGTCCATCACGAACTTCTCATAACCCATCACCAGCCCGCCTTCGAGCCAGCCGGCCGTATGCAGCATGAAGTTGACCCCGCCCAGCGCCGCCGTCTGCAGCGTGTTGGCGGCCTCGTAGGCGGCTTGCGCGTCCGAGATCTTGGCGCCGCACAGCCCGCCGCCCGAGCGGAAGGGCACGCCGAGCCGGCGCGCCAGCTGCGCCGCGCCGTAGAGCACCAACGACGGCTCCGGCGAGCCGAAGGTCGGGGCGCCCGACTGCATCGAAATGGAGCTTGCGAATGTGCCGAAGATCACCGGCGCGCCCGGACGCACCAGCTGGGTCAGCGCCATGCCGGACAGCGCCTCGGCGTAGAGCTGGGTCAGCGTGCCGAGGACGGTCACCGGGCTCATCGCGCCGGCCAGGATGAAGGGCGAGATCACGCAGCCCTGATTGTTGCGCGCATAGACCTTGAGCGCGCCCAGCATGGTGTCGTCCCACACCATCGGCGAGTTCGCGTTGATCAGGTTCATGACGACGCAGTTCTGATCGACGAATTCTTCGCCGAACGCGATCTTCGCCATGTCGACCGTATCCTGCGCGCGCTCCGGCGCAGTGACGGAGCCCATGAAGGGTTTGTCGGAATAGCGCAGATGGCTGTAGACCATGTCCAGGTGGCGCTTGTTCACCGGCAGGTCGACCGGCTCGCACAAGGTGCCGCCCGAATGATGCAGGCCCGGCGACATGTAGGCGAGCTTCACGAAGTTCCGGAAATCCTCGATCGTCGCGTAGCGCCGGCCCTTATCCAGGCAACGCACGAAAGGCGGGCCGTAGGCGGGGACCAGGACGGTGTGGCCGTCGCCCATCTTCACGGTGCGCTCCGGATTGCGGGCGTGCTGGGTGATGCAGCTGGGCGCGCTCTGCTGGATGATCTGCTTCAGCATGCCGGGCTCGAAATGCACCCGTTCGCCGCGCACGTCGGCGCCGGCGTCGCGCCAGATCTGCAGCGTCTCCTCGTCGCCGCGGAATTCGATGCCGACTTCCTTCAGCACCCGGTCGGCGTTGCGCTCGATCAGGTCGAGGCCTTCCTCGTCGAAGACCTCGAAATAACCGATCTTGCGGGAGATGTAGGCCGGCGCCTTGCCCGCCGCGCCGGCGCGCTTGGCCTGACGGGCGGCGCGACCGCCGCCCTCTCCGCGGGCGCGGCGGCCTTCGCGGCGGCCGCCGCCTTCCGCCGCGCCGGCCCCGCCGTCGCCCAGATCCGTCAAACCGTCCGTCGCCGCGCCGTCGGTGTCGCTCATCTCTATCCGCTCCAGAAGACGTGCCCCGGAAGAGCCCCGGGAGGCAGGTGAAGGCGTCGGGCGTGGTGCGCCCGCTCTCTCATGTCCATCGCGTCAAGCGCGGGGAGCCCCAAGCGCCGCCCGCGTCTTGAAACGGGACTATCCGCCTGTTCGCGGCCTTCCGAATGCACGTGAGCGACATTCGATTGGACTAGGAGCGGCGCCCGCGGCGGCGATCGACGCCTGCGATGTTCCAGGACCGACGCCGCCGGCGAAAACGGAGCAATTGGCGTCGCACGCAGCGCCTTGGTTCGGGGCCGTGGGTGAGACTGTGCGGCCCTAGGGGGCGACGACCGGCCGTCCCCGTTCAAGGCTTATGACGCGTGAAGGACGAAGCGGCGATGAAGAGCGACGTGCAGGTGGCGGTGATCGGCGGCGGCGTGGTCGGGTGCAGCGTGCTGTACCATCTGACCAAGGCCGGCTGGAAGGACGTGGTGCTGATCGAGCGTTCGGAGCTGACCTCCGGCTCCACCTGGCATGCGGCCGGCGGGTTCCACACCATCAACGGCGATCCCAACGTCGCCAAGCTGCAGCAGTACACGATCGGCCTCTACAAGGAGATCGAGGAAATCTCGGGCCAGTCCTGCGGCTTCCACCTGACCGGGGGCGTGCTGCTGGCCGGCACCGAGGACCGCGTCGACTTCCTCAAGATGATGCGCGCGAAGGAGAAGCTGCTCGGCATCGACTGCGAGATGATCTCGCCGCAAGAGGCGGCCGAGTTGTTCCCGCTGATGGACCCGAAGCACTTCAAGGGCGCGATGTACAGCCCGCTGGAAGGCCACCTCGATCCGTCCGGCACGACCTACGCCTACGCCAAGGCGGCGCGGGTCCAGGGGGCCGAGATCTATTTGCGCAACCGCGTCGTCGACCTGCAGCACCGCCCGGACGGCAGCTGGGACGTGGTGACCGAGGAGGGGACCATCCACGCCGAGCATGTGGTCAACGCCGGCGGTCTGTGGGCGCGGGAATGCGGGCGCATGGTGGGCCTCGAGCTGCCGATCCTGGCGATGGAGCATATGTATCTCCTCACCGAAGACATGCCCGAGGTCGCCGAGATCAACGAGACCACCGGCAAGGAGGTGCTGCACGCCGTCGATTTCGAAGGCGAGATCTACATGCGTCAGGAGCGCGGCGGCATGCTGATGGGCACCTACGAGCGCGCGGGCGAGCCCTGGTCGGTCAAGGAGACGCCGTGGGCGTTCGGCCACGAGCTCCTCCAGCCGGATTTGGATCGAATTGCGCCGTCGCTGGAGGTCGGGTTCGAGCATTTCCCCGCCTTCCAGACCGCCGGCATCAAGCAGATCATCAACGGCCCCTTCACCTTCGCGCCCGACGGCAACCCCCTGGTCGGACCGATCCGCGGCCTGAAGAACTACTGGGTCGCCTGCGGCGTGATGGCGGGGTTGAGCCAGGGCGGCGGCGTGGGTCTGACGCTGGCCAACTGGATCACGGAAGGCGATCCCGGCTTCGACGTCTGGGGTATGGACGTCGCGCGCTACGGCGATTGGACGACGATGGCCTACACCCAGGCCAAGGTGCGGGAGAACTACTCGCGCCGCTTCCGCATCCGCTATCCGAACGAGGAGCTGCCCGCCGCCCGGGGGCTGCGCAAGACGCCGATCTATGAGCGCCTCAAGGCGCGCGGGGCGGTCTTCGGCGCGTCCTTCGGCCTGGAGGTGCCGCTGTGGTTCGCGCCCGAGGGGACGGAGCCGGTGGAGCAGGTGACCTTCAAGCGCTCCAACGCCTTCGGGCCGGTCAAGGCCGAGTGCAAGGCGGTGCGCGAGGGCGTGGGGTTGGCCGAGATCTCAAGCTTCGCGAAATACGAGGTGACCGGTCCGGACGCGGAGGCCTGGCTCTCGCGCCTGCTCGCCAACAAGCTCCCGAAGGAGGGGCGCCTCAGCCTCGCGCCGATGCTGAACGAGAAGGGCAAGCTGATCGGCGACTTCACCGTCGCCAAGGCGGGGCCGGAGCGGTTCTATGTCTTCGGCACCGGCGCGGCCGAGACCTATCACATGCGCTGGTTCCAGGAACACCTGCCGGAGAGCGGGGTCTCGCTGCGCGCGCTCGGGCTGGATCTGGTCGGCCTTTCGATCGCGGGTCCGAAGGCGCGCGACGTGCTGGCGGCCGTGACCGACGCCGACGTCTCCAAGGAGAGCTTCCGCTTCATGGACTTCCGCGAGATGGAGCTGGGCGTGATCCCCGCGATGGTCGGCCGCGTCACCTTCACCGGGGATCTCGGCTATGAGATCTGGGTGAAGCCGGAATTCCAGCAGCAGTTGTTCGATCTGCTGATGGAGGCGGGCGCGCCGCACGGCATCACGCTGTTCGGCGGGCGCGCGCTGCGCTCGCTGAGCCTGGAGAAGGGCTTCGGCTCCTGGGCGAGCGAATACCGCCCGATCTACGGCCCGTTCGAGGCGGCGATGGACCGTTTCGTCGACCTCTCCAAGAACGACTTCATCGGCCGCGCGGCGGCGGCGAAGGAGAAGGCCGAGGGGCCGAAGCGCCGCCTCGTCACCATGACCGTCGAGGCGGAGGACGGCGACGTCTTCGGCGACGAGCCGATCTGGCGCGGCGAGGACATCGTCGGCTGGGTCACCTCCGGCGGCTACGCCCACCACGCGGATCGCTCGGTGGCCATGGGCTACGTCACATCCGACCTCGCCCAGGACGGCGAGACCTTCGAGATCGAACTGCTGGGCCGCCGCCTCGCCGCGACCATCCAGGCGGAACCGCTGTTCGACCCGCAGGCGGAGCGGATGCGGGGGTAGGGGGCGCCGCGCTCTCGACAAACCCCGATCTCCTTCGGAGAGAGGGGGGAGGGTGAGGGGCCGCGCCGCACGGTCGAGGACGATCGAGAGGGCAGCGCCCCGCACCTGACCGCTGTCGCGGCCGATCTCTCCGGAAAGAGAGGGTTGGTGCGCGAGAGCTGAGTCCGCAATTTCGCTATAAAAAGTCTCCCTTGAGACGTTGTTTTCCGTCACGGGCGGGCTATTTCATGGTCGAAAATTGCGCGGCCGCACGGGTGCGGGCGCGACCTTTTTGCGTTCCGTTCGAACCTGTGGAGGCCGCCCGATGACCCAGTTCCAGCCGCTCGTGATTCCTGAGACCCTCGCCGCCGGCCCGGGGCCGGGCAACACCGACCCGCGCGTGCTGCAGGCCTACGCACAGGCCGGCGTCGCCGACCACATGCAGGCGGACGTGATCCGCGGCATGCGCGAGATCAAGCAGATGCTCCGCCAGATGTGGGGCACCGACAACACCTACACCTACGCGATCGCCGGCACGGGCTGGAACGGGCTGGATTGCCTGCAGGGCGCGATCCTGCCGGGCGACACGGTCGTCGCCTTCAACAACGGCACCTTCAGCGGCATCGATTGTCAGACCATCCGCATCAAGGCCTCGACGGCGGCCGATCTCGCCGCCGATCCGATCCAGCCGACGCCCGCCAACGTCGTGGTGATCGACGTGCCGCACGGGACCTCCGTGACGGGCGAGATGGTCGAGGCGGCGCTCGCCGAGCACAAGCCGATGTGGGCCTTCATGTCCCATTGGGAGACGGGGAGCGGCCGGATCAACGATCTCGCCGGCTTCAACGCCGCCTGCGCGAAGCACGGCGCGATGGGCCTGATCGACGCGGTCAGCAGCCTGGGCGTCGCCGACTTCTCGATCGACGACTATCCGGCCGTGGTCGGCTGGGCCTCCTGCCCGCAGAAGGGCGTCCTGGGCCTGCCGCTCACCTACGCGCCGGTCAGCTTCCGGCAAGAGTACATCGACCTGGTCGCCAAGCGCGGCTGCTACTCTTACGTCCACCATCCGATCCTGGCGGCGCGCCATTGGGGGATCGTCGACGGCGCGGATCAGGACGCGGCCGTCTACCACCAGACCCATAGCTGCTACGCCGTCGCCTCCTTCCACGAGGCGCTGCGCTTGAGCTTGGCCTACGGCCGCGCCAACAAGGCGGCCGATTACGCCTTCCACGAAGGGGTGCTGCGTGAGGCGGTGGAGGCGATGGGCTGCAAAGTCACCTCCAACATGACGAGCCTGATCGTCTGCAACCTGCCCGACGCGCTGGCCGGCCGAGAGAAGGAGCTGGTGCAGGGCTGCCGGGCCGAGAATTTCGCGATCTGGCCGACCCTGTCGGAGCCGGTGCAGATCCGCATCGGCATCCTGAACCAGCTGACCGCCGAGCGGATCGAGGAGATCGCCGACAAATTCGCCGACGCCGTCCTGGCGATGGCGCCGGGCCTGTTCGACAAGGACGCCGTGATCGGCGGCCTGCGCCAGCGTTATCTGGCTGCGGCGTGAGGGCTATTCGGCCGCCGCTTCACCAGCTCCGACCCGACCGCGCCCGAACTGCGCGTCGTAGGCCGCTTTCTGGCGCTTTAGGGCCGTGATCGTGTTGCGCATCAGGACCGCGACCGTCACCGGGCCGACGCCGCCGGGGACGGGGGTGATCCAGCCGGCGACCTCGGCGGCGCTGTCGTAATCGACGTCGCCGCAGATCGTCTCCCGGCCGTCCGCGTCTGTCACCGCGTTGATGCCGATGTCGATGACGGCCGCGCCGGGCTTGATCATGTCGCCGGTCACCAGTTTCGGCCGGCCGACGGCCACGAAGATCGCGTCGGCGCGCCGCGAATGGACGCTGACCGCGCGGGTCATGTGGTGGCAGACGGTGACCGTCGCGCCGGCCGCCATCGCCAGGAAGGCGATCGGTTTGCCGACGATCTCGGAATGGCCGATGACAACGACCTCGAGCCCTTCCAGCGGCAGGCCGGTGTGCTTCAACAGCTCGACCGAGGCGGCGGCGGTGCAGGGCGCCAGATCCAGCTCGTTATAGACGATGTTCCCGATCGAGGTCGGGTTCATCCCCTCCACGTCCTTGAAGGGGTGGACGGCGGTCTGCAGCGCCTTGATGGAGATCTGCGGCGGGACCGGGCGCTGGATGATGATCCCGGTGACCCGCGGGTCGACGTTCATGGTCTCGATCGCGGCCTCCAGCTCGCGTTGGGTGACGTCGGACGGGAAGGCGCGCTCCTCGAAAGCGACGCCGGCCTTCTCGGCGACGCGCTTCTGGTTGCGCACATAGACGTCGACGGCCGCGACGTCGCCGACCGTGATCGACATGAGCCGCGGGCGCCAACCGGTCTCGGCCAGCCGTTCGGCCTCCGCGCGCACCTCGCCCAGGATGCGCTCGGCCACCGGTTTGCCGCGCAGATCGCGATCGCCCATGCTCTCTCCCCTTGCAGTCTGCGGGTTCCTATTCGGCGTGTGGTACCGGCTCGCGGCGCCGCGCCCCTGCCCGCAAGCGACCGGCCTCGGCTTCTGGGCGACGCGCCGGCGCGTCGCGCCGGCGCTCACTCGGGCGCGGTGTAGTCGGGAATGATCGCCTCGAAGCCGCCGAACAGGCGCGGGTCCAGCTGACGCTCCCCGATCGCACGGCCTTCGCGGCGGGGGTCCGCGCCGCCGATCAGCTGACCGGCGATGATCTCGATCCCGTGCAGGCCGCTGGTCATCGACTTGACCTCCACCTCATAGCCGCGCGCCGCCATTTCGTCGGCCAGCGTCGCGGCGTCGGTGCCTTCCTCCAACTCCAGCGGTCCGTTTCGGTTGAGGTAGTGGGGCAGTTCCACGGCCTCCTGGATCGTCAGGTCCCACTCCAGAACGCCGAGCACGGCCTGCGCCGTGTAACCGATGATGCGGCTGCCTCCCGGCGAGCCGACGGCCAACCGCGGGGACCCGTTCGGCCCGAAGACCAGGGTCGGACTCATCGAGCTGCGCGGACGCTTGCCGCCCTGCATTTCGTTGGGGTGAACGCCGCTCTCCGGCCGCGGGGTCGAGGGCCAGGCGAAATCGGTCAGTTGGTTGTTCAGCAGAAAGCCCCCGACGAACAGGCCGCTGCCGAAGGCGAATTCGATCGAGCTGGTCATCACCGCGACGTCGCCGCTTTCGTCCACGATCGTAAGATGGGTGGTCGAGGGCGGCTCGTCCCCGTCGTCGGATCGCGGATCGGGGCCGGCGGGCGCGCCGGGCGGACGCCCGAAAGCGGCCTTGCGCTTGGGCCCGTCGGAGAGGTCCATCAGCGTCGCGCGCTCGACCAGATAGTCGGGGTCGAGCATCCCGGCGACCGGAATCTCGGCGAAGTCCGGGTCGCCGATATAGCGATCCCGATCGGCGTGCGCGAGCTTCATCGCCTCCGCGAAACGCTGCACGCTCTCGGCGTGCACCGGCGGGAACAGGCCGATGCGCTGCCCTTCCAACAATTTCAGGATCTGCAGCACGGTCAAGCCGCCGGATGAGGGCGGCGGCATGCCGCAGACCTGAAAGATTCGGTAGGGCGCGCACAGGTTGGGGCGCACCTTGGCTTCGTAACCGGCCATATCCTCCAGGCTCAGCACGCCGGGATTGATCGGGCTTTCCTGCACGGCCGCGACGATCGCCTCCGCGATCGGACCTTCGTAAAAGGCGTCGACGCCGTCCGTCTGGATCGTGCGCAGGGTCTCGGCGAAGGCGGGATTCTTCAGGACGCGGCCGACGGGCCAGGGCGCGCCGGCGTCGTCGTAGAAGAACGCCTCTGCCGACGGCAGCCGCTTCATGGTCGGGACCGCGCCGAGCAGCGAATTGAGGCGGGGCGAGACCGGAAAGCCCCGCTCCGCCATCCGGGCGGCGGGATCAAGCAACGCGGCGAAGTCTTTATTCCCGTGCGCGCCGTGCGCGGCCTCCAGCATACGCAGCAGGCCCGGCGCGCCGACCGAGCGGCCGCCGGTCAAGGCGTCGAAATAGCCGTGCGGCTCGCCGTCGGCCCCGTAGAACAGCGAGCCGTCGGCCGCGGCCGGCGCCGTTTCGCGCCCGTCATAGGTGGTGAGCGTCTCGCTTTCGGCGTCCCAGTAGAGGAGGAAGCCGCCGCCGCCGATCCCGGAACTCTGCGGCTCCACCAGATTGAGCACCATTTGGGCGGCGATCAATGCGTCGATCGCGGCGCCGCCGTCCTCTAGGACGCGCGCCGCGGTCTGGGCGGCGGCCGGATGGGCGACGGCGGCCATGTAGCGCTCGGCGAAGGCGGGCGCGGGCGCGGCGTGCAGGCTGTCCTGCACCTCGGAGAACAGGCTTTGGCTGATCGGCAGTCGGCTGCTGCGCCGCTCGTCCGCGACTTGAGCCTCGCGGTCGCCGAAGATCCCGCCCAAAAGCGCGGCCAGCATCCATCCGCCGAGCAACGCCGCGCCCCCCAGCAACCCGGCGCCGACGCCGGCCGCCAGCGCCGTCTTCGCGGTCCATTTCGGATCGGTCATACTCTCTCGCTTCCGCGACGCTCAAGGGGACGGCGGGACGGGAAGGGCGCTTACCCGCGTTCGGCCGCGATGCGCCCCGACGGCGTCAGCTTGCAGACCAGCCAGTCCGGCTTCAAGGGATTGTTGAACCAAGGCGTCGCCCAGCCTTGCTCGATGCAGCTTTGCACTGTTCGCTCATTGATGCGCTGACCGTAGGCGTCGAACAACGGCAGCTTGCCGCCGGGCTGGTCCAGGCCGCGACGGAGATAGGCGAGCTGCGCCTTTGACGGCCGCGACCCGCCGCCAGTCGGCGACGAGCCGCCGGCCTCCCGCGTTTGCGGCTGATCTCGCATCGTTGCTTCCGATCCCCTCGTGCGGCGGTCCGTTGGCGGTATGGTAGCCGGATGCGCGCTCGGCGCAAGGGCGCGCGCTGCGGCGCCGGCTAGGGCGCCTTCCGGCCCATGGCGGCGCTCAGCGCCCCGAAGCGCTTGAGGAACAGCGCCTTGGCCGCGTCCGGCGGCAGCGGCGTCGCGTCGAACGGCCCGGCGATGCGCACCTTGGGCGGCGCGCCCCACAGGCGCCGGGCTTCCGCGGGGCTGAAGCCGGCGATCTGGACGGCCTCCAGCGAGGCGCCCTTGCGGTCGGCGCGCTTGATCGCAGCCTCCACTCGCGCCGGCAGGTCGGCGGGCAGCCCGAAGCGCAGGTGAACGGCGCGCTGCAGGCGCTGCTCCAGATCCTTGTAGCCGTAGCCGACGGCCGCCTTGAAGGGAGAGATCATGTCGCCCACGACGTACTCGCTGGCGTCGTGCAGCAGCGCGGCGAGCCGCCAGGCGGGACTAAGGCCCGGATCCGCCTCCACCGCCAAGGCCTCGACCATGACCGAATGCTGGGCGACCGAGAAGGCCCATTCTCCATGCGTCTGGCCGTTCCAGCGCGCGACCCGGCTCAAGCCGTGGGCGACGTCCTCGATCTCCACATCCATCGGCGTGGGGTTCAAGAGGTCGAGCCGTCGCCCCGAGAGCATGCGCTGCCAGGCGCGCGGCGGATCGGCCGGTTCCGCCATCGGGTCAGACGTAGTCCGTCATCCAGCCGAGGCCTTCTTCGGTCCGGCCGGCCGGAAAATACTCGCACCCGATCCAGCCGTCGTAGCCTGCCTCGTCGAGCGCGGCGAGGACGGGGCCGTAGGCGATCTCGCCTCGGTCAGGCTCGGATCGGTCGGGCGCGCCGGCGATCTGGACGTGACCCAGGAAGGGCGCGGCGCGTGCGATCGTGCGGATCAGGTCGCCCTGCATCACCTGGCGGTGATAGAGGTCGAGCTGCAGGCGGATGTTGTCGCGGCCGATCGCCTGGATCAGAGAGAGCGCCTGTTCGGTGCGGCTGAGCACGTAGCCCGGCATGTCGCGGCTGTTGATCGGCTCCAGCAACAGCGTGCAGCCGGCGGCCTCCGCCTTGGGGGCAAGGCGGCGCAGGTTGGCCCCGAAGGCGCTCAGATAGGCGGCCTTGTCGAGATTCGGGGGCGCCAGCCCGGCCATGACATGCAGTTTCGCGCACTCGAGGGTCTGCGCATAGGCCAGCGCGCGGTCGAGACCGGCGTCCAATTCCTTCTCTCGGCCGGGCAGGGCGCCGAGGCCCCGATCGCCGTCTTCCCAATCGCCGGGCGGCAGGTTGAAAAGAACGAGCGACAGGCCGGTCGCGTCCAGCCGCTCTCGGATCGTCTCGGCCGGATGGTCATAGGGAAATTGGATCTCGACGCCCTTGAAACCCGCGTCGGCCGCCGCCTGGAAACGATCCAGGAAGTCGCGTTCGGTAAAGAGCGTCGACAGGTTGGCGGCGAACTTGACCATCCGTTCCTCGTTCAGACCGCGAGTTCGTAGATCATGCGCAGCGCGGTCACGAAAAGAAAGAGCGCGAAAGCCTTGCGCAACAATCCCGTCGGGATCGCGTGCGCGATTTTCGCCCCCAGCGGCGCCGCCAAGACGGTCGCCGGCACGATTAAGGTGAAGCCTAGCAGATTGACGTAACCGAGCGAAAAGGGCGGCAGATCGGCTGCGTTCAAGCCGTTCCAAACGAAGCTGGCCGCCCCCGGAACCGCGATGATCAGCCCGATCGCCGAGGCGGTTCCGACCGCGCGTCGGATCGGGAAATTGCACGCCGACAAGATGGGCACCGACAGCGTGCCCCCGCCGATGCCCATCAGCGTCGAGAAGGTCCCGATCAGCCCGCCGAGACCGTATTTGGCCGCGCCCGTCGGCAGGCTTTCGCGCACCGTCCACCCGTCGGGGCGAAGCGCCATGTTCGCGGCCACGACCAGCGCCACCGCGGCGAAGACGCCGGTCAGCACCTGACCGCTGACGACCAGCGAGATCGCGGCGCCCAGCAGCACGCCGAGAAAGATCGGGACGCCCCAGCTTCTCAGCAGGGCCGTGTCGACGCCGCCGCGCTTCCAGTGGGAGTGCGCCGAGCTGATCGAGGTCGGGATGATCGTCGCCAGCGACGTGCCGACGGCCATATGCATCCGCAGGCCTTCCTCGACCCCCATTCCGGTCAAGATATGGAACAGCACGGGTACGATGACGATGCCCCCGCCGACCCCGAGCAGGCCCGCCATGATTCCGGCGGCCACGCCGGTCCCCAGCATCGCCGCCGCCAGCGGGGCGAGCGTCGCCAGATCGAACGCCGCATTCATCGGATTACTCAGAACTCCACGCGTTTGATGGTTGTCAGGCGACTCCCCTCCGCCCGCTGGATGTGACCGTCCAGCGTCTCCAGATCCCAGACGCGGGTCGCCATGTCGGTCGCGTTGGCGTGCACGATGCGCGCGGGATCAACCATGATCCCGACATGACCCGGCCAGAAAACGACGTCGCCGCGCCGCAGCGCTTCTGCGGCGGGGTCGACGCTGCGGCCCAGCGCGGCCTCCTGCATGTCGCTGTCGCGCGGGCAGTCGATCCCGCAGCGTTGAAAGGCCAATTGCACCAGACCCGAACAGTCCAGTCCGACGCTGGTCTTCCCGCCCCAGAGATAGGGCGTCTCCAGGAACAGCTCGGCGACGCCGGCCGGGTCGTCGTCGACGCGGCTCAACGGCGCCAGATGGGCGGCGTGAACGAACCCGCCGCCGCTCTCCGGCGTCAGCTCGGCCCAGCGGCCTTCGGTCGCGACGACGGTTGCGGCGCTCTCTAGGCTGAGCAAATCGCGAGGCGGCGCCTTCAGGCTGGCCTCCGGGTAAAGAAAAGTGCGCACCACCGCGACGCGGTGCGTCGCCTCGGGTCCCGGCGCGCTCAGCCGATCCTCGCGGCAATAGCCGACATAGCCGTCGCGCTCGGCCTGGACCCACGCCCAGCCGTCTCGCCGGTCGAAGACGCGCACTCGCTCGCCGAACAGCAACTGGGTGTCCTGCGGCGCGTCGTCGGCCGGTCGGCGGCGCAGAGCGGCCGCGCCGACGGTGAGTTGCGCCGTCTCGCCCTCGACATACCGCCCGGCCTCGACGCGGCCCTTCAGGCGGGCGTCGGCGAGGTCGTCGCGAACGGCGTTGAGACGCGGGTCGAGGGAATCGGCCATCGCTATAGCGCGCTCCGTGCGGCGGATGAAAGAGCGCTAGAGTGATAGGGGAGCGCGAGGCCCCTGGCAACGCCCGCGCCCTTTCGGCCGGCGGCCGGCGGGCGCCGGTCAGTCGAACAGCTTGTCGATCTCGTCCTGCGATATCGACGCGTCGGACGGCAGGGCGGGTCCGTTCAGCAGTTGCTCGTCCGCGTCCTTGGCGTCGGCTTCGGATTTGTACTTCTGAGCCATCTCCTCGATGGCCTCCGCCCCCCACAAGGCGACCATCGAATTCACCCGTTCTTCGACGAACTTCATGGAGCGCACGATCTTGGTGACGCGCTGGCCGGTGATGTCCTGAAAGGTGCAGGCCTCCATAGCCTGCATGGTCTCTTCGTTCAGTTTGTCGCAGAGCGCGGCGCGCGCCTTCGGATCGTCGGCCGCGCGCACCTCCTCCACCAGTCCGTCGACATTCTCCATGCGCTCCAGGATCGAATGGGTCGCGCGCTCGGTCGCGGCCATGATCTCGTCCAGCTGGTCGGACATTGTCTGAAAGCGGGTGTTTTCGCCGTCGTGCGAGACCATTTGGGCGATCTCTTCGCGGAAGCGGCGGATGTACTGGACGAGGCTGACGACCTCGGCCTTCAATTGATCGTCTGACGCGGCGGCGGATGAGGGCATCTCTGAGCGGGACCTCGGTTTGGGGCGCGGCCCCGGAATGAAGAGGGCTCAGAACGCTTTAAAGGCGATGATGGTAAAAGTATCCTTAACGCCCGGCAGCGTTTGGATGTTCTCGGTCACGAAATGGCCGATATCCGCGTCCTCCGCGAGATAGACTTTCATCATCAGGTCGTAGTGGCCCGAGGTGGAATGCACCTCCGAGACCTGCTCGACCTCCTGGATCGCCGCGTCGGCGACCTCGTAGGCGCGGCCGAGTTCGCATTTCACCTGAATGAAGATCGTCTGCATGGCGGCGGATCCTGTCCGATGTGTGCATGGGCTGACCCGCCGCAACTCTGCCTCGCCAGATTGGGGGAGGCAAGGCGCAGGTGATTTCCGGGACTCGATATAGAACTCGACGGAATTAAGGATCGCGGCGCCGAAATCGGGGATCAGCCGCGCAACAGGAAGGCGGGGACCAAATCCGTCTCGCCGAAGGGCTTGTCCAGATCCTCGGGCCGCACGTCGCGGGGCTGACGCTCGCCGCGGCGGTTGCGCTTGGATCTGTCCTCCTGGCGCGCGCGGCCCTTCGACGGCGCGGGCTTCGACGCTTCGGCAGGGGCGGTCTCGTCGTCGGCCCCTTCGTCATTGGCGGGCTCGGCGGACGCCTGATCCGCCGGGGCCTGATCGGCGGAGGCGGCCTCGGCCCGCGCGGACTCTGCCGGTTTGCTCTCAGCCTTGCGCGCCCGGGAGCGCTTGGCGCGCGCCTTCTTCGGCTTCGCGTCGGCGGCGTCGGCTTCGGACGCGTCTTCGGCCGGCGTCGCGGCGGCCTCGTCCTTGGGCGCGTCGCCTTCGCGCGGAATCTTGCGTCCGATCAGCTTCTCGATCTCCGCCATTTGCTTCTCGTCGTGATCGGTGACCAGCGTGATCGAGGCGCCTTTGCGCCCGGCGCGACCCGTGCGCCCCACGCGGTGGACGTAGTCCTCCGAGTGGGAGGGGACGTCGTAGTTGAAGACGTGGCTGACGGTCGGGATGTCCAGCCCGCGCGCCGCCACGTCGGAGCAGACCAGCACGTTGATCTCGCCGTCGCGGAACTTGGCCAGCCACTCCATGCGCTTGTACTGGTCCATATCGCCGTGCAGCGCGCCCGCGCTAAAGCCGTCCTTCTCAAGCGAGCGATAGAGCGTCGCGACGTCGCGCTTGCGGTTGCAGAAGATCAGCGCGTTGGTGACGGCCTCTTTACGCAGCTGCTCGACCAGCGTCTTGCGCTTGCTGCGCGGGCTCACATGGATCGCCTTCTGGTCGATCGTATCGGCCGTGGTGGCCGGCGGGGCGACGGTGATCTCTTTCGGGCTGTCGAGGAATTTGTCGGCGAGGCGCCGGATCTCTTTCGGCATGGTGGCCGAGAACATCAGCGTCTGACGCATGCGCGGCATCAGAGAGACGATGTGTTCGACGTCGGGAATGAAGCCCATGTCGAGCATCCGGTCCGCCTCGTCGATCACCAGCAGCTTGGCGTCGGTCAAGATGACCTTGCCGCGTTCGCAATGGTCCATCAGGCGCCCGGGCGTGGCGATCAGCACGTCGACGCCGCGGGTGATCTTGGCCTCCTGCTCGGAGAAGCTCACGCCGCCGATCAGCAGCGCCATCTCCAGTTTGCAGTACTTCCCGTAGATCTCGAAATTCTCAGCAACCTGAGCGGCCAGTTCGCGCGTCGGCTCGAGAATGACCGAGCGAGGCATGCGCGCACGGCCGCGCCCCTGACTCAGAATGTCGATCATCGGCAGGGTGAAGGACGCGGTCTTTCCCGTCCCCGTCTGGGCGCACCCCAGAATGTCCTTGTTCATCAGAACGGGGGGGATCGCCTTCTCCTGAATTGGAGTCGGCTGCTCGTAACCGGCGTCGGTCACGGCGCGCAGGACGTTGTCTGACAGTCCCAGGTCGGCGAAAGTCGTCATGGAGTCGGCGCTAAATCCTAAGCGTTGCGGGCTGCGGCGGTTCGCGTGCGCCTTTGCGCGGCGGCGAAACGCCCCTCGAACCCGATGGCCGGCCGTCAATTTCTCCGCCCGGCCGCGGTTTCGGCGAAGGGCGGCGGCCGGCGGCGCACCGCGGCGGACTATAGGGGTTGCAGGGTCCAAGTCAACGCCGCTGATCCGCGCGCGCCGGGCGAAACGCCTTTTCCCCACGCGCCGTTGCCGCGCGGTCACGTCGAGGGCTAGAGTCGTCGGCGGTGAGGCCGATTTTGGAGGACGAGGCCATGCTGATCGCGCGCGACCGTTCGGCGCTCGTGTTGATCGACTGGCAGGCGCGGCTGTTGCCCGCGCTGGAGGGCTCGGAAGCGGCGCTGGCGACCGCCGGGCGGCTGCTCGCGGCCGCGCGTCGGCTCTCTGTGCCCGTGCTGGCGACGGAGCAGTATCCCAAAGGCCTCGGGCGCACCGATCCCCGCCTGGGCGAGGCGCTGCAGCCCGACGAGGTGCTGGAGAAAACCTATTTCAACGCGGCTGCAGAAGCGTCGATCGCAACTGCGGTGGAACGCCTGCGTCGGCCGTTGTTGGTTCTGGCCGGCGCGGAGGCGCATGTCTGCGTGCTGCAGACGGCGCTCGGCTTGACGGCCCGCGGCTATCAGGTGGCCGTGGTCGCGGACGCGCTCGCCAGCCGGCGCGCGTCCGATAAAGAGTTGGGGGTGGAGCGGATGCGCCAGACGGGCGTCCAGATCGTCTCGGCTGAGATGGTCCTGTTCGAATGGATCGGCGAGGCCGCAACGCCTGAGTTCCGCGACTTGCTCGATCTGATCAAATGAAGGCGGTCGAGCGCGTCCCGCTTGTTCTCGTCCCCGGCCTGCTGCTGACCGAGGGGCTCTTCGCGCACCAGATCCGGCATCTGGCGGATCTGGCGGACATGCAGGTCGCCGATACGCTGCAGGACGACGACGTCGACGCGATGGCGGAGCGATTGTTGGCCGCCGCGCCTCCGCGCTTCGCGCTCGCCGGTCTGTCGATGGGGGGCTATGTGGCGCTGGCGGTCATGGCCAAGGCCCCGGAGCGGGTCTCCCGCCTGGCCTTGCTGGATACGCAGGCCTGCGCCGATTCGCCGGAGGCGAAGCGCCGTCGCCGTGCGCTGTTGACCTTGTCGAAGCAGGGGCGGTTCCGGGGCGTCACCCCGCGGCTGCTGCCGCAGTTGATCCATCCCGAGCGGCTTGAGTAGGCGGCGCTTTCGGACCCGATCGTGCAGATGGCCGAGGCCGTCGGGCGCGACGCCTTCGCGCGCCAGCAGACGGCGATCATGACGCGTCCGGATCGTCTCGACCTGCTGCCGTCGATCCGTTGTCCGACCCTTGTGATGGTCGGTCGACAAGACGCGCTCACCCCGCTCGCCCGGAGCGAGGAGATGGCTGCGGCGATCCCTGGGGCCCGTCTCGCCGTGATTGAAGACTGCGGCCATTTGCCGACGATGGAGCGGCCGCAGGCGGCGACGGCGCTGCTGCGCGACTGGGCGCTCTACGACCGGTGAGCGTCGCTCAGTTCCGCATGCGCCAGAACGGGTCGGGGTCGTCGTTCGGATCGCGGATGGGAAACAACAGGCGCGCCGCCAACTGCGCGCCGCGCCGGAAGGCCGGCGCCGCCAGGCCGCGTCGATCGCGGCTGACGTCGACCGTCAGGCGGGTCGCGCTCAACACGTGATCGCGGTTGCAATAGGCGATGAGCAGCGTCGCCGCGCCGGCCGCCGTTTTCTCAGCACTCTCGTCCAGCCGCTCGCCGGCGCACAGGCTGCGCGCGCTCATGTCGATCGGCGGGTCGGCCTTGACGGCGAGCCGGCTGGCGTCCGCCGGGACGTCTGGCCGGTAGACGAACTCGGTGCGTCCGGCCGGCGTGCGGCCCGTCATATGGTCGGCGAGCGCCTCGCCCAGCGCCTGCGGGCTCTCGCCCAGCACGCCGCCGGCGACGGCGACCGGCATCTGCTGGTTCGCGTGCAGAAAGCGGAAATTGCCGACGTCGTAGGCCGGCTGGACCTGCGTCTTCGTCAACACGTAGTCGTTGAAGGCCCCGATCGGCGCGCTGGTGCAGGCGGCGAGCGCAATGAACGCAGCAGCGGCGGCCGCGAGGGGGCGGATCAGGCGGATGGTCACGTCGTTCGTCCTCCGGCGCTTAGCGGGCGTTTGAAGACCACCCCCGCAGGCGGACCCCGCTGCCTGTCCCCCGGTCGCGCCCGGCGGATCGTCACCGTCAACGGAGAGCGCGCCCTGCGATCGCCAAGCCCGGCGAGCCGCCGGTGTGAAATGACACATAGCCTTGAACCGGCGCCGCATAATTCTGGACGAAAATGACACATTTCCTAGGAAAAATATGTACCGATCAGACGGTTTCGGGATGCGTCGACCCGTCCGATCATGATCGCAGAAGAGACGTTTGATGCGTAGTGGCTGATGGGCCGCGTGTAGCCAATCGCAGAAATTCGCCTGCCGTCTGCGGAAAGGCCGAACGGCATGGATTGATAACGCCCGGGCCAAGCGCTGGCGACGCCAAAAAAAAAACCTCGGCGAGGCCGAGGCTTTATGGAGTTTGGGTCGCAGGGAGATCGAGGTCAGAGGGTATTTCCCTCCTGGTAAGCGCCGAGCTTGTGCTCCTTACCTTTCGGACCAATCGAGACGATCTGGCCATCCGGCTTTTTATACATCGTGTAGCACTGCTCCACGCCGTTGAACCATTCGTCGACCGTGAAGCACATCTGGTCCGCGTCGTTGACGCGCCAGGTGCCGTCGCCGGTCGTGCCGTTGTTCATCTTCCACAAATAGGCCCCGTCGGGCGCGTAGTAGGAGTGACCGTTGCCGCTCGCCCATTCGCGTGTGGAGTCGTTCAGCGTCGCCTCGATCTCCCACTTCGCGAGCTGCGTCGCCCCTTCTTCCTGCATCGCCTCTTCCGTCGTCCCGCAGGCCGCCAGCGCCGCAAGGGCGGCTGCGCCGATAAGCGCCTTCTTCAAGATACCCATGGTGAGAGTCCCCTCATTCGCTCTGATCGTCATCGTTCTGGATCGGACTGTGCGGCCGATCCGCGTGGCCGCATCGACGCTGCGTCGAGGCGGTGAGCGAAGAATAAGAGGGCGTAACGGACCGGGTCATATCCCCTATGGGATATGGGGCCAAATTTATCCCGTTTTCGGCGCATCATCCTTTCTGATAGGCAGATGGGCGGAGAGCGCGCGTCGGACCAAATCGGTGCGAGTCGCGCAGCCGGTCTTGGAGAGTATGGACTTGATCTGAAGGCGCGCCGTGCCGGGCGTGGTGCCGCGGATCTCGGCGATCTCCTCCGTGCCGGCGCCGTTCACCAGCAGCATCGCGACGCCCATCTCGCTGTCGGTCAGGCCGTAGACGCTGGCGAAGGCGTCAATCCGAATGATCGGGTGATAGGTCGGGTCGTAAATTTTGACCAAAGCGCCGACGAAGCCGCGCCCGATCTCCCGGTCCGTGTCGCGCAGCGGAGAGACCTCAAGGCAGAAGGGGTCTTCGCCGCTGCGTCTCGGGGCGTTGAAGATCGCCTCAGGGGCGTCGCCTTCGCCTGCGCCCGTGGCCGCGGCCGCGCGCACCGCGTCGAGCAATCGGGCGTGAGCGTCCGGATCGCTGAGCCGGATGCGTCCCGCCAGATCGCGGTCGAGCCCGCAATCCTTGGCCATGATGACGTCCGCGGATTCGTTCGCAACCGCGATCCGACCCGCCGGGTCAACGATCGCCACCGGCACGGCGAAGCGGTCCAGCGCGCCCAGCACCGCCCGGAACCGGGCCTTCAACTGTGTGAAGACGTTCGCGAGCTTTACCGTCTGCGCGACGAAGGGCAGGTAGGCTGAGAACGCCGCGCGCTCCGCCTCCGTCGCCGGACCGCGCCCTACGGCGAATTGGACAGTGTAGGTGTTGAACCAGCTCATGTCTTCATTGAGGCGCGCCACTATCCTGTGATCTATGCCGAGCATCTCGCGGAGCCCCACGAAATCGGGCCGTCCCCGTAGGTCATGTTCTTCCGGCCAGAGGTCATCTTCACTCAGAACCTGAAACCGTTCACTGGAGCGGATGATAGGGATGCCAGACGCCTCGAACTGAGAGAAGCGTTCGTTGTAAGCCTTTATGACGTCTGTCGTTAACTTGCTAGAACCCCAAACTGCCTGAAATCCTCCAGCGCCGGCCATGCTGACGGAAATGACACCGCCCGACAAAGCGCCAACCTGGTCGTTCAATCGATCGAGCAGGCTAACCCAGCGGCTCTCATCGATCGCCGCGTCGAAAAGATCGCTCGCGATCTTTCGATCAAAGCTCAATACCCCCTCCTGGCGTCTGTTCTCGCGTCGGGCGCTCCGCCATCTTCCTCGACGGCGATGCATTTGGCTCGCGCGCAACTTGGAGGGTAAAAAGATACCGTGCAGGTGGGAAGCTTAAATTGGGAGTTTTGGTTGCGCAGTAACTATCGGTAGAGACTTGGCGCATTGGGTGCGCGGGGGGAAAACTGCGTAGACCACACCCGTAAAGGGTCATCAATCGCCATCCTAGTACGCGCGGCTGATCGTCGGATAGGCCGCTGCTAGCGGACGGTTTAGTGACTGCTAGGCCCCGCGCGGTCTCTACGCGCCGGCAAGTTCAGTTCTATACGTCAGGAATTCCAATTATACGCATCAAACGTCCAGGACTCCGTGTCATTTCCACCGCCGGGGCGGGTCTCACACGTCGATGTCCTCGACGAACTTCGCGTTGTCCTGGATGTACTTGAAGCGCAGTTCGGGCTTCTTGCCCATCAGGGTCTCGACCAGCATTGCGATGTTGCGCGCGGCGCCCAGATTGGCTTCGTCGCTGCGGTCGGGCAGCTGGATTTGCAGCATGGCGCGCTTTGACGGGTCCATCGTGGTTTCGCGCAGCTGCTGCTGCGGCATCTCGCCCAAGCCCTTGAACCGGCTGATCTCAACCTTGGCGTTGGGCTTGAACTCGCTCTTCAGCAGCTCGTCCTTATGGACGTCGTCGCGCGCGTAGAGGGTCTTCGCCCCCTGCGTCAGCCGGTAGAGCGGCGGCAGCGCCAGATAGAGCCGCCCGGCCTCGATCAGGCCCGGCATCTCGCGATAGAAGAAGGTCATCAGCAGGCTGGCGATGTGCGCGCCGTCGACATCCGCGTCGGTCATGATGATGACCCGCTCGTAGCGCAGCTTTTCGAGCTTGAACTCCCCCCGCGTGCCGCAGCCGAGCGCCTGGCAGAGATCCTTGATCTCCTGGTTCTGCTGCAGTTTTTCCACGCTGGCGCTGGCGACGTTCAAGATTTTGCCGCGCAGCGGCAGGATCGCTTGGGTCGTGCGCTCGCGCGCCTGCTTGGCGGAGCCGCCGGCGCTGTCGCCCTCGACCAGGAAGATCTCGGTGCCCTCCTGCGCGCCGGAGGTGCAGTCGGCCAACTTGCCGGGCAGCCGCAGCTTGCGAGTGGGCGCCTTGCGGCGCTGCTCCTTCTGCTGGCGGCGCTTCAGGCGCTCGTCGACGCGCTCCAAGACCCGCTCCAGCAGGTCGTTGGCGCTGCGCGGATCTTCCGACAGCCAATGGTCGAAGCGATCCTTCATCGCGGTTTCGACCAGCTTGCCGGCCTCCGGGCTCGCCAGCTTCTCCTTGGTCTGGCCCTGGAACTGCGGCTCCGGGATGAAGACGGAGAGCATGATGCAGGCCTCGCCCGTCACATCCTCGCCGGTGACGTCCTTGGCCTTCTTCGCGCCCACCAATTCGCCATAGGCGCGGATCGAGCGGCCGAGGGCCGAGCGCATCGCGCTTTCGTGCGCGCCGCCGTGGATCGTCGGCACCGTGTTGCAGTAGGTGTGGCAGAAACCGTCGCCGTCGGCCGGCCAATGGATCGCCCATTCGACCCGCCCGACGCCGTCCTCGGCCTTCATCTGGCCGGCGAAGGGGCGCGGGGTCAGCGTCGCGCGCCCGCCGATCTGCAGGGTCAGGTAATCGAGGATGCCGCCGGGGAAGTGCAGCGCCTCCTGTTCCGGGACGCCGTCCTGTTTGTCGGCCTCGCTCAACAGCGACGGCGCGCACTTCCAGCGGATCTCCACGCCCTTGAACAGATAGGCCTTGGAGCGCGCCATGCGATAGAGCCGGCCCGCCTTGAAGCGCATGGTCTCGCCGAAGATCTCCGGATCCGGCGAAAAGGTGACTTGCGTGCCGCGACGGTTCTGCGCCTCGCCCACTTTCTCCAGCGGGCCGGCCGGCGTCCCCTTGGAGAAATGCTGGCGCCAGATCTGACGGTCGCGCGCGACCTCGACGGTCAGGTTTTCCGACAGCGCGTTCACGACGGAAATGCCGACGCCGTGCAGGCCGCCCGAGGTGGCGTAGACCTTGCCGGAGAACTTGCCGCCCGAATGCAGCGTCGTGAGGATCACCTCCAGCGCGGACTTGTCGGTGTATTTCGGGTGCGGGTCGGTCGGAATGCCGCGGCCGTTGTCGGCCACTGTGACAGAGCCGTCCTCCGACAGCGTCAATTCGATGCGGCTGGCGTGACCCGCCACCGCTTCGTCCATCGCGTTGTCGAGAATTTCGGCGACCAGATGGTGGAAGGCGCGCTCGTCGGTGCCGCCGATATACATGCCCGGGCGATGACGGACGGGCTCCAGCCCCTCCAGGACCTCGATGTCCTTCGCGGAGTACCCGCTCTCAGCCTCGCCGGTGTTTTTGAAAAGGTCGCTCATCGCGCTTCGCTTTTCCGTCGCTTGAGGTGGCGGAGGGGCGGAGACCCTGGCGGACCCCCGACAAGGGAGATAGAGTAGGGGATACGCGCCGCCACTACAAGATATAGAGGATGCACCGCCGCCATGCCGCAAGATTCCGCAGCCCAGCGCGCGCCGCAGGGCGAACTCGCGATCCGCACGCTGGCCATGCCGGCCGACACCAACCCGGCCGGCGACATTTTCGGCGGCTGGGTGCTGTCGCAGATGGACGTCGCCGGCGGCCTGATCGCGCGGGTCGAAACCGGCGGGCGCGTCGCCACCGTGGCGGTCGACAGCATGACCTTCCATCTGCCGGTCTTCGTCGGCGACGCGATCTGTTGCTACGGGGCGGTCAAGCGGATCGGCCGCACCTCGATCGCCATCCATGTGGAGACTTGGGCGCTGCGCGGCGGCGCGGGCGAGCGAGTGCTGGTGACCGAGGGCCTCTTCACTTACGTCGCGATCGACGACGCCCGGCGCCCGCGGGTCATCGGGAGCGGGTGAGCGGCGGCGCCCTGCAGGCCGCAAAGGGCGCCCTCCTTGCGGCGCGCTCGGGCGCAGGTGCGGGCTTGAGGCAGGTCCCCGCTTTCGCGGGGACGCGCCCTGAGACGGCCGGCTTTTCTTGGGCGCCCCCGCGAAAGCGGGGGCCTCGCTCGGTCCGCTCCTGCGCCGGCGCGGACTTGAGGCAGGTCCCCGCCTTCGCGGGGACTCCGTGGGGGCTCAAGCGCAGCGAGAACGGGAACGCCTCGCGGCGCAAGAGAGCCCTCCCACTCTTTAAAGGTGGCGCCGCGCACGAAGCGTCTTAGGTGGAGGGGTGTGGATCAACGGACCGAAGGACGGATTATGCTGCGCCGCCTGACGCTCGCCCTCGCTTTCAGCCTCATCGCCGCGCCCGCCGTCGCCGGCGGCGCCGCCGTGAGCGGCGTCGAGATCGAGAAGACCGGCGAGCGCACCTACCGCGTCACCGCCACCGTCCGCCATGACGACGAGGGATGGGAGCATTACTCGAACGCCTTCACGGTCGAGACCATCGACGGCGAGGTGCTGGGGGTCCGCACGCTGCACCACCCGCATGTCGACGAGCAGCCCTTCACCCGCTCGCTCGACGGCGTCGAAATCCCGCCCGACGTCAACACCGTCACCGTCCGCGCCCGCGACAGCGTCCACGGCTTCGACGGGCGGGGCATGACGGTGATCGTGCCGGATTAAGAGTTCGGCGCGGTATGATTTGGGCGCCCCCGCGGAAGCGGGGGCCTTACTCCACCCGCTCCTACTGCGGCGCGGGCTTGAGACGGGTCCTCGCTTCCGCCGGGGGGCCGGGAGGCCGCGCCGCCAGGCTCTAAACCCGCAGCTCCACCACCACCGGCGTATGGTCGCTCGGCTTCTCCTTGCCCCGGGGCGTGCGGTCGATCTCGCAGGAAACGAGCCGGTCGGCCGCCTGGGGCGAGAGCAGGAAGTGGTCGATGCGCAACCCGTTATCCTTCTGCCAGGCGCCGCCGCCGTAGTCCCAGTAGCTGTACTTGCCTTCGGCGTTCGGGTGCAGCGCTCGCCAGGCCTCCGTCAGGCCGAGATTGAGGAGCGCGCGGAACCGGTTGCGGCTTTCCGGCCGGCACAGCGCGTCGTCGGCGAAGCCCTTGGGGTCGTAAACGTCGGCGTCGGTCGGGCAGACATTGTAGTCGCCGCCGAGGACGATCGGCCGTTCGCTCGGGAGCAGGCTGTCGGCGATGTGACCGCGCAGGCGCTCCATCCAGCGCAGCTTGTAGTCGAACTTCCCGCCCGGTCTCGGGTTGCCGTTGGGCAGATAAATCGAGGCGATGCGAAAGCCCTTCACCGTCGCCTCGATATAGCGCGCCTGATCGGCCTCTTCGCCCAACTCGTCGGCGCCGGGCAGACCGCGGCGCACCTCCTCAATCGGGTGGCGCGAGAGGATGGCGACGCCGTTGTAGCTCTTCTGGCCGTAGATTTCGGCCCTGTAGCCGGCCGATTCGATTTCCAGGTGCGGGAAGGCGTCGTCGGCGCATTTCAACTCCTGCAACAGGGCGACATCCGGTTTGGCCTCGTCCAGCCATTCCGTCACGCGCGGCAGGCGCGCCTTGATCGAATTCACGTTGAAGGTGGCGATGCGGATCGTCTCGGTGCTCATGGCGCGGAGACTAGCCGCAGCGCGCGCGCCTCGCCAGAGGCGATCGCCGCGTCAGCGCGAAAAACACTAGATCGAAAAGCTGACGCCGCAGCCGCAGGACGAACTGGCGTTGGGATTGTTGACCGTAAAATAAGCGCCGACGAGATCGTCGATGTAATCGACTTGGCCGCCCGCCAGCAGGTCGAGCGAGGCGCGGTCGGTGACGACGGTCACCCCGTCGCGTTCGAAGGTCACATCGTCCGCCGTCGTCTCGGCGTCGAAGCCGAACGCGTACTGATAGCCGGAGCAGCCGCCGCCGGAGACGGTGACGCGGAGCATCAGACCCTCGTCCTCTTCCTGCGCCAGAAGTTCGCGCAGACGCTTCACGGCCGCGTCGGAGACGCCCAATTCGCGCGGCCCCGAGGCGCCGGCGCTGGCGAACGGATCGTCGAAGTCGTCGATTTGGGGCTCCGCCTCGCTCGCTTGGGCGGTCTGGGTGCTGTCGGCCATAGCGGCGTCCTTCCTGAAACGAGCGCCTGATGAGACGCCTCCAGAAGGTAAGGATGCGCGCGGAAAAGTCAATTTCAGCGCGCCCGTCGCCGCCGCGCTCGATTGCCTTTTCACGCCCCCGCCTGTAGAGGGTGGCGCACGTCTCCAACGAGGTGACCGGGATGACGCCCGAGCGCGCGCCGTACGCCACATATTGGGAGGAAAGCCGCGGGCGCTTCCATCAGGAGGCGCCGTCGGAGACCCGCACCCCCTTTCAGCGCGATCGCGACCGGATCGTCCACTGCTCCGCCTTCCGGCGGCTCGGCCACAAGACGCAGGTCTTCATCTCCCCGGAAGGCGATCATGTGCGCACGCGCCTCACCCATTCGCTGGAGGTGGCGCAGATCGCGCGCTCGCTCGCCCGCGCGCTCGGCGCCGACGAAGATCTGACGGAGGCGATCGCGCTTGCTCACGATCTCGGCCACACCCCCTTCGGCCATGTCGGCGAGGACGCGTTGGACGATCTGATGAAGCCCTTCGGCGGCTTCGATCACAATGATCAGGCGTTGCGCATCCTGACCCGTCTCGAGAGCCGCTATCCGACGCATCCCGGGCTGAACCTGACCTGGGAGACGCTGGAAGGGGTCGTGAAGCACAACGGGCCGGTCACGGCCGATCCGCCGCCGGCGACCCTGGCCGAGGTCACCGCCAAGTTCGACCTGGAGATCGACACCCACGCCGGCCTGGAAGCGCAGATCGCCGCCATTTCCGACGACATAGCCTACAATCATCACGATATGGACGACGGCCTGCGCGCGCGGCTCTTCACCATCGGCCAGGTGCGCGAGGCGGTGCCGCACGTCGACGCGGCCTTCCGCGTCGTCGACGAGACCTATCCGGATCTGGCGCGCCCGGTGCGCATCGCCGAAGCCGTGCGCCGGCTGATTGGCGATATGACGGCCGACGTCTTGGCGGAGACGAGACGGCGTCTCGCCGAGACGAATCCGACGGACGCCGACGCGCTGCGCCGGGCCGGCCGACAAACGGTCGGCTTCTCGCCCGAGATGGCGGCCCGCGAAAAGGCGTTGAAGGCCTTCCTGTTCGCGAATATGTACCGAGCGCCTCAGGTCAACGAGGAGCGCGCGGACGGCGTGCAGGTCGTCGGCGATCTCTTCCGCTATTACGTCAATCGGCCGGAGCGGCTGCCGGAAATCTGGCGCGCGGGCTGCGACGGCCCCTATTCGGCGCAGACCGCCCGGACGGTCGCGGATTATGTCGCCGGCATGACCGACCGCTTCGCGCGCCGCCAGCACGGCCACCTCTTCGCCGGTTCGACCCGCCGGCGGCCCGGCTAGATTTTGGGCGTTCGAGCAGAAGGGCGAGCAGAAGGGCGAGCAGAAGGACGATATGAACGTTTTCAAAGAGATGAAGCGCGAGGTTCAGGGGGCGCTAGAGCGGCTGCAGGAGGCGGGGAGACTGCCCGCCGACGCCGATTTCGCGCGCCTGTCGGTCGAGCCGCCGCGCGATCCCGCCCATGGCGACATGGCGACCAACGCGGCGATGCTGCTGGCGAAGCCTGCGGGGCTGAAGCCGCGCGCCCTGGCGGAGGCGATCGTCGCCGAACTGACCCGCGAGAGCGCCTGGATCGAGGGGGCGGAGATCGCCGGACCCGGTTTCATCAATTTGCGCCTGAAGGCCGAGGTCTGGCGGCGGGTCGCGGCCGAAATCCTGCGCGCCGGCGCGGCCTACGGCGACGGCGACGCCGGCGGCGGGCGCCCGGCGCTGGTCGAATACGTCTCCGCCAATCCGACCGGTCCCTTGCATATCGGCCACGCGCGCGGCGCGGTCGTCGGCGACGTGCTGGCGCGGCTTCTGTCCAAGGCGGGCTATGCGGTCACCAAGGAATACTGGATCAACGACGCGGGCGCGCAGATCGAGACCTTGGCGGACAGCGCCTATCTGCGCTACCGCGAAGCGCTCGGCGAGGAGATCGGGGCGATCCCTGACGGCCTGTATCCCGGCGACTATCTGATCCCGGTGGGCGAGGCGCTGAAGGCCGAGCATGGCGACGCGCTGCTGTCGATGGAGGAGGCGGCGCGCCGCGCGATCGTCCGCGACAAGTCGATCGCGATGATGATGGACTTGATCAAGGGAACGCTCGCCGATCTCGGCGTGGTGCAGGACGTCTTCACCTCAGAGCGCGAGATCGTCGCCAGCGGCAAGATCGAGGCGGCGCTCAGCTATCTCGACGAGCAGGGCTTGATCTATGTCGGCGTCCTCGACCCGCCGAAGGGAAAGACGCCCGACGATTGGGAGGAGCGCCCGCAAACCCTGTTCAAGGCGACCGAGTTCGGCGACGACGTCGATCGGCCGATCAAGAAGTCGGACGGCAGCTGGACCTATTTCGCGACCGACATCGCCTATCACCGGGAAAAGTACACCCGCGGCTTCACCCACATGATCGACGTGCTGGGCGCCGATCACGGCGGCTATATGAAGCGCCTGCAGGCGGTTGTGAAGGCGGTCAGCGGCGGCGAGGCGTCGCTCACCGTGAAGCTCTGCCAGATGGTCCGGCTGATGGACCGCGGGCAGCCGGTGAAGATGTCGAAACGCGCGGGTTCGTTCGTCACGCTGCAAGACCTGATCGATGCGGTCGGGCGCGACGTCGTGCGGTTCTATCTGCTGACCCGCAAGAACGACGCGCCGATGGACTTCGATCTCACCGCGGTGAAGGAGCAGAGCCGCGACAACATGGTCTTCTACGTCCATTACGCCCACGCGCGCTGCCATTCGGTCTTCCGCCAGGCGCGCGAGGCGGGGATCGAGCCGTCCGTGTCGGCGTTGCAGGACGCGGACCTCACGCTGTTGGACGCGCCGGAGGAGTTGGCGCTGATGAAGCGGCTGGCCGAATGGCCGCGCCAGGTTGAGGCCGCCGCCGAGGCGGAGGAGCCCCATCGAATCGCCTATTATCTCTACGAGGCCGCGTCCGACTTCCACGCGCTGTGGACCAAGGGCAAGGAGGACGTCACCTTGCGCTTCATTCAGGCGGACGACGCGGCGCGGACGATGGCGCGGCTGGCGCTCGTGGAGGCGCTGCGCACGGTGATCGCCTCCGGGCTGGACGTGTTCGGCGTGACGCCGGTGGACGAGTTGCACTGACGGCGGACGGCCGCAGTGAGGGGCGGGTGACGCGGACCGACATCCGCGAAGGAGCGAAGAGACGCCATGTCGCGGGAACTGGACGATCTGGAGCGGGAGTTCGCCGATCTCGAGCAGGAGGCGGCCCCTGACGCCGGACCCGAGCGGCGCCTGAGCCGCGAGGGCGGCGAAGGCCTGCGCACCTTACCCATCGCGGTGGCGGTGATCGCGCTTTTGGCCTTCGGCGGGATCATCTGGTACGCCTATAATCAGGGCGTGCGCTCCGGCAGCGAGGAAGCGGCGCCGCTGTTGGCGCCCGAAGGCGAGGCCAAGGTTCAGCCGACCGACCCCGGGGGCATGGAAATCGCCCACACCGACAAGGAGGTGTTCGATCGCATCTCCGGCGACGAAGCGCCGGCGGGGGAGGTCGAACGCATTCTGCCGCCCCCTGAAGATCCGATGCAGCCGCCGGCGCCCGCGCCGGAGAGCGCGCGGCAGGAGGCCGCGCCGCAACCGGTGGAGGAAGGACCCACGCCGCCCTCCATCACTGAGCCGATCGCCGAACCGGGCGCCCAAGCGTCGGCCGAGCCCGCGGAACCCGCCGCGCCGCCGCCGCCGGACGAGCGACTGGCCGCGCCGGTTGAGGAACCGCCGACCGCCGCGCCGGCGCCCGCCGAAACGGCCCGGCGGGCCCCGGCCGAGCCCCAGGCGGCGCCGGATCCCGCGCCTGAGCCGGCCCCCGAGCCTGAGCCCGCGCCGGAGCCCGCCCCCGCGCAGTCCGCCGCCGCGGATCCGTCGAGCGGGTGGCAGGTGCAGATCGCGGCGCTGCGCAGCGAAGACGCCGCCCGGACCGCATGGTCCCGCCTGCAGCAGGCGCACGCCGAGCAGTTGGGCGATTTGTCGTTGGCCGTACAGCGCGCGGTGGTGAATGGGACGACCTATTTCCGCGTGCGCGGCGGCCCGCTGTCGAGCCGCGACGCGGCCGCCGCCGTATGCGACGCCTTGAAGGCCAAGGATCAGGGCTGCCTGGTCGTGCGGCCCGGCGGCTGACGGGGCGAGGGCGGGGATGAGCGATTTCGACGCCTTCTCCGGCGTGCGCGCGGCCGCCATTTTCGGCTGCGGCGGCCCGGGGTTGCAGGCCGAGGAGCGGGCGTTCTTCCGCGACGTCAGACCGCTCGGCTTCATCCTGTTCGCGCGCAATGTCGCGAGCCCTGACCAGCTGCGCCGCCTGACCGCCGATCTGCGGGAGACGGTCGACGACCCGGCCGCCCCGATCCTGATCGACCAGGAAGGCGGGCGCGTGCAGCGCCTGAAGCCGCCGTTGTGGCGCGCGATGCCGGCGATGGCGCCGATCGGGCGGCTCTATGAGCGCGATCCGGCGGCGGGAGAGGAGGCGTTGGGCCTCGACGTCGCGCTGATCGCCGCCGAGCTGCGCGCCGTCGGCGTCGACGTCAATTGCGCGCCGGTGCTGGACGTCCCCGCGCCCGACGGGCATGAGATCATCGGCGACCGCGCCTTCTCGAGCGAGCCCGAGACCGTCGCAGCGCTGGGTCGTCTGTCGATTGACCTTTGGCTGCAGCAGGCGATCCTGCCAGTCGCCAAGCATATTCCAGGACACGGGCGGGCGTCGGCCGACAGCCATCACGAACTGCCGCGGGTCACGGCGTCGCGGGCCGAGTTGAACGCGCGGGACTTTCCGCCTTTCGCGGCGGCGTCGCACGCGCCCCTCGGCATGACGGCTCACATCGTCTATGACGCGCTTGATCCCGACCGACCGGCGACTGCGTCTTCGGCCGTGCTCGGCGATCTGGTGCGCGGCGCCTGGGGCTTTGACGGCCTGTTGATGACCGACGATCTGTCGATGAAGGCGTTGAGCGGGGACTACCGGGAGCGCGCCCAGACGGCGCGCGCGGCCGGCTGCGACGTGATCCTGCACTGCAACGGCCGGATGGACGAGATGCGCCCTGCGGTCGAGGGCGCGGGCGCGCTCGACGCCAACGGTGCGCGCCGCTGGCTGGCCGCGCGGGTCCGCAAGGCGGCCGCGCCGGCGGCCTTCGACGCCGACGCCGCGCAGGCGCGCCTGGACGCCCTGCTTGCCGGGGACGGCTGATCGGGCTAAGCCGAAGCCGCAGGGGACTCCGGCCGATCGGGAGCTTGAGCGAAAGCGGTGAGCGACGAACGCCACGCCGATGCGACGACCGAAGCCGCGCCCTCCTTCGAGGAGGACGCGGCCGACGCGCGCCTCAATCCCGACGACGCGCTGGTGGTGGAGCTCGACGGCTTCGAGGGGCCGATTGATCTGCTGCTCACGCTGGCGCGCGATCAGAAGGTGGACCTCGCCAAGATCTCGATCTTGCAGCTGGCGGACCAGTATCTCGGCTACATCGATCGCGCGCGGGCGCTGAAGCTCGAGATCGCGGCCGACTATCTGGTCATGGCGGCGTGGCTCGCCTACCTGAAGTCGCGCATCCTGCTGCCCAAGCCGGAAAGTTCGGACGAGAGCGAAGATCCGGCCGAGATGGCCGCGCGTCTCGCCTTGCAGCTGCAACGGCTGGAGGCGATGCAGAACGTCGCCAAGGTGCTGATGCAACGCCCGCAGCTGGGCCAGGATTTCTTCCCGCGCGGCGAGCCGGAGGCGCTGAAGGTCGAGCGCACGCCGAAGTTCGACACCGACCTCTACGAGCTCTTGAAGGTCTATGGCGACATCCGGGCGCGCCAGCATCACGGCGGCCAGTTGCGCATCCTGCCGACGCGGCTCTATTCGATGGAGCAGGCGCTGACCCGTCTGCGTCACATTATCGGCGAGCGCACGGATTGGCAGACGCTTGAGATGTACCTGCCGCCGGAGACGCAGGGCGACGATCCGCTTTTGACCCGCTCGGCGTTGGCCGGCACCTTCGCGGCGATGTTGGAGTTGACCCGCGAGGGGCTGGCCGAGGTGCGCCAATCGGGCGTCTTTCAGCCGATCTACGTGCGCGGAGTCGCGCGCAAGGAGAACGACGCGTTGAAGGGGGAGGAGGCGGAGGATCCGCCGCGCTCGGACGCGGACTCCTTGGCCGATCTCGACGACGAGGCGGTGAGCGCGCTCCTGGATGAGGAGGAGTGGGAGGACGCTGAGGCGCCGGGCGACGGCGCGGACGCCGCGCAAGGAAAAGACGAGTAGGGGACGCCGATGGACCATTTTCAGCAAATCCGCCTGCTTGAGGCGCTGCTCTTCGCGTCCGAGAAGCCGCTGGGCGTTCCGCTGCTGGCGGAGCGACTGCCTGAGGGCGCGGACGTGCCGGCGTTGCTGGAGGAGTTGAAAGGGCTGTACGCCAACCGCGGCGTTCATCTCGTCGAAGTGGGCGAGGGCTGGGCCTTCCGCACGGCCGACGACCTCGCCCCTTACATGACGGTCGAGCGGGAGGTTCCGCGCAAACTGTCCCGCGCCGCGATCGAGACGCTGGCCATCGTCGCCTATCACCAGCCGGTCACCCGCGCCGAGGTCGAGGAGATCCGGGGCGTCGCGCTTTCCCGCGGGACCATCGACACGCTTTTGGAAGCAGGCTGGATCCGCCCGAAAGGTCGCCGCCGCGCGCCGGGGAAACCGGTTACATGGGGGACGACGCCGGCCTTTCTCGACCATTTCGGGCTGGAAGATCTGACGGCGCTGCCGGGCGTCGACGAGCTGAAGGCCGCCGGCCTGTTGGATCTGCGGCCCGGCGCCGGCTCGATCGCCATGCGCCAGGAAGACGCTGACGCCGGCGAGGAGGAAGATGAAGACCGCGACGACGCCGCCGAGCGTGCGGCCTTCCTGGAGAATGACGAGATCTTCGATCCGGTCGAAACCGACGACTCCATCGCTTTGGACGAGTGAGACGCTATGCCCAGCGCCGAAGCTGAGAAGCCGATTCCCGCCGCGCCTGAGATCGTCTGGCGCCTAGCCGGCGCGTTTGACGCTTTGGGTGCTTGGCATCCCGCCGCGTCGGCCTGCCGAACCGAGGAGGGCGGTCGCACGCGCCGCGCCCGCTTGGTCGACGGCGCGCAGTTGGTCGACGTGCTGCTGCAGCATGACGAAGCCGCGCGCGCTTACAGTTACAGGCTCGCCGAAGGACCGTGGCCCGTCTCCTCGTTCCAGGCGTTGTTCCATGTCGAGGAGGACGGCGCAGGCGGCGCCGTCGCGCGATGGTCAGCGCGCTTCGATCTGAGCGACGACAGCGATCCGCAGGAGACGGCGCGTCAAATTCAGGGATTCTTCGAGAGCGGGCTGGAGCATTTGGCCCAACTTGCGAGCCTCGAATAAACCTTAGCGCGAATTAATTCCTGAAAACTCTAATAATTCGTTACCCGAAGCATTGGCGTTCCCGTCGGTTTTAACAATTTTTCGCCACTGTTATCAAAAAGATACCAAAATTACTCTCAGGCGGCCTTGAAGAATCGAAGGCGGCGGCACAGCTCCCACGAGTAGCATTAGCGGCGCGGCGACGACGCGCGCCGCTGCGGCCGAAAAGGCTGAGTCGGAACAACGATGATTTCGGCTCGGTCGTCGCTAGAGAGTTCGACGGGCGTCCGTCATGACAGAGAGCGCCCCGCCGGCCGCCACGAAGCAAGAAGAACGGAACAGGTGACATGACGGACGCTGCCACTCAGCAGACGAACGACGCTGCGCGCGCCGAGCCGGGGTCGCCGGCCGAGGCGGAAGAGCGGGAAGACCGCATCGTCGTCGAGGACGTCTACAAAATCTTCGGCGGAAAAGCGGACGACGCCTACAAGCTGCTCCAGGACGGCAAATCGAAGGACGAAATCTTCGCCGAGACCGGCGCGACGGTGGCGGTGCAGGACGCGTCCTTCACCGTCTACAGCGGCGAGGTCTTCGTCATCATGGGGCTTTCCGGCTCCGGCAAGTCGACAATGGTCCGGATGCTGAACCGGCTGATCGACCCGACTTACGGGACGGTTAAGATTAACGGTCAGGACATCACCGCGATGGACCGCAAGGCGCTGATCGACATGCGCCGGCGCGACATGAGCATGGTCTTCCAGAGCTTTGCGCTGATGCCCCACCAGACGGTGCTTGAGAACGCAGCCTTCGGCCTGACCATCTCCGGGCGCGACAAGGCGGAGCGCGAGAAGCGCGCCCAGGAAGCGCTCGATTCCGTCGGTCTCGGCCCCAACGCCAACAGCTATCCCTCGGAGCTCTCCGGCGGCATGAAGCAGCGCGTGGGTCTCGCCCGGGCGCTCGCCAACGATCCGCCGGTGCTGCTGATGGACGAGGCTTTCTCGGCGCTCGACCCGTTGATCCGCACCGAGATGCAGGACGAACTGCTGCGCCTGCAGCAAGAGCATCGCCGCACCGTGGTCTTCATCAGCCACGATCTGGACGAGGCCATGCGCATCGGCGATCGCATCGCGATCATGCAGGACGGCCGTTTCGTGCAGATCGATACGCCCGACGAGATCGTGTCCAACCCGGCTAACGACTACGTCCGCTCTTTCTTCCGCAACGTCGACGTGACCCAGGTCTTCAAGGCCGGCGACATCGCGCGCCAGCACGTCGAGCCGGGCGAGGGCGTGCCCGAAGTCTCGGCCGAGGCTTCGTTGGACGAAGTGTTGAGCGTGGTCGCCGACGCCGACGGGCCTGCGCCCGTGGTCGACGAAAACGGCAAGCGCGTCGGCGCGATCAGCAAGACCGCGTTGCTGAAGACCTTCGACCGCGCCGGATAAGGACGCGACCCCTATGCGGGCGCGCGGAGCGAACGCTGCGCCCGGTAAGCCAAGCCCCAAGGAGGCTTTGAGCCATGGAGTTCAACATCGAAATCGGCGACTGGATCGCAGCCGGCGTCGACTATATCCGCGACAATTTCCCGGAGGGCCTGGACGCCATTGCGATGGTGATCGAGTGGGTCGCCGACGGCACCTTCTTCGCGCTCGACGTGCTGCCCTGGTGGCTGTTGACCGGCGTGCTGGTGGCGCTCGGCCTGTGGCGGGTCAGTTGGCGCTTCGGTCTGTTCACGCTGGCGGCGATGCTGCTGGTGGTCGGCATGGGCTTGTGGGAGGAGACCGTCTCCACGCTGGCGCTCGTGCTCTCCGCCACGTTCATCGCCCTCGTGATCGGCATTCCGATCGGGATCGCCATGTCGCGCAAGGATACGCTCGAATCGGCGATCCGTCCGATCCTTGACCTGATGCAGACCCTGCCGCCCTTCGTCTATCTGATTCCGGCGGCGATGTTCTTCGGCCTCGGCAAGGTGCCGGGCACGATCGCGACGATCGTCTTCGCGATGCCGCCTGTGGTGCGGCTCACCAATCTCGGCATCCGCCAGGTTTCTGAGGAGAACGTCGAGGCGGGTCTCGCCTTCGGCTGCACGGATCGGCAACTGCTGACCAAGGTTCAGTTCCCGCTCGCCCTGCCGACCATCATGGCGGGCGTCAACCAGACGATCATGTTGGCGCTGTCGATGGTGGTGATCGCCTCAATGATCGGCGCCGGCGGTCTCGGCAACACGGTGTTGACGGGGATTCAGCGTCTTGACGTCGGCCTCGGCTTCGAAGGCGGGCTGGGCGTTGTGGTGCTGGCGATCCTGCTGGACCGCATCACGCAGAGTTTCGGCTCCGGCCCGACCGGCGGCTTGCCCGACTTCGTGAAGGGCCTGTTCGCGAGTCGCGCCGAAGAGAGCCGCGAGAGTTCGCAGGACGACGCTTCGAGCGAGGCGGCGCCTGCGCACGGCCGCGGCGGGTGATCCGCCCGCCACGCGGCCCTACGCCAAAAGCGGCTGCGCAATGAGGCGCGGTCCCGTCGCGGCGGCGATGGTCAAGATCAAGATCGGCGATCAATGAGCCGACGCCCGCCCGACGCCACTCACGCTTCGCAACTCAGATGAGAAAAGGAGCGTAACACGATGAAACATCGTATGCTTAAGACCCTTACGGGCGCCGTCGCCGGCGCGACCATGATGACCGGCGCCGCCGCCGCCCAGGACGTCACCATCGGCTGGACCGCCTGGTCGGACGCCGAGTTCGTCACCAAGTTGTCCCGCACGATCATGGAAGACCGCATGGATCTCGAGGTCGAGCTGGTGCAGACGGACATTGCGCCGCAGTACCAGGGCGTCGCCGACGGCGACATCGACGCCATGCTGATGTCCTGGCTGCCCGCCACGCACTCCGACTACATGGATCAGGTTGGCGACGACGTGGTCAATCTCGGCATCCTCTACACCGGCGCGAAGCTGGGTTGGGCCGTGCCGGCCTATATTCCCGAGGATCAGCTCAGCTCGATCGAGGACCTGAAGAAGGAAGGGGTCCGCGACAAGCTTGAGGGCAAGATCCAGGGCATTGATCCGGGCGCCGGTCTGATGCGCCTGTCGAACAAGGTGATCGATGAGGACTACAACCTGGACTACAACCTCATCTCCGCCTCGGGCGCGGCCATGACCGCGGCGCTCGACCGCGCCGTCAACCGCGACGAGTGGATCGTCGTGACCGCCTGGAGCCCGCACTGGCTCTTCGGCGCGTATGAGATGCGCTATCTCGAGGATCCGAAAGGCACCCTGGGCGGTCCGGAGCGCGTGCACGCGATCGCGCGCCAGGGCTTCTACCAGGACCAGCCTGATGCGGCGGCCTTCCTGGCCCGCATGTCGATCCCGATCGACGATCTGCAGGCGGCGATGTACGACGCCAACGAGAACGGTTACGACACCGCCGTTGACAACTACATCAAGGCCAACGAGGGCCGCGTGAACTACTGGGTGACCGGCGACATGCCGAGCTCGTAAGACGCGAGGCCGGTTAAACGGATAAAGGGGAGCAACCCTCTCCCAAAGAGCGAATAAAACAATAAGGAACGCCCTCAGGCCGCGCAGGCTCGTCCTGCGCGGTCTTTTTTTTGTCGCCTCGATCCGGCTTCGGAGTAAGCTTCGCGCGCGACGTCCGCAGGCGTCCTTTACCAGGGGGAAACCAACCATGATTCGCAGCGCGCCGAGCCGGCGTCACGTCCTGAAACTCGCCGCCGCCGCGGCGGCGATCGCAGCCGGCCCGATTGGGCGCGCCAAGGCGAATGCGCTGGAGGGCTATTGGGTCACGGTGATTGGCGCAGGCTGCGCCGGTCTAGCCGCGGCCCGCGCTCTCGCCGACAAGGGCGCGACGGTCACCGTGCTGGAGGCGAAGCCGCACATCGGCGGCCGGCTTCTGACCGATTGGTCGATGGGCGCGCCGTTCGAGGTCGGCGCTGGGTGGATCCACGGCCCCGAAGGCGGCAATCCGGCGACCGAGTTGGCGCAGACTATCGGCGCGGAGCTGTTCGTGACCGACGACGACAATCTCGTCGTCTACGATCAGGCGGGGGCGCCGGTCCCCGATGCGGCGCTCTACCAGTTGGACGAGGATTACTGGGCGCTGTTGGAGAAGATCGACGAGACGCTGGAGACGCGCGATCGACGCAGCCTGCGGGATGCGATCGAGGACATCTCGCCGAACAGTCTGAAGGATCCGCTGATCCGCTGGGCGCTGAGCGCCTTCACCGAGTTCTCGACCGGCGGGCCGATCGAGAAGCTGAGCGCCACCCAGTTCGACGAGGACGACGTCTACCCGGGCGCGGACGTGATCCTGGCCGGCGGCTATGACAAGATCCTCGGCCCGCTCGCAGACGGGCTCGACATTCGGCTCAACACCAAGGTGACCGGCGTCGAATACGAAAAGGGGGAGGGCGCCTACATCTTTACCGACCAGGGGCGCTTCGAGGCGGACTTCGTCGTCTGCACCGCGCCGCTCGGCGTGCTGAAGGCCGGGACGATCGCCTTCGACCCGCCCTTGCCGAGCAGTCACCAGAAGCGCATCGACCGATTGCCGATGGGCAATGTCACCAAGGTCGCGCTCAAGTTCCCGACGGCCTTCTGGCCGGTCGACGTGCAGTATTTCGGCTTCATGGACGCGGTGAAGGGAAAATGGCCCTACTTCCTCAGCTACCGCACCTTCACCGACGCCAACATCCTGGTCGCGCTCAGCTTCGGCGACTACGCCGCGGTCGCGGAAGCGAAATCCGACGCCGAGATCTGGGCGGAGATCAAGCAGGTGATGAGCCGCGCCTGGCCCGGCGTGGTCGACCCGGAGCAGATGATCGTCACCCGCTGGAGCCAGGACCCGGAGACCTTGGGCGCCTACTCCTACACCGGCGTCGGCGTTTTCGAGGATGATTACGATGATTTGCGCGAGCCGATCGAGGACGTCGTCTTCCTCGCGGGCGAGCACACCTACTTCGACTTTCACGGCACCACCCACGGCGCTTATATGACCGGGCTGATGGCGGCGGAGGAGATCCTGGACCAGGTGTGAGCGCCGGCCCTAAAACTCGATTCGATAGCGGATGTGATTGTCGTCGCGCGCGAGCTTGTCGTAGAGCGTGCGCGCGGTCTTGTTGGAAATCTCCGTCATCCAATAGACGCGGTCGTATTTTTCGGCCTTGGCGGCCTCGATGATCGTCTCGATCAACGCGCGCCCGACGCCTTGGCCGCGGGCGTCCGGATCGACGTAGAGATCTTCGAGATACATGTCGCCGACCGCGCACCAGCTGCTGGGATGGGGCCAATGCAGCGCAAAGCCCGCCGCGCGGCCGCCCTGCGCCGGATCGCGGGCGATGTAGCAGCGGAAGATGTGCTCTGGATCAAGGATTCGTCGCCACGTGGCGCGGGTCACGCCGTCGGGCACATGGCTTTTGTAGAAGCGCACATAGGCGCCCCAAAGGCGGGTCCAATCGGCTTCGTCGGCGGCGGTCGCGTGGGTGATCTCAATCATGCGCCCGAAAATTCCACGCGCGACGCGATCGCGCAAGCTGTGAGGGCGGGCTCGAAAGGCGCGGCGGCGGACGCCCGCCCTCCGTCCCGGCCCTCCGTCCCGGCCCTGCGTCGCGGCCGTCGCGCCGCCGTCAGAAATACGGTCCGTGCCCTTCGATCCGATAGGCCTCCACCGCGGCGGGGGTTTGCTGCATCCCTCGAAGGTAGGACAGCAGGGTGGGGCGGATTGAGGGCGGGTCCGGAATCTCGAACTGCTCGCACCAACCGGCCAGCATCAGAAGGAAGTAGTCGGCCGCCGTCGGTCCCGATCCGACGAGAAACGGGCCGCCCGACGCCTTCAGATGCCGGTCGATATGGCCCAGCATGGAGCCGATGCGCGCCGCGCTCTCCGCCTTCACCTGTTTGATCCCGGCGGGGGTCGAAGCGTAGCGCCGCGCGTAATTGAAGACCATCAGGTCCGCCTGCAGCGTGTTGGTGAGATAGATCAGCCATTGCTGCGTCTGGGCGCGCTCTTTCGTCCCCGCGGCCGGCAGAAGGCCGCTCTCCGGGAAGTCCTCGGCGATCTTGAGGCAGAGCGCCGCCGCCTCGATCAGGGCGTAGCCGCCTTCCTCCGGATCGCCGACGAACATGGCGGGCACGCGGCCGTGCGGGCTGATCGCGCGGAAGGCCGCGGAATCGAGATCCCCCTTCGACTGGTCGACCAGCGCGAGCCGATGGGGCGCGCCCGCCTGCAGCAGGCACATGTGAGGGGCGAGGCTGGCGGTGTCGGGGTAATAGTAGAGCCTGTACATCGCGAAGCGGATCTCCCGGCGGAACGGCGCGAACCGGGGCCACGCTACCGCGCGCCCCGCGCCCTGAAAAGCGGGGCCGTCCGTCGCCCTGTCGGCTTGTTGACGGAAGGACCGCGGCGGCTATGCTCTCGCCCGAAAGTGTGGAGGCCGGCGGCGGGTCCGCGCCCGGAAACCGGCCCGGAGAGGATGCGGGCGATGGATTTCACCCTGAACGAGGACCAGACCGCGTTCCAGGATATGGCGCGGCGCTTCGCCGAAGACGCGATGGCCCCGCACGCCGCCGACTGGGACGAAAACAGCGTCTTCCCGGAAGAGACGCTGCGCGCGGGCGCGGCGCTGGGCTTCGGCGGGATCTACTGCTCCGGCGAGCACGGCGGCTCGGAGCTGACGCGCCTCGACGCCGCCATCATCTTTGAGGAGCTGGCCGCGGCCTGCCCCTCCACCGCCGCCTATATCTCGATCCACAACATGGCGGCCTGGATGATCGACAGCTTCGGGGACGACGGCGTGCGCGCCAAGTTCCTGCCGAAGCTGATGACGATGGAGTGGTTCGCCAGCTACTGCTTGACCGAACCCGGCGCCGGCTCCGACGCCGCCAGCCTGAAGACGCGCGCGGTGCGCGAGGGCGATCATTACGTGCTGAACGGCGCGAAGGCCTTCATCTCCGGCGGCGGGCGCTCGGACGTTTATGTCTGCATGGTGCGCACCGGCGACCAAGGGCCCGGAGGGATCACCTGCCTGGCGGTCGAAGCGGGAACGCCCGGCCTCTCCTTCGGCGGGCAGGAGCGCAAGCTGGGCTGGCATTCGCAGCCGACCTCGGCCGTGATCTTCGAAGAGTGCCGCGTGCCGGTCGAAAACCGGATCGGCGCGGAGGGCGAGGGCTTCAAGATCGCCATGAAGGGGCTGGACGGCGGGCGGATCAACATCGCGGCCTGTTCGCTGGGCGGCGCGCGCGCCGGTCTGGACGCCGGCCGCGCCTACATCAAGGAGCGTAAGCAGTTCGGCCGCGCGCTGGCGGAGTTCCAGGCCCTGCAGTTCAAATTGGCCGACATGGCGACCGAACTCGAAGCGTCGCGCCTGATGGTGCACAAGGCGGCCAGCCTCTTGGACGCCAAGGACCCGGGCGCGACCCAGGCCTGCGCGATGGCCAAGCGCTTCGCCACCGACGCCTGCTTCGCCATCGTCAACGAGGCCCTGCAGCTGCATGGCGGCTACGGCTACCTGCGCGATTTCCCGGTCGAGCGCTGGCTGCGCGATCTCCGCGTCCACCAGATCCTGGAGGGCACTAACGAGATCATGCGCCTCATCATCTCCCGCACCCTGTTGAAGGATTGATCCGCCCCATGAGCGACGAGGATAGCATCCTGTTCGAGCGCAAAGGCGACCTGGCCGTCGTCACCCTCAACCGGCCGAAGGCGCTGAACGCCCTCGATCTGGCGATGATCGAGAAGATGGACCCGCAGCTGAAGGCCTGGGAGGGCGACCCGGCCGTCGCCGCCGTGCTGATCAAGGGCGCGGGCGAGAAGGCCTTCTGCGCCGGCGGCGACGTGCGCGCCGTGTGGCAGGCGGGCAAAGACGGCGGCGAGCTGACCAAAACCTTCTTCTATGAGGAATACCGGCTCAACCGGCGCATCCATATGTTCCCGAAGCCCTACGTCGCGATCCTGGACGGGGTGACGATGGGCGGCGGCGTAGGGCTGTCGGTCCACGGCGATTTCCGGATCGCCACCGAAAAGCTGATGTTCGCCATGCCGGAGACGGGCATCGGCCTGTTTCCGGACGTCGGCGGGACGTGGTTCCTGAACAAATGCCCGGGCGAGACGGGCCTCTATCTGGCCCTGACGGGGGCGCGCATCGGCGCGGCCGACGCCGCGGCGCTTGGCCTCGCCACCCACGTCGTGCCCAGCGAGAAGACCGAGGCGCTGGAGGCGGCGCTGGCGGGAGCCGCGCTCGACGCCGATCCGCACGGCGGCGTCGCCCGCGCGGTCGAGCCGTTCGCCGTCCATGCGGGCGAGCCGACGCTCGCCCCGCACCGCGCCACGATCGACCGCTGCTTCGCCTACGACCGGCTTGAGGAGATCTTCGCCGCGCTCGAGGCCGACGGCTCCGTCTTCGCGGCCGAGACGCTGGCGACCCTGAAAAAGAAGTCGCCCGCCTCGATGAAGGTCACGCTGGCCCAGCTGCGCCGCGGCCGGGACATGGACTTCGATTCGGCGATGAAGATGGAGTATCGGCTGAGCCAGGGCTGCCTGCGCCCGGGTTCGGACTTCTACGAGGGCATTCGCGCGGTCCTGGTCGACAAGGATCACGCCCCGCAATGGCGCGCGGCGCGCCCCGAGGACGTGAGCGACGAGGAGGTCGAGGCCTATTTCGCGCCGGTCGCGCGGGAATTGCAGTTCGACTGAATGCGCCGGTAGAGTGCTGAAAAGACACGCAGGGAGGAGTTAACTCATGGCCGCAATCGCATTCATCGGCGTCGGCAATATGGGCGGGCCGATGGCGCGCAATTTGATCAAGGCGGGGCATGATCTGACGGTCTTCGACCTGTCGCAGGAGCTGCTCGACGCGATGGCGGAGGCGGGCGCGTCGATCGCCGGCAGCGCGGCCGAGGCGGTGCTCGACGTCGACGTCGTGATCACCATGCTGCCGGCCGGCCCGCATGTTAAATCGGTCTATGAGGGCGAAGTGTTAGGGCACGCCAAGCCGGACGCGCTCTTGATCGATTGTTCGACCATCGACGTCGAGACCGCGCGGGAGGTCGCCGCGACGGCGGCCGAGAAAGGCTTCGCGATGGTCGACGCGCCGGTCTCCGGCGGGGTCGGCGGCGCGGAGGCCGGGACGCTGACCTTCATGGTCGGCGGACCGGAGGAGGCCTACGAGGCCGCGCGCCCCTATCTCGAGGTGATGGGCAAGACGATCGTGCACACCGGCGGCTCCGGCAACGGCCAGGCGGCCAAGATGTGCAACAATATGATGCTGGGCATCCAGATGATCTCGGTCGCCGAGGCCTTCGTGCTGGCGGAGAAGTTGGGGCTCGATCACCAGAAGCTGTTCGACGTCTCCTCCAAGGCGTCGGGTCAGTGCTGGTCTCTGACCACCTACTGCCCGGTGCCCGGCCCGGTTCCGACCTCGCCCGCGAACCGCGACTACCAGCCGGGTTTCACGGCGGCGATGATGCTGAAGGACCTGAAGCTTTCGCAAGCCGCGGCTGAAAGTTTCGCCGCCGACACCCAGCTCGGACGGCGCGCCATGGCGATCTACGAGGCGTTCGCCGAGGGCGGGTCCGAAGGGGTCGATTTCTCCGGCGTCATCAACATGATCCGCGAGGCCAAGAGCTGAGCGGCGCCGCGCATTCGCAACTGGACAGTAAGCCTCTCTAGAGGCTAGTCTTTCCAAGCGTTTTCGGGGGGAAGGCGCATCGCGCGGCTCTGCGCGGTCGGTCGTTTGGCTTTTCCAGTTCGAGAGACACCATCCGTGAAAGACGACTATCTCACCGTCATCCGGCTTATCGAACGCCTGCACCGACAGTTTCTGGAGGTGATCAAGGGGGAGATCGATCGCCTGGGGATCCGCGACATCAACAACATTCAAGCGCTGATTCTTTACAACATCGGCGAGGATGAATTGACCGTGGGCGAGTTGACCCACCGCGGCTACTATCTCGGCTCCAACGTCTCCTACAACGTCCGCAAGATGGTCGAGAACGGCTATTTGATCCAGGAGCGCTCGACCCATGACCGCCGCTCGATTCGCGTGCGGCTGTCCGATAAGGGCTTGCAGGTCCGCGACAAGGTCGAGGAGATCTTGAACGAGCAAGCGGGCAAGCTGGGCGAGACCGGCATCAACGCCGAACAGCTCGAGTTCACCGGCCAGGTGCTGAACCGGCTGGAGCGCTTTCTTCTCCACACCTACGGCTACGGCCCGGTGCGCTGAGGGGCGGGCGACCGGCCCGCAGCGACGCTAAGGCCTCCTCCAGTCCGTCCCTGCGCGAGGGGAAAGCCCAACCCGCCGACCTGCTATGGCGTCGGCCCGGACTTCGTTTCGGGCTGACAGCGTCTCGCGCCCGACGGCGCGCGCCGCTTTTCCCCTGGGACGAGCCCGGGGTGACGGCGGACGGCCCTTGGCGGGGGCGCCGATCTTCAGATCGGGTGTCGTCCCGGCCGGAGCGCAACGCAGAGCCGGGCTCTCGACGGGCGGCGCGCCGGCAGCGAAATCACGGGTCGGCTTGACGGCCGCCCGGGGTGAGACCCGAGCCCTGTCCTCTTGCGCGGGAGGCGGGACGGGGCGGCGGCCGCGAGACCTCACCCCTTCATCCGCTCCGCCTTCGGATCGTACCAGGGGGCGAACTGCACCCGGACCGGATGCGCCTCGCAGGCGACCTCGACCTCCCAGCGTCCGCTGTCCAGCCAGTCCTTGGTGACGCCGGCCGGGTGATGGGCGTAGCCCATACCGAGCGACGCCCCGATCCGGTGCCCCCAGGCGCCGGATGTGACGGAGCCGACAATCTCGCCGTCGCGCAGGATCGGCTCCTCGTGATAGAGCAGGGGCGCCGCCTCGCTCTCGTCCTCAAGGCGCAATTGGATCAGGCGTTTCGGCCGAACGCCGCCTTCCTTCTGCTCCAGCAACGCATCTCGCCCGATGAATCCGCCTGGCTTGTCCCAGGCGACGGCGAAGCCGAGGCCGGCCTCCAGCGGCGTGTCCTCATCCGCGATGTCGTGCCCCCAATGGCGGAAGCCTTTTTCGACCCGACAGGCGTTCATGGCGTGAACGCCAGCGTGCCGCAGGCCGAAGTCCGCGCCGGCCTCGATCAGGCGGTCATACACATAGGCTGACAGCTCGGTCGGAACGTATAGCTCCCAGCCCAGCTCTCCGACATAGGAGACCCGACCGGCCTGAAGTTTGGCGTAGCCGATCTCGACGTCCTGCATGGATCCAAAGGGAAAGGCGTCGCGCGACCAATCGGCGTGCGGCGCCAGAGCGGCGAGCAGATCGCGGCTGTTCGGCCCCATCACCCCCAGCATCGGCAGGCCTGACGTGACGTCGGTTGCGAAGCAGTGCGCATCCTCGGGAATGTTGCGGGTCAGCCACGCGAAATCGCGAACCTGCGCGCCCGCGGCGGTGATCACCAGGAAGTCGGTCTCGCTTTGCCGGATGACGGTGAGGTCCGCTTCAATGCCGCCGCGCTCGTTCAGCCACTGAGTGTAGGTCAGCTTGCCGATAGGCCCGTCGATCTGATTGGCGCTGATCCGGTTCAGGACCGCGGCCGCGTCGCGGCCCTGGACGCGGAACTTGGCGAAGCTGGTCTGATCGTAAAGGGCGACGGCGTCCCGGGTCGCCTCGCATTCCGCTTGGGTGTGGGGGTGCCAGTTCTGGCGCCCGTAGCTGTAGTCATAGCGCTTTTCGACGCCGTCGGGCGCATACCAGTTGGGCCGCTCCCACCCCATCGTTTCGCCCATCACGGCGCCGGCGGCGAGGAACCGGTCGTGCAGCGGGCCCCGGCGCAGGTCGCGCGCCGTGCGCATCTGATAATGCGGCCAATGCATGGCGTAGAGCAGGCCCAGCGTCTCCGTCGTGCGGTCGCGCAGATAAGCCCGCGCGCTTTGCGCCGGATGCAGGCGGCGCACGTCGACGTCGGCAAGATCCATCGGCGGCCGTCGGTCGCGGATCCAATCCGCCAGCACGCGCCCCACGCCGCCGGCCGATTGGATGCCGATCGAATTGAAGCCGCAGGCGACGAACAGGTCGCGCACCTCCGGCGTCTCGCCCAGCAGATAGCGATCGTCGGGCGTGAAGCTTTCCGGCCCGTTAAAGAACAGCTGGACGCCCGACTCCGCCAGCATCGGGAAGCGCTTGACCGCCATCTCCAGGATCGGCTCGAAATGGTCGAAATCTTCAGGCAGCGCATCGAAGCAGAAGTCGGCCGGAACCCCCTCCATGCCCCAAGGCTTGGCCTCCGGCTCGAAGCAGCCGAGCAGCAGTTTGCCGGCGTCCTCCTTGTAGTAGGCGTGCTCGTCCGGGACGCGCATCACCGGCAGTTCGGGGGACAGGCCCTGCATCGGTTCGGTCACGATGTAGAAATGCTCGGCCGCATGCAGCGGCAGACTGACGCCGATCTCGCCGGCCAGCTCGCGCGACCACATGCCGCCGCAGATCACGACCGTGTCGGCCTTGATACGCCCGCGCTCGGTCTCGACGCCCACGGCGCGGCCGTCCTCAACCAGAATCTTGGTGACCAAGGTCTCTTCGAAGATCTTGGCGCCGCCTCGCCGCGCGCCTTTGGCGAGCGCGGTCGCCGTGTCGATCGGGTTGGTCTGGCCGTCCTTCGGCAGGAAGACGCCGCCGAGCGCGTCGTCGACGGATATGTGCGGGTACATCGAGGCGATCTCGTCCGGACCCAGCACTTCCACCTCAAGGCCGAAGTTGCGACCCATCGAGGCGCCGCGCTTCAACTCCTCGAAACGCGCGTCGGTGAGCGCCAACGCGATCGACCCGTGCTGCTTGAAGCCGGTCGCCTGGCCGGTCTCCGCCTCCAATCCGGCGAAAAGTTCGGAGGTGTACTTGGCGAGCTCCGTCATGTTGCGCGTGGCGCGCAGCTGGCCGACCAGACCGGCCGCGTGCCAAGTCGTCCCGCAGGTCAGCTGCTTGCGCTCCAGCAGCGCGACGTCGGTGATCCCGATCTTGGTCAGATGATAGGCGATCGAGCAGCCGGCGATTCCGCCGCCCACGATCACGACGTCGGCTTCGCTCGGCAAAGGCTTGCTCATACGCGCGTCTCCCAGGCGTTCACTGTCTATCCGTTCAGTCAATTTTTCATTGTAACGAGGCTGCAGTCGAGAGGCGAGGGGGAATCGCGCCCGCCGGCGCGCGCGCGTCGCGTAACCGTTGCGCAACGCAGCGGTAAGCGAACTGTCGCGCCGGCTAAACCGGGACGTCACGGAACGGCGCTACCTACCGTCGGTCGCCGGGCGTCACGCTTGCGCCCGCCGCCGAACGCTTCATCCGAGCCGGTCGTCAGGGGACGGCCGCCGGTTCAACGACAACATGGAGACTTTGCATGCGACGCAAGCTTCTTTCCGCCGCGATGGGCGCGGCGATGGCCGTCTCGGCCTTTTCCGCCGGCCCGGCCGCCGCCGAGCCCGTGGAGGTTCAGTTCTGGCACGCCATGGGCGGGCGCCTGGGCGAAGTGGTCAACGAACTGGCCGACCGGTTCAACGCCAGCCAGTCCGACTACAATCTGATCGCCACCTACAAAGGCGGTTACGAGGACACGATGACCGCCGGCATCGCCGCCTTCCGCGCCGATGAGCAGCCGCACGTCATCCAGATCTTCGACGCCGGCGCGGCGACGATCATCAACGCGCCCGGCGCGGTCTACCCGGTCGAGGATCTGCTGACCGAGTACGGCGTGGGCTTCGACATCGAGGACTACATCTCCGGCGTGCGCTACTTCTACGCCGACAGCGACGGCAAGATGATCGGCATGCCGTTCAACAGCTCCACCCCGCTGCTCTACTTCAACAAGGAGGCCCTGGCCGCCGCGGGCGTCGAGCCGCCGACCACCTGGGAGGAGTTCGAGGCGATCGCGCCGAAGCTCAAGGAGGCCGGCTACACCGCGCTGTCCCAGTCGCACAGCCCCTGGATTTGGTCGGAGAACTTCCACTCCCGCCACAATCTGCAGATGGCCACCGCCAATAACGGCTTCGACAGCACCGACGTCGAGATCCTGTACGACAACGAGGCCATGCGCATGCATTGGTCGAACGTGAAGGAGTGGCTGGACGCCGGCTACTACGGCTATTACGGCCGCGCCTGGGGCGACAACCAGGACGCCTTCGTGCAGCAGGAGACCGCCATGTGGCTCGGCTCCTCCGGCTCGTTCGGCGGCCTGTCGCAGAGCGCCGAGTTCGAGTTCGGCGCGACCTATCTGCCCTACTGGTCGTCGATCGTCGACAAGCCCTACGGCACCTTCATCGGCGGCGCGGCGCTGTTCACCATGTCCGGCCATTCGCCGGAGGAGTACGAGGGCGTCGCGGCCTTCTTCGAGTTCCTGACGAACCCGGAGATCCAGTACTTCTGGCACCGCGAGACGGGCTACGTTCCGATCACCGAGGCGTCCTACGAGTTGGCCAAGGAAGACGGCTACTACGAGCGCACGCCGGACGCCGAGGTCGGCATTCTGCAGCTGATGCAGCCGGCCGGCGAGTGGACCCGCGGCTACCGCCTCGGCTACTACGTCCAGATCCGCGAGGTCATGTACAAGTACTACGACCAGATGCTCTCGGGCGACGCGTCGATCGAGGAGGGCTTCGACCGCATCGAGGCCGAAGCGAACCAACTGCTCGATCGGTTCCACGACACCTACTCGGGCTGATCCAGGCCTGACGCGCCGCGCGCAGCGGCGGTCGGGGAGGGGGGACCCTCGCCGGCCGCCGCCGTGCGGGCGCCGAGAAGCGGTCCCCTCATGAAACGCACCCAGTTCCAGAACTCGCCGATCCCTTATCTGTTCGTTGCGCCGCAGATCGCGATCATCGCGATCTTCTTTCTGTGGCCGGCGGCGCAGGCGGTCTATCAGTCCTTCTTGCTCGAGGACGCTTTCGGGCTGTCCAGCCGGTTCGTCTGGTTCCGCAATTACGAGGACACGATCTTCAACAGCGTCTGGCTGGAGACGGCGGGGTTCACCATCGTCTTTTCTGCGCTGGTCAGCTTCTTCTCGCTGGCGATCGCGTTGATCCTGGCGGTCCGCGCCAACGAGGTCCTGCATGGCGCGGGGCCATACAAAACGCTGTTGATCTGGGCCTACGCGGTCGCGCCGCCGGTGGCGGGGCTGATCGGCAACCTGCTGTTCAATCCGCTGATCGGCGACATGTTCCAACTGCTCAACGCGACCGGCTGGGACTTCAACCACAATCAAGACGGCTCGGACGCGGCCTTCATGGTGATCCTGATCGCCGTGTGGAAGCAGGTCAGCGTCAACTTCATCTTCTTCCTGGCCGGCTTGCAGGGCATCCCGAAGTCGGTACAGGAGGCCGCGCGCCTCGACTGCAAGAGCGCGGAGCGCCGCTTCTGGACGATCACCTTTCCGCTTCTCGCGCCCACCAGCTTCTTCCTGCTGGTGATCAACGTCACCTACGCCTTCTTCGAGACCTTCGGCATCATCGACGTCACCACCCGCGGCGGCCCCGGCGGGGCGACCGACACGTTGGTCTACAAGGTCTATGTCGACGGCTTCCTGGGGGCCGACCTGGGCGGCAGCTCGGCGCAGTCGGTCGTCCTGTTGCTGATGGTCCTCGCGCTGACGGTCTTCCAATTCAAATTCATCGAAAGAAAGGTGCATTACTAATGGCTGTCGACGCCGCCGACGCCCGGGCCGCCGAGCCCGCCCGCGCCAAGCGCAAGCGCCGCCGTCCGATCGACTGGCGCCAGGTCACCTCGCATCTGATCCTGATCGCGGGCGCGGCGTTCCTGATCGCGCCCCTGTGGGTCGCCTTCATGAGCTCGACCCATTCGGCGGAGACGCTGTTCCGCGAGGGCCTGCAGCTCTGGATCGGCGATCATTTTTGGGAGACCTACTCGGCCGTGATGTTCGAGACCGGCGGGGTGACTAAGAACTCCACCGCCCTCACCATGCTGTGGAACAGCACCGTGCTCGGCCTCGGCTTCGCGGTGGGCAAGATCGTGATTTCGATGATGGCCGCCTACGCCATCGTCTATTTCCGCTTTCCGCTGGCGGAGTTCTTTTTCTGGATGATCTTCCTGACGCTGCTGCTGCCGCTGGAAGTGCGCATCGTGCCCTCCTACGAGGTGGTCGCGAAGCTCGGCATGCTGAACAGCTACACCGGCCTGATCGTGCCGCTGATCGCGTCGGCGACCGGAACCTTCTTCTTCCGGCAGTTCTACAAATCGGTGCCGGACGAGCTGCTGGAGGCCGCGCGCCTGGACGGGGCGGGCACGGTGCGCTTCTTCATAGACATCCTGGTCCCGCTGTCGCGCACCATGATCGCCGCGATCTTCATCATCATGTTCGTGGTCGGCTGGAACCAATATCTCTGGCCGCTGATCATGACCACCGACGACCAGCTCTACACCATCGTCATCGGCATCAAGCAGGCCTACCAGATCCTGTCCGAGGGCGGCGAGCTGCCGCAGTTCCAAGAGGCTTTCGCGCTCACCATCCTGGCGATTCTGCCGCCCGTGGCGGTGGTGATCGTATTTCAGCGCTGGTTCGTCAAAGGCCTGCTCGAAAGCGAAAAATAGGAAAAGGGAGGGGGTCGACCGTCATGGCCGAAATTCGCATCGACGGCGTACATAAACGCTATCCGAACGGCGCGCATGCGGTGCGCGGCGTCGACGTCGCGATCGAGGAAGGCGAGTTCGTGGTGCTCCTCGGCCCCTCCGGATGCGGCAAGTCGACCTTGTTGCGCATGGTGGCCGGTCTCGAGGAGGTCACCGAGGGCGAGATCGCGATCGCCGACCGGGTCGTGAACGACGTCTCTCCCGCCGATCGCGACATCGCGATGGTGTTCCAGAACTACGCGCTCTACCCGCATATGAGCGTCTACAAGAACATGGCCTACGGTCTGATGAATCGCGGCTTCCCCAAGGAGGAGATCCGCGAGAAGGTGCGCAAGGCGGCGGAGCTCCTGCAATTGGAGGAGTATCTCGAGCGCCGACCGCATCAGTTGTCCGGCGGGCAGCGCCAACGCGTCGCCATGGGCCGCGCCATCGTCCGCGAGCCGAAGGCGTTTCTGTTCGACGAGCCGCTCTCGAATCTCGACGCCAAGCTGCGCGTCCACATGCGGGTCGAGATCAAACAGCTGCAACGCCGCCTCGGCGTGACCTCGCTGTACGTCACGCACGATCAAGTGGAGGCGATGACGCTCGCCGATCGTCTGATCGTCATGAACGGCGGGGTCGCGGAGCAGATCGGCCCGCCGCTGGCGGTCTACGGCCGGCCGGCCAGCACCTTCGTGGCGACCTTCATCGGATCGCCCGCGATGACCTTGATGCAGGGTCGCGTCGAGAGCGGCGCGGTGACGCTGGACGGCGGCGAGGGACGCGCCGCGCCCGGCGCGATCGATCTGCCCGACGGCGCCGTCACCGTCGGCGTGCGGCCGGAGGATCTGCGCGTCGCCGATGACGGGTGGATTTTCGGCGACGTGGAGCTGGCGGAGCATCTCGGCGCCGATCAGGTGCTCCACGTCGCGCTGAAAGGGCAGGATCAACGCCTGACCGCACGCTTCGCCGGGGCGTGCGACGTGCCGTCCCGCGGCCCGATCCGGCTGAGCGCGCCGGCTGAAGCGCTGCATCTGTTCGATCCGCAGACCGGGCGGCGGCTCGGGTCCTAAGACGGCGGGCGGCGCCGCTTACTGCGCCGGCGTCTCAGGCGGAAAGATCGTATCGTCCATGCCGATATTGGTCGGCGTCAGGTCGCCCACGGTCAGCAGCAATTGATAGGCGGAAAGCCGCGCTTGGGTCTCCAGCGCGACGAGCTGGCGCTGGCGCAGAAAGAGCTCGATCTCGGTATCGAGCAGCACGAGTTGCGTCTCCCGGCCCGCTTCGACCAGTTCGCGGCGCGCGGCGACCGCCTCCTCCGTGATCTCCAGAAGCTGGGAGCCGGTGTCGATCGCCTCGCGATTGAGCCGCAGCGTGTTCCAGGCGCGCTTTACCCGCTCGACGATGGTGCGGTGGGTCAACAGATTGCGGTCCTGGGCCGCCGACTTCTGAAAAGCGGCGGCGTCGGAGGCGGAGCCGGTGGCGAAGCCGTCGAACAGTTGCCAGGTGCCGCGGACCACGACCGAGAGATCGCGGCGGATCCCGCGGGTCGCGTCGACATTGTTCTCCCAATTGGCGGACCCGACGACGTCGAGGTCCGGGTACCAGCCCGATTCCGCCTGGCGACGGCTTTCGCCGGCGCGGTCGACCTGGACGGCGGCGGCCTCGATGTTGGGATTGCGGCTCAGCGCTTGGTCGAGCGCGCGCTCCAGGTCGATCGGCAGGCGGTCTCGCACCGCCGGCGGCGCCGTCATGCGCTGATAGTCCGGGGGCTCGCCGAAGACCCGTTCGTACTCCGCCTCGGCGTTCACCAACTCGGTCTTCAACAGGATCTGCTCGTTGATCGTGTTCTGCAGCCGGCCTTCCGCCAACAGACTGTCGATGGCCAAGCCGGAGCCCTGATCGACCAGTTGGCGCTGGAGATCGGCCTGCTGGCGGATGGCGTCGATCTGGCGGTCCAGAATCCCCAACTGTCGGTTGATCTGCAGAACCCGCCAATAGACGGACAGCGCCTCGAAGATCACCCGCTGGCGGACCGCGCGAACGTTCAACTCGGCGATGCGGGCGTCGGCCCTGGCGATCTCGCGGCCGGCGTCCTTGGCGTATCCGTCGAACAGGTTGTAGCGCATCTCAATCGTCACCTTCTCGCGGGCGAGACTTGAGTCCTCCGCCGGCGGATCGGCGCGGCGGGTCGGATTGTCGATTCGCTCATAGCCCTTGTCGCCGGTGATCGAGACCTGCGGGAGGAACGGCGCCTCCGCTTGGCTTATGCGCTTTTGGGCGGCGCGCCAGTCGTTGGCGGCGGCGCGGATTTCGGGATGGGAGTCAAGAACGCGGGCGAGTTCCAGATCCAGCGGTCGCGCGATCGCGGACCCTGTCGCCAACAGACAAAATGCGATCGCCGACGCGGCGCTGCGTCGGAGCTTGCGCCTGATCACACAAAAACTCCCCTGTCCGGCCGAATTCGGGACGGTGGACGTCGTCGGCCGGCCTGCCCCGTCCTTGTACTTGCCGCCCCCGTCGATACGCAAGGCGTGCGGGCGCGACGCGACAACTTTTCCGGCATTCGTGTGCGCTGGATCACAGTCTTATGGTGCGCGCGTCGATAGAACAGGATACAAGTTTCTTCATATTAATGCGGCATTGTACGCGTTTCCCCTGAGGCGGGGCTTCGGCTCGCTCGGGGCGGCGGGAAACCTCAGGCGCGGCGATATAGAGCGCGTCGGAAGCGAGGGACGGAGGCTCGGTGGCGGCGCGTTTCGACAGCGATGACGGCGGACCGGGCGGCGCGGCGTCGACTGCGCCGTTCTCCCTGGACGCGCGCGTCGCGCTCGGCGATGCGCCGTTGTCCCTGCCGACCGGCGTCGACGGGACGCTGCCGGAACGGTTTCTCCTCGACGCCCGCTACGCCCGCGACGGGCTCGATCTCGTGATGCAGGCGTCTGGCGGTCTGACCGATTCGGGCGAACCGGCGACGCTGCGCCTGGTCGGCTATTTCGACGGCGCGGCGTCGGCGCTGGAGGATGCGGCCGGGCGCGTTCTTCAGGGGTCGGTCGTCTCCGCCTTGGCGGGGCCGCGGGCGTCGGCGCAATTGGCGCAGGCCGACGCCGCCGGGGCCGACGCAGCCCTTGGACCCGTGATCGGGACGGTGACGGAGACGACCGGGACGGTCGTCGTCGTGCGCGCCGACGGCCGCACCGTCGCGGCCGAAGCCGGTCTGCCCGTCTACCAGGACGACCAGGTGGAGACCGCGCCGGGCGGCGCGGTCGGCATGCGCTTCGAAGACGGATCGACCTTCTCGCTCGGCGCGGACGCGCGGGTGGTTTTGGATGCGCTGATCTACGATCCGGGCGCCGACAGCTCGATGACGCTCAACCTGGTGAAAGGCTCATTTTCTTTTGTCTCGGGTCAGATCGCGAAGAGCGGCGACGAGAACATGCAGATCAACACGCCGGTTGCGACCATCGGCGTGCGCGGCACCGCCGGCGCGGGCGACGAGAACGAGGTTGTGCTGCTGCCGGAGGAGGGGCCGGACGGCCAGCCGCAATTGGGCGAGATCTCGTTCCGCACCCAGGGCGGCGAGACGATCCTGAATCAACCCTATCAAGGGACCTCCGCAAACAGCCCGTTCGACGCGCCGAGCACGCCTCAGACCTTCACCGACACCGACGTCGCGGACCGCTTCGGCGACGCCCTTGGCTTCTTGCCGAGCGATATTCCGGCCAACCGCACCTTGCGTCAGAACCGTCAGCGAGACGAGAGCGGCGGCGAGGACGGCGGCGGCCCCGGAGACGAGGGCGGCGAGGGGGCCGCGCCCGAAGGCGAGGCCGAAGCCGACGGGGCGGGCGGCGAGGCCGGCGGCGAGGGCGACGGCGAGGAAGAGCCCGAGGCCGAGGCCGAGGAGGAGGCGCCCGAAGAGGACGAGCCTGAGGAGGGCGACGACCCGGAGGCCGACGAGGCGGACGCAGGCGACCTTGAAGACGATCCGGAAGGCTTCGGCGCGGCGGAGGGCGAGGGCGATCCTCAAACCCAGCTGGCCGCCGCGACGGGCGACGGCCAGGACGGCGGTGAGCCCGCCGATCAGCAGCAGGACGGGCAGCCCGACCCAGACGCGCAAGAGGCGACGGAGGACGGCGACCCGGAAGATCTGGTCGACGATATCGACTTCGGCGAGGCGGGGGCCGAGAGCCCGGAGGGAGTCGATCAGGGCGGCGATCAAGGCGGCGACCAGGACGGCCCCCAGACCGGGGACGGTTCGCCGACGCAGACCGCCGGATCCGGAGCGACGGCGGGCCCCGGCGGCGCGAGCGGGACGAACACCAATACCAGCGTCAGCGGCGCCGGCGGCGGCGTCAGCGGCAACGCCGGCGGCGGCGTCAGCGGCGAGGGGGCCGCCAAGTCCGGCGGCGACGGAGCGAGCGCGACCGTCTCCGGCGGCGGCGAGGGCGGCGGATCCGGCGGAACGAGCGCCGGCGGCGGGGCGGGCGACCCGGACGAGAGCGGCGCCACCTTGCTGGGCGAGGCGGACGAGGAGCTCCTCGACGAAGAGCGAGACGACGGCGCGCTCGCAGGCGACGGCGACGGCGAGAGCGCGAGCGCCCCGATCATCGCCACGGGGTCGACCGGCTCGGACACGATGGTCGGGGCCGGCGGCGACGACTCGCTCGACGGCGGGGCCGGAAACGATCAGCTGTTCGGCGGCGCCGGCGCCGACAATCTGACCGGCGGCGCAGGGAACGACGTCGTCTCCGGCGGATCGGGCGGGGACACGATCGTCGGCGGCTCGGGCGAAGGCGACGATATCTATGTCGGCGGCGATATGACGACCGCCGGCGGCGAGGTGACGGCGCTGGGCGCGGACGACAGCGCCGACGACGCGGTCGTCTACACCAGCGCGACCCAAGGCGTGACGGTCAATCTCGGCGACGGCTCGGCGGTCTTCAATCTGGCGGGGGCGACCACCGCGGCGCTGACCGATTTGCTGGGCGGCTCGTTGAGCCTGTCGCAGTTCGGCGGCGCCTACGGCCCGCAAACCGGCACCGACGCGCTTTACGGGGTCGAACATATCGAAAGCGGCGTGGGCGACGACCACCTGACCGGCGACGGCGCCGCCAACAGCATTACGGCCGGCGACGGGGCGGATTACATCGACGGCGCCGGCGCGTTCGACCGCCAGTCAGGATCGCCCGGCGCGGATGTGATCGACGCGGGGGCCGGCGACGATACGGTGCTTTACGACACGGCCTACGCCTCGGTCTCGGGGGCGAGTTTCGACGGCGGCGCCGGCGTCGACCGCCTGCGCATCGGCGCCTATCAGGCGGCTGATTTGTCCGACATCGCGGCCCAGGCGTCGAACTTCGAAATCATCGAGCTGCAGGACGGCGACAGCTCGCTTGCGATCGACAGCGCGTCGGTTGAAAGCCTGGTCGGGGCCGGCGGCACGCTGACCGTGACGGGCGCCGACGGGTTCGCCAACTTCGACGCGGAGATCTGGAGCGCGAGCGAGACCGGCGAGGAGAGCGACGGGACCGCCTTCGCGCTGTTGAGCGATGGGACGACCACCGTGCGCGTGACGGGCGGCGTCTCGATCCCGGGGATCAATTTGCCGCCGAGCTACGCCTCGGTGCAGGGCGATGCGTTGCGGTTCGACGCGTCGCTGGATCAGGTTCACGGTCCGGACGCGCTCATCCAGAGCGACGACGTCACCCTCGAGGCCTGGATCGAGTGGGACGGCACCTTCACCGAAGCAAACCAAGTCGTGGTCTATAACGGCGACGCGGGTCCCGGCGACGGCTTCGGCTTGGCGTTGATCGCCAGCGGCTCGGGCTACAATGTCGGCGGACTCGTCGACGGGTCGACCGTGATGCTGAGCAATGCGAGCGTGAGCGCGGACGCCCCGACCCACATCGCGCTGGTCCGCGAGAGCGGCGTCTTCACCCTCTATGTCGACGGGCGGGCCGAGCCGATCACGAATCCGACCGCCGCCCCCAGTACGCCGACGAGCGCGTTTGCGATCGGCGGTTTGCCGCTCACCAGCGCGTTGCACTTCACCGGCGCGATCGACGATGTGCGCGTCTGGTCCGTCGCGCGCAGCCAGGCGCAGATCGACGCGGCGCGGTCGGTCCACCTGAGCGGCGCGGAGGACGGGCTTTTCGCCTGGTACCCGATCGTCGGCGCGGCGGGCGTCGCCGATCGAACCGACGGCTCGACCCTCACCGTCTCCGGAGTGGATTTTGAGACGTCGAGCGCGCCCGTCGCCTCCTTCGCCGCGCAGGAGGACGGATCGTTCGTATTGTCGCTGGGGGTCTTCACCGACCCCGACGCGGACGGCGAGGGGGAAGCCTCGGAGCCGCCGCTCGGCCAGGAGGGGGGCGAAGGAGGCGGCGCGCTGCAGCCGCCTAACTCGTCCGTGCTCACGCTCAGCGTCAGCGACGGCGTCCTCAGCGTCAACACCGGGATCGCCGGCGGGGTCGGGTTGCTTGGGGCGTCGGGCGGCGGCACGTCGACGCTGACGTTGAGCGCGACGCTCGCGGAGATCAACACCACCTTGCGCAGCGGCGGGATCACCTTCACGCCGAGCGCGGACCGGAGCGGTCAGAGCGTACTGACCCTCGCCTTCACCGACGCCGATCTGACCAATCCGCAGACGATCACGCAAACGCTGACGATCGACGTGGCGGCGGTCGCCGACGCGCCCTTCTTCAGCCTGACGCCGAGTTTCAGCGGTCATCCGGGCGCGCCGATCACGATCTCGCCGCTCGCCTCGTCGCAGGACGCGGATTTCTCTGAGACGCTGCAGTTGACCATCACCGGCGTGCCGACGGGCGGCGCCTTCAACGTCGGCAGCGATCTGGGCGGCGGGACCTTTGTGGTCGATGAAGGCGATTTCTCGAGCCTCGCCTACATCCCGCCGGTCGACAGCCTGGATACTGCGACGCTCAGCTTCACCTTGTCGGTGACGGACGGCGAGGATGTGCGCACGACCGTGGCGACGACCTCGATCAGCCTGTCGCTGATCGACATCGCCTTCGACAACGACTTCGAGACCGGCGACCTGCTGACCGCGGAGAACTGGGCCGGCGACATCCAGCCGGGACAGGCCTACAATGCGCAAATTCCCGACGAGCAGAGCGGGCGCCTGACCACGGGCCAGTCGCTGACCCTCGGCGCGATGGATTTGGGCGCGGGGACCATGTCGATGGACGGGGGGCTGTTGCAGATCAATGGGGCGTTGACGACCGAGGGCGACGGTTTCGGCGCCTTCGGCGCGCTCGACCTGTCGGGCGGGACGCTGGCGCTGGGCGGCGGCGCGCTGGACGGCCCCTTCACCTGGACCGGCGGCGCGCTGACCGGAACGGGGACGTTGGCGACGGCGTCAACCCTGACGATCCGGGACGGCGGCTCGAACGAGGCGGGCGCGCTCGACGTCAGCGGGACGGTGACGCTGGATTCGGTGATCGAGATCGAAAGCGGATTCAATCACGCCTTGCAGGGCGGCGCGCGTCTGCTGGGCGACGGCGCGCTGCGGGTCGGCGGAACGCTGGCCCTCGCCGAGGGCGTCTCCATCGCCCCCAGCTTCGACATTCTGTCGGGCGGTCGGGCCGCCTTCATAGCAAGCGGGGCGACCGGGCCGGCGCTTGATCTGCTCGGCGGCGGGTCGAACGCGGGCGTCTTGTACCTCGCCGGCGCGAACAGCAATCCGGGCTCTCAGTCGCCGACGCTGGTCGTCGGCGACGGCGAAAGCTTCACCAACCTGAGCGGCGGCGTCGTGCAGACGGGCGGCGATTCGGCCCAGGACGTGTACGCCTTCCGCGGCGCCTTCGTGAACCAGGGAACCTGGGATGTGAACGCCCGCGCGCGGTTCGAGGACGGATCGGGCGTCACGCTCGTCTCGCTCGACAACACGCAGGGGACGATCGACGTCGCCTCCGGGTCCGCGCTCAGCTTCGACGACGGAAGCGTGCTCCGGCTGGGGTCGCTGAGCGCGCTGAACGGCTCGGGCACGATCGGCTTCGACAGCGGTCAGGCGACCATTGCGCTCGACGAGGACTTCACCTGGACCGCCTCGTCGTTGAAACTCGACATTTCCTCGGCCAGCGTCACGGTCTCCGGTCCGGGCGACTTCGTGAATCAATCCGCGCTCACAATCGCCGCCGAAACCGGCGATGTATTCGACGCCCGCTTCGTCAACATGCCCGGCGGCGTGCTGGTGTTTGACAGTTTCAGCAGCAATCAGTTGGTGGAGTTCAACGGCGGTATCGACAACCACTGGCTAATGCGACTGGACGGCGGATCGGCCTCTCCCGGCTCGCAGGCCGTCACGCTGGCGATCGGCGACGGGGAGAGCTTGACGGTCCGGTCCGGCGGACGGCTGGTGACGACCTCCGCACAATCCGGCGACGTCGCGAAAATCCGCGGCGATATCGATCTTCTCGGCGAACTCGACGTCAACGGTCATGCAGCGATCGAGGCCGTCAGCGTCAGCAGCGCCGTTCTGGACGCCGAGAACGGGACGATCGACGTCCTGTCCGGCCGGACTCTGACGATCGAAGACGGCGCGGTGCTGCAGGTGGGGACGGGCGCGACTCTGTCGGGCGGCGGCGTCCTCGCCCTGCAGGGACCCGGGACGGTAATGGAGCTCGTCTCCGACTTCACCTGGACGGCGACCTCTCTCGACCTAGACATCGGCGGGACGAACGCCAGCACCGGCCAGGTGACGATCGGCGGTGCGGGGGATTTCTACAACACCGGCGCTCTGACGATCGCGCAGGAGGACGACGTCTTCGCGGTCGACGTCTTCAACGCAACCGGCGCGACGCTCGCCTTCGTCAATTCGGCGGATACCGGGCCGGACGTCCGCTTCACCGAAGGCCTGCAGAACGACGGCCTGCTGAAGCTGGGCGGCGCCAACAGCAATCCGTCCAGTCAGGCCGCGACCCTGACGGTCGACGCCGGCGTGACGTTGCAGAACAACGGCGTCATCGAGTTCTCGACGAACAGCCAGGACGATCTGCACACGATCCGCGGCGACGTGCATCATCTGGGCCAGCTCAACGTCTTGGGCAGCGGCCGCTTCCAGGCCGGCGGCGCAAGCGCCAGCGTGATGGACAGCGAGAACGGCGCGATCTTGATCCAGTCGGGCCGGACGCTGACGATGGAGAACGGGGTCACGCTCAAGCTCGGCTCCGGCAGCACGATCAGCGGCGCCGGCACGCTCGCCTTCGACGGGTCGGGCGCGGGAATCGACGTCGCCAGCGATTTCACCTGGACCTCGAGCGACACGAAGCTCGATCTGACCCAGACCAGCGTGACGGTGGCCGGCGAAGGGTCCTTCACGAACGCCGGCCGGCTGACGCTGCAGCCGGATTCGGACGTCTTCGACACCGGCTTCGTCAATGCGGCCGGGGGGACGCTCGTCTTCAACAGCAGCACCGTCACCGGCCCCGACCTGACGCTCAATCAGGGGCTGGTCAATCAGGGGCTGATCACCCTGACCGGCGGCAGCACGAATCCGGGCAGCCAGACCACGACCTTGAGCGTGGCCGAGGGGCAGACGCTGACCAACGCGGCCGGCGCGATAATCGAGACGACCAGCACGTCGAGCCAGGACCGCCATAAGATCGAAGGCGATCTGCTGAACCTCGGCACGCTGCAGGTGGGCGGCCTCACGGCGCTGGAGGCCGGCGCAACCACGCAAGGGCTCCTGGATACGGAAAACGGGACGATCACCGTCGGCTCGGGCCGCACGCTTGAGATCGGCGGCGACAGCGTGCTGCGCGTCGGAACGGGCTCGACGCTGGACGGGTTCGGGACGATCCAATTCACCAGTTCGTCGGCCAGCCTGGACGTGGCGAGCGACTTCACCTGGAGTTCGACCAACCTCGCGCTCGACGTCACGCAAGCCCGGGTGACGATCGGGGGGACGGGAACCTTCTCCGTCGACGGCGATCTGACCATGGCGGCCGACGACGACGCCTTCGCGACCGACCTGGCGGTGCTGAGCGGCGGGACGCTGACCTTCACCAACGCAACCGCTACAAACCCGACGGTAAGCCTGCTGGACGGCGGCTTGAACGCCGGCCTGATCGTGCTCGCCGGCGGCAATGCGAACCCGGGCACGCAGGCGCCGACGATGGTCGTCGCCGACGGCCAGACCTTCACCAACCTGGCCGGCGGGGTCTTCCGGTCGGCGCACGGCGATTCGGCCCAGGACGTCGCGTCGGTCGAGGGGACCTTCGTCAATCTGGGAACGCTCGAGGTCAACGCCGCCCTCGAATTCGACCAAGTCGGGACCGTTTTGGACACCCGCGACGGCACGGTGACCGTCGCTTCCGGCGACGTGCTTCGCATCGACGACGGCGCGCTGATGCAGGTCGGCGCCGGCACGGTGCTGGACGGCTTGGGGACGATCCGCTTCGTCGAAGCCTCCCGCACCTTGGAGGTGGTGGAGGACTTCACCTGGACGGCGAGCGACCTCGCCCTCGACCTCACCCAGACCAATGTCACCATCACCGGCGCGGGCACGACCTTCACCAACGCCGGGACGCTGACGCTCGCCGTCGGCGGGGACGATCTGGCGCTGGATTTCGTCAACGCGAGCGGCGCGTCCCTGGAGTTGACCAGCAGCAGCGCGACCTCGGCCTCTGCGCTGGACGTGTTGGACGCCTTCACCAACGCCGGCCAGCTGACGATCACCGGCGGCCACAGCAATCCCGGCAACCAGGCCGTGACGATCGACGTGGCCTCCGGCGTCACCTTCACCAACGCCGGCGGCGCGACGCTGCGGATCGATCATGCGAATGCGAGCCAAGACGAGGTCGAGCTGCGCGGGACCTACGTCAACAACGGCACGGTCGAAATCGCCGGCCGCACCGAGATCGAGGACAGCTTCACCAACGCGGGCGTCCTCAGTATCGAAGCGGGCCGGACGCTCACCGTCGACGGCGGGACGCTGATCAACAGCGGCACGCTGCAGGGCGAGGGGACGATCAGCTTCGTCAACGGCGCGACGTTCGACAATCAGGGAACGATCGACGTCGGCGGCGGGGCTGTCGGGTCTCTCACCATCCTGGGCGACGGCCTCGACCTGAGCGACGAAACGCTGATCCTCAACATCGCGAACACCGGCAGCTTCGATCAGTTGGACGTGACAAGCCTGGATTTGACCGGGTCCGAGACGCTGGAGCTCAGCTTCCAGAACCCCGGCGCAGCGCTCGGGACCTATCGGATCGTCACCTACGATTCGCACGACACCCAGAGCGCGGGCGTGTTCGAGACGGTGACGAGCAATCTCGACAGCGCGCTCTACGACGCCTCGCTGGTCTATCAGGCGGACGGGATCGATCTGCTGGTGCGCGCGAAACCGCAGCTTTCCGGGGCCGCCGACCTGTCGGCGCGGGAGGATGAGGGCGTCGCGATCACCGGCCTGTCAGTCAGCGACGCCGACGCCGGCGGCAGCGAGGTCCTGACCTTCGACCTCACGGTCGACGCCGGGACGCTCGCCTTGACGGACAACGCGGCCTCCGGCGCGACGATCGTGACCGACGACGCCGGCGCGGTGCGCCTTACCGGCACGATCACCCAGCTGAACAGCTTCCTCGGCGCGGCGAACGCGGTGCGCTTCAACCCGGCCGCGGACGCTTCCGGCGCGGTGACGCTGACGCTGACGCTGACCGACGGGGACGGGGTGCAGTCGACGACGACCCAGACCGTCACGGTAAGCCCCGTCGACGACGGCGCGTCGGCGAGCCTTTCTTACCTGACCTTCGACGGCGCGGACGACTATCTCGACGCCGGCGATGCGGCCGCCTTCGACCAGACCGGGGCCATGACGCTCGAGGTGCGCGCCAATATGGAGACGGCGCCCGGGGCCGGCGACTTGGCGACGCTGGCCTCCAAATGGGGCGCGTACGGCGAGCGCGCCTACTGGTTCGGCGTCGACGGCGATACCGGGCAGTTGAAACTGATCCTCTCGCCCGACGGCGGCGCGACGGAGCGCACCTTCCTGTCCGGCGAGACGCTCGCCGCCGGGCAGTGGGCGCACGTCGGCGTCACCGTCGATCCGGACGACGACGCGGTGCGCTTCTATGTCGACGGCGCGCCGGTCGGGACGCCGCAAAGCTTCACCGACGCCGGCGCCTATGGCGGCGCCAGCCGCTTCCTGATCGGCGCGAACCAGGGCTCGGGCGCCGCGCCGGTTCATCATTTCGACGGCGGGATCGCCGAAGTGCGGCTGTGGAGCGCCGCGCGCAGCGCCGAGGCGATCGCCCAGAAGCACAATCAGCTGCTGCAGGCGGGCGAAAGCGACCTGGCCGGCTATTGGCTGCTGAACGGCCTGAACGACGGGGCGGTCGCCGACCGCAGCGCCAATTCGAACGCCGCCCTGGCGCAGCACGGGCCGGCGCCGGACCCGGGCTCGGCCTATCTGTCCTTCGACGGCGTCGACGACGTGATCGACCTGCCGTCGAGCGCCACCGGAATTCGCACCGGAACCGGCGCCTTCACTTGGGAAGGCTGGGTCCGCGCTGACGTCTCCGACGTCGGGGGCGAGCCGACGCTGATGATGATCGGCGGCCCCGCAACGGGTCAGCGCGGCAACCTTCGGATCGACAGCGACGGCAATCTCTCCTTCGTCAGCTACAATCAGGAGAACCTGGAGGCGACCAGCGCCGACAGCGTCGCGACCGGCGCCTGGACGCACGTCGCCGTCACCTATGACGGCTCCCAGGTGCAGCTCTATGTCGACGGCGTCGCGTCGGGCGCGGCCCAGACCGTGGGGCTCGACATCACCGGCGGCGACGCGACGATCGGCGCGGCCGTCGATAACGCAAAATACTTCGAAGGCGATTTGGCCGAGTTCCGGGTGTGGAGCGAGGCGAAGAGCGCAAGCGATCTCGCCGCCTTCAAGGACGGCCGCCTGACGGGCGAGGAGGCGAACCTCGAAGGCTGGTGGCCGCTCGACGAAGGGGTCGACGCGAGCGTCTTCGACCGCAGCGGCGCCGGTAGCCATGGGACGGTCGACGGCGCGACTTGGCGGAACGCCGCCGGCGGTCCGCCCTTCGCGCCGGGCGAGGCGGCGTTGTCGCTCGACGGCGTGGACGATCGCGTGAACCTTGGCGCGGACGCCGCGCTGTTCAGCGGGACGACCAGCTTCACGCTGGAGAGTTGGATCAAGATCGACGCCGCCGCCATCGCCTCGAAGAACGCGCAGATCTTCACGCTCGGCGCGGATGCGGCCGGAGAGCGCGCGGACCTTCGGGTCGATCAGACCACGGGCGAGTTGCACTTCACGACCTACGGCCTTTCGCCTGCGACGAAGTCGGGCGTCAGCGTTGCGGACGGAACCTGGAAGCATATCGCCGCCGTCTATGATGCGGCGGCGCAGACGATGCAGCTCTATGTCGACGGCGCCGCCGCCGGCGCGGCGGTCAGCTACGCCGCCAAGCCGCCGGACATCTCGGCGGGCGTCGCCTATCTCGGCCCGCCGGCGGGTGCGTCGAGCTTTTTCGAGGGAAGCGTCAGCGAAGCGCGGATCTGGTCGGGCGCACGCAGCGCTGCGGAGATCGACGGCGCGCGGCTGTCGCGTCTCTCCGGCGCGGAGGAGGGGCTCGTCGGCTACTGGCCGCTCAATGACGGGGCGGGGACGGCCGCGGCCAGTCTGGCGCCCGGCGGAAGCGACGCGACGCTGGAAGGCGGCGCGGGCTGGACCGAGGTGGCGGACTCCGCCCCGGGCGTGGCCGACAGCGGCGGGCCGAACGTCGGCGCCGCCACGGCCGACGCGAGTGAAAGCGAGGAGCCCGGAACCTTCTATCTGCCTGAGGATCAGACGCTCTCCGGCGTCATGTCGAGCGCGGACGTGGAGGGGACGCCGACCTACGCGATCTCCGGCGAGACGTCGAACGACGGGAGCTTCTCGATCCGCAGCACCGAGTTGGGCGAGGCGCGGATCAACATCACGACCGGCGAATGGACCTATACGCCCGACCCGGATCAGACCGGGCCGGACGACTTCACCATTCAGGTGACCGGCGCGACCAGCGGAACGGACAGCCAGCAGATTACGATCGAGCTGGATCCGGTCGCCGACGCGCCGCAGCTGGGCGCGACGCACGGCAAGGCTCTAAGTATGGCCGCGGGCGAGGACATCGTCGTGCCGAATGACCCGGGTTTGGAGCCAGGGGCCGGGAGTTTCACCGTCGAGGCCTGGGTCAACCTGTCGACGGTGGCCGCCGACGGCGATCAATATGAGTACATCGTCTCAAAGGGCAACATCACCTCGGGCGAAGCAGGCTGGTCGATTTCCAGCATCGGCAACCAGCTCTTCGTTCGGGTCAACGGGAACGACGGCTTCAGTCAACGAGCGAGCCAACGCATACCCGACGTCAGCGATCTGGAAGGCTGGCACCATGTCGCTCTCGTCGTCGATCGGGATGCGAACGAGCTCCGGGGCTATCTCAACGGCTCGAACGATCGGTGGGTTGACGGGGGCGCGGGGCCTAGCAGCAACAGCATCGCGGGCTTCGACCCGATCGACAGTACGACGGATATGCTGATCGGCGGCGTGCGCAACGGCTCGAACGCCACCGAGACCTCCTTCTCCCATGTCGGGCAGGTTGATGAAGTCCGTTTGTGGAGTACGGCGCGCACGCCAGAGCAACTGGCGAGCTTCAGCCAGCTTCGCCTGAACGGTCCGGAAGACGGGCTGATTGCCGCCTACGACTTCGAGGACCCGAACAACCTGGGTCTCGACGTCACCGGCAACGGCTATGACGGCGCGCTAACGGGTTCGCCCGGCCAAGTCGACAGCGGGGCGCCCGCCGGCGGCTTCGACATCGAGGAGGACGCCGGCTCGGTCGCGCTCACGGGCATCACCGTGGCCGATCCGGATACCGACGGCGACATCACCGTCGTGATGGAGGTCGAGCGCGGGACGCTGACGATCGACGACTCCGTCTCCGGCGGGATCGGCGCGAGCGGGATCGTCGGCAACGGCACGGCCAAGCTGATTCTGAGCGGGACGGCCTCGGCCGTCGCGACCACGCTCGCGGCGGCCAACGGGCTGCTCTACGCCGCGGCGGCGAACGCCTCGGGCCTGGAGCGGCTGCAGGTGACGGCGAATGACGGGCAGGGGATCTCGACCCGCAGCTACGACATCGCGATCGACGCCGTCGACGACGCGATGACGGGCGCGGGCGGCGCGCTGCAGTTCGACGGGGTGGACGATTTCGCCGAGGCGGCCGAGCTTTCCGCCTTCGACGGCGCGACCAGCCTGACGCTCGAAGGCTGGATCAACACCAGCCGGCCCGGCGGAACGATCCTGCAGCTGACCGGGAATGATTCGTTGGAGCTGAAGCTCGACGGCGCCGGCGCTCTGGAGCTGAGCGGGACGCTGGGCGACGGCGGCTCCGTCGTGGGCGCGACGGCGATCAACACGGGCGAGTGGGTGCATGTCGCGGCCGTCCTGGAGGGCGGGCAGGCGCAGCTCTACGTCAACGGCGAGGCGGCGGGGAGCGGGTCCGTCTCGGCCAACCTGGCGGATCCTGACCTGCTGATCGGCAAGACGCAGTTCGGCGGCGACTATTTCCGCGGCGCGATGGATGAGATCCGCCTGTGGACGACGGCGCGCAGCGAGGCCGAGATCCAGGGGGCCTATCAGCGCCAATTGACCGGTGATGAGGCGGGGCTCGCCGCCTACTACCGCTTCGACGAGCGGCTGATTGAGGAGCTGACCGACAGCAGCGGAAACGGGAACACGGCGCGTCTTGGCGGCGTCGACCGCAGCGCTTCGGGCGACGCCGCCGCAAGTCGCCTCAACGACCTCAACGGCGCCCTCAGCTTTGACGGGACGGGGGAGGTCGAGATCGCGCACGATCCGGCGCTGAGCCCCGCCAGTTTCACGGTCGAGACCTGGGTGCGCGCCGACAACGGGACGCGCAGCGCCGACCAGCGGCTGCTGATCAGCCCCGACAGTTTCAACGAGGCGACGGCCTATGCGCTCACCCTCAACAACGGGGCGCCGAGCTTCACGGTCTCCGGCGGCGCATCGGGGGCGGAGGTGGTCACGATCGGCCACGGCGCGAGCGTGGACGACGGGCTGTGGCGCCACGTCGCCGGCGTCTATGACGGGGCGACGGGGACGGTTTCCTTCTACGTCAACGGCGAGCTTTCCGGCACAGGTCAGCTGACCGGCGCGCTGTTGACCTCGACCGACGCCCTGAAGCTTGGCGCGGACGGTTTCGTCGGCGATCTCGCCGAGACGCGGCTGTGGAACGTCGCGCGCAGCCGGCAGGAGATCCAGGATTCCTTCGAGCTCGCCGCGCGCGGCGACGAGAGCGGCCTCGTCGCGCTGTGGCGCGGGGTGGAGGATCCGGATGACGGCGGGTCCAGCCTCACAGACTTCGCCGGCGGCCATGACGGCACGATCGTCGGCGGGGTGAGCTTCATCGATCCGATGGCGCCGATCGAGGGGCCGGCCGGCGGGACGCTGGAGGTGGAGGCGTTGGAAGGCCGGACGGTCACCGGCGTCGCCAACCCGGGCGATGTGGGCGCGCCCGTCAGCTTCGCGATCACCAGCGCCGGCGCGATCACGACCGACGGCGACTGGCGGGAGCAGAGCCTGAGCGCGGGCGTCCTGCGCCTCAACAGCGTGACCGGCGAATGGGTGTTCGAGGCCGGCTACGACGTGACCGGGCCGCAGAGCTTCGAGATCACCGCGATCGGCGACGATGGGAGAACCGACGCGCAGACGGTCTCCGTGACCGTCCAGGATTTTGATTTCGACCCGCAGGTTCAGGGCGGCGCGTTGTCCTTCGACGGAAGCTCGCTGATCGACGTGGGCCGCGGCGTCGGCGACAGCCTGGCGATCACCGGCGACCTGACGCTTGAGATGTGGGTCAATCCGACGAGCCTCGACGGCGGGCGGCTCCTCTCATTCCACAGCGGGACCGGCGACGGGGAGTCGGAAAACGCGCTCTACACGCTGTTCGTCGGCTCGGGGGGCGTCCTCACCTTTAGTTCCGAGACGGGCGACGGGACGAACCACGACGTCGCCTTCCAGGACGCGAGCCTTGAGAGCGGCGCTTGGCGCCATGTCAGCGTGGTGCGCGACACGGCGGCCCAAGAGTTGCGGCTCTATATCGACGGCCAGTTGGCGGACGCCGTTGATTACGCGATCACGCCGACGGGCGGTGAAGACTCCCGCTTGGTCATCGGCGCGAACACCCCAGAAGGCGGCAATTATTTCAACGGCTTCATGGATGAAGTTCGCGTCTGGTCCGAAGCACGGAGCGCGGCCCAGGTCGAGTCCGCCTGGGATCGCCAGATCGCGAACCCGACCGGGGAGAGCGCGCTGCAGGCCTATTGGCGCGCCGACGACCGCGACGGCCTGCAGCTGACCGACGCGTCGGCCGACGGCAACCACGCGGCGCTGGGCGGGGTCGCGTTCACCGACGTCGCCTCGCGGACGCTGAAGTTCGACGGCCAGAACGATTACGCCGAACGCGACAGCGTCGTGCTCAACACGGCCTCCCCCTACACCGTGCAGACGCGCTTCAAGTGGGACGGGTCGGATTCGTTGGCCGATATGTTCCTCGCCTACAACGGGACCTTCGATCAGGCGGGGCAGACGGGCGGGGCCGGCTTCGGCCTCGGCCTCGTCAAGACCGGCCCCTCCAGCTTCCAGATCGGCGCCTTCGGCGGGGACGGGGCGATCGCGACCGGCCCGCCGGTCGTCGCCGGTCGCTGGTACGATGTGGCGGTGACCAATGACGGCGGTACGCTCCGCCTCTATGTCGACGGGGCCGAGCGGGCCGCAATGAACGCGCCGCCCGGTAATCCGCCCGCGGGCGAGTTCCTGGTCGGCGCGGCGCTGACGCCCGGCGGCCCGGGCGGCCATTTCGCCGGCGAGATCGAGGAGGTGGCGGTCTGGAGCGACGTGCGCACCGCCGACGAGGTCGCCGCCGACGCCGCCGGCCCGATCAGCCCGGGGGCCGCCGACCTCGCCGCCTATTACCGCGCCGACGCCGCCACGAGCCAGGCGGTCACGGACCTGACGGGCGGGACGGCGCTGACCCTCGACGGCGCGCGGCTGGAGAATGATCCGGGTCCGCAGGTCGAAGGCGCCCACGTCGTCGTCACCGCCGACCGCTTGGCGGCCGGGACCTTCCAGACTCATGAGATCGAAGGCGACGGAACCTTCGCCGTCGCCGGCGGGACGACGGCCGCCGGCCTCAACAGCCTGAACGAGGCGGGCAAGGGCACGCTGCGCATCGACCCGGACAGCGGCGGCTGGATCTTCGAGCCGGCGACCGGCTTTGCGGGGGAGGTCAGCTTCACCGTCACCGCGACCGGCTCGCTCTCCGGCTCGGACAGCGAGACGCTGACCTTCCAGGTGCTGCCGCCGGCGGTCGATCAGACGCCGCCCAACGTCGCGGGCGCGCGCCTCGCCTTCGACGGCGGGGACGTCGCGGTCACCGCCGCCGACCCGGTGCTGGCGCATACTGACAACCTGACGATCGACCTTGCGGTGAAGCCGGTCGCGCTGCCGGGCGTCGGGCAATCGCAGACGCTGCTGTCCCATACGGGCGACGGAACGGGCGACGGCGCCAACACGCTCTACAGCCTCGTCATCAGTCAGAACGGCGAGATCGTCTACACCCATCAGACGACGGGCGGCGTCGCGGCGAGCCACAGCTTCACCGGCGCCGCACTGACGGAAGGCGCGTGGGCGCAGCTGAGCCTCGTGCGCGACATCAGCGACTCCACGGTCGAGCTCTTCAAGGACGGCGTCTCCGTCGGGAGCTACGACTATTCCGGCGTCGGCGCTCCGGCCGACGGCGCGGACGGCCGGCTGCTGCTGGGCGCGGCGGACGGCGCGGGGACCGACGGCTTCATCGGCGAGATGGACGAAGTTCGCCTCTACAGCGCCGTTCGCACCGACGACGAGATCGCCTACTACGCCGATCGCCAGGCCCCGGCCGCCGACGGCGATCTGCTTGTCTATTATCGGGGAGAGACGACCGCGGACGGTCTGCTCGACGATGTCAGCGGCCACGGGCGCGACGCGGTCCTGGGCGCGCCGGGGGGCGCCGACAGCCTCGCCCCGCGCAGCATCGAGCCGCCCGCGCGCGCTCTCAGCTTCGACGGGACGAATGATTACCTGTCGGTTGCGAGCGACGCGGCGCTCGATCCCGCCAGCTTCACGATCGAGGCCTGGTATCGCACCGAGTCGACAGGCTCTCGCCTGCGGATCCTGACCCGCTCCGACGACAACAGCTCGTTCAACCGGTACGGCTTGCGGCTTGAGAACGGCGAGCCGACCTTCAGCATCGGCTTCGAGGGCGGAAGCGTGAGCGGTGAGGCGCTGACCGCCGCCGGCGTCGTAAATGACGGGCTGTGGCGGCATATCGCCGGGTCTTACGACGCGGCGACCGGGCTGATGCGCCTCTATGTCGACGGGGAGCTGGCGGCGGAGAAGAGTGTCGACGGGACGCTGTTGTCAACGACCTCGCCGCTCTTCATCGGCGCATACGACGAAAGAACTCTTGTCGCGGATCAACGCTGGGACGGCGACCTCGCCGACGTGCGGCTGTGGTCCGAGGCGCGCGGACTCGACGACATCCGAGCGAGCATGAATGAGCGCCTCGCCGGCGACGAAAGCGGGCTCGCCGCCTGGTGGCCGCTGGACGACGGGGCGGCCGGCGATACGCCCGCCAGCTTTGCAGACGCCGCCGGCTCGAACGATGCGAGCCCGACCGGCGCGCCGGCCATCGTCGAGACCGCGCCGGAGATCGGCGGCGGCCTCGTCGCGACGGAGGAGAACCAGACGGCCTCAGGCTACTGGGACGCCTCTGGGATGGTGGAGGGATCCGTCACCTACGGGATCGAGGGCGCGACGGTCGCGAACGGCCTCGCCACCCTGTCGACCGCCAACGGGACCGCGACGGTGGACGTCTCAAGCGGCGCCTGGAGCTTCACGCCTGGCGCCGGGTTCGCCGGGACCGACGGCTTCACGCTGACCGCCGCGGGCGCGACCAGCGGCGCGGTGCGTCAGGCCATGACGGTCGAGGTCGAGGAGACGCCGGCCGAATTCGCGGCCGGCGGCGACGCGCTTTCCTTCGGCGGCGGTGCGGACTCGGTCGCGGCCCCGGCCGTCACCGGGCTCTCCTCCGGCGCGCTGACGGTGGAGCTTTGGCTCAACCCGGCGGAGACGGCGAACGCGTCGACCTACCCGATCAGCTACGCCGCCGGCGCCGAGAGTGACGCCTTCGGCATCGTGCTCGACGATACCGCCGGCCCGCGCTTCTACCTCAATTTCGGCGGCGGGCCGAACGCCGGCGCCTATTTCGACGCGGGCGTCGATCAACTGACGCCCGGCGAGTGGGCGCATCTCGCCGTCACCTGGGATCAGGCCACCGGCGCGACGGCCTTCTACGTCAACGGCGTCAAGACCGCCGAGGGAACCTATCAGACGGGCGAGGCGCTGGGGGCCGGCGGGACGCTCGTCCTCGGGCAGGATCAGGACAGCGTCGGCGGCGGCTTCCAGCCGGGGGAGGCCTATAGAGGCCTGATGGACGAGGTGCGCGTGTGGAGCGCGGCGCGCAGCGCGGAGCAGATCGCCGCCTCCTACGACGCGCAGGTCGCGACCGACGCCGCCGACCTCGTCGCCTATTACCGCGCCGACGGCTATAACGGCGGAAACCTTCTTGATGGCGCGGCGAACGGCAATGACGCGAGCGTCTCCGGCGCCGCGGTCCTCGCGCCGCCGGCGAGCGCGGCCGATTTCGATCGCTCGACCGCCGACAGCCACATCGCGATCGACGTCGGCGGCGCGGCCAGCGCCCTCGACCTGACCGAGCGGGTAAGCGTTGAGGCGTGGGTGAAGCCCGCGGACCTCGCCGCCGATCAGGCGATCTTCTCGAAATTCGACGGCGCCAGCGGGTTCGAGCTCGGCCTCGATACCGCCGGACGGGTGACGTTCTCGGGCTCGGACGGTTCCAACACCGCAAGCGTCGCGAGCGGCGGCTCGCTCAGCCTCGGCGCGCAGCAATGGGCGCATGTCGCCGCCGTCTTCGACGGCGGGACCGTCCATTTCTTCATCGACGGCGAGGCCGCCGGCTCCGCCGTCATGCAGGACGACGGCGACATCACTGCGCTGGCGACCAACACGCTGGACGCCCTGATCGGCGCGCGCGCGGACGCCGGGATCGTGCGCGAGTTCGACGGCGCGATCGGGGAGGTCCGGGTCTGGTCCGACGCGCGCAGCGCCGACGAGATCTTCGCCCATCGCGACCGCTCGATCGCCGATCCGGCCGGCGAGGCGGAGCTTGCGGGCTATTGGCGCCTCGACGACGTCGCCGGCGGCGGCCCGCGCGATCTCGCAGGCTCGCTCGACGGGCTGGTGCAGAACGCGGTCTCGGCCGTCGCCGGCGCGGCTCCGATAACCGGGAGCGTCATCACCTTGGTCGAGGGTGAAGCCTACGCCGGGCGCTTCACCGCCGAGGTCGGCGGGGCGGCGACCTACAGTCTCGACGGCGGGACGATCGAGGGCGCCTACAGCGTCCTGACCCTCATCGAAGGCGTCGCGCGCATCCATCAGCAGACGGGCGCCTTCACCTTCACGCCGGCCGCCAACTACGCCGGGACGGCGACGAACCTCTTCACGCTGCAGGCGACCGGCGCCGGCGGAGCGAGCCAAAGCGTCCAGATCACCGCGGCGGTCGAGGCGGCGCCGACGCTTGAGATCAACGCCGCCGGGTCCAGCCTGCGCTTCGACGGGGACGACAGCGTCACGCTCGCGGACGCGCCGGCGAACGACATCGCCGCCGGTCAGGATTTCACGCTGGAGGCCTGGGTCTATCGCCAGGGAAGCGGCGTGCAGACGTTGATCGAGAAGGGCGACGCCGACGGCGCTTCCGGCGGCTTCAGCTTGGGTCTGGACGTGATCAACCGGCCCCAGTTCCGCATCGGCGACGGCGGATCGAGCGTCTCGGTCAGCCGTACCGACTTCGTCGGTCTGCCGGAGAACGAGTGGTCCCACGTCGCCGTTTCGGTCGACCGGAGCGGCTTGGCGACGCTTTATCTGAACGGCGTCGATATCGGGTCCGGCAACATCGCCGGCTACGGCTCGGCAGGGCTGGCGACCGGCGATCTGGTCTTCGGCGACGGGTTCGACGGGCTGCTGGACGAGGTGCGGCTGTGGACCAAGGCGCGCAGCGCCGACGAAATCCAGGCCGACTATCAGCGCCAGTTGAGCGGGGGCGAGGCGGATCTCGCGGGCTACTGGCGCCTCGACGATGCGGTCGATGACGGCATGGCGGACGCGACCGGCGCCAACGCGGACGCCAGCGTCTCCGGCGCGGCGGCGGTGCGCTTCCTCGGCCGTGCGGCTGAGTTCACAGGCGCGGCCGACGAAGAATTCAGCAACCCCGGCGCGTTTGATCCCGGCGCGGGCGATCTCTCCGTCTCCGCCTGGGTGCGGCTCGACGACGTCAATTCGGCGCAGACGATCGTCGGCAAGGGCGATCCGGACGGCGCCGGCGGCTGGTCTATCGAATTGGATGGAACGGGCTATCTGGTCGTGTCCGTCGGCGACGGGTCTACGGAGATTTCTCAGCGCGTGGACGTGAGCGGCCTGGACGGGTGGCGGCATGTCGGCTTCACATTCGAGCGCGGCGCGACGGACAGCACCGTGCGGGGCTATCTCGACGGCGCCGCCGGCGGATGGGCCTCGCCGCCGGACGGGTTCGATACGGCTCCGAGCAACCTGCTCGCCTCCCCGCTGACGTCGAGCGCGCGCTTCGCGGTCGGCGCGCAGCATGACGGGTCCTCCTACAGCCAGCGCCTCGACGGCGCTGTGGACGAACTGCGAATCTACAACGCGTCGCGCACCGCCGCCGATATGGCCGCCGACATGAGCGCCGCTACGGCGAACCCCGCAGCGGCGAGCGGCCTGATCGGCTATTTCGGCTTCGAGGAGCAGAGCGGCGCCGCCTTGGACGCATCCGCCGGGAACGCCGATCTGACCGCCGGGGCGGCCGCCCAGCGCAGCGACGCCGCGCCCGCCTTGTCGGGAACGCTGTTCATGGTGGACGAGGACCAGATCCTCTCCGGGGTGCTGGAAAGCGATTCCGCCGACGCCACGCCCTACAGCCAGGGCGACGGGCCGGATCACGGCGCGCTGGAATTCGACGCGGCGAGCGGGCGCTGGACCTACGATCCCGATCCGAGCTACACCGGCGAAGATAGTTTCAGTTTCCAGGCGACCGACTCCTCGGGCAACGTGACCGAGAAGAAGATTACGGTCACCGTCGAAGGAGCTGGCGGCGTAGCCTGATCGGGCGTGCTGCCGGGCGATGATGGCGAGCGAAAGCGGGCAGGCTTCAGAGACGACGGCGACGCGCGACGGCGCGGATCCGCTCGGCCCGGGCGGCGGCGCGCGGCCGGGAAGCGACGGATTCCGCCGCCGGCTTTTCGCGCCCCTTATGGCGCGGATGCCGGAACTGGCGTCGACCAGCCTCTTCATCAACATCCTGTCGATCGCAGTGCCGATCTTCGTCTTGCAGGTCTACGACCGCGTGGTCTTCCAGGCCGGGCTCACGACGCTGCAGGGCCTCGTCGCCGGCGTGCTGCTGGCGGTCGCCTTCGATTTTCTGCTGCGCCAACTGCGCGGGCGAATGGTCCAGCGCATCGCGATCCGCGTCGACGCCGACGTCGGCCGGATGCTGTTCGGCAAGCTGGCGCGCCTGCCCCTGTCGGTTCTAGAGACGCGCACGACGGCGCAATGGCACGCGCTGCAGCGCGACGCGGAATTGGCGCGCAACGTCGTCGCCGGGCCGCCCCTCGTGATGCTGATCGATTTGCCGTTCGTCGCGCTGTTCGTCGCGGTGATCTGGATTATCGCGGCGCCGATCGCCTGGGTGCTGTCGGTCGTGGTCGGCGTCTTCCTGCTGCTGGCCTTGGTCTCGCAGCGGCTCATTCAGCGCTCCAGCGAGGCGGAGCGGCACGCCCAGGCCGACCGCGACGCCGTCACGACGGAGATGTTCGCCGGGCGCACGACCATGAAGGCGCTGGGCCTCGCCCCGGCGCTTTCCGACCGGTGGGAGGACCGTCAGGCGACTCTGGTCGAGCAGTCGCTGCGCCGCGGCGTGCTGACCGACGGCTTCACCAACGGGGGCATGGCGCTCAGCCTGCTGGCGACGGTCGGCATGACCAGCGTCGGCGCGCTCGCCATCATCAATCAGGAAATGACGATGGGCGCGCTGATCGCCGCCAACATGCTGACCAACAAGGTGATCCAGCCGATGAACCAGCTGGTCGGCATGTGGCGCCAGCTTGTCGGCTTCCGTCAGGCGCTGGATCGGTTGTCGGAACTGTTCGCCGCCGCCGACGAGCCCGGCGCCGGCGCGCTCGAGCGCCCGCGACCCAAGGGTCTCATGAAGGTGGAGAGCGCGCGCTTCGCCTACGGCGGCGGCGCCCCGGTGCTGGACGGCGCGACGCTGGAGCTGCGGCCCGGCCAGGTGCACGGGCTGATCGGACCGAACGGCAGCGGAAAGACGACCTTCCTTATGCTGCTCCAGCGTCTCTATCAGCCGCAGGAAGGCCGCATCACGCTGGACGGCGCGGACTTGAGCCAGTTTTCGCGCCCGCAGCTCGACCGCTGGATCGGTTACGTGCCGCAGGATCCGTTCTTCTTCACCGGCTCGATCGCAGAGAACATCGGCAACGGCGCGGCCCAGCCGGATGACGCGGCCGTGTTGCGCGCCGCGCAGATGGCCGGAGCGGACGCTTTCGTCGACGAATTGCCGGAAGGCTACCTGACCCGGATCGGGGAGGGCGGGCGGCGTCTGTCGACCGGTCAGCGTCAGCGCCTCGCCATCGCCCGCGCGCTTTACGCCGATCCGCCCGTGCTGCTGATGGACGAGCCGAGCTCGAGCCTCGATCGCGCGGCCGAACAACAGTTGGCCCGCACGCTGGCGGCGCTTGCGCGCGAGCGCACAGTCGTCGTGGTCACTCACAGCCCCGGCCTGTTGGGCGTGTGCGATGTCGTAACGGCGTTCCAGAAAGGCCGCATCATGCTGACCGGCCCGGGCCGCGAGGTGCGCGCTCAACTGCTGGGGGAGCGGACGGCCGCCGCCTCGCCGACGCAACAGTCGCCGGCCTCGGCGGCCGCCGGGACTGCGCCCCCAGCTCCCGGCGCCCCGATCCCGCGTCCCCCCGTTCAGCGCGCGCCCCTCAAGCGCCCGCCGTTACGCGCCGTCGTGACGCCCGCCGGGCCGGTCGAACCGAGCGCGCCGGGCGCAGCCGAGCCGCCGGAGGGCGCGCTGTCCAAGAAACCGCCTGCGAAGAAAACGTCTGCGAAGAAAACGTCTGCGAAGAAAGCGAGCGCGAAGAAGAGCGCTGCGAAGAAGGCGGCGGCTAAGAAGGCCGGGGCGAAGAAGACGGCAGCCAAGAAGACCGGCGCGAAAAAGCCGCCGGCGGCGGGGCCGTCCCCCAAATCCTACGGCGAAGCGGCGGAGTAGGCGGCGATGGCGACCCTCGACGACGTGTTGCAGCGCTATCCCGCGCCTCGCTTTCAACCGCTGGCCTGGGGCGTGATGGCGCTGTTGGCGGCCGCTGCGGTCTGGGCCTGGCAGGCCCGGATCGACACGGTCGCGGTTGCCGAAGGCTCTGTCGTGCCGCAGGGCGAACTGAAGGTGGTTCAGCATCTGGAAGGCGGCGTGATCGAGGCGATCTACGTCCGCGAAGGGGCGAGCGTGGCGGCCGGCGAGCGGCTGATGCAGCTCGACGTCAGCACCAGCGCCACCAATCTGGAGGAGCTGGAAGTGCGCCTGGACGGGCTCTTGCTCAAGCGCGCGCGCCTGTCGGCCGAGGCGCAGGGCGATCCCTTGAGCTTTCCGCCCGATCTCGCGGCCCGCCGACCCGCGCTGACGGCGGCGGAGCAGCGCACCCACCAAAGCCGTCTCGAAAATCTGCAGGGTAAGATCCGGGTTTTGGAGCAGCAGGCGGCCCAGCGTCGGCTGGAGATCGAGGAGCTGCAGGTGCGCCGCCGCTCCGTCGCTGCGGACCTGAACCTGGCGCAGGAGCGCCTGGAGCTCTCCGCCCCTTTACTGGCGAACCAATTGGTCACCCGTGTCGAGCTGAATGAGATCGAGCGCGACGTGCAGCGCCTGCGGGGCGAACTGCAGACGATTGAGGCGGGGCTGCCCAGAGCGCGCGCCGCGCTGGACGAGGTGACGGAGAAGCTGGCCTCCGCCCGGCAGGAGTTCCGCACCGACGCCTCCGGCCAGCTCTCGGAGGTTGAGCTGGAGGTGCGCCGGCACGAGAAGCTCTTGGCCCGCGCCCAGAGCCAGGAAGGCCGGATGGAGATCGAGAGCCCGATCGACGGCGTGGTGAAGACCCTGGTTCACAACACGGTCGGCGGCGTCGTCCGCCCGGGCGAGCCGATCCTGGAGATCGTCCCCACCCAGGATCGCCTGGTGGTCGAGGCCAAGATCGACCCGATGGACATCGGCCATGTCGCCGCCGGCATGCCGGCGACGGTCAAGATCACCACCTACGACTTCGTCCGCTACGGCGGACTGGAGGGCAGGGTGGTCAGCGTCGGCGCCGACATCGAACAGGGCGAGCAGGGCGAGCAATTCTTCACCGCCGAAATCGAGACCGACAACGCGTATCTGGAGCGCGACGGCCGGCGCTATCCGATCCAGCCGGGCATGCAGGCGACCGTCGACATCCATCTCGGCGAGAAGACGGTGCTGGACTTTCTGATCCAGCCCGTGCTCAAAATGCGCTACGAGGCGTTTCGCGAACGCTGAGCGCTTTTCGCGTAAAAACAATTTGTTATGAGGGGGATTTGAGATGGCGGCTGCGAGCGCCGGTCTCGATCGAACCGCCGCGCCGACGCTTCGGGTCGACGGCGCGCGCCTGTGGGGCAGCCTGATGGCGATGGCCGAGATCGGCGCGACGGCGAAGGGCGGCAGCTGTCGCCTGGCGCTGTCGGACGAGGACCGGGAGGGCCGCGATCTCTTCCGTCGCTGGGCGGAAGAGGCCGGCTGTTCGATCGTGATCGACAGCATGGGCAACATCTTCGCCCGACGCGCCGGGCGCGACGCCTCGGCCGCGCCGGTCGCAACGGGCAGCCACCTCGACACCCAGCCGACCGGCGGCAAGTTCGACGGCGTCTACGGCGTGCTGGCGGGGCTTGAGGTCATCCGACGTCTGAACGAGTTGGGGATCGAGACCGACGCCCCGATCGAGGCGATCGTCTGGACCAATGAGGAAGGCGCGCGCTTCGCTCCCTCGATGATCGGCAGCGGGGTCTTCGCCGGCGTCTTCGATCAGGCTGAGGCCTATGCGACCCGCGATCTAGACGGCAAGAGCCTGGGCGAGGAGTTGGCGCGCGTCGGCTACCGGGGCGAAGAGCCCTGCGGCGCCCATCCGATCGGAGCCTTCTTCGAAGCCCATATCGAGCAGGGTCCGGTGCTCGAGGCCGAGGGACGCACGATCGGCGCGGTCGTCGGGGCCCAGGGCATGAACTGGTACGATGTCGAGCTGTCCGGCGCGGAGGCCCACGCCGGAACCACCCCGATGGCGCGTCGGCGCGACGCCTATCTGGCGGCCGCGCGCGTCGCCGACCGGCTGGCGGCGATCGCCCACGCCCACGGACCCCACGGCGTCGCGACGGTGGGACAGGTGCAGGTCTTTCCCAACTCGCGCAACACCGTGCCGGGCCGCGTCGCCTTCTCGGTCGATCTGCGCCACCCCGAGGCGGACGCGTTGGCGGCGATGGAGGCGGCGATGGCGCGCGCGCTGGCGGAGATCTGCGATCCGGTTGGGATTGAGCGGCGGATCGAGCGGATTTCAGCCGAGGCGCCGATCGGCTTCGACCCCGACTGCGTGGAAGCCGTGCGCGCGGCGGCGCAGGCGTTGGGGTTCGAACCGAAGGAGATGGTCTCCGGCGCCGGGCATGACGCGTGCTTTCTCGCCAGCGTCGCGCCGACGGGAATGATCTTCGTCCCCTGCGCCGACGGGATCAGCCATAACGAGGTTGAAAGCGCGACGCCTGAAGATCTGGCGGCCGGCGCCTCGGTGCTGCTGAACGCGATGCTGGAGCGGGCGGGGAGGGCGGCATGAGCCGGGTTTTCCTGCTGTCCTATGCTGACGCGCCGCTGACCGCGCCCGCCGAGCCGGCGGGCTGGCGGCGCGTAGCGGTCGGGCCGCTCGCTGAGCCTGCGGAGGGGCGGGATCTGCCGCTCCCCGATCGGTTCGGGCGGCTGCTGACCGAAATCGCCCGCGCGCTCGCCGCCGAAAAAGCCGGGCCGCCGCATCTCAGCGCGCTCACGATCCGCAGCCCCGATGCGCAGGCGCTGCTTGATCAGGACCCCTGGGCGCTGGAGTTGATCTATCGTGAAAGCCTGGGCGGGAATTTCTGCGATATGGCGGTCGTCAGCGACCCCAAGGCGGAGGGGCTGGCGGCGGAGGCCGTGGCCTTCGTCCCGCCGGCGCCGGAAGGGCCCGTCTATGCCGACATGGATGCGGCCACGCTGAACTTTCAATATTCCGCCCGCGCCCAAACGCCGGAGCATATGGACCACATGACCGCCTGGCGCCGCGAGGGCGCGGCCTTCCGTGAGGCGCGCACGCCGATCGTCCTGACCCACGGCGACGGGCCGGGCGGTGAGATTGATCTTTATCCGCCGACCGAGCCGCAGACCGGCTCCGGGGGCGCGCCGATCCACCTGTTCATCCACGGCGGCTACTGGCAGGCGCTGGACAAGAGCGATCAGGGCCATCTGTTCGAAGCGATGCTCGAAGCGGGGGTCGCCGTCGCTCTGCCGAACTACGACCTGCTGCCGAAGGACGATCTCACGCTCGCCGATCTGTCGGAGCAGGTGCGCTGCGGGCTTGAAGCGCTGTGGGCCGCCGCGCCGCTCTACGGGCTCAATCGCGACCGGTTGACCGTCTCCGGCCATTCCGCCGGCGGGCATCTGGGCGCGGTCCTGGCGGCGACCGACTGGTCGGCCCGCGACGCCGGCCTGCCGCGCGACGCGGTCAAGGGCGCGGTGCTGATCTCCGGCCTCTACGACCTCTCGCCCCTGGTCGCGACGGGAATCAACCACGCTGTCGGGATGGACGAGGATCTGGCGGTGCGGGAGAGCCCGCTGCATATGCGGCCTGCGCACGCGCTGCCGGCGCTCGTCGCCGTCGGCGGCCTCGAATCCGAGGAGTTCCAACGCCAATCACGCGAGCTGGCCGAGGTCTGGGGCCGGCGCGGCGCGGCGACGGAGCTCCTCATCCTCGACGGCCTCAACCACTTCACCGCGCTGGAGGCGTTGGGCGATCCGGCGTCGGATCTCGGCCGCCGCGCGATGCGGCTGATCGCAGCGGTTTAGGGCGCGGGAGGAAAGGCTTTCCGGTCTCTATCAGGGAGCCGAGCCTCTTTTCCTCCCCCTGGAGGGGGGAGGATAAAAGGCGGGGGTGGGCGCGCCGTCAGGCGATCCTCCGTTCGAAGATCGCGCGCCCCTTCCACCCTCAAGGAAAAACCCCGCCGTCGCCGGCGGGGTTTTCGTCAGGTCACCATTCGGCGTCCATTTTCGCCTTCAATCCCTGGTCCAGCTTGTCGAGGAATTGGTTGGTGGTGAGCCAGGGCTGGTTTTCGCCGATCAGCAGGGCGAGATCCTTGGTCATGTGGCCCTGCTCGATGGTCTCGACGCAGACCTTTTCCAGCAGCTGGGCGAAACGCACCACGTCGGGCGTATCGTCGAACTCGCCGCGCGATTTCAAGCCCCGGGTCCAGGCGAAGATCGAGGCGACCGGGTTGGTGGAGGTCTCCTTGCCCTGCTGGTGCTGGCGATAGTGCCGCGTGACGGTGCCGTGGGCCGCCTCGGCCTCGACCACGTCGCCGTTCGGCGTCATCAGCACGGACGTCATCAGGCCGAGCGAGCCGAAGCCCTGCGCCACCGAGTCCGACTGCACGTCGCCGTCGTAGTTCTTCGCCGCCCAGACGAAATCGCCGGAGCTCTTCATCGCGAAGGCGACCATGTCGTCGATCAGCCGATGCTCGTACCAGACGCCGGCCTCCTCGAACTTCTCCTTGAACTCCGTCTCGAAGATCTCCTGGAAGAGGTCCTTGAAGCGGCCGTCATAGGCTTTGAGGATCGTGTTCTTGGTCGAGAGATAGACCGGATAGCCGCGCATCAGGCCGTAATTCATGCAGGCGCGCGCGAAGCCGCGGATCGAGCTGTCGAGGTTGTACATCCCCAAGGCGATGCCCGGCCCGTCGAAGCGGAAGACCTGGTGGCGGATGGTCTCGCCGTCCGGATCCTCCGGCGTGAAGGTGATGGACAAGAGCCCGGCGCCCGGGATCAGGAAGTCGGTCGCGCGGTACTGATCGCCGAAGGCGTGGCGGGCGACGACGATCGGCTTGGTCCAGGAGGGGACCAGTTTCGGCACGTTCTGGCAGACGATCGGCTCGCGGAAGACGGTGCCGTCCAGGATGTTGCGGATCGTGCCGTTGGGCGAGCGGTACATGCGCTTCAGCCCGAACTCCTCGACCCGCTGTTCGTCCGGCGTGATGGTGGCGCACTTCACGCCGACCCGGTGCTCCAGGATCGCATTGGCCGCGTCGACCGTGATCTGATCGTCGGTCTCGTCGCGCTTCTCGATGCCCAGATCATAGTATTTCAGGTCGATGTCGAGATAGGGCAGGATCAGCTTGTTCTTGATGAAGTCCCAGATGATCCGGGTCATCTCGTCGCCGTCCAGCTCGACGACCGGGTTTTTGACTTTGATCTTCTCCATGGATCGGCGGCTCCCCTGACCGGTGCGTTGGGCGGGCGTCGCGGGTCCGGCCCACATCTCCGACCCCCGTCTTCAGCCCCTCTGGCGAAATCGCGCGGACCATACAGCGGGGAACGGGGGCGGGCAATATCCGGCGGAGAGGGGGCGGGACCGCTCTTTTCACGCCGATCGCTTACTCTATCCTTGTCGCCCATGACGATCCATCTCGCGCTCGCCTCGGCGCTTTTCGGGGCCATGCTGTTCTTCGCCGCCGTCGTGGCGCCGTCGGTCTTCTCGTTCCTGGAGGGGGAGGCCGCGGGTCGCTTCCTGCGCGGGATCTTTCCGCGCTACTACATCGCCGGGCTCGGCGTGGCGGCGTTCGGCGTGCCGGTCTCGGTGTGGGAGGGGGGCTTTCTGGCGGCCGGCGTGTTCGCGGCCGTGGCGGCGGGCTTCGCGCTGTCGCGCTTCGTGCTGGTGGACCGGATCAACGCCGCGCGCGACGCCGATCTGGCCGGCGAGGCGGGCGCCAAGTCCCGCTTCACCTGGCTGCACAGGTTGAGCGTGCTGATCAATCTCGCCCAGATGATCGCGCTGCTGGCGCTGATCGGCCGCGGTCTCGCGCTGCTCTAGGCGGCTAGTCGAACAGCTTGTCGATGTCGGACTGGCCGAGAACGCGCTCGCGCGCGGAGCTCGGCGCCGCCTCTTCGGGCTGATCGGCCTCGGCCGCGGCGGCGAGCGCCTCGGCCTCCTCAACCGTGACCGCGCCGTTTATGACGGCGCTCATGGAGTCGGAAACGCGGGCGAGATCGCGGGCGAGCGCGCGCGCCGCCGCGGCCATGGCGGCGTCGTCGCCCGCGTCATGCAGGGCCTTCAACTGCGGCAGCGCGGCTTCGACCCGCGCTTTCAGGACGGCCGTGCAGCGATCCAAGGGCCCGCGATAGGCGTCCGGCGCGTTCTCATAGGCCCAGACCGCGAGATCCTTGTGCTGGAAGACGCTGTCGGCGAAGTGGGCCTGATAGCTCTTGAAGCGCCAGTCGAGCGCTTCCTCGAGCATCTCCGGCATGTCCGCCGCCATCTCAACCATCATCGTCAATTCGTTGAAATGATTGAGATAGTCGGTCGACAAAAGGGTCAGATCATTGATCGTCGTGTCGCGGACGAGCCGCCGGTAGGTGCGGGTGAGCTTGACCATGTTCCGCGCCCGTTCGGCCCCTCACGTCCATTTACTGCGCACGTCGTCCGACGCGGGCGGGTTGGCCGCCAGAGCGGGCAGCACGTCGTCGACCGCGTCGACGATTTGAAACAGCTCAAGATGCTGCGGCTTCACGAAACCCTCGGCGGCCTGATGCTCCAGCAGATGCACGAAATGGTCCCAATAGCCGGCGATGTTGAGCAGCAGGATGGGCTTCTGGTGCAGCTGCAATTGGCGCCAGGTGAGAATCTCGAAGGTCTCGTCCAGCGTCCCCAGGCCCCCCGGCAGTACGACGAAACCGTCTGAGAGCTCCGCCATGCGCTGTTTGCGCTGATGCATGTTCTCGGTGCGGATCAGCTCCGTCAGGCCGGTCATGCCGACTTCCAACTCGTCCAGGAAGGTGGGGATGATGCCGGTGACGCGTCCGCCGGCGCCGAGGCAGGCCTGCGCCGTCGCCCCCATCAGACCGATGCTGCCGCCGCCGTAGATCAGCGTGATCCCGGCTTCCCCCAAGGTGCGGCCGAGGGCGACCGCGGCCTCGCGATAGATCGGCCGCGCGCCCATTGAGGAGCCGCAATAGACGCAAAGACTTGAGACGGGTGGCTGCACGGCGGCGGGTTCCTAGATCTGAAGGCGCGAGACGACCGCGCGGACGACGGCCTTGGGGCGGAAGCGCCGCCCGCACGCTTGGCGATAGCGCATCCGCGCGTCTGCGTCTAGGGCGCGGCGCGCCGTCCGCGCTCCCGCCGGCCGCGGGACTCCGGACCCCTTGCGTTGCGCCGCGCCCGGCGGACGGGTAGGATCGCGCGGAGAGAGTACGGCGCGCCGCATCGCGCAGGCCGCGCTGTTGACTGCGAGGGGTGCAGCGAGGGTGAATCGGACCGTTCTGATCGGAGTGGCGGGCGCAGTGATCGTGCTGCTCGCTCTGTTGCTGAACGACGTGCTGAACGAGACGCCGCCGGAGCAGGCTGATCCCGCCGAGGCGACCGGCGAGAGCGTCGCGGAGGGGCCGAGCGACGGCGGCGCGGCGGATGGCGGCGCGGCGGATGCGGCGACACGCGACGAGTCGACCGCCCGCGCCCCGGAAACGAGTTCGGCCGAAGACGCCGCACAAGACGCCGCCGGGGAGGCGGCCGGGGCGATCGACCGCGCGGCCGAGACGGCCGAACAGCTGGCGGCGCCGCCTGACGATGCGGGCGCCGACGCCGAAACCGGTCCCAGCTTCGACGTCGTGCGCATCAGCAAGGACGGCGACACGGTCATCGCCGGGCGCGCGCCGCCGGGATCGGAGGTGACGATTCTGGACGGGGGCGAGCCGATCGGTACCGTGACGGCCGACGGCCGCGGCGAATGGGTCTATCTGCCGAGCGAGCCGCTGGCTCCGGGCAGTCACGACCTCAGCCTGCAGGCTGTGACGCCGACGGGAGAGACGCTGGAGTCCGACAGCAAGGTGGTGCTGGTGGTCCCCGAGCGCGGCAAGGACATCGCCGGCCGCCCGACGGCGCAGCCGCAGGAGCCGTTGGCCATGCTGGTGCCGAAGGACGGCGGCGAGGTGGGCGCGCGGGTGCTGCAGAAGCCCTCCGTGCCGGGCAGCGTCGAGTCGGAGGCGGGCGACCTCGCCCTCGACAGCGTCGATTATGACGAGGCGGGCGAGGTGAGCCTGGGAGGGCGCGGGCTGCCGGGGACGGAAGTCAGGGCCTATCTCAACAATGATCTGATCGGCCGCGCCGAAGTGCCGCCGACCGGTCTATGGCGCATCACGCCGGACGGGGCGGTCGAGCCGGGAGGCTACCAGCTGCGTCTGGACATGGTGCGCGAGGGCGGGGCGGTCGTCAGCCGCATCGAACTTCCCTTCAGCCGCGCCGAGCCGATGCGTGATTTCGACGGCGGCGCGTTCGTGGTGGTCCAGCCGGGCAACAGCTTGTGGCGCATCGCGCGGCGGACGCTCGACAGCGGCTTCAACTACACGGTGATCTACGAGGCCAACAAGGAACAGATCCGCGACCCGGATCTGATCTATCCCGGCCAGATTTTCGAAGTGCCCGCGAACTGATATCGGCGCGGGACGCGTTCCTCTGACGAGACGAGAGACGGCTTTGAGCCTACAGGACTCCATCAAGCAGGTTTTGGTCCCGCTCCACCGCGAAGGGCTGGCCTTCATCGCGCTGTTCGCCATCGTCACCATCGTGGCGGGTCTGTTCTGGACGCCGCTGTTCGTCATCGGCGCAGTGCTGACGGCGTGGTGCGCCTACTTCTTCCGCGACCCGCCGCGGGTCACGCCGGTGCGCGAGGGGCTGGTGGTGAGCCCGGCCGACGGCGTCGTCCTTCCGGTTGTCGAGGCGAAGCCGCCGGAAGAGCTCGGCATGGCCGACCGGTCGGTGCCGCGGGTCTCGATCTTCATGAACGTCTTTGACGTGCATGTGAACCGCGCGCCGATCGACGGAACCATCCTGAAGATGGACTATCGGCCGGGCAAGTTCCTGAACGCCAGCCTCGACAAGGCCAGTACGGACAATGAAAGGCTCAGCTACCGCATCGAGACGCCGGCCGAGAAGGAGGTGGCGATGGTCCAGATCGCCGGGCTCGTCGCGCGGCGCATCGTCGCCGACGTGGAGCAGGGCGACGATTTGAAGGCGGGCGAACGCGTCGGCATGATCCGTTTCGGCAGCCGGGTCGACGTCTATCTGCCGCGCGGGACGAGCGTGTTGGTCTGCGCCGGCCAACGCTGCGTCGCCGGCGAGACGGTGCTCGCCGACCTTGGCGGCGGTCCGCGAGGCAAGGAGAAGGCGCGCAAGGGCGAGGTGCGGTGAGATGCTGAGCCCCCGGCGACACAAGCGGCGCGACGCCGCCCGGACCCCCCGCCTGAAGGGCATGACGCTCACCAAGATGATTCCCAACATGATCACCGTCGCGGCGACCTGCGCCGGCCTGACCGGGGTGCGCTTCGCGATCGACGGGCGGTGGGAGTTCGCGGTCGGCGCCATCATCGTCGCCGCCATCCTGGATGCGTTGGACGGGCGCATGGCGCGGATGCTGAAGGCGCAAAGCGATTTCGGCGCGCAGATGGATTCGCTCTCCGATTTCGTCGCCTTCGGCGTGGCGCCGGCGCTGATCGCCTGGTTCTGGATGCTGAACGGGCTGGGCGGGTTCGGCTGGGCGGCGTGCCTGTTCTTCGCCGTGTGCTGCGGGCTGCGTCTGGCGCGTTTCAACAGCCGCCTCGATACGCTGCCGCCCTACGCCTACAACTACTTTCAGGGCGTGCCGGCCCCGATGGGCGCGGCGATCGGGCTGTTGCCTATGATTCTCAGCTTCGAGACCGGCCCGATCGCCCTGATCAACCCGGTCGTCGTCGCCGTCTGGATGGTCGGGACGGCGCTGCTCATGGTCAGCGAACTGCCGACGTTCAGTTTCAAGAAATGGAAGCTGGCGCCGCGCTACATGCTGCCCTTCATGGCCGCGGTCGGGTTGGTGTTGGCCGGACTGGCCGGCGCGCCTTGGTTGACGCTGTCGATCGCGCTCGGCGTGTATCTCCTCACCATGCCGTTTTCTGTGCGCAGCTTCGCCATGCTGCGCGCCGAAGCCGAACGGCTCGCCGAATTCGAGGAGGAGACCGAAGGCGGGCTCAAACCGCCGATGCGCGCGGACGCAGACGATGCGGCGCCCCCGGGTGATGCGCCGAACGCCGGCGCGGACGGCGCGGAGGCGGGGCGCGTCCACACCCTGCGGCCGAAGAGCTGACGCCTGCGCCGGTGTCGCTCTCTCGCCTGACGATCCGCGAGGCCCGGCGCGCAGACCTGGAGGCGATTGTGGCGTTGTTGGCCGAGGATTTTCTCGGCGCAGGCCGCGAAGACGCTGCGCCCGAAGCCTACGCCGCGGCCTTCGCCGCGATCGAGGCGAGCCCGGACAACCGGCTGTTCGCGGCCGAGGCGGACGGAGCGGTGATCGGCTGCTTCCAACTGACCCTGATTCCCAATATCAGCCTTGGCGGCGGAACCAGAGCGCAGATCGAAGGCGTCCGCACCGCCGGACCCTGGCGCGGGCGGGGCGTGGGCGCGGCGATGATGCGCTTTGCGATTGCGGAGGCCCGGGCCGCGGGCTGCGTCCTGGTGCAGTTGACGACCAACGCCGAGCGCAAGCGGGCGCGCGCCTTCTATCAACGGCTCGGCTTCGTCGCCAGCCATGACGGCATGAAGCTCGCGCTGTGAGCCGGCGCCGAGCTCAGACCACAAGCACCGGGCACCCCGCCAGACTCGTCACCTTGTGCGAGACGCTGCCCAGAAGATAGCCCTCCAGATCGCCGGCGCCTCGGCTGCCGAGCACGATCAGGTCGCAGTCCTTCTCCTTGGCGAAGGAGACGATGGTGCGCGCAGGCGGCCCGCGTTTGACGAAGGCGCGAATGCGTTCCACGCCCAGATCCTGCGCGCGGGTCTTGGCCGCCTCGCTCACCCCCATCGCGTAGTCGCGCAGCGCGTCGTCCATGCTCGCCGGGTCCTCGGGTCGGACCATCGACATCGACGCCTCCAGCAGGCTGTGGTGCCGGAAGACGGTCAGCAGCAGCAGTTCCGCGTCGTGTTTCTCGTGCAGGCGGATCGCCATCTCCATCGCGCGCTGCGCGTTGGGCGAGCCGTCGACGGGACAGAGGATTCGCGAAAACATGACGGAGAAGCTCCCGGTTTAGGCGCGTCAGCGGAAGGCGAGGTCGCGCAGGAACAGCGCGATCTCGGGGAAGAAGATCAGCGCGACCGCGACGGAGACGAGGATGATCGTGAAGGGCGGAATCCCGCGGATCACATCTATGTAGGGCTTCTTGAAGACGGCGATCGCGGTGAAAATGTCGCAGCCGAAGGGCGGCGTCGCCGAGCCGATCGCGACCTGCAGGGTGATGACGGTGCCGACCAGCACAGGGTCGAGGCCGACTGATTCGACCACCGGCGCGAAGATCGGCACCAGCACCAGGATCACGACGATCGGGTCGACGAACATGCAGCCGATGAAGAAGGCGACCGAGATGACGCCTAACACGCCTTTCGGTCCCATCTCCGCGATGCCGATCGAGCCGAGGATCTCCTGCGGGATCTGGGCGAAGGAGATGACCCAGCTGAAGGCCGCGCCGGCGGCGACAAGGATGAACACCACGGCGGTGATCAGGCCGGTCGACTTGGCGATGCGGTAGACGTCGCGGAAGCTGAGCGAGCGGAAGACCAGGAACTCCAGCACCAGCGCGTAGAGCACGCAGGCGGCGGCCGCCTCGGTCGGGCTGAAGATCCCGCCGTAGATGCCGCCGACGACGATCACCGGGAATCCGAGCGGAAAGAGGGCGCGGCGCGCCGCCTGCGCGCGCTCGGTCCAACTGGATTTCTCCTCCGTCGGCACGCCCTTGATGTGGGCGTAGAAGATGGAATAGGCGCTGAAGAGCAGCAGCAGCAGGAGGCCCGGCCCGACGCCGGCGATGAACAGCTCCGAGATAGAGGTGGAGGAGATCACCCCGTAAATGATCATGCCGATCGAGGGCGGGATCAGGAAGGCGATGTCGCTGGCGTTGATGATCAGGCCGAGGGTGAAGCTGTCATTATAGCCCGCCTTCAGCATGCGCGGGCGCAGCGGGCTGCCGACCGCGACCACCGTCGCCTGGGTCGAGCCCGAGACCGCGCCGAACAACGTGCAGGCCGTCGCGGTTGAGACCGCCAGACCGCCCTTGATATGGCCGATGAAGCGCATCACCAGATCGATCAGCCGGCCCGCGCTCTCACCGCGGGTCATGATGTCGGCGGCCAGGATGAACATCGGCACCGCGATAAGCGAGGCCGGCCGGATGCCGGCCATCATCTGCTGCACCATGAAGTCCATCTTCTGAAAGCCGCCGAACAGCTCGTAGAAGCCGTAGAAGGCGCCCGTCAGCAGCGGGATCATCATGGGGAAGCCCGCGAGCAGCAACACGACCATGATGGTGAAGAGTTTGGTTCCCATCAGATCGCCCCCTCAGACTTCCGTTTCATCTTTTTCGTAGCCCTCCAGCACGCTGGTGGAGAGGTAGACGTCGCGCGAGGTCAGATTCTTGACCGCCGTCAGCGCGTACTGAATGCCGGTGATCGCGAAGCCGACCGGCGCCCACAAATAGATCCAATAGACGGGGATCTGCAGCGCCGGCAGGACCCGGCCGCTGCTTTGCACCTGGCCGATATAGCCGACCGAGAAATAGCAGAGCGCGAACATCACGATCGAAGTCACGCAGGCGATGAACACCATCATCCCCTTGCGGCCGGGGACGTTCATCACGTCGAACAGGGCCGACATCCGGATGTGCCGGCCCATGCGCGCCGCGTAGCCGAGGCCGGCGAACGTGATGAGGATGATCAGGATGCGGTTCACCTCGCCGGTGAAGTAGAGACCGTATTGAAAAACGAAGCGGCTGACGACGTTGGCGATTGTGTTCGCCGCCATCAGCAAAACGCCGGCCGCCAGCACCAGGGCTTCGACCCGCGCAATGATCGTGTCGATCGTCCCCAGAAAGCCGGGCAGCGCGGAAGGCGGCTCCTCCTCGCGCTCGGTTCGGTCCTGGCGGCGCTTGGCCGAGGACGACGAGGTCTCGTAGGGATCCGGTTCGCCCTGATCTGCCATGCGCTCTTCGCCTTTGCGGGTCTTAAAAAAGGGCTTACCCAAAGAAACCGGCCGGGCGGTGAGGCCGCCCGGCCGGAGCCTTGGCTCAGGCCATCAGTTGCTGACGGCTTGGCGCGCTTCCTTCACGTCTTCCTTGATTTGGGCGAGGATCTCCTCGCCGCTCTCGCCGGTCATCTCGATGAAGCGCTCTTCGACCTGCTGGGCCGCCTGCTTGAAGGGCTCGCGCTCCTCCTCGCTGAGGCGCACGACGTTGATCGAAGGCTTGGCCTCCTTGATCTTCGCCAGCGATTCCTCGGACAGGCCCTTCTGATACTCAAGGATGTAGTCGAAGGCGACGTCGATCGCGTCTTCGATCATCTTTTGCTCGCCCTGGGGCAGGCCGTCGTAGAACTCCTTGTTCGCCATGACGGCGGTCGTGAAGATGTTGTGGCCAGTGAAGGTGATGTAGTCCGTCACCTCATACATCTTGGTCGACCAAACCCAGAACATCGGGTTCTCCTGGCCCTGAATGATGTCGGTCTGCAGACCGCCGTAGACCTCGCCCCAGGGCAGCGGCGTCGGGGTCGCGCCGAAGGCCTTGTAGCTCTCCACCAGAAGCGGGTTGGTCATGGTCCGGAACTTGACCCCGTCGAGGTCCTGCGGCGCCTTGACCGGCTCCTTGGTGGTCATGACGACCTCCCCTTCGGGAAACATGGCGAGCAGTTCAAGTCCCTTTTCGGCGTAAAGCCCCTCGAACATCTGATTGACCGCCTCGCTCTCCGTGAAGAAGCGGCTCGCGACCTCCTGATCGGTCGGCATCAGATAGGGGACGAAGAAAACCTGCGCCTCCGGGATCATCGACCCGGTGAAGCCGGGCGACTGATCGACGAACTGCAGAATGCCGGCGCGCGTCTGCTCCATGATGTCGGCGCTTTCGCCCAACGTACCGAAGGGGAAAAGCTTGATGGTGTGGTCGGAGTTGGCCTCGATCTCGGCCTTGAACTTCTGGGCGAATTTGCCCTGGACGTCCTCCATCGCCTCTTCGAAGGCGTAGCGCCATGTCTCGGCCTGGGCGACCGCCGGGGCGAGGGCGCCGCCGGCCAGCGCGCAGGCCGCCACGGCGGCCGTCGCCGTGCGGCGGAGGAGGGTGGGGGATCGATTGGTCATCGCATGTCTCCCTGTTTTTCGTCGGCGGCGCCCGACCGCCTGACCCCGGAGATTGATCCCGGAGATTGATCCCGGAGACTGTTTCCTGGGACCGGGGCGCGGCGGGCGCCGGGTGATTCAGACGCACGCTCCGTCCGCCCGCCTCGGGCGGCGCGCTGGGCGGATCATGCTTCGGCAACCGAAACGGTATCGGGCGGTGCAAAAGCCTGTCAACGAAACCGGGGCGCGCGGTCACGGATTCGCAACAAAATATCAATCGGACGCCGGCTCACAGAAAAACCCACGGATTCTATAGGCAATCACCAAATAAAATTCGGCTGTCGAAAGTTCATCTCGCGCCGTGCGCCGGGCGTTTGCGTCGGAAGGTCTTTCAGCCGCGCGGGCGCCCGGCTATTGTCCCGCTCTGCGGCGCCGACCGCTTTTCACCGACAGCGAACAGGACCGACGCGGATGACCCCGGACGACGTGACCCCGCAGCCCGCAAACCCCGCGAGCGATCACACGCTCGGCTATCTGGGCGCGGCCGACGACCACGAAATCGCTTTGCTTGAAGCGCTGGAGCGCAAGGTGCGTTGGCTGTCCGCCTGGACGATCCACAACGCCAACCATCTGCGCGAGAGCCGCGACGGCCTGAAGGTCGGCGGGCATCTCGCCTCCTGCGCCTCGGTGTCGGCCATCATGACCGCGCTCTACTTTCATGAGCTCAAGGCCGAAGACCGCGTCGCGGTGAAGCCGCACGCCAGCCCCGCCTTCCACGCCGTCCAATATCTCATGGGGCAGCAGAACCTGCAGAAGTTGAAGGATTTTCGCGCCTTCGGCGGGGCGCAGTCCTATCCCTCGCGCACCAAGGACGGCGCGATGGTCGACATCTCCACCGGTTCGGTCGGGCTGGGCGCCGCCTTCACCAATTTCGCGGCGCTGACACAGGATTACCTGCGCCTGAAGGGCATGACGCCGACCAGCGGCGATCCCGAGGGTGCGGATCGCGGCCGGATGATCGCGCTCGTCGGCGACGCGGAGCTCGACGAGGGCAATGTCTACGAAGCCCTGATGGACACCTGGAAGCATGACGTGCGCAATGTCTGGTGGATCATCGACTACAACCGCCAAAGCCTTGACGGCGTGGTGAACGAGCATCTGTTTCGCATCATCGGGCGCTTTTTCCGCGCGGTCGGCTGGAACGTGCTGACGCTGAAATACGGCTCGAAGCAGATGGCGGCCTTCGCCAAGCCGGGCGGCGGCGCGCTCAAGCGCTGGATCAACAATTGCCCGAACGACGTCTACTCCGCGCTCAGCTTCCAGGGCGGGGCGGCCTGGCGCAAACAGATCAAGGCCGACGCGACCGACGACGGCGCGCTGCACGCGCTGCTCGACAGTTACGACGACGCCGGGCTGCACGAGGTGATGACCAATCTGGGCGGCCACGACGTGAAGGCGCTGCTGCACACCTTCAAGTCGGTTCCGGACGACAAGCCGACCTGCATCATCGCCTACACGATCAAGGGCTGGGGCCTGCCGCTGGCGGGCCACAAGGACAACCACGCCGGCCTGATGAACCCCCAGCAGACCGCGGCCCTGCGCGAGAGCATGGCCGTCCCGGAAGGCGCGGAGTGGGAGCGCTTCGCGGGCCTGCCCTTTGCGGAAGAAGAGCTCGCGCGCTTCATCGAGACCGTTCCCTTTCTCAAGCGGCGCGAGCGCGTGATGCGGGCCGAGCCCGTGCCGGTCCCCGACGCGCTGACCTTCAAGCGGGCGGAGCGCGGCTCGACCCAGGAGGCCTTCGGCAAGCTCTTGCACGAGATCGCGCGCGAGGGCGGGCCGCTCGCCGACCGGATCGTCACCACCTCGCCGGACGTGGCGCAGTCGACCAATCTGGGCGGCTGGATCAACCAGCGCGGCCTGTTCTCCCGCCAGGAGCGCGGCGACGAATTCAAGGCGCGCAACGTGCCCTCCGCCCAGAAATGGGTGAAGAGCCACGAGGGCCAGCATATCGAGCTCGGCATCGCCGAGAACGATCTGTTCCTCAATCTCGCCGCCCTCGGCCTGTCGGCGAAGCTGTTCGGCCAGCGTTTGCTGCCGATCGGCACGCTCTACGATCCCTTCATCCAGCGCGGCCTCGACGCCTTCAACTACGCCTGCTACCAGGACAGCCGCTTCATCCTGGCGGCCACGCCGTCCGGCGTCTCGCTGGCGCCGGAAGGCGGCGCGCACCAGTCGATCTCGACCCCGATGATCGGCATGGGCCAACCCGGCCTGATGTCCTTCGAGCCGAGCTACGGCGACGAGCTGGCGGTCATCCTGCGCTGGGCCTTCGCCCACATCCAGGACGAGGAGCAGGGTTCGGCCGTCTATCTTCGGCTTTCCACCCGCCCGATCGACCAGCCGGAGCGCAGGATCGACGCTGATCTCGCCGACCAGATCGTCAAGGGCGGCTATTGGGTGGAGCCGCCCAAGCGCGGCGCGAAGAGCGCGATCGTCTATATCGGGGCCGTCGCCCCCCAGGCGACGGAGGCGTTCGAGCGGCTGCGCGCCGATTATCCCGACGCCGGGCTGTTGGCGATCACCTCGGCCGATCGGCTCTACAACGACTGGCAGCGCCTGGAGCGCGCGCGCCTCGACGGGACCGACGGCGGCGCGATGGCCCATGTCGAGGACCTGTTCGAGCCGTTGGCCGACGACGCCCGCCTCGTCTCCGTCATCGACGGCCACCCGGCCGCGGTCGCCTGGATGGGCGCGGTGCGCGGCCACTCAGTCGCGCCGCTCGGCGTCGAGACCTTCGGCCAATGCGGCGACCTGATCGACGTCTACCGCCATTACGGCATCGACGCCGACAGCATCGAAAAGGCCGCGCGGCGGATGCTCTAAGCGGGCCGCGCGCCTGTCGCCAGGCGCAGATGGACGCGCATCCGATAGGCTGAACCGTCCTCGGTCTTGAGCGGGGCGAGGCGCTCGCGGATCGCCTCGTCGAGGCGGCGCAGCAGCGCCTTGTCTTCCATATCGACCCGGTGCCCGAAACTCATCGCCAGCTGCGGGCGCCAGAAGGGGCGGTCGGCGGGGGCGGTCGGGGTGAAGGCGAGGGGGCGCTCCTGCACCTCGCTCAGCCCGGCGGTCTCCATCGCGCGGGCGAGCGAGCCGGCCTCGCCATAGGTAAAGATCTGGAAGTGCGGGTCGTCGTCGGGCAGGCCCGCGATCGCGGCCACCGCGTCGCCCAGCACGGTGAACAGCGTCTGGTCGGCGCGCGGACCCCAGACCAGGAAGCCGCAGGTCCCCCCGGGTCGCAGCACGCGGCGCACTTCCGCCAGCGCCAGCGCCGCGTCGGGGACGAACATGATCCCGAAGCGGCAGGTGACGCGATCGATGCAGGCCTCAGCGATCGGCAGGCGCTGCATGTCGGCGGCGGCGAGGTGCAGGCGCGCCGCGCCCTCGCGCTTGGCGAGACCGGCCAGCATTTCGGGCACGAGGTCGGTGGCGATGACGCAGCCCGTCTCGCCGACCCGCGCCGCGGCGCTCAACGCCGGCTCGCCCGCGCCGGCGGCGAGGTCCAGCACCCGATCGCCCGCGCCTGCGCCGACGGCGTCCAAGAGCGGCTGGTTGAAGCGGTCCGCCATCGCAGCCATCGTATCCGCCCAGCCGCTCCAGGCCGGGGCCTTCTCGCGCCAATGGGCGCGCACGGCCTCGTCGTCGGTCATGGTCATCGTCCCCGCTAAATCGTCAATGCGCGGTCATAGCACGCCGCCGTTCCCCCGGGCCAAGCCCGAGGTGACGGGTCCACAAAAGCGGGAGACAAGCGTCGGGCCGGACCTGTTCCGGCCCGACAGCGGGCGGGCGCCGTCACGCGCCGCTTGGCGTCAGGGCGTCCGCGATCGCTTCCACCTCGCGTCCCAGCGGCCGGTCGTCCGCCTCGAGCGGCGGGCACAGCGGCGTCAGGCGCTCGATCCAGGGAATCAGCGCCGCGCCCGGGCGCGCGACCCCGCGCAGCTGCAGCGCCTGCATGGCGATGCGCAGTTCGAGGGCGGTCATCAGGCGGAAAGCGTCGGCGCTTTCCTGCAATTTTTCAGCAGCTTGCGGCGCGAAGCTCATGCTGTCTTCAAGCGATCCGCCGGCCATCGAAGGCAGCGCCGCCGCCGGCTGCGCCGCGCGCGTCAGCCGATGCATCAGCGCCTGACCCACCTTGTACAGCGGGGCGACGCCGGCGCTGCCGACGCCGCCGGGCGACAGCAGGCGCGGCAGGTCCGTGAACTCCGCCCGGCCCAGGATCTGACAGCGCGCCAGCGCGCCGGCGCCCAGGCTTGCGATCGCCGCGGCCAGTTGATCGCAGGCGAGCGCCAGGCCGGGGCTGTGGAAGTTGGGCGTTGCGACCAGCCGGTCGCCGGCGACGTCGACCATCGGGTTGTCGCCTGAGCCGTTCAGTTCGGCGTCGATCGCCGCGCGAGCCGCGTCGAGCGCGGTCAGCGCGGCCCCGAGACTGGGGGCAGCGCAGCGCAGGCTCAGCGGATCCTGCAACCGGCGCGGGGCGTCCGGATCGGTCGCCAAGTCGCCGCCCGCCAGCAGATCGCGCAGGCGCCGAGCGGCCTCCGCCTGGCCGGGCTGCGGGCGTGCTTCGGCGCAGGCCGGGTCGAGCGGGCTGGGATTGGCGCGAAACGCCTCCAGTACTAGGGCGCTCGCCACGGTCTCGAGGGCGACCGCGCGCTCCAGCGCCTCGAAGGCGAGCGCGGCCTCGGCGATTGCGATCGAATTGTGGGAGATGAGGGCGAGACCGTCCTTCGGGCCTGGGGCGAGCGGGGCGAGGCCGGCGCGTTTGAGCGCCGCGTCGGCCGGCGCGATCGCGCCGTCGATCTCGGCGCGGCCGTCCGGATCGCCGATCAGGGTCAGCGCGAGGGCGGCCGTCACGCAGAGGTCCGCTTCGCCGATCGAGCCGATGCGCGGGACGACCGGCGTCAGCCCGGCGTTGAGCGCGGCTTGCAGCGCAACGGCCGCCGCCTCGCTCAAGCCGGCGCGGCCGGTAAGGGCGCCGTTTAGCCGCACGGCCATTGCGCCGCGCACCACCGCGCGCGGCAGGGCCGCGCCCACGGCCATCGCCCGGCCGCGGATGGTGCGCCGGGAAAAGTCCGCCAGCATTTCCGGCGGCAGGCTGTCGCCGACCTGATCGCCCAGGCCGCGGGTCAGGCCGTAGACCGGACGGTTCTCGGCGATCGCGCGCTCGACGACCGCGCGGCCTGCCCGCAGGCGCGCGAGCCCGTCGTCGCTGATCGCGACGGGCGCATCGGCGGAGGCGATCAGGGCGAGGGCGGCGGGCGTGAGCGCGGCGCCGGATAGGACGACGGGGTCGGACATCGGAGCTCGGGCGTCGTGGGATTGAAGATCCTCGCCCCTAGCACGGGCAGCGGCGGGGCGGAAGCGCTTCAGCGCGCGCTCGGGTGGATCGGGCTGTCCTTCGGTCGCAGGAAATGGCGGCGCGCGACGTGCAAATAGTCCCGGTATCGGTAGCCCCCGTTCCGGGCGAGCCACCCGGCCCGATCGGCGCGCCAGGCGGCGGGGATCTTGTACCACGGCAAGCCGGGGCGGCTGTGATGGATCAGATGGAAATTGTTGTTGAGAAAGAGCAGGCGCATCAGCGGCCCGCCTTCCACGATCGCGCAGCGCTCGTCCTGTTCCGCGCCCGGGCGATGCTCGACATAGGAGCGCAGCAGGCCGAGCGAAAGCGCCGGATAGACGATCCCCGCCAGATAGAGCCAAAGCGGCATGCCGCATACGGCGCCGACCCAGATCAGCACCAGCGCGGCGAGCGCGAGATGGGCCGCCCAGACGCCGAGATAGGCCCGGTCGCCGCGCCTGAATCGGCGGATTTCGCCGGCCCAGAAGCGCGTCACCATCAGCGCCGGCCCGACCGTCATGCGACCGACGAAGCTCTGATTGAAGGTCAACAGCGCGCGCAGCGCCGCCGGCTTCGCCGCCCAGCGCGCGGGCGTGTGATAAAAGCTTTCCGGATCGTCGATCGGGCAGGTGAGGGTCCCGATGCGGTGGTGCGCCAAATGGCTGTCGCGGTATATCGGGTAGGGCAGCCACAGGGTGAGCGGGGGCCAGGCGAAGAGCTCGTTCACCCAACGTCGCCGGGTGGGGTGGCCGTGCAGGATCTCATGGGCGAGGTGCGCCTGCAGGCACAAGAGATAGGCCCCGGCCGGCGCCAGAAGATAAAGCGGAACCTCCCGCCACCACCAGGTCAAGGCCGCGAAGCCGCCGTAACAAAGCGCGATCACGCCCCAGGTGGGGGCCTCGACTGCGTCAAGGGCGCTCGCGGCTCGGGTTCTGAATTTCTCGGGGCCGGGGCGGCCGGCGGGCGCCGACGATCGGCCGAAAGGAACGTCGCTCATGGCGCATAGGGTTGCGCTGGAAAAACCCGGCCCGCAACGAGGGGGTTGTCACATTAAGTCACCAGACCCGACATAACAGGATATAATGTTGTCTTCATAAACATATGTGATAATTATCAACAAATTTTGAAAGGAAGGACGGCATGAGCCTTGATCGCCGCGCCACGGTTCGGCTGTTTCGTGAGCGGCTGACGCATGCGATGCGGCGCGCCGAGACGAATCGCTCTCGGTTGGCGGCCGATGCGGGGATCGATCGTTCGACCCTGTCGCAATTATTGTCAGAGGATGCGGATCGTCTGCCGCGCGCGGATACGGTCGCGGCGGTGGCCCAGGTGCTGCAGGTCAGCCTCGATTGGCTGATGGGGCTGACCGCGCAGGAGAAGCTGGGGGCCGACATCCTGCGCGAGTCGGTCGAGGTGGCGCTGAGCCGCCCGACCGCGCCGTCGGACGAGAACCTGCAGCGCTGGCATCGCGAGGCGGCGGGCTACAAGATCCGCTACGTGCCGGCGACCTTGCCCGACCTCGCCAAGACCGAGGCGGTCCTGACGTACGAGTACTCGGGCTACGCGGCGAAAAAGCCGTCGGAAGCGATCGCGGCGGCGAGCCGCAAACTGGATTACAGCCGGGCGCCGGACGCCGATTTCGAGATCTGCTGCTCGCGTCAGGTGATTGAGAGCTTCGCCGACGGCTGCGGCGTCTGGTCGGGGCTGTCGCGCGACCAACGGGTTGAGCAGTTGGAGCATATGGCGGCGTTGAGCGACGAGCTGTATCCGCGTCTGCGCATCTTCCTGTTCGACGGGCTGCGGCATTACGCGACGCCCTACACCGTCTTCGGCCCGAAACGCGCCGCTCTGTTTCTGGGCGAAATGTACTTCGTCTTCAACACGACGGAGCATATCCGGCTGCTGACCGAGCATTTCGACCGGTTGATCCGTGCGGCCGTGGTCCAGGCGCACGAGGCGCCGCAGTTCCTGCGCGAAGTGGCCGCCCGGACGGCCGCCGAGCCCCAGGAGGCTGGGACGTGACCGCGGGTGGCGTCGCGGCGGCGGGGCGTGCGGGACTGTTCATGTACGCGCCCGAGGAATTGCGGCCGACGGTCGAAGCTTGGTGGGCGGGTCTGCGCGGCCATCTGGCGGCGGCGGGCGCGGCCGCGCCGGAGACGCTGGAATGGCCGCGCGACGCGCACGAGCATTGGACCGCGCCGGATCTGGTGCTCTCCCAAACCTGCGGTTATCCGCTGACGCATGCGCTGGCGGGGGCGCTCATCTACGTCGCCACGCCGCGCTATCGGGCGCCGGGGTGCGCCGGCGCGGACTATTGCAGTCTGATCGTCGCGCGGGCCGTCGACGCGGGGGCCTCGCTCCTCGACTTCGAGGGGCGGCGGCTCGCCGTGAACGGTCTGGATTCGCAGTCGGGCCGGCACGCCCTGAGGGCGGCGGCGGCCGACGCGCTGCGGGCGGCCGGCCGCGCGGCCCCGACAGCGCCCTTTTTCTCCGGCGTAGCGCTAACCGGCGGTCATCGGGAAAGCCTGGCGACGGTGCGCGCCGGCGGGGCCGATCTTTGCGCCGTCGACGCGGTGACGGCCGCGTTGATCCGGGACGTCGCGCCTGCGGAATGGTCGGGATTGGTCGAGATCGCCCGGACCCCCTTCGCGCCCGGCCTGCCGCTCGTCACCGCGGCGGGAACGTCGCCGGAAGGCGTGGCGGCCTTGCGTCGCGGGTTGGCCGCCGCGGTCGCCGACCCGGCGTTGGCGGCGACGCGCCGGCGGTTGCGGATCGACGCTCTGGAGGTCCTGCCGCCGGACGCCTATGCGCGGGTGACGGAAATGGAGCGAGACGCCGCTCACACCTTGCCGGAACGGCTGTTTCATCCGCGACAATAACTTGCCGAAAATTACCGGCAGGGGAAGGCAAGCTCCAGATTTTCCAAGCCCTTTAGCATTTGACTTTGAAAAGCCGCACCGGCCATACTTTCGGCACAGGCGCATGCAAAATGTTGCGCGGGAAGAAAAAATCACCGTCCGGGGAAACGGACGGGTACGGTGACCGAGCCGCGGCGCGCACAGGGTTCGCGTGGTCGGGGTGAAGGGGGCTTACCAGGCGCATTCGATCCGGATCCCGCCCGTTTTTGGGCGCGAGTCATAAGGCGAAGCGCCGAAAGGACAGGGAAGTGCTTGTGTCGCCAAGCGAGAGCACCGCGCACGGCGCGAATTTTTTGAAATGACGTCCGGCTTGCGCTCCGTCGCCGTGCGGCGGCGGGGCTGCGCGCATTCGGGCGCTTGGGCTTAGGCAAAGGGAGACGGTAGACCATGTTCAAACGCAACAGCCTTTTGGGGAAGAAGCGCTATATCGGGCCGGAGGCTAAGAAGCTCGGCTACGAGACGCACCCCTATCTGCCGGAATTGGCGGATCTGCTTCGTCAGGGCCGCGTCAATCGGCGCGACTTCTTGCGCACCGCGACGCTGCTCGGCATGTCGGCCACGGCGGCCTACGCCATGGCCGGTTCGATCACGGGCGAAGGTGCGGGCGTCAAATCCGCCATGGCCCAGACGCCGAAGGCGGGCGGCAGCCTGCGCGTCGCGATGGCGGTGCAGGAGATGACGGACCCCGCGACCTTCGACTGGGTCGAGAAGTCCAACGTCGCGCGCTTCATCGTCGAGCATCTGACCCGCACCGGCGCCGACAACATCACGCGCCCCTACCTGGCCGAGGGCTGGGAGGCGTCCGAGGATCTGAAGACCTGGCGCTTCACCGCGCGCAAAGGGATCAAGTGGTCCAACGGCGACGAGTTCGGGTCGGCCGACATCGCGCACACGGTCAATCGCTGGCTCGACCCGGCGACCGGCTCCTCCAACCTCGGCCTGTTTTCGCCGATGGTCGAAGAGGTCGACGGCAAGAAGCAGGGCATCCCCGGCGCCGTCGAGGTGGTCGACGACTACACGGTGCAGTTCAACCTGAACTCCGCCGCGCTCGCGATGCCGGAGAACTTCTACAACTATCCGACCGCGATCACGCACCGCGGCTTCGGCACGGACTACGAGGCGGATCTGTCGGCCAACCCGATCGGCACCGGCGCGTTCGAGCTGGCCGAGTTCTCGGTCGGTCAGAAGGCCGTGCTGCGCAAGGCGCGCGACTGGTGGGCCGGGCCGTTCTATCTGGATGAGATCCAGTACATCGACCTCGGGAACGACCCGAACGCGCAGATCGGCGCCATCGCGTCCGATCAGGTCGACATGACCTACAACACGCCGGTGGATCAGCTTGACGTCGTCCGGCGGCTGCCGAACGTGGAGCTCCATGAGGCGGTGACGGCCCAGACCGGCGTCATGCGCATGCGCACGACCGAGGCGCCGTTCGACAACATTCACGTCCGCAAGGCGGTGCAGCTCTGCGCCGACCGGGCTCAGATGCTGGAGATCGCGCACCGCAACGCCGGCCAGGAGGCGGCGGACTACCACGTCTGCCAGATCCATCCGGAGTATTTCGACCTGCCCGGGCCGACGCGCAACATCGAGGAGGCCAAGGCCGAGCTGGCGAAGGCCGGTTACGAGGACGGCATCTCCTTCGAGATCGTGGTCGGCGACACGCAGGGTCCCTGGGAGACCGCGCAGTGCGAAGCGCTGGCCTCGCAGTGCCGCGCCGCAGGCATCGATCTGCGCATCAACAAGATGCCGGCCAACCAGTATTGGGAGGTCTGGGACAAGGCGCCGTTCGGCCTCACCAGCTGGACGCACCGTCCGCTCGGCACCATGGTGCTCAGCCTCGCCTACCGCACGGGCGTGCCTTGGAACGAGTCGGCCTACAGCAACCCGGAGTTCGACGCGGCTCTGGACGCGGCCGAGGCGACGCTCGACGTCGAGGAGCGCCGCAAGCTGATGGAGAAGCCGGAGCGGCTGCTGCGCGACAGCGGCGTCATCATCCAGCCGTTCTGGCGGTCGGTCTTCAAGGCGGCCAACAAGCGGGTCAAGGGGCACGTCACGCACCCGACCTTCTACCACCAGTTCCACAACGTCTGGCTCGACGCGTAAGCGAGCCGTCGGGGTCGGCCCCGTCGCCCTTTCGGCGGCGGGGCCGGAGCCCGCCTGGGAAGGGGCGACGGCGCCGGATTGTTCGCGCCTGAGCCTTGCGGCCCCGCGCCGCAGCCATTGGTTTGTGATTTTTCGACAAGCGGTTTCCGGCCGGCTCACGCACACGCCGGCTGTTCGGACCGCCCCGGCTGGAGAACAAGGGCCGCCGAAGGGCCCGGACCGGGGACTCCATCCGATTGAGAACGCGCTCGCGGCGCTCGGGGCGTCAGACTGCGTTCGGGGGACGATAAAGGGGGACGGCGGTTATGACTCGTCTATTGGTCCGACGGATCGGGCTGATGCTGCTCATCATGCTGGTGGTGGGGTTCATTCTGTTCATCGTCAACGAGGGCGATCCGCGCAAGGTGGCGCGCGGCGTGCTCGGACCCTACGCTCAGGCGGAGCAGCTGGACATCTGGATCGAGGAGAACGGCTACGATCGGCCGATCCCGGTGCGCTTCCTGGACTGGGTCGGCGGGGTCGCGAGCGGCGACCTGGGCGAATCGGTGCAGTACAAGCGACCGGTGAACGAGTTCTTCTGGGACCGATTGGGCAACACCGGAATCTTAGCCGGCATCACCTTCGCGATCATGGTTCCCTTGGCGCTGTTCCTCGGCGTGTTGGCGGGGATGAAGGAAGGCTCGCTGCAGGATCGAACGATTTCGGTCGTCTCGATCGTGACGACCTCCGTCCCGGAATTCGCAAGCGCGGTCATTCTCTCCACCATCTTCGTCATCCAGCTCGGGTGGCTGCCGGGAACCAGTTCGATGGCGGCGGGATGGAATTGGATCGAGCTGATTCTGCCCGTCTCGGTGCTCGTGCTCTACGGCTTCGGCTACATCGCCCGCATGACGCGCGCCTCGATGGCCGAGGTTATGACGACCCACTACATCCGCACCGCGGTCCTGAAAGGACTGCCCTACAAACGGGTGATCCTGAAGCACGCGTTGCGCAACGCGCTGATCGCGCCGTTCACGGTCATCATGCTGCAGCTCAATTGGCTGCTCTCGGGCGTGGTCGTGACCGAATACGCCTTCGCCTACAAAGGCTTCGGGACCTTGCTGCTGGAGGCGGCGCTTAGGCGCGACATCTTCGTGATCGAGGCGTGCGGTCTGGCGGCCGTTTTCGTGGCCGTGCTCAGCCAGACGCTGGGCGATATCGGCTACACGTTCCTCAATCCACGCATCCGGTTCAGTTGAGGGGGAGGGACGCATCATGACCGACGCGAGCAACACCGACGGCACCGTCGCCGCCTCCGACCGCCCGAAGGGCACGATGGAGCAGATCATCGGCTCCTTTCTGCTGCTGAAGGAAAGCCCGGTCGGCGTCATCGGCATGGCGCTGGTCGTCTTCTTCGTTTTTGTGGCGATCTTCGCGCCCTTGCTGGCGCCCTATCGCTACGACGCCTTTTTGGAGCCGTTCGCCGCGCCGATGACGACGACGGCGAACGGGGAGTTCCTGCTGCTGGGCGCAGACCAGAAAGGGCGCGATATCTTCTCGCGGCTGATCTACGGCACCCAGCGGGTCGTCTTCTACGCCTCGGTCGCGACATTCAGCGCCTATGTGGTGGGCATCCTGATGGGGCTGGCGGCCGGCTACTTCCGCGGCTGGGTGGACGAGCTGCTTTCCTTCCTGGCCAACGTCATCCTGTCCTTCCCGGTCATGGTGCTGTTCGTGCTGATCATCACCACGGCGGGCGCCTCGGGCCTGACCATCGTCTTCGCGGTGGTCTTCGCCTCCGCGCCGGGCATCATGCGCATCGTGCGCGGGCTGACGCTGGACATCGCGACGCGCGACTACATCGCCGCCGCCCAGACCCGGGGCGAGAATCCCTGGTACATCATGTTGGTCGAACTGCTGCCGAACGCCCGCGGGCCGCTGATCGTCGAGGCCTGCCTGCGCATGGGCTACACGACGATCACCATCGGGGCCTTGGGATTCCTCGGCCTGGGGCTGCCGCCGCCCTTCCCGGATTGGGGCGGGATGATCAACGAGACCCGCTCGCTCGCCATGGGCGGCTTCTGGTGGATGCCGTTCTTCCCTGCGCTCGCGGTTTCGCTGCTGGTGCTCGGCTTCAACCTGCTGGCCGACGGCCTGCGCGAAGTGTCGCTGCGCGACTGACCTCTGGGGTAAGGGAGAAAGAAGCATGAGCGACACGCTGCAACAGGCCGAACCGGTCAAGGCCCCGCCCAAGGGAGAGGCGGTGCTGGAGATCAAGGATCTCTCGATCTCCTACTTCATCCGCGCAGGCGAAGTGCCGGCCGTGAAGGACTTCAACCTCACCCTGATGCCCGGCGAGGCCGTCGGCATCGTGGGCGAATCCGGCTGCGGGAAGTCCACGGTCGCCATGGCGATCATGCAGTATATGGGCGGCAACGGCGGCATCGTCGGCGGCTCCATCAAGTTCATGGGCCGGGACATGGCGCAGATGTCGACGGAGGAGCTGCGCCAGCTTCGCGGCTCCGACATCGCCATGATCTACCAAGAGCCGATGTCGGCCCTGAACCCCTCTATGCTGATCGGCAAGCAGCTGATGGAGGTTCCGCTCTTCCACGAGCCCGGCATCAGCGAGGACGACGCCTGGCGGCGCGCCGAGGAGATGCTGGCGAAGGTGAAACTGCCCGATCCGGCGCGCGTCATGAACGCCTTCCCGCATCAGATCTCGGGCGGTCAGCAGCAGCGCGTCGTCATCGCGATGGCGCTGCTGTCCAACCCGACGCTGTTGCTGCTGGACGAACCGACGACCGCGCTCGACGTGACCGTGGAGGCCGGCATCGTCAAGCTGATCAAGGAGATCAGCGAGGAGTTCGGCACCTCCATGATCTACATCTCCCACAATATGGGGCTGATCCTGGAGACCTGCGATCGGGTTTGCGTGATGTATTCGGGCGTCGCAGTCGAGACGGGCACCGTGAAGGAGGTGTTCGACATGATGCGCCACCCCTACACGCGCGGGCTGTTCGGCTCTATCCCGCTGCCGACGGCGGACAAGAACGCCAATCCGCTGGTGCCGATCCGCGGCCAGTTGCCCTTGCCCTACAATCGGCCGGAGGGCTGCTATTTCGGCCCGCGCTGCGATTTCTTCGAGGCCGGGCGCTGCGACGATCCCAAGGGCATCCCCTGGCTGACGGTGGACGAGGCGAGCGGCCACGCCGTGCGCTGCGTGCGCTGGACCGAAATCGATTGGGACAACTACAGCCCCGACATCGAGCAGCATCCGCCCAACGAGCCGGGCGACGAGGTGCTGCATGTCGAGAACATGCGCAAATATTTTGAGATCCGCGACAGCTCCATCAAGGCGCTGCTCACCGGCAAGAAGTCGCGCTGGGTGAAGGCGAACGAGTCGATCAGCTTCTCCGCGCGCAAGCGCGAGACGGTCGCGATCGTGGGCGAGTCCGGCTGCGGCAAGTCCACTTTCGCCAAGGTGCTGATGGGGCTTGAGACCTCGACCGACGGCAAGATCGTCTACAACGGCGAGGAGATCTCGCAGCTTCCGGTGACCCGCCGCACGCCGAAGCAGATCTCCAGCCTGCAGATGGTCTTCCAGAACCCGAACGAGACCCTGAATCCGTCGCACACCGTCGGCGGTCAGATCACGCGGGTTATCCGAAAGTTCGGGGTGACCCAGAACGAGGAGGAGGTCAACAAGCGCCTCGACGAACTGCTCGATCTCGTGAAGCTCCCGCGGGCCTTCAAATACCGCAAGCCGCGGCAGCTCTCCGGCGGCCAGAAGCAGCGCATCGGCATCGCGCGCGCCTTCGCCGGATATCCGCCGATGGTGATCGCGGACGAGCCGGTCTCGGCGCTCGACGTTTCGGTTCAGGCGGCGGTGACAGGGCTGCTGATGGACATCCAGCGGCAGTACGACACGACGCTCCTGTTCATTAGCCACGATCTGTCGGTCGTCCGATATCTCTCGGACCGGGTGGTGGTGATGTATCTCGGCATGATCATGGAGCAGGGAAACGTGGAGGAGGTCTACGCGCCGCCGTACCACCCCTACACCGAGGCGCTGCTCTCGGCCGTGCCGATCGCCGACACGTCGATCGAGAAACGCGAGATCGTGCTGGAGGGCAATCTTCCATCCGTGTTGAATCCGCCGAAGGGGTGCCCGTTCTCGACGCGTTGCCCGCGCAAGATCGGCTCGATCTGCGACGACGAGCGTCCGCCGTTCCGCGACGCCGGCAACGGTCACGTCATCACCTGCCATATCGAGTTGGAGGAGCTCTCGAAGGTCGCGCCGGTGATCGTGACAAAGAACCCCGGCGGGGACGCGACGGCGCCCGAACCGGCTGAGTGATCGATTTCATCGTTTCTCCGGGGGGAGAAGGGGCGGGAACGGGGTCGTAGGGCGGAAACGCCCTCGACCCCGTCGCCTTTTGCGCGCGATGATGGTAGGCGGGAGCCGCCAGACTTCAGAGGCACGGACCGTAGAATAATGAGCGACGCCGCCGCACCAGACCGCCCGCCCGCCGACGGGCAAGGACTTCGCGGCGGGGGCAAGCCGATGTTCTTCCGCCGGCTTGAGGTGTTGGAGGCGTCGGCGCACGGCGATCTGCGCCTGAAGCAAACGGCGGACTACGGCTTCGCGCGCGACAGCCACATGATCCCGCTGAACGCGGTCGAGTTCATGGCGGCCGCACGTCACTATCCGATTCTGTTCAATGGCGATCAGACCAGCATGCCGGTCGTGCTGGTCGGGGTTCGTCAGGCCCAGAACCTGTTCGTCGAAGCGGATGGAAGCTGGACCGTCGGCTGCTACGTCCCCGCCTTCGTGCGCCGCTATCCGTTCGTGCTGTTACGCGATCGCGCGTCGGAGCAGGCGGGCGGGCCGGCGATTCGGCTCGGCCTCGACGTCGACGCCCCGATGCTGACGAGCGCCGAGGCTGCCGCGCCGCTGTTCGTGGACGGCAAGCCGAGCGACGTCATGAAGCGGCGCGGCCGCTTCGCCGGCGCTTTCGCGCGCGAACAAGCGCGCACGCGCCGCTTCGTCGAGGCCTGCCTGGAGCGCGACCTGCTGATCGAGCGCGCAGTGGACGTTGAATTGGCGGACCAGCGTCATATGGCCATTCGCGGCTTCAAGGTGATCGATGAAGAACGTCTGCGAGCCTTGCCGGTCGAGGATATGGAGCCATGGTGGCGCAACGGCTGGTTCGCCCTGGCGGTCGCTCATTTGGTGTCGCTCGGCAATTTCGGACGGCTCTTCATGAAGGACGAGAAACACGCCGACGCGCCGATGGATTTTTCGCCGCGCGAAAGGTGAAGAGGCCCGGTAGGCCGGCGCCGCGCTCCGCGAGAATCCGGATCTCTCACAAGACCCCGCGCGGACGCGCAGCGCCGAGGAGCGGCCGGCAGGGCGCGTCTCGGCGCATGCGCGAAGCCGTTTGACTCGGACGACAGGCGCCCCCTAAACTCCAATTGTCCGACAAACGGACGGAAGCCGTCGACACAAGGCGGTCACGAGGCGGCGGGGCCGCCGCAAGGGCAGGGTGGAGCGCTATGACAGCAGACGACGCCGCGCGCGCCGCCTTGGGCGAGCGACCCCGCAAAGCGGGCGAAGAGGGCATGAGTCTGCGTAAGCTCGCCGTTGCGCCCACCTACCGCGTGGTTGCTGAGACGATTGAGCGCGAAATCATGGAAGGACGTCTGAAGCCGGGCGATCGGCTGCCGTCTGAGACGGCGCTGGCGGACCAGCTCGGCGTCAATCGCTCGACCGCGCGCGAGGGGCTGCGGCTCCTCGAACAGACCGGCCTGGTGGAGCGCAAGTCGGGCCGGCGCCTGCACGCGGCCGTGCCTGGGCATCAGGAGCTCAGCAGCCGCGCGAGCCGCGCGCTGTTGCTGCAACAGGTGACCTTCATCGATCTGCACCAGCTCCTCATGGTGTTGGAGCCGAGCGCCGCGGCGCTGGCCGCACGGGCGATCGAAGAGACCGACCTGCGGCACCTTGAGGATAATGTCGAGCGGACCGAAGAGGCCGTCGCTCGGGGCGAGAGCGTGACCCAGCTCGATCTAGAGTTTCACGACATCATCGGGGCCGCGGTCGGAAATCCGGCTTGGCTGATGGCGCGGGAGCCGGCGGCGAACCTGATGTTCCCGGCGGCCGATCCGATGATGAACGCGCTGCCCCAAGCGCCCAAGCGGCTGGTGGACGCCCATCGCGAGATCCTCAACGGCCTCAAGCGTCGCGACGCCGATCATGCGGAGCTGTGGATGCGCAAGCATATCGTGGACTTCAAGCGCGGCTACGAGCTCGCCAAACTGGAGATGGATCAACCGGTGCGCGCCGCCGGTTTGTGGAGCAAGGATCAGGATCAGTGACGACGCAGCAGATCTGCATCGCGGGCGGCATGCGCACGCCCTTCGGCGACTACGGCAAATCGCTCAAGAACACGCGCATGATCGATCTCGGAATCCACGCGGCAAAGGCCAGCGTGGAGCGGGCGGGGATTGCGCCGGAGAAGCTTGACCATTCCGTCTGGGGCAACGTGCTGCCGGTCGACCATGACGGCTTTTACGCCAGCCGCGCCATCGCGCTTGGGATCGGCATGCGCGAGGAGAGCTGCGCGCTCAACGTCAGCCGCGCCTGCGGGTCGGGCACGCAGGCGATCATCACCGCGGCCGAGCAGATCCTGAGCGGCCACGGCAAGCTGGCGCTGGCCGGCGGCGGCGAGAACTTCTCGCGCGGGCCCTATATGGACACCGCGAGCCGCTGGGGGGCGATCCGCGGGCCGAAGGTGATGGAGGACAGCCTGGACTGGGCTTACCGCGACCCCTTTTCGCGCGAGTTGATGGGCGAGACGGCGGAGAACCTCTCCGACGACTTCCAGTACACCCGCGAGCAGATGGACGAATACGCGCTGATGAGCCAGCAGCGCGCGGGCGCGGCGATCGAAAGCGGCTTCCTGGGCCGCCAGATTGCGCCGATCGAGGTGAAGGAGGGCAAGACGACCCGCCTGATGGAGGTCGACGAGTTCCCGCGCCCCACAGTGACGGCCGAAAAGCTCGCGAAACTGAAGCCGGTCTTCCGCGAGGGCGGGCGGGTTACGCCCGGCAACAGCTCCGGCGTGACCGACGGGGCGGCGATGGTCGTCGTCGGCGATCGCGCCGCGCTGGAGGCGGAGGGCGCCGCGCCGCGCGTCATCCTGAAGGATTGGGCGATCGTCGGCGTCTCCCCCCGGATCATGGGCTGCGGGCCGGTCCCGGCGATCCGCGCGCTTTTGGAGCGCAACAACATGTCGCTCGGGGACATCGACTACTTTGAGATCAACGAGGCCTTCGCGGCCGTCAACCTGCACACCGAACGGGAGCTGGGGATCCGTCGCGACAACACGAACCTCTATGGCGGCGGCATTTCACTGGGACATCCGCCGGGCGCCACGGGCGCGCGGATGACGCTGGTCGCCATGGAGCACCTGGAGGAGACCGGCGGCCGTTACGCCGTCGTCAGCATGTGCATGGGCGCGGGCCAAGGCATGGCCGTGCTGCTGGAGAATATCGGCCGGGCATAAGGCCGGTTATCGGATCGTCCGGGGCGCGTCGGGAGAAACCGGCGGCCTCCGCCGAGAAAACGGACGATCGACGCGCCCCGCACCCGCAAAGCCGGGTCGGGCGCAGACCAAAAGGGAGGAGTAGCGTAAATGTCTGGAGTATCCTTCAAATCGGCCCTCAAGGGGCTGATGGCGGGCGCGGCGCTGGCCGCGTTCGGCGTCGGCGCCGGGGCGGGAACGGTCTCCGCGCAGGAGACCTATAAGATCGGCGTCGTGACCTTCCTGTCCGGTCAGGCGGCCGAAAGCTTCGGCGTGCCGGCTTGGGACGGCGGGCGTCTGCTGATCGAGAAGCTGAATGCGGGCGAAGTGCCGGCGCCGTACGATACGGTCGGCTTCGGCGGCATGCAGATCGAGGCGATTCCGATCGACGAGGCCGGCGGCGCCACCAAGCAGGTGCAGGAATTCCGCAACCTGGTGCAGCGCGAGAACGTCGACGCCGTCGTCGGCTACGTCTCCTCGGGCGACTGCCTGGCGATCGCGCCGGTGGCGGACGAACTGCAGGCGCTCACCATCCTCTACGACTGCGGCACGCCGCGCGTCTTCGAGGACGGTCAGTACGAGTACGCTTTCCGCACCGCGGCCCACGCCACCATGGATAACGTGTCGATGGCCCGTTACCTGAAGGCGCGGGGCGTCGACGTGGACAGCATCGCCGGCCTCAACCAGGACTACGCCTGGGGCCATGACAGCTGGCGCGATTTCACGGCCGCGATGGATCAGCTCTACCCCGAGGCCGAAGTGGTGGCCGAACTGTTCCCGGCCTTCGGCGCCGGTCAGTACGGCACCGAAATCTCCGCCCTGATGCGCGAGCGTGCGGACGTCGTCCACAGCTCCAACTGGGGCGGCGACCTGCAGTCCTTCATTCTGCAGTCGATGCCGCGCGGGCTGTTCCAGCGCAGCCAGGTCGTGCTGTCCGCCGGCGACCACGTCATCCCGGCGCTCGGCAACAACTTCCCCGAGGGCGTCGTGCTCGGCGCGCGCGGGGCCTACGGCCTGATGTCGCCGGACACGCCGCTTAACAACTGGTGGTTCGACACCTACCAGGAGCGCTACGGCGTGATCCCGGTGCAGGCGCCCTACCGCATGGCGCAGGCGATCCTCGGCCTGAAGTCGGCGATCGAGAAGGCCATGGCGGCCAACGGCGGCGAGCGTCCGACCAAGGACGAGATCCGCATGGCCCTCAAAGGTCATGAGTGGGAGTCCCCCGGCGGCCTGATCCAGATGAAGCTGGGCAACGGCCACCAGGCCATCCAGCCGACCGCCATCGGCACCACCGCGAAGGACGAGAACGGGAACATCACCGTGACCGACATCGAGCGCTTCGCGGCCGAGTGCGTGAACCCGCCCCCGGGCCAGAACAGCGTTGATTGGATCAACGCCGGCTTCCCGGGCGCCAAGTGCGAGTGATCGAAGCCGCGCTTGGTTGAATGAAGAGGGGACGGGCGCGTCCGACGGGCCGAGGCGGTCCGCCGGGCGCGCTCCGAACCCCGCTCCTGCGGGCAGTGAAGGGGATGGGTCCCAGCGATGCTTGACGTCATAACAATCCTGGTCGACGGCGTGGTCTACGCCTCGTACCTGTTCATGGTCGCCCTCGGGCTGACCCTGATCTTCGGGGTGCTGCGCATTCTCAACATCGCGCACGGCAGCCTCTACGCCTTCGGCGCTTATGCGGCGGCCACCTTCACGACCTTCGTGCCGGCGCTCGGCCTGCCGCCCGAATTCTCGCTGATCGCGATGTTCTTGGCGGCGCTGGCGGTGGCGATCGTGCTGGCCCCGATCCTGGAGCGCGGGCTCTTGCGGCTGTTCTACGGCCGGGACGAGGTGCTGATCCTGCTGATCACCTACGCGGTCTTCCTGGTCCTGGAGGACGTCAGTAAGCTGATCTGGGGCGTCCAGCCCTATTACGTGTTCGAGCCGCGCAATCTCTTCGGGAACGTCGAGATCGGCGAGCTGTTCTACGTCGGCTACGATCTCATGCTGATCGCGCTGGCGGCGGTCGCAGGGCTGGCCGTCTGGCTCGGCCTCAACAAGACCAAGGTCGGCAAGATCGTGCTGGCCGTGATCCACAATCCCGACGTCAGCGCCTGCATGGGCGTGCGAGTCAACTGGGTCTATCTGCTGGCCTTCTTCGTAGGCGTCTTCCTGGCGGCGCTGGCCGGCGCCTTCACCTCGCCGCTGATCTCGGTTCAGCCGGGTATCAGCATCCCGATCATCATCGCGAGCTTCGCGGTGGTCATCATCGGCGGCCTCGGCTCGATCCCCGGCGCGGCGATCGGGGCCTTGATCGTCGGGATCGCGCGGGCGACGGCGATCTACGAGTTCCCGGCCGCCGAGGTCTTCATCATCTATTTCGTGATGGCGATCGTGCTGGTCTTCCGTCCGGAAGGCCTGTTCCAGCGCACGCAAGCGAGGAAGATCTGAGCCATGCACGCCTCGACCAAGAAAACCTATCTCGCAGGGCTGCTGTCCGGATTGGCGCTGATCGTTCTCGGCTTCGCGCTGCCTGACTGGCTGCTCTTCACCGTCACCAAGGCCTTCGGCTACGGGCTGGTCTCGCTCGGCATCATCACGCTGATGCGCGGCGGGCTGGTCTCCTTCGGCCAGGGGCTCGTCTACTGCATCGGGGCTTACGCCTCCGGCTTGCTGGCGGTGCACGCCGGCGTCACGGAAGCGCCGCTGCTGCTGTTGATCGGCATGGCGGCGTCGACCGTCGTCGGTCTGATCGCAGGACCGCTGATCGCGCGCTATCGCGGCATCTTCTTCGCGATGCTGACGGTGGCGCTCTCCATGGTGCTGTACGGCCTGCTGGTGAAGATGAACTCGATCGGCGGATCCGACGGCTTCACCTTGCCGGAGCCGACCTTCTTCGGCTGGCAGCCGACGGTGGAAACCTCCGATCTTGCGCTTTACGTCCTGGCGGCGATCGTCGTCGCCGTCGCCGCCACTGCTTGCCGGCTCTATTACGACTCGATGGCCGGCATGCTCGCGCTCGCCGTGCGGGAGAACGAACTGAGGGTGGAGTATCTCGGCTCCTCGGTCTTCAACGTGACCGTGCGCAACTTCACGATTGCGGCCGCGCTGGCGGGCCTGGGCGGGACGCTCAACGGCATGGCGTTGGGCCATATCGACCCGCTGTTCAGCTTCTGGACGACGTCGGGCGAGTTCGTGTTCATCGCGGTGCTCGCGGGCCATCTCAGCGTGTCGGCGGTGTTCGTCTCCTCGCTGATCCTGGAACTCGTGCGGTCCTTTTCGAACCGCTATTTCCCGGAGACCTGGCAGTTGGTCCTGGGCTCGTTCCTGATTGCCGTCATCATCTTCCTGCCGGGCGGCATCGGGTCCTTGTGGGAGCGCATCAAGGGCGGGCGTAAGCCGACCGGCCAGAAGGCCGCCGAACGCGCCGCCGAAGAGGGGAGGGCCGCGCCGTGAGCACACCGTCGAACGCACCGACCATTCTGGAGGCCAAGGACCTGCAAAAGCGCTTCGGCGCGGTGGTCGCGGCCCAGGACATCAACATTGCGGTGGGCCTTGGCGACAAGCTGTCCCTGATCGGGGCCAACGGCGCCGGCAAGACCACTTTCATGAACATCGTGACCGGTTACCTGAAGCCGGACTCCGGGTCGATCCTGCTGGAGGGCGACGACGTCACCAAGCTGAACCCGCGCCAGATCACCCAGCGCGGCGTCTGTCGGTCGTTCCAGATTCCGCAGCTCTACGAGCCCATGACGGCGCTGGAGAACATCATGGTCGCCTTCGGGGCGTCCGGCCGGCGGTTCTCCATGCTTCGTCCAGCCGATGACGCCGAGACGGTCGATCAGGCGCATGCGATGCTGAAGCGCTTCGCGCTCGACGACTACGCCGACCGCAAGGTGAGCGAACTGCCGGGCGGCGTGCGAAAGCTCCTCGACATCGCGATGGCGCTGGTGCGGCGGCCCAAGGTTCTGCTGCTGGACGAACCGACCTCCGGCGTCAGCGTGGACGAAAAGTTCCCGCTGATGGAAACGGTAATGGAGGCGCTGTCGACCGAGGAAGTGACCGTCATCTTCGTCGAGCACGACATGGACATCGTCACCCGCTATTCGGATCGGGTGCTCGCCTTCTATCAGGGGCAGGTCATCGCCGACGACGATCCGGATGAGGTGCTCTCCGACCCGGCCGTGCAGAAATACGTCACCGGCTCCGCCAAAGGCGGCGCCGCGAAGGAGGAGGCCGAGGCATGACGATCGCGGTCGAAAACGCCCACGTGAAGATCGGCGCGATCGTCGCGCTGCGCGGTTTCAGCCTAAGCGCCGAGACCGGCCAGATGATCGGCCTGACCGGCCGGAACGGCGCCGGCAAGACGACCTTCATGAAGGCGATCATGGGCCTGCATAAGCTGACGGAGGGCAAGATCGCCTTCGACGGGCAGGACCTCTCCAGCGTGCCGATCCACCGCCGGGCCAGCCTGGGCATCGGCTATATGCCGGAGGATCGGGGCCTGATCCCGGAACTGACGGTGGAGGAGAACATCCTGCTGCCGACCTGGGTGACGCCGGCGCTGGATGCGGACGAGCGTCTGTCAGTCGTCTACGACATCCTGCCGGAGTTGAAGGAGATGCGGCAGCGCAAGGCCCTGCTGCTTTCGGGCGGGCAGCAGAAGATGGCGGCGCTGGCCCGCGCGCTGGCCGCCGGCACCAAGCTTCTGCTGCTGGACGAGCCGTTCGAGGGGGTGGCGCCCGCATTGTCCGAGCGTCTTGCGGAAGTCATCGGCAACCTGCGCGGCGGCGGGCTGACGGTGATCCTTAGCCAATCGGAACTCAATCACTCCTTCGACATCTTCGACCGCGACTTCGTCATCGAACGCGGCGCCAACGCGGATGTGACCGAGCCGGCATGAGCGATTTTGACGATACGACGTTGGAGTTCGACCCGGATCGCCTGGCCGATTATCTGAAAGGACGGTTTGACGATCTAGGGGATATGACCGGTATCGAGCGATTCTCCGGCGGCCAATCGAACCCGACCTTCAAGCTGATCGGGACCAAGGGAGCGGTCGTGCTGAGAAAGCAGCCGCCCGGGGATATCCTTCCCTCGGCCCATGCGGTCGACCGCGAGTATCGGGTGATGAGCGCGCTCGCCGAGACCGACGTGCCTGTGCCGCGCATGCTGCATTTCTGCGAGGACCGCGAGATCGTCGGGACTCCCTTCTACGTCATGGGCTTCCTGGAAGGACGGGTCTTCCATGACGGAGCGCTTCCCGATCTGTCGCCGGAGGAGCGCGCGCAGGCCTATGACGGCATGAACCGGGTGATGGCGGCCTTGCATCAGGTCGATCCTGAGGCCGTGGGATTGAGCGATTTCGGAAAGCGCGGGGGCTATTTCGAACGCCAGATCCGGCGTTGGTCGAAGCAACTCGAGCTCTCAAAGACCCGCGACGTCAGCGTGCATGAGCGGGTGCGGGATTGGCTGACGGCCAATATGGAGCCGGACGAGGAGACGCAGATCTGTCACGGCGACCTGCGCATGGGGAACCTCCTGTTCGCGCCCGATCGGCCCGAGCCGATCGCGTTGCTCGATTGGGAGCTCTCGACGCTCGGTCATCCTCTGGCCGACGTCGCCTTCAACTGCATCGCCTACCATTCGACCCCGGACGAATATGGCGGACTTCTCGGCCTCGACCTTGAGACGATGGGAATCCCGAACGAGCGGGATTATCTCGCTCGCTATTACGAGCGCACGGGGCGCAGCGAGACGGTGAAGACTTTTCATCTCGCTTTCTCGCTATGGCGTTTCGCGGTGATCTTCGAGGGGATCTCCGCGCGCGCCGCCTCGGGCAACGCGGCCGCCGAAGATGCGGAGAAGGTGGGCGAGCTTTCCGGCTCCTTCGCCCAGCGCGCGGCCGATTTGATCGACGCCGACGGCTGAGGCCGTCGACCCCTGTTTGACTGAGCTTGGAAGGAAGAGCCTGAGCGATGGATTTCGCCTACACCCCGAAGGTTGAGGAGTTGCGCGAGCGCGTGCAGCGCTTCATGGACGACCATATCGTCCCCGCTAATCCCGAATGGCTCCGCGAGACGGAAAAGGGCGTCTACCCGCCCCAGATCGTCGAGGACCTGAAGGAGCGCGCAAAGGAGCAGGGGCTATGGAACCTGTTCCTGCCTGACCTGCGCGACGACGAGCCCGGCACGCGGCTCACCAATCTGGAATACGCGCCCCTGGCTGAGATCATGGGCCGGATCTTCTGGGCGTCGGAGGTCTTCAACTGCAACGCGCCGGATACGGGGAACATGGAGCTGCTGCACCTGTTCGCGACGGATCAGCAGTATCAGGACTACCTCAAGCCGCTGCTCCACGGCGAGTGCCGGTCCAGCTTCTCGATGACGGAGCCGGACGTCGCCTCCTCGGATGCGACCAACATCCAGACCACCATCCTGCGCGACGGCGACGACTACGTGGTCAACGGGCGCAAATGGTTCATCACCGGCGCGGCCGATCCGCGCTGCAGGTTCACCATCGTCCTCGGCGTTTCGGATGACGGCCCGGACGCCGACCCGCACAACAAGCACTCCATGGTCATCGTGCCCATGGACGCGGAAGGCCTTGAGGTCGTGCGCAACCCGCCCATCATGCATCATGTCGCGCCCGAGGGGCATTGCGAGTTGGTCTTCAAGAATGTCCGCGTGCCGAAGGAGAACCTGCTGGGCGAGGAGGGCAAGGGCTTCATGCTGGCCCAGGCGCGTCTCGGGCCGGGGCGCATTCACCATTGCATGCGCTCGATCGGCCAATGCGAGGTGGCCCTCGAACTCGCCTGCGAGCGGGCGCTGGAGCGCAAGACCTTCGGCAAGTCGCTGTCCGAGCACGGCCAGGTCGCCGAGTGGATCGCACTGTCGCGCATGGAGATCGATCAGGCGCGCCTGATGGTCCTGCAGGCCGCCTGGAAGATCGACAAGTTCGGCGCCAAGGCCGCGCGCACCGACGTCTCGGCCATCAAGGTGGTGGTGCCGCGTCTGCAGACGACGGTGCTGGACCGCGCGATCCAAATCTTCGGAGCGGCCGGGCTGACGCCGGATACGCCGCTCAGCTTCCTGTGGACCTGGGGGCGGGCGCTGCGCTTCATCGACGGGCCGGACGAGGTGCATATCCGCTCCGTCGCGCGGCGCGAGCTGAAGCACGCGAAGGAGCATCGCGGCCGCTCGCTGCCCTACATGACCACGCCGGACATGCTGCACGGCTGACCGGGGGCGAGGGCGCAGGTGGCTGAGGGCATCCGGCATGAGGCGCATTTCGGGCGCGTGATCCGCTGCTTCGCGGATCGCGCGGCGAACGCCGACGCCATGCTGCGCGCGGCCGCCGCCGCCAACCCTGACGGCGACGCCGTGGTGGACGGCGATGTGCGTCTCAGCCACCGGACGCTCGACGACCTCGCGACGCGCATCGCGGCCGGGCTTCAGGCGCAGGGCTTGAAGACCGGCGACCGCGTCGCGCTTCTGATCGGCAATGAGCGGCGCTTCGTCGCCTGCCTGATGGGGATCGTCCGGGCCGGGATGATCGCCGCGCCCGTCAGCGTTCGGGCCTCTCGCCGCGAGCTTGCCTACATCCTGGACGACTGCGGCGCGGCGGCGCTGATCCACACCCCTGATTTGGCCGAGGCGGCGCCGGAGAAGGGGGCGTTCGCCGCTCTGTCGCATGTCATCGCCACGGACGAAGACGCCTTCGCCGCGCTGGAGGAGGCCGATCCGGCCGCCTTCGAGCCGCCGCCGCTGGGGGAGGACGATGCGGCCGTCATTCTCTACACGTCCGGCACCACGGGCGACCCGAAAGGGGCGATGCTGACCCACCTCAACATCGTTCATTCGGCCAAGCATTTCGAGGTCTGCTTCGAGATGACCGCCGCCGACCGAAGCGTGCTCGCGGTGCCGGCGACGCATGTGACCGGCTTGGTCGCCAATCTCTTCGCGATCCTGTCGGTCGGCGGCGCGCTGTTGATTTTGCCGAAATTCGACGTGGCGGGTTTTCTGGATCTCGCCGCGCGCGAGCGGATGACGCACACGCTGATGGTCCCGGCGATGTACAATCTCTGCCTGCTGCGCGCCGAACTCGGCGACTACGACCTGTCGCGCTGGCGGATCGGCGGCTTCGGCGGCGCGCCGATGCCGGAAAGCACGATCCGACGGCTGGCGGAAAAGCTGCCCGATCTGCAGTTGCTGAACGCCTACGGCTCGACGGAGGTCACGTCGCCCGCGACCATGACGCCGCTCGGCGTGCGGGATCGCGCCGACAGCGTCGGCCGCGCCGTGCCCTGCGGCGACGTCCGGATCATGGATGCGGACGGCCGGGAGGTTCCGCCCGGCGAGACCGGCGAGGTCTGGATCGGCGGGCCGATGGTCGTCCCCGGCTATTGGAACAAGCCGGAGAGGACGGCCGAGAGCTTTGTCGGCGGCTACTGGCGCTCGGGCGACGTCGGATCGATGGACGCCGAGGGCTATCTCAAGGTCTTCGACCGTCTGAAGGACATGATCAACCGCGGCGGCTACAAGATTTTCTCGGCCGAAGTGGAGAACGTGCTGGCCTATCATCCGGACGTCGCTGAAGTCGCTGTCGTCCCCCAGGCCGACCCCGTGCTGGGCGAGCGCGTGCACGCCTTCATCCACCCCAAAGCCGGCGCCGCGATCGACGAAGAGGCGTTGCGCGCCTTCTGCGCGGAGCAGCTCGCCGACTACAAAATCCCCGAAGGCTTCACGCTCTCGGCGGAGCCCTTGCCGCGCAACCCGAACGGCAAACTGATGAAACGCGAGCTGCGCGCGCGGGTCGCGCCGCACGCCTGACGCCTCATTCGTCGAGAAAAGGAGACGCCCCATGCGCGCTCTGCTCTGCAAGGATTACGGCGGGATCGACGCGCTCGTCGTGGACGAGACGCCGAGCCCCGCGCTCAAACCGGGCGAGGTGCGCGTGCAGGTCGAGGCCTGCGGCGTCAACTTCCCCGACACGTTGATCGTCGCGGGCAAATACCAGTTCAAGCCCGAGCCGCCTTTCAGTCCCGGCGGCGAAATCAGCGGGATCGTGGTCGAGTTGGGAGAGGGGGTCGAGGACGTCGCCGTCGGCGACGCCGTCATCGCGATCACCATCTGGGGCGGCTTTGCGGAGGAGATCGCGGTCCCGGCCGCGCAGCTGCTCAAGCGCCCGCCCTCGATGGACCCGCGCGTCGCCGCGGGCTTTTCCATGACCTACGGCACGGCCATGCATGCGCTGGTCCAGCGCGCCGATCTGCAGGCGGGCGAGACGCTGCTGGTTCTGGGCGCGGCCGGCGGCGTCGGCCTGGCGGCGGTGGAGATCGGCAAGCGATTGGGCGCGCGCGTCATCGCGGCGGCGAGCAGCGCCGACAAGCTCGCCGTCGCCGCAGAGGCCGGCGCGGACGAGGGCGTCAACTACGCAGAGACCGGCCTGAAAGACGCGGTCAAGGACCTGACGGGCGGCAAGGGCGTCGACGTCGTCTTCGACCCGGTCGGGGGCGAGCTGACGGAGCAGGCGTTGCGCGCGACCGGCTGGCGCGGCCGTCACCTGATTGTGGGCTTCGCCGCCGGCGAGATTCCGAAGATCCCGGCCAATCTGACTCTGCTGAAAGGCTGCGCCGTCGTCGGCGTCTTCTGGGGCGATTTCGTAAAGCGCGAGCCGGACGCAAACCGCGCGAATTTCGACCGCTTGTTCGGCTGGGCGGAGACGGGGGCGATCAAGCCCTTGATCTCCGAGACCTTCACGCTGGAGACCGCGTCCGACGCGCTTCGCAAGCTGGCCGCCCGCCAGGCGCTCGGCAAGCTGGTGGTCGACCTCGCGAAAGGATGAGGGGCCGCGTCGGCGCCATTCCGGTTGATCGCCGCCCCCGGCCTCGCTAATGCTTCGCCTCAGTCGGGGCGTAGCTCAGCCTGGTGGAGCGCCTGCTTTGGGAGCAGGAGGCCGTTGGTTCGAATCCAGCCGCCCCGACCATCTCCATCGTCCCTAAACTCTCTGGTCAAGGAGACGCGGGCCCCCAGTCGCTCACGGGGGCGCGAGCCGCGCGCCTGACGGGCCGCGGCGCTGGATTTTGACCGAAAAGCGGCTGGAGTCAGCGCGCTTCCGTCTCCTCGCGCATGGCGTGCTGGACCAACTGCAGCAGCCCGTCGATGCGATCGCGACAGGCGACGGCGTGTTGGCAGCCGTCCGTAATGGCGCATTGCATGAGGCGGCTGAGTTCTTGCGTAGCCCCTTCGAGCAGGGCTTCTTCGATCAGGTCCTCGCCCGCGTCGGCGATCCTGGCGCAATCGGCAAGCATGGCGGTCCGTCATCCTTCACGTCGCGGCCGCCCCCTAACGTCGACCGTCAGTCTTTCGATAGCCGAAACATAACGCAAGCAAGGGCCCATTTAAAGGCCCCGACAGGGCGGTGCGACGGAACCGCGCGTCTTTTCAGGCGCGGCAAGGCGCGCTAAACAGACGACGCATGCTATTCGCTCAGGGCACTTCAGGGGTCGCGCGCCATGGAAGTCAGGATCTACAAACCCGCCAAGACCGCGATGCAGTCGGGCCGCGCCAAAACCAAGGACTGGGTCCTTGAGTTCGAGCCCGCGGACGGCGGCAGACCGGATCCGCTGATGGGCTGGTCCGGCTCTCGGGACACCCGCAAGCAGGTGAAACTGCGTTTTCATTCCGAGGAAGAGGCGATCGCCTACGCCCAGAAGCACGGCTACACCTACACGGTCGAAAAGCCGAAGGCGCGCACGATTCGCCCCAAATCCTACGCCGCCAATTTCGCTTATGACCGCGTGCGCCCCTGGACGCATTGAGGAGCGCGGCGAGCGAGGGCGGCGGCCCGCGTCGGCCCCGTAGCTCAACCGGATAGAGCAGGCGCCTTCTAAGCGTCAGGTTGCAGGTTCGAGTCCTGCCGGGGTCGCCATCCGCCGCCTTTCGTGCGCCCTGGACAGCGTCGGGCGGCGCGGTAATGTGCCGTACTGGACCGGCCGTGAGTGCAGGGCCGACGGGCGGGGGCGGCGATGATGGATTTCTCCTCTTTCAAGCATGCGCAGGCGTTTGAGAGCTTTTTTGCGCATGTCTCGCAGACGGCGCCGTTCGACGTGCTCACTGTTCCCCCGGACCTGTGGGAGAACCTGTATCTCCTCGAGGTGCGCCAGGACGGGGGGCTGATCGTTCGTTTGGCGGGCGCGCAGGTGCGCGACGTGTTCGGCCGGGACCTGCGGGGTCTCGACCTGCGTCAAGTCTCGCACGGCGGCGATTCGGCGCGGGTGACGGCGGCCTACGACCAGGTCGTCGCCGAACGGCGAGCGGCCGTCATGCGCCGGCGGGTGCATCTTCCGACCAAACGCGTGACCCGTGTCATCGAGTGCGGTTTCGCGCCGCTCTTCGACGCGGCGGCGCCGGATCGCTCCACGGCGCCGGTCAACCGCATTCTGGGCTGCTTCTTCGCCTTAGAGGCGGGCGTTCGCAGCGCGGATTACGGTAAGGACGACTTCGCCCTGCACCTCGGATAAGCGATATGGGCCTTAAGATTTCCCTTTCGCGCCAGCGATTTCTCGCGTAAAAGGGGCGCGTTAGGACCGAACGTCGGTCGCGGCCCGAAAAATAGCGCCGCGTTGTACGACCGACGTTTCCGTGTCAACGGCTCCACCCTGGTACTCGTCGAGATCTATCGAGGACGACCCTGAGGTTTAGGCGTCCCGACACCGCCGCGTGCGCGTTGCGCGCGGCGGACACAGACTCGAAGAGAAGGCACGAAAAGCTATGGAAGCTGGCACCGTTAAGTGGTTCAACCCGACCAAGGGCTATGGGTTCATTCAGCCGGATGCGGGCGGCGCGGATGCGTTCGTTCACATCTCCGCCGTCGAGCGCGCGGGCCTCAACTCGCTGAATGACGGCCAGAAGGTCGAGTACGAGCTCGTCCAGGGCCGTAACGGCAAGTACGCCGCTGAGAACCTGAAGGTCGTCGGCTAAGCCGCTTTTCTCTCCGCCCGGAGAGACGAGAGACCAGGAAGGCCCGCGCCGCATGCTCGGCGCGGGCCTTTTTCTTGCGCGGAATCCGGCTAAAGTCGCGATACGCGGTGCACTTGATGCGGGAGGGGCGATGCGCGTTTCGCGGTGGGCGGCCACGGCCGCGGCGGCTGTTTTGACGGTCGGTTGCGCGCAGATCGAAGGCGTGCTCGAGGAGGCGGATCGGCGGTTCGTCCGAACCTTCGAAGGCCTCCCGGCGGCGCTTCCCTTATGGCCCGCGGATCAGGAGGCGAGCGCCGGCGCCCGACCCCGGGAGCCGTCCGACGACGGCGGCGGGCGCAACGCGCCTGCAGCCGCAGCCGAAGGCCCCGGCCTGCAGGCCGCCAGCGCCTTGGCGCACGCGCAGAGCGACGGCGCGCGCGCCCGCGCCATCGCCGACTTGGAGCGGTTGGCGCAGGCCGGCGACGCCGAGGCGCAATACGCCTTGGGTCGCGCCTACGGGGACGGGCGCGGCGTCCCGCAGAACCTGTCCGAGGCCAACCGGCTGTTCCTGGCCGCCGCCGACCAGGGCCATATGCGCGCGGAGGCGATGGCGGCGCGGGCCGCCTATTTCGGCTACGGCCGTCCGCGCGACCGGATCGAGGCGGCGCGCCGGTTCGACCGGGCGGCCGCGGCCGGCGTGCCCGAGGCGGAATATCAGTTCGGCCTGATGCTGATGCAGGGCGGCGCCGTCAGCGCCGATCCGCCGCGCGGCCTCGCCTTACTGGAGCGCGCGGCCGAGGCGGGTCACCCGCAGGCGCAGTACGCCGCCGGGGTTGCCGTCAGCGAAGGGCGCGGGGGGCCGGCGAACGCGGCCTGGGCCGCGCGCTGGTACGCCAAGGCGGCCGCCCAGGGCGTGCCGACCGCGCAATACATGATCGGCCTTTACAGGATTGTTGGAGAGGCTCTGCCGCGCGACTGGACCCGGGCCTACGGCTGGCTGACCCTGGCGGCGCGCAACGAGGTGGAGGCCGCAGAGGCCATGCGCGCGGATCTGGCGGCGCGCCTCGACGGCCCGGCTCGCGAGCAGGGCCTCGCCTTCGCCGAGCGCTTCGCAGCCGCACCAAGCGCGGGCGGCGTTCACGACGATCCGCCCAGCGTCACCTTCGTCCAATGGGCGCTGCACGGCGCCGGCTTCGACCCGGGGCCCGTCGACGGCGCCTTGGGTCCGATGACGACGGCGGCGCTCAAGGATTTCCAGCGCTCTGTCGGCCTCGCGCCCGACGGCGTCCTCGGGCCTCGGACGCTCGCCGCCTTGCGCCGCGAGACGGACGGGTCGGCCGAGGCGGGACGGTGAGGGGAGGCGTCCTGCTGATCCAGGCCGTTGAAAGCGGCCGTCACCCGCCCGCGCGGTAGCGCGCCAGCGCGTCCGGCGTATCGATGTCGGTCAGGACGCCGGCGTCCTCCATCTCGACCTCGACCGCCAAGTCCTCGTACGCGCCGATCAGGACTTTGGCGCCGGCGTCGCCGGCCAGATCCTGCATTTCCGCGAAGAAGCGCCTTGCGAACAGCACCGGATTCCCCCGCTTGCCGCGATAGGTGGGCACGCAGATGGCGCGTCCTTCGGCCGGATCGAAGGCGGAGATCAGGCGGTCGATCGTCGTCGCCGTGACGCCCGGCATGTCGGCGAGGCAGACGACGACGCCGTCGACATCGTCGGGCAGCGCCGCGACGCCGCGCTTCAGGCTGGCGCTCAATCCATCGGCGTAATCGGGATTGTGCACGTACTCGGCCTCGCACGGCTGGATCGCGGCGCGCAGGCGTTGCGGCTCCGCGCCGGTGACGATCGTCAGGCCGTCGACCGACGAGGCGGCGAGCGCCTCCGCCGCGTGCGCCGCCATCGGCTTGCCGGCGACGTCGGCCAGCAGCTTGTTCTCGGCGCCCATGCGGCGCGACTGTCCGGCGGCCAGCAGCAGACCGGCGATTTTCGGCGCCCGCTTCGGACCTTCGGCCGCGGCGGGCTTTTCGTCCGCCCGCGGTTGCGGGCGCGACGGGATTTCCTTCAACAAGCCGCCGTCGCCCATCCGCATGACGTCCTCGCGGCAGACGCGGACGTCGGCGCACAGCCGCGTCAGCACCCAGTCGAAGCCGTTCGGCTTCGGGCTGCGCACGCAGCCCGGCGCGCCGATCACCGGCGTGTCATGGAGGCGACCCAGCAGCAGCAGATTGCCCGGATCGACCGGCATGCCGAAATGTTCGACCGAGCCGCCCGCCGCCTCGATCGCAGCCGGGATCACGTCACCGCGGTCGACGATGGCGGAGGCGCCGACGGCGATCACGATGTCGGCGCGCCGGGCGGCGGCGTCCAGTTCGCCGGCCAGCGCCTGAATGTCATGCGCGCAGCGCGTCTCGCTCTCCAACAGGCTGCCGAGCGAGTGCAGCCGTTGCGTCATGATGGGGACGGTCTTGTCCAGGACGCTCGCCTTGGTCTCGGGCAGGTGCGTCTGGATCAGGGCGGCGCGCTTCTCGACCAGCGGGGCCACGCGCATCAGCGGACCGCCGTCGGCGGCCAAGCGCTCCGCCTCCTCGACAGCCCAATCCGGGGCGGCGAAGGGGATGATCTTGACGGTGGCGGCCATCTGTTTCGCCTGCACCCGTTCGAAAGCGGGAAGCGCCGCGACCGTCACCGCCTCGTGGATCAGATTGACGGCGTCTAGGCGCGCCCGGTCGAAGACCAGCACGCCGCTCGACTTCACGATCAGATTGGCGCGGCCGGTGAAGGGTTCCGCCGCGCTCAGATTGGCGCCGCAGCCGGCGCGCGCGATACGCCCGGCGGCCTCGTCCTCGTGGACGTCGTCGGCGTCCAGTCGCGCGGCCGTCACCTCCGTGCGGCCGTCGGCCTGCAGCGCGGCCACATCGTCTGCCGAGAGGCGACGACCTTTCTTGAAGCGCTTCCCGCCGACTGTCTGGCTGTGCGCCAGGATCGCGCCTTCAGCCTGGTCGAGGGGGGTGGGACCGAACCGCATCGCCGTCTCAACGCCCTTTTGCGCCGCGCAGCGCCAACGTGATCTGCGCCATTACGGAGATCGCGATCTCGGCGGGGGAGACCGCCCCGATGTCGAGGCCTATCGGCGCGGCGATCCGCGCGATCTCGGCCTCGGTCAAGCCGGCTTCGGTCAACCGGTCGACCCGCTTGGCGTGGGTCTTCTTGCTGCCTAGCGCCCCGACGTAGAAGGCGTCCGAGCGCAGCGCGCGCACCAGCGCCGGATCGTCCAGCTTGGGGTCGTGCGTGAGCGCGCAGATCGCCGTCCGTCGGTCTGGGGCGAGCGCCTCCAGCGCCTCGTCCGGCCACCGGTCGTCGACGGCGACGCCGGGAAAACGCTCTTCGCTGCCCCAGGCGCCGCGCGGGTCGACGATCGTCACGTCATAGCCTGCGGCGTCGGCGATCGGGGCCAGCGCCTGGGCGATGTGCACCGCGCCGACGCACAAGAGCCGAAGCGGCGGGTTGAAGATTTGGACGAAGTAGGAGCGGCCGTCGCCGGCGTCGACCGTGCGGCCCTTGTCAACGCGGAGCGCGGCCTCGGCGGCGTCCAGCACGTCGGCGGGCGCGATCAGGCCGCCGTCGGCGATCTCGCCGTCGACCAGCAACGCCTGATCGCCGTCGTCCAGGCGGGTAATCAGGGCGGTGCTGCGCTTTTCGTCGCGCGCGCGGTTGAGGGCGTCCAGCAGCTGGCGCTTCATGGCTCAAGTCTCTCCACATAGACCTTCACCTCGCCGCCGCAGGCGAGGCCCACCTCCCACGCCATCGCGTCGGAGACGCCGAACTCCATCAACTTCGGGTCGCCCGTCTCCATGACGTCCAGCGCTTCGGTCACGACCGCGCCTTCGATGCAGCCGCCGGAGACGGAGCCTTCGAAGGCGGCGTCCTCGTTCACCACAAGCTGGCTGCCCACGGGCCGGGGCGAGGAGCCCCAGGTCTGCACCACGGTGGCGAGCGCCACTTTCTTGCCCGCATCGGCCCAGCGGGCGGCTTGGCGGAGAATGTCATCGTCGGTGATCATCGCCTCGCGTCCTCGTCTGAAGATGGCCCCGGTCTCTTCTGAAGGAGAGAGAAAACAGGGCTCACGCCGCTAGTTCCCGCCACCGCGCCATCTCGGCCTTGGCGGCCATGTCGCTGGCGCTCAGAGTCTCCGCCAGCTTGGCCAGACTGTCCAGATTGTGCACCGGGCGGAACTCGTCGACATGCGGAATCATCGCGCGGGCGCCGGCGGTCTTGGGCGCGTATCCGTCGTAGCGCAGCAGCGGATTGAGCCAGATAAGGCGGCGGCAGCTTTTGTGCAGCCGCTCAATCTCCTTCTCGAGGCCCACCGCCCCGTCACGGTCGAGCCCGTCGGTGATCAGCAGCACCACCGGCCCCTGGCTCAGCACCCGGCGCGACCAGTCGGCGTTGAAACGGTGCAGCGTCTCGCCGATGCGCGTGCCGCCGGCCCAATCTTCAACTGTGGCCGCGACCTTGTCGATCGCCTGATCCGGGTCGCGCGCGCGCAGATGGCGCGTGATGTTGGTGAGCCGCGTGCCGAACAGAAAGCTGTGAACCCGGTCGCGATCGTTCGTCAGCGCGTGCAGGAAATGCAGGATCATCCGCGCGTAGCGATCCATCGAGCCGGAGATGTCGCATAAGACCACCAGGGGCGGGTTCTCACGCTTTCGGCTGCGGCGCTTCAGGTGGATCATGTCGCCGCCCTGCCGGGCGGACGCGCGCAAGGTGGCGCGCAAATCGGCGCGCCGCCCGTTCGGGTCGGCGCGGAAGCGGCGGGTCTTCACCGGCTTGATCGGCAGGCGCATGCGCTTGATCGCTTGGCGGGCCTGATCGAGCTCCGCCGTCGTCATCTTTTCAAAATCCTTCTCCGCCAAGACCTCCTGAGCGGAGACGGAGAGCGCGGCGTCGAACTCGACCTCCTCCTCGTCCTCGTCCTGCGCCTGCGCGCCGTCCTGATCGTTCTGACCGGCAAGGGCCTCCGCAAGCCGCGCGGCCATTTCAGGCTTGTCCTCTTCCGCCTCCTCGCCGCGCATGGCGGGCAGCATCATGCCCATCATGCGCTCCAGAAGGTTGGGGTTGCGCCAGAAGAAGTGGAAGGCCTGGTCGAAGATCAGACGCTGGTCGCGCTTGTTCACGAAGACCGCATGAAGCGTCCAATAGAAATCCTTGCGGCTGTCGACGCCCACGGTCGCGACCGCGTCGATCGCATCCAACACCTTGCCCGGGCCGACCGGTAGGCCGGCGGCGCGCAGCACGCGGCCGAAATGCATGATGTTCTCGGCCAGCCGGCCGCCGTCGGCTTCGGCCAGGATCAGGTTGGGCGCGGGGGCCTCGGCTTTCTCGGCCATTGGAACAGGCTCTCGCTCGCTCAGGCGGCGCCGGCCAGGTCGCGCTTCACCTCGTCCAGGATTTTGGCGGCCTCCGAGCCTTGGAGTTTCTGAATGTCGTCCTGATACTTCAGCAACGCGCCCAACGTGTCGTTGATCGTGTCCGGGTCGAGCGCCAGACGGTCCAATTGCGTCAGCGCCTGCGCCCAATCGATGGTCTCCGCGACGCCCGGCAGCTTGAACAGGTCGAGCGTGCGGATCTTCTGCACGAAGGCGACGATTTGGCGGGAAAGCTCCTCCGGCGCGTTGGGCGCCTTCACCCGCAGGATTTCCAGCTCCCGTTCGGCGTTGGGATAGTCGACCCAATAGTAGAAGCAGCGCCGCTTGATGGCGTCGTGGATCTCACGCGTGCGGTTGGAGGTCAGGATGACGATCGGCGGCTCCTGCGCCTTGATCGTCCCCAATTCCGGCACCGTTACCTGGAAGTCGGAGAGCACCTCCAGCAAGAAGGCCTCGAACGGCTCGTCCGTGCGATCCAACTCGTCGATCAGCAGGATCGGCGCCGCGCCGCCGGTCGACTCCAGCGCCGTCAGGATCGGGCGCTTGATCAGGAAGCGCTCGGAGAAGAGGTCGCTTTCCAACTGCTCCCGGCCCCGGTCGCCAGCGGCTTCGGCCAGCCGGATCTCCACCATTTGGCGGGGATAGTTCCACTCATAGACGGCGGAGGAGACGTCGAGGCCCTCATAACACTGCAGACGGATCAGCGGGCGCTCCAGGGTAATCGAGAGGACCTTGGCGATTTCCGTTTTGCCGACGCCGGCCTCGCCTTCCAAAAACAAGGGCCGGCCCATGGCGAGCGCAAGGTGCAGCGCGGTCGCGAGCGATCGGTCGGCGACGTAGCGTCCGTCGCGCAACAGGGCTTCCGTCGCGTCGACGTCTTTCGGGATGGGGGGCATGGGGTTTCCTCGTGCGCGGTTTCTTGGATCTCGAGGGGGCGAACCGTCCGGCACGATATAGCCTACGGGGGCCGGCGCTCAACCAGGGCGACGCGCGGCGGACGAGGGCCTATTTTTGAACCCAGCGCCCGTCCTGGCGCAGAAACCACCAACCGGACGGCGCCTTTTCGAAGATCGTCTCGGCGTAGATCGCGGCGATCGCCGGGACGGGCGCGTTCTGGGCCGCCGCCTGTTCTTCGTAATAGGCGCGGCGCTGGCGGTTGATGTCGGCGACGAGGCCGCGGACCTGCGCGTCGGCCCGGCCTTCGTCGCGAACCACGGCCAGGCCGTCATAGCGTTCGCCCACGACGCCGGCGTCGCGCGGGCCGTCGAGGGGCGAGGCGGCCGCCGGCGCCGCCCCGATCAACGCCAGTACGGGCAGGGCGAGGACGGGCGCGGCGAGCAGCGCGGCGAGAAGGCCGCGTCGGGCGTTAAAGACCCGTCGGCTAGAAAATCGGCTTGGTTTCGACATCGTCCTCAGCCTGCTCCTCGACGCGCAGCCGCACGTCGGCGTCGAGCTTCACGTTGAGATTGATGGTGATCGGCTCCTTCGGCGCCTCCACGGCCACGGTGGGCGTGCAGGCGGCGGCGAGGGCCGCGAGCGCCCCGACGACGGCGAACCGCGCGAGCTGGAACGGAAAAAGGGCGTCGAGCGTCATGGCGTCAGACTATCCCCTGGACCGACCGCGTCAACGGGCGCGTTGCGCGAGCCGCTCCAAAAGCGTGTCCGTGGTCGAAAAAGCGTCCGCCAGCGTTTCGAAGAGTTTGGCGAAATCCGTCTCGACCGCGATGTTCAGGTCGAAAGGCTGGCCCTGCAATACGGCCGGATTGCGGCCGAAGATCGACAGTTTCAGTTCGCCCGCGCCGTCGGGCCGGATGTCGAGGTCGGCCGAGAGCCTGTCGTAGCGGAAGTCCTTCAGGGCCTCCACCATCATGTCGACCGCCTGGTTTCGCCCGCCGAGATAGTCGTTGACGGCTGCGTTGTCGATCCGCAACACGCCGGGGCCTTCGGCCGCCACGCGACCGCTTGCAACGGTGACGCGCGGCGGACCGCCGTCCTTGGCCGCCTCGACGGTCAACGGGAATGTCCCGGAGAGCGCGCCGTCCCCGTCGAGGCCTTCGACGTCCAAGGAGGCCAGCGCCTGATCCAGCGACAGGCCGCTCAGATCCACCCATCCGAAGAAGCTGTCGTCGAGCGGGTCGAAGCTGGCTTCGCGCACGACGATCTCGCCGCCCAACGTCTCCACCGCGAGCCGGTCGATCAGAAGCCGGGCCTGACTGTCGAGGGCGAAGGTGAGCGCGAAGCGGGCCGCCGGCAGCCCGGCGACCGCGATGCGCGCGGACAGGCGCTGGCCGTCTTCTGTCGCCGGCGCACGGGCGAGATCGAAGGCGACGACCCCGCTCAAGGCCTGCACGCGCGCGAGGCCTGAGCGAAAGCCGAGGGCGTCGAGACGCACCTCGGCGCGGCCGGCGAGGCCGTCTGGCGTCAGCCGCGCGTCGCCTGTCAGGGACAGCGCGCCCTCAGCCTCCTGGAACAGGCCTTCCACCAGCGGCGATAGCGCGCCGGGCTGCAGGCCGTCCGGCCGGTAGCGGATCGGCGCGGTCTCGAAGGCGAGGCGCGGCGCGCCGTCAGACAGCAAGGCGGCGGAAAGCGTCGTCTCGATCTGTCCGTCAGCCTTGGAAAGCGTCCCCTCGACGCGCCACCCGCCGGCGCCGTCGGGGCTGAGCGCGCCGTCGAACGCGCTCGCGCCTGAGAGGAGCGGCGCGCCCGCCTGAACGATTTCCGGCGCGTTAAGCGAAAGGGTGTAGGGTCCGCCCGCGCGTCCTTCGATCCACCCCTCCATCTGCGTGGCCGTCAGGTCGGCGTCGGCCCAGTGAAGCGCCGCCCCGGTGAAGGCGAGGGAGACGCCCGCGCCCGCGATCCGCGGGCGCAGGTCCGGCAGGAAGAGGTCGACCATCTCACCGTCCGGCAAGGTCAATGCGAGGTCGCGCAGAGCGAGCGCGAGATCGGCGGTGACCGCGCCGTCCGCCGGAAGCGTGATGCGCCCGTCGTCGCGCACCGTAAAGGCCGCCGGCCGGCGCAGGCGCGCGCCTTGCGCGAGGGCGGTCGGGTCGATCTCAAGCCGCGTCCCCGCGGCGATCGGCAGCGTCATCCCGCCGTCCGCGTCGATGACGGCGTGTGGTCGGATTGTCGCGGAAATCGGACCGTTCACGAGGTGAACATACTCGGTCGCCGCGATTTCCCATCCCCCGTCATGCGGGTGGAGGTTCAGTGTGAGGTCCGTGGGGGTCGCCGGCCTAAGGCGCAGCGGCGCGCGCGCCGCGGCGGGCGCGCCGGCGCGCAACGCCGCGTGAAGGGCGGGCGGCGGCGCGGCCAGCGCGGCCTCGAACGCGCCGGGCAGCGCCAGCGACAGGCCGCCGTCGCCGGCCCGGACGGTCACCGGCGCGTCGGAGAGGGTGACGGCGCCGATCGACGGCAGCGTCAGTCTGACCGCTTGCGGGGTCAGCTCGACCAAGCCCGCGACGCGGGCCAGCGCCTCCCGCAACGTGGCCGGGACCGCGTCCGCCGGCGGTCCGTTGAGGTCGAGCGTCGCGCTCAGACGGCCGGTCGCGTCCTGCAGTCCGGGGATCAGCGGCGCCCACGCGGCGAGCGCCAGGTCCGCGGCGCCGGTCGCCGCGATTCCGTCCGCGTCGACAGCGAGGGCGAGATCGACGCGCCCCCCGCCGGCGGCGTCCTGCAGGGCGATCTCCAGCGCCAGGGGGAAGAGGCCTTGGCCCTCGTCAGGGCGGGGGCCGCGCAAACTCGCACTCCCCTCGAGCCGGTGCGGACCGGCGGGCGTCTCCACCGTCACGATGAGGTCGGCGAGGGTGAGATCTGTGACGGGCAGGGACGGCGGGGTCTCGACATCCGCAGGCCCGGTCCCGCCCGCCTGGGGCAGGGTGAGGCCGCGCACGATCGGCGTCCCGTCGGATCCTTGGACGACGGCGGCCTGCAGGCCCTCGATCGTCAGCGTCTGGATCCGTTGCGCCAGCAGGTCGAAGGTCGCTTCGACCCGACGGGCGCGCGGGCCGTCGTCGCCGATCTCAAGGCCCTCCAGGACGGCGCCGTCGAGGCTGAGCGCGGCGACCTCGAACCGCAACTCCTGGCCGAGCGCGCGGGACGCGAGATCGGGGCCGTAGGCGTTGGCGAGCGGCAGGCGGGCCTGCCACGCCGCCAGCGCGACCGCGCCGATCCCGAGCAGCGGGACGACGGCCCCCCAAACGAGAACGGCGCCGATGCGGGATCGGCGCCGTCCTGTCTGCGGCGGTGCGTCGCTATCGCGCCGGTCGTCGATCGTCAGCCTCCCGCGGGCGTCGCCGGCGTCAGCCGTTGATCGCCGCGACTGCGCGGCGCGCCATCACCCCGATCAGGTGCTGGCGGTACTCCGCGCTGGCGTGGATGTCGCCGTTGAGGCTGTCGACCGGGATTGAGGAACTGTCGACCGCGTCCGGCGAGAAGTTGGAGGAGAGCGCCTGCTCGATGTCGTTCGCCCGGAAGACGCCGTCCTGGCCGGCGCCGGTGACAGCCACGCGCACGCCCTCCTTGGTCTTGGCCACGAAAACGCCGACCAGCGCGTAGCGCGAGGCCGGGTTCTCGAACTTCTGATAGTTCCCCGCCTCCGGCTTGGGGAACTTGACGGCGGTGATGATCTCGCCCTCCTCCAGCGCGGTCTCGAACATGCCGGTGAAGAAGTCGTCGGCCGGGATCTCGCGCTGGGTGGTGACGATCGTCGCCCCCAGCGCCAGGCAAGCGGACGGATAGCAGGCGGTCGGGTCGTTGTTCGCGACCGAGCCGCCGATCGTCCCGCGATTGCGCACCTGCGCGTCGCCGATATTCCCGGCCAGCGCGGCCAGCGACGGGGGGACGTCCGACGAAGCGGCGACGGCGGCGTGCGTCGTCATGGCCCCGATCTTCACGTGGTCGCCCTCGTCGGAAACGCCGACCAGCTCCGCCACGCCCGAGAGATCGACCAGATCGCTCGGCGCGGCCAGGCGCTGTTTCATGGTCGGGATCAGCGTCATGCCGCCCGCGACCAGGGTGGGGTCCTCGCCCGCGCCGAGGGCCTTCACGGCCTCATCGACGGAGGAGGGCTTGTGGTATTCGAAATTGTGCATGGGATCGTCCTCTCCTCGGATCGGGCTTATTCGGCTGCGGCGGGCATTTCGGCCGCGCGCAGGGCCTGCCAGACCTTCTGCGGGGTGGCCGGCATCGAGATGTCGGTGACGCCGCGATCGCGCAGCGCGTCCAGCACCGCGTTGATCACGGACGGCGGGCTGCCGATCGCCCCGACCTCGCCGCAGCCTTTGACGCCGAGCGAATTGTGCGCGCACAGCGTCTCGGTCGTGGCCGCCTTGAAGTCGGGCAGATTGTCGGCCCGCGGCATGCAGTAGTCCATGTAGGAGCCGGTGACGAGCTGGCCGTCCTCGTCGTAGACGCAGGTTTCAAGCAGCGCTTGCCCGATGCCCTGAGCGAGGCCGCCGTGAATCTGCCCCTCGACGATCATCGGGTTGATGACCCGGCCCACATCGTCGACCGCGGTCATGCCGACGACCTCGACGACCCCGGTGTCCGGGTCGATCTCGACCTCGCAAATGTGGCAGCCGCCCGGATAGGTGAAGTTCATCGGGTCGTAGAAGGCTTGCTCCTCCAGCCCGGGCTCCAGCTGATCGTGCGGGAAGTTGTGGGGCACGTAGGCGGCCAGCGCGATCTCGCCGAACGCCATCTCCTTGTCGGTGCCGGCGACGGTGAACTTGCCGTCCTTGAACTCGATGTCGGCCTCGGACGCCTCCAGGATGTGGGCGGCGATCTTCTTCGCCTTGTCGGTCACCTTGCCGAGCGCCTTCATGATCGCCTCGCCGCCGACGGCGAGCGAGCGCGAGCCGTAGGTGCCCATGCCGAACGCCACCTTGTTGGTGTCGCCGTGCACGATGTCCACGTTGTCGATCGGGATGCCCAACGTCTCGGAGACGAGCTGCGCGAAGGTGGTCTCGTGCCCCTGACCGTGGCTGTGGGAGCCGGTGAAGATCGAGACCGAGCCGGTCGGGTGCACCCGCACGTTGGCGCTTTCGAACAGCCCGGCGCGCGCGCCGAGCGAGCCGACGACCGCCGACGGCGCGATGCCGCAGGCCTCCACATAGGTGGAGAAGCCGATGCCGCGCAGCTTGCCCCGCTTGGCCGCCTCCTCCTTGCGGGCGGGGAAGCCGTCATAGTCGGCGAGCTTCAGCGCGGCGTCGAGCGAGGCTTCGTAGTCGCCCGAATCGTACTGCAGCGCGACCGGCGTCTGATAGGGGAAGGCGTCCTTGGGGATGAAGTTCTTGCGCCGGATTTCGACCTGATCGATGCCCAGCTCCCAAGCGGCCTTGCTGACGAGACGCTCCAGCAGATAGGTCGCCTCGGGACGGCCGGCCCCGCGATAGGCGTCGACCGGGACCGTGTTGGTGAAGATCGCCTTCACCTCCGAATAGATCTTCGGCGTGGTGTAGACGCCCGCCAGCAGGGTGGCGTGCAGATAGGTCGGCACGCAGGTGGAGAAGGTCGAGAGATAGGCGCCCATATTCGCCTTGGTGTAGACCTTGAGGCCGAGGAACTTGCCCTCCGCGTCGAGGGCGAGGTCCGCGTGGGTGATGTGGTCGCGTCCGTGGGCGTCGGACATGAAGGCTTCCGAGCGCTCCGCGACCCACTTGATCGGCCGGCCGACGCGCGGCGCCGCCCAGGTGACGATCGCCTCTTCGGCGTAATGGTAGATCTTTGAGCCGAAGCCGCCGCCCACGTCCGGCGCCACCACGCGCAGCTTGTGCTCCGGCAGGCTGAGCACGAAGGCGCCCATAAGAAGGCGGATGACGTGCGGGTTCTGGCTGGTGGTGTAGAGCGTGTATTCGCCGGTCGCCTTGTCGAATTCGCCGATCGCCGCGCGCGGCTCCATCGCGTTCGGGATCAGACGGTTGTTGGTGACGTCGATCGAGACGACGTGCGCGGCGTTCTTGAACTCCGCGTCGACTTCTGCCTCGTCGCCCAATTCCCAGTCGTAGCAGAGGTTGTCGGGCGCGTCGTCATGCACCAGCGCGCCGGATCCGGAGATCGCCTTCTCCATGTCGATCACGGCCGGCAATTCCTCAAGGTCGAGCTCGATCATCTCGGCCGCGTCCTTCGCCTGCTCGTAGGTCTCGGCGATGACGACGGCGATCGGGTCGCCGACGTGGCGAACCTTGCCCTCGGCCAGGACGGGATGCTTCGGCTCGTTCATCGGCGAGCCGTCCTTGTTGTTGACGCCCCACCCGCAGGGGATGCCGCCGATCTCCGCCATGTCGGCGCCGGTGAAGACCGCGACGACGCCCGGCGCGCCCTTGGCGGCGTCGACGCCGACCGATTTGATGGTCGCATGCGCCATCGGGCTGCGCAGAATGTAGGCGTAGGTCTGGTTCGGACGGTCGATGTCGTGGGTGTAATTGCCTTGGCCCGTCAGGAAGCGCTTGTCTTCCTTGCGCTTTACGGACGCCCCGATCCCGGTTGCACTCATGGCCTCATGCCTCCCTAGAAGTCCCGGTTCCACGATAGGAAATCCACGATTGGAATCGTGCGGGACGATCGTTTCTATCCCGGGCGGCGCGCACGGCCTCTTGGACGAGGCTCGCTGTGTTCTTGGACGGGGGCGCGGCGCCCGGCTCGGCGGCGGTTCGACGCGCGCGGATCACTCCGCCGCGGCCGCCTGACCCTTCATCGCGCCGGCGGCCTGCTTCACCGCCTTGACGATGTTGTGATAGCCGGTGCAGCGGCAGATGTTGCCCTCCAGCCATTCGCGGATCTCGTGATCAGTCGGGTCCGGATTGTGCTGCAACAGGTCCACCGCGCTCATCACCATGCCGGGCGTGCAGAAACCGCACTGCAGACCGTGGCAGTCGCGAAAGGCCTCCTGCATCGGATGCATCTGATCGCCGGCCGCGAGGCCTTCGATGGTGGTGACGTCGGCGCCGTCCGCTTGGAGCGCCAGCATGGAGCAGCTTTTGACCGACTGTCCGTTCACGTGGATCACGCAGGCGCCGCACTGGCTGGTGTCGCAGCCGATATGGGTGCCGGTAAGGTCCAGCGTCTCGCGGATGAAGGTGGAGAGCAGCGTGCGGCCCTCCACCTCTCCCGAGACCTGTTTGCCGTTCACCGTCATGGAGACGTTGGGCATCGCGGATGGTCCTCCCTGTCGCTCTGTGGGGCCGTCGTCCGCAGCGTCGGCGAACGGCGGTCTCTTTCCGTCGGCGGGCTCTCACGGCCGCCTTTCGCTGTGCAGTTTGAGACCGGGCTGAATGGCGGTCAACCCTAACCGGGAAAGGGGTGGGGCAGGCGCGCCCGCGATCTTCTAGCCCGCGTCGGCGACCGGGCTGCGATAGCCCGGCGGCTTCACGGTCAGAACCGCGCAGCGCACGCTGTTCAGAATGTCTTCGGCGGTGTTGCCGATGATGAATCCGGGCACGCCGGTGCGCGCGATCGTGCCCATCACCAGCAGGTCCGCGCCGATTTCCAGGGCGTGGGCCGGCACCACCCGCCGCGCGGGGCCGCGCAACAGGTCGTTGGTGATGCGGGCCAAGCCTTGATGGGCCTCCGCCGTGCGGCGCAGGGCGGTCAGGCTGCGCCGATGCTGGCGCTCCACGCCGTCGGAATAGGCGATCACGTCGACGTCCTTCGGCGCGAACCGGCGCACCAGCCCTTCCGCCGGGGCCTCCCAAGCGTGGATCAGATGCAACGTCGCGCCGTCGGCGGCGGCGACGGCGGCGGCGGTCTCCACGATGCGGCGGTTCAGGCCGTCCATCCGCTCGGCCGCGTCCTTGTCGCCGGCGGCCTCGACGTCGACCGCGGCGGCGACCACGCGCAGCGGCTCGCCCGCGCCGGCGGCGCCTTGCCCCGGGCCGGTCAGCCAAACGGGGCAGGGGCACTTGCGCAACAGATGCTGATCGGTGCTGGCGAACAGGCCGCCGATAAGCCCTGGCGAGCGTTCGGCCGCCTTGACGACCAGATCGGCGTCCCAGTCGATCGCCTCGCGGATGACCTCCAAGAAGATCTTGCCGGCGCGCACGGCGACGTCGTCGGCGCTCGGACCCTCGGCGCGCGCGGAAAGCGTCTTACGACGCGTGTCGATCAGCCGCGCCTCGGCTTCGGTCTCGCTGACGCCGGCCAATTGGGCCAAGGCGGCCAAATCGCGCGGCGGTTCCACGACGCTCAAAAGCCGGAGCGCGGCGCCCGTGCGCTGCGCCAGGCGGCGCGCGGCCGCGACGGTCGCGCGATCCTGCGCTTCCGCGCCCTCCTCGCCGTCCAAGACCGCAAGGATCCTGCGAAAGACATGCGGGGCGGCGGTCATGATGACAGCTCCTTCTGTCCGCTGGGATCGTCGACGAGGTCGACTGAGACGCTCTCCGACGGCTCTTGCGCGTCGCCGTGGGCCAGCACGCGCTCGGCGGCGCGTTCGGCGGCGTCATGGAAAGGGCGGAAGACGAGGTCCGCGCCGGCCGCCAGCAGCTCCTCGCTCGAGACGTCGGCGTGGGCGGCGACGCCGATCCGGCCGGCGAAACCTTGTCCGCGCAAAGAGCGTACGAAGGCGCGGCGCGGATCGTCATGCATCAGGCCGGTCGCGTGCTCCGGCAGGGCGGCGACGGCCCACTGCACGCCGTCTAACGGCAGATGGGCGAGGAATTCAGGGTCGGTGGCGTCGCCGAACAGCACCTCCAGTCCCCGCTCGCGCGCGGCGCGCGCGGCCATCGGGTTGAAGTCGACGCCCAGCACCGTGAAGCCCCGTTCGCGCAGCGCCTGCGCGATGGCGAAGCCGTACCGCCCGAGACCGAGCACCACCGCGTCGTGCCGACCGCTGCGTCCCGCTCCTTCACGCTCTTCGGCGCGAAGCGCCTCCTGGCCCCGTTCGAACGGGCGCAAGGCGGGCTCCATCAGGCGGTAGAGCGCGTGCGAATAGGTGATCATGTAGGTCGAGGCCGCGATCGTGATGAGGCCGACAAGCGTGATGAGCCCCAGGATTTCGTCGTCGAGATGGCCGAGCGAGACGCCCATCGCGGTGAAGATCAAGGAGAACTCGCTGATCTGCGCCACCGTCAGCCCGGCCAGAAAGCCGGTGCGTTTGCGATAGCCCATCCAGCCCATGATGGCGACCACGATCAGCGGGTTGCCGATCAGCACGAACAGCGCGAAGACCAATGCGGCCCCGACGCTCGCGCCCAGGATCGAGAGGTCGAGCGCGGAGCCGAGGGCGATGAAGAAGAACAGCAGCAAGAAGTCCCGCAGGCTGGCGAGCCGGGCCGCGATCGCCTCGCGGAAGGGAGTGGAGGCGAGCGAGACGCCGGCCAGCAATCCGCCCAATTCCTTGCCGAAACCGAGATAATGGCCGGCCGCCGCCAGCAGCGCCGCCCAGCCGATGGCGAAGGAGACGAGGAGTTCCGGCGCCTTGGCCAGCCGCTCCACCAGCGGCGTGGCGGCGTATCGGATGAACAGCAGCACGCCCGCCAGCATCAGCGCGCCGTAGCCGAAAACGGCCAATGCGTCGAACAGGCCGCCGCCGCCCTCTCCGCCGCCGCCTGCGCCCACGGCGGAGAGCACGATCATCGCGAAGACGACGACCAGATCCTGGACGATCAGGAAGCCCAGCGCGACGCGCCCGTGGAGACTGTCGATCTCCCGTTTGTCGGAGAGCAGCTTCACGATGATGATGGTGGAGGAGAAGGTCAGCGCAACCGCGACATAGAGGCTCTCGATCGGGCTGAATCCCAGGCCGAGGCCGATCAGGAAGCCGAAGAACGTGGTGAAGACCACCTGGCCCAGGCCGGTCAAAAGCGCGACTTTACCGAGCGATCGGACCAGATTGAGGTCGAGCTTAAGGCCGACCAGGAACAGCAGCACGGCGACGCCCAGCTCCGCCAGCAGGTCGATCTGCTCGTCCGAATGGGCGATGTCGAGGACGGAGGGACCCGCGATGACGCCGACGGCGATGAAGCTGACGATCAGCGGCTGGCGCAGCAGCAGGCCGACGAAGCCGATTCCGGCCGACAGCACCAGCAGCGCCGCGATCTCGTAGAAGATGTAGCCCTGGATGGTCTCGGCCATCACGCCCCCGACAAGTCCCCGAACCTCGGGCCGAACACTATGTTACATCGGGGCCGGGGGCGGCGTTTCAAGCGCCGGTGCGATTCTTTCGCAACGTTTTCGCCGTCCGCCTCACCCGCCTTCACCGCCCGACAGGCCGGAAAACAGCGCCAGCAGAATCAGCACCGCCACGATCACCAACATGACCCAACTCATGCCGCTGAGACCGCCCTTGCGGGATTGTTTCGCCCTCTCGACCGCATCGATCGCCGCGCGGGTCGGATCCCGCTCGGCCTCCTTCATGCCGTCGTCCACCTCCGCCGACGTCTTTTCGCTCGCAGCGGCGGGTTCAGACTGCTCGGGTTCTCGCTCCCGCGGGGTCGGCGCAGGTTCCGCACCGGGAGAGGGGGGCGGGGCGCCGGCCGCGGCCGACGGGGCGGCCGCCTCCGCGGCGTCTTGAATCTCCTCCGGGGCCGGCTTATCCGGCTGGGCGCTCTCTTCCTGCTGGGAGGGCGGCGTCTTTCCGGCGCGCTCGGCGGCGATTTCGGCGAAGTTGGAAAAGAAGTCGTTGGCGTATTTCTTGGCCGTCGAGTCGATCAGCCGCGCCCCCAATTGGGCCAATTTGCCGCCGACCTGCGCCTTGACCTGATAGCTCAGGATCGTCTCGTCGCCGTCTTCCGCAAGCTGCACGTCGGCCGAGCCTTTTGCGAACCCGGCTGCGCCGCCTTTGCCTTCGCCGGCGATGGTGTAGCTTTCGGGCGGGTTCACGTTTTCAAGCTTTACCGAGCCCGAGAAGGTCGCCTTAACCGGGCCGACTTTGGCCTTTACCTTCGCGTCGAAGCCGTCGCCCGCCTCGTTCTTGTCCAGGGATTCGCAGCCCGGGATGCAGGCCTTCAGGACGTCCGGCTCGTTCAGCGCCTCCCACACCGTCTGGCGCGGGGCGGGAATGCGGTGTTCACCGTGCATGTCCATGGGGCGGCTCTCCCTGCTGTCGCTCGCTGCGATCCGGCGGACCCGAGCGGGCGCTTCCACGCGGCGCGCGAGTCTGGCATTGATGCTGCATCCGGCCGACCGTGCGGTAGGATGGTCTTTCGGACTCAGACTAACCGCGCGCCGCGCGCCCCACAAGCGGGCGCCGGCGACGCCGACGAACGGATGCGATGACGACGCCTGCGATTCCTTCGACGCTCGACGTGGCGCTTTGGCTTTTCGATCAGAGCAGGCGCGACGACGTCTATTTGCCGGCTCAGAAGCTGCAGCGGCTGCTTTGGTTGCAGCAGGGCGGCTATGCGGCGATGAACCACGGCCGCATGTTGATGCCCGCCGTCTTCGTCGCGGACGAGACCGGTCCGATCGAGCCGACGGTCTTCCACCTGTTCGAGGATTCCCGCCCCCCGATTCCCGCCAGACCGATCGATCAGGTGGCGGAGAACCATCTGGTCCGCATGTGGCGGCGCTACAGTCATCATTCGCCGGACTATCTGACGAAGAAGATCACCCAACAGCGGTGCTATCGCGACGCTTGGCGGAAAGGGGCCGGAACGGTGATCCCATTCGAGGCGATCGTGCGAGATTTCACCGATCTGCCGACAGGGGATCAGATGGTGCGGGCCGGCGACGGGCGAGCGCTGAAGAAATGGACGCCGAGCGCCAAACCTGCGATGCGGCGCATCCGTTAAGCCTCAACGCGCGCCTCTCGGCGCCATGGCGCCGAGCCGTGCGCCCAGCCAATGCGGATCGATATCGAGCCATCGCGCCGCCTCGTCGAGGTCGAGGAAGGCGGCGGCCGCCGTCCCGACGGCGCCGTAGTCGCGCAACTCAAGCCAAAACTTCAGCAGCGGCGCATTGTGCGGCTCGTTCGAGACAAAGCAGATATGCGAGCGGACGAGCCGTCGGTCGACGCCGATCTCGTCGATTTGATCGAGGATAACCCTGATCGTCGGCGGATCGACCTCCGCAAACGAGGCGTCGAAGAAGACGATCTCCTTGTAGATCCGCTGCGGATCGGCGGCGTAGGCGGTCTGGCGGATGGAGTCCACCGCTTCGCTCGCCGTCAAGCGTTGACGCCAATAGCGCAGGATAAGGCCGCGCTCGTTGTCGATCTCCGTGCGGTGCATCGCGGCCGTCGTGCGTGAGGGGTGGGGCGATAGTCGTAGCCGGTACGCGAGGATGGGGCGGACCGGATCACCCGTTAGGGTTTCCGCCGCCGCACCGCGGCCAATGCGGGCGCCTCATCCTCGGGATCGACAGGCGGGGCGTCGAAGGTGGCCCAGCCGTGCTCGCCGCCCGGCGCGGGCAGGCGTTCGCGCTCCTCCGCCGACATGCGGCGATGCAGGAAACTCTTGGCGATGAAATTGGCGGTGATCGGCGCGGTCAGGAATAGGAAAAGCGTGATCAACAGCTCATGCCAGGAGAACTCGCCGCGCTCGCCGATGAAGTAGAGCATGGAGGCGATCAGCACGCCGCCGATCCCCAACGTGGTGGCCTTCGTCGGGCCGTGCAGCCGGGTCATAAGATCCGGCAGCTTGGCCAGGCCGAATGAGCCGACGATGCCGAAGAAGCCGGCGGCGATGATGAGAAAGGCGATGATCGCCTCGATCAAGAAATCCATGGCCGCGCCTTCATTCGATGATGTCGCCGCGCAAGATGAACTTGCAGTAGGCGACGGTTGAGAGGAAGCCGACCATGGCGAACAGCAGCGAGGCCTCGAAATAAACCGCCGTGCCCTCATACATGCCGTAGAGGATCAGGATGGCGATGCCGTTGATCACCATCGTGTCGAGCGCCAATACGCGGTCGGCGATGCTGGGGCCCTTCGCCAAGCGATAGAGGTTCAGGATCAGCGCGATCGCAAAGCAGAAGAAGCCGATAAGGAGCGCGATCTCGATCATTCGAAAATCTCCTTCAGCCGCGCTTCGTAGCGCTGTTTGATCTCGTCGACGACGGCTTGGTCGTCGGGCGCGTCCAGGCAATGGACAAGCAGCGCTCGACCGTCCGCCGAAACGTCCGCCGAGACCGTGCCGGGCGTCATGGTGATGGTTCCGGCGAGCACGGTGATGGCCTCCGGCGTGGTCAGCGAGAGCGGCACGGTCACGAAGCGCGAGCGCAGCTTCCCCGCCGGCACGAACAGCACCAACCACGCCACGTGAACGTTCGCTTTGACGATGTCGTAGAGCACGATCGACACGTAGGCGACGATGGTCGGAAACCGGCGGATTTTCGGCCGGGCGGGCCAGAAGGGCGCGGTCAGGAGCGGAATGACGGCCCCCAGAATAAGCCCGAGCACAAGGTGGCCCGCCGAAACCGTATTGACGAGCATCAGCCAGACGACGACGAGAGTGAGCGTCAGGAACGGGTGGGGGAAGAGGCGGTGGAACAGGCGCATCGGATGATCTTCCTCTCCCTCAGCGTCCGGCGAGAGCGTCCGGGCCCAGCACGGCCCGGATGTAGCCCGCGGGCTCGTAAAGCTGCGCCGCCGTCGCATCGAGATAGCCCGTGATCGGCCCAGCGAACAGCGTGAGAGCGGCCATGCCGACCACCATCGCCGAGACCGCGCCCACAGCCAGGCTCGGGGCGGGCTGCGATGGCGCGGCCGCGCGCTGATCCTGGTCGCTGGGCGGCGCCAGAGAATCCGCCTTCCAGAAGATCGTGCTGCCGGCGCGCGCGAAGCCGACGATGCAGATCAGCGACGTGATGAGAACCACCGCCCAGATCAGCCCCATCTGCGGGACCGCGGCGGCGGCGTCCAGGACCAGCAGCTTGCCGACGAAGCCGCTCAAGGGCGGCATGCCGGCCATGCCGATCGCGCCGGCGAAGAACAAGGCCGCGAACAGGCCGAGATGCAGGAAGCGCGGCGCCGTCTCGATGCGGTCGCCGGCCGCCCGTCGCCGGGCCACCACCTGATCGACCAACAGAAACAACGCCGCCGCCGCGAACGTCGAATGGAGCAGGTAGTAGAGGGCGGCCGTCGTCGCCTGCGGCGTGAACAGCGCAATCGCGATCATCAAGGTGCCCATCGACCCGATCACCGCAAAACAGACCAGCCGCACCAGCCCCTTCGCGCCCAGCACGCCCACCATTCCGACGGCGAGCGTGATCAGGGCCGCCGGCAGAAGCCAGTCGGCCGCCAGCCACGCCGCGTCGCCCGCCGCCGCTCCGAACACCAAGGTGTAGACGCGCAAAATCGCGTAGGCGCCGACCTTGGTCATGATCGCGAACAGCGCGGCGACGGGGCCCGGCGCGTTGGCGTACGCGCCCGGCAGCCAGAATTGCACCGGGACGGTCGCCGCCTTGATGGCGAAGACGATCAGCAGCAGCACGCCGGCGGTCTGAAAGATCGCCTGATCGGCCGCCGGAACCTGCGCGGCGCGCACCGCCATGTCCGCCATGTTCAAGGTGCCGGTTACGCCGTAAAGCGCGCCGACCGCGATCAGAAACAGCGTGGACCCTACGAGATTGACCGCCACGTACTGTACGCCCGCACGCGTACGCTTGGCGCCGCCGCCGTGCAGCATCAGCCCGTAGGAAGCGATCAGCAGCACTTCGAAGAAGACGAACAGGTTGAACAGGTCGCCGGTCAGAAACGCGCCGCAGACGCCCATCAGCTGGAACTGGAACAGCGCATGGAAATGGCGGCCGCGTCGATCCCACCCGCTGGCCGTCGCATAGGAGACCACGACCAAGGCCAACACGCCTGTGAGCAGCACCATCAGCGCCGACAACCGGTCGAGCACCATGACGATGCCGAAGGGCGCGTCCCAGTTGCCGAGCTCGTAGCTCTGCGGCGGGCCGCCGGCGGCCTGCACGGTCAAACCGATCGCGATCGCGAGCAGCGCGAGCGTTCCGGCGATCGAGAACACCCGTTGCAGAAACAGATCGTGACGCATCGCCAAAACGATGATCGGGGCCAGCAGCGCCGGCAGAATGATCGGCGCGACGATCCAATGATTGAGGGTGAGGTCGGTCATCGGCCCGCCCCTTCCTTCTCGCCGGGCGGATCGCCCGGGTCGTCAGGCGGCGGGTCGGCGCTTTCGCTGTCGGTCGCGCCGATGTCGACGGCGTCGTCGCCGCTTTCCAGATAGGCGCGAAGCGCCAGCACGACGATCACCGCCGTCATCCCGAACGAGATCACGATGGCGGTCAGCACCAAGGCCTGGGGCAGGGGATCGGTGTAGGCCTCGGCCGATTTGGAGATCACTGGCGGCAGGTCGAGCGCAAGCCGTCCGGTCGCGAACAGAAAGACGTTGACCGCGTAGGACAGCATGGCCAGCCCCACGATGACGGGGAAACTGCGCGCGCGCAGGATCAGGTAGACCCCGGCCGCCGTCATCGCGCCCACGCCGCTCGCCACGAGAGCCTCCATGATTCAGCCCTCCTCTTCGGCCGGGCGGCCGCGGCGCGTCGGGTCGACGTCCATCGGCGCATCGCTGACAGGCGCTTCGGTGGTCCGCGCAAGGCGTGAGAGATTGGCGAGCGCAACCATCACCGATCCCACCACCGTCAGGAAGACGCCGACGTCGAAGGCCAGCGCGGTCGCGATCTCGAACGTGCCGACGACCGGCAAGGTCACGTAGGTGAAGTCGCTGGTCAGGAACGGACGACCGGCGATCCAGGCTCCGACCCCGGTGAAGCCGGCGGCGAGCACGCCCCAGCCGATCATCAGGTGGTAATCGATCTTCACCCGACGTTCGGCCCAACCGTAGCCGGAAGCCATGTATTGCATCAGGAAGGCGATCGCCACCACCAGGCCGGCGATGAAGCCGCCGCCCGGGTCGTTATGGCCGCGCAGGAAGATGTAAACGCCGACCAGCAGCGACAGCGGCAGCATCACCCGCGTCGCCACGACCAGCATCATCGGATGGCGGTCGCGCGCGCGTTCCTGATCGGGCACCCAGCTTTGCAGGCGCTTGACGGCCGGGCCCTTAAGCGCGCCGTCCAGCAGCGCATAGATCGCCAACGCCGCGATGCCCAGCACAATGATCTCGCCGAAGGTGTCGAAGCCGCGGAAATCGACCAGAATGACGTTCACCACATTCGTGCCGCCCCCGCCGGGCTTCGAGTTCGCGAGGTGGAAGTCCGAGATCGTAGGGATCGCGAAGTCGCGGTTTAATATCGCGAAAATAAGGCCGCCCACTCCGAGTCCGGCCAGCGCGGCGATCGCCCCGTCCCGCGCGCGGCGCGGCGAGCTGCTTTCGCGCGGCGTCTCCTTCGGCAGGAAATTGAGTGCGAGCAGGAGGAGGATGACCGTCACCACTTCGACCGAAATCTGGGTCAGCGCGAGGTCCGGCGCCGACAGATAGACGAAGCCGAGCGAGACGATGACGCCCACCACGCCGACGATCACCAACGTCAACAACCGGTTGCGGTGGAAGGCGACCAGGGCGATGCAGGCGCCGATCAACACGGCCCAGGTGAGCACCGCGATCGGCGCCGCCGGCACGCCCTCGCGCGCGCCGGCCCCATGCTCGGCCCCCATGAAGGCGAGCGCGCCGCCGATCACCGCGGTCGACACGGTGACGGCCATGATCCGGCGCAGCGACCCGTCGTGCAGCGCGTCGGTCACGCGGTTGGCGAGCGTCGCGCAGCTCTCGACGACCGATTCAAAAATGCGTTTCGCTTCGGGGCGGGGAAATTTCTCGCGGAACGCCTTCGCCTGCGCATGGCGGTAGAGCAGGAAGGCGCCGCCCGCCAAGGCGACGAGGCTTGCGACCAGCGTCAGATTGAAGCCGTGCCAGATCGCCAGATAGTAGTCCGGCAGAGGCCCGCCCACCACCGCGCCGGAGGCGACGGCCACCATCGGGCCGGCGACTGCGGCGGGGAACAGGCCGATCAGCACGACCGGCACGATCAGCAGCGCCGGCGGCAGATACATGCCGGCGGGCGGGTCGTGCGGCGGATGGTCGAACTTCTCCGGGCGCTTGCCGAAGAAGACGTGGGCGATGTAGCGAAAACTGTAGCTGACCGAGAACAGCGCCCCGACCGCGGCCGCGAGCCCGACGACGCCGGGAATCCCCGCCCAATCGGTCGCCAGCGCCTCGTGCAGCATCATCTCCTTCGTCAGGAAGCCGTTAAGCAGCGGCACGCCGGCCATCGAGAGCGCGGCGAGACTGGCGATCGTCCCCGTGATCGGCATCAGCCCCATCAGTCCGCCCAACTTCTTGATGTCGCGGGTGCCGGTCTCGTGATCGACGATGCCGGCGGTCATGAAGAGCGCCGCCTTGAAACTGGCGTGGTTGATGATGTGAAAGATTCCGGCGATCGCGCCCATCGGCGTGCCGAGGCCGAAGAGGAACGTGACCAACGCCAGGTGGCTGACGGTCGAGAACGCCAGAAGCCCCTTCAGATCGTCCTTAAAAAGCGCGATCCACGCCGCCATGACCATGGTGAACAGGCCGGTCGTCGCCACCAGGTAGAACCAAAGGTCGGTCCCCGCCAGCGCCGGCCACAACCGCGCCAGGAGGAAGATGCCCGCCTTCACCATCGTCGCGGAGTGGAGATAGGCGCTGACCGGCGTCGGCGCGGCCATGGCGTGCGGCAGCCAGAAGTGGAACGGGAACTGCGCCGATTTGGTGAAGCAGCCCAGCAGGATCAGGATCAGGGCCGGGGCGTAGAGCGGCGAGTCCTGAATCTCCGGACCGTGCTTGATGATCTCGCTGATGTCGTAGGACCCGACGATCTGGCCCAAAAGCAGCATGCCCGCGATCATCGCAAGTCCGCCCAGGCCGGTGACCGCGAGCGCCATGCGCGCGCCCTGGCGCCCCTCCGGCAGATGCTTCCAATAGCCGATCAACAGGAAGGAGCTGAGGCTGGTCAGCTCCCAGAATATCAGCAGAAGCAGGACGTTGTCGGATAAGACCACGCCCACCATCGCTCCCTGGAAGAGCAATAGAAAGACGTAGAAACGCCCCATCGGATCCTTGCGCGACAGGTAGTAGCGCGCATAGCAGATGATCAGCAGTCCAATGCCCAGGATCAGCCCGGCGAACAGAAATCCCAGCCCGTCGAGGAAGAAAGTGACGTTGAGACCGAGCGCCGGCAGCCACTCCCACCGCGCCTGGATCACCTCTCCTGCGAAGACGGCCGGGGCGTGCGCCAACAGCAGGATCAGCGCCAGCAGCGTGACCGACCCGGTGGCGAGCGCGCACGCGTCCCGCCCGGCGCGGATCATAAGCCCCGGCAGCAAGGCGCCGAGGAAGGGCAACATCACGATCAGGGCGAGATCCATGCCCCACCTTTCTTTTTGACGCGCATCGGGCTAGGTGATTGGAGGCATCCAGAACGGGTATGTGGGTTGACCGTGAGCCTATTGACCTGCCCGTCAGGGTCAAGACAAACCGGCCCGGCTTCGGGCCCATATAGGGTGGTTGCGTGACCCGTTCCAGGCGAAATCGACCATGACCCCGCCGCTCGGCTCCGCCGGCGCGGCCGAGGAGGGCGCAGGCGCTGAAAATCGCCGCCGTCAGTGGCGCACCCTGCTGACGCTGTTGCCCTATCTGTGGCCGGCGGGGCGCGGCGACATCAAAACTCGGGTGGTGCTGGCGCTGATCGCGCTGGCGCTGGCCAAGGTCGCCACGGTCTACGTCCCGATTCTCTACAAGCAAGCGGTCGACGCGCTCGAGGTTTCGGGCGAGCAGGCGGCGCTCGCGGTCCCGATCGGGCTGATCGTGGCCTATGGCGCGGTGCGTCTAGGCTCCGTGCTGTTCCAGGAACTGCGCGAGGCGCTGTTCGCGAAGGTCGCCCAGAACGCGATCCGGAACGCGGCCCTCAACACCTTCCAGCATCTGCACACGCTCTCGCTGCGCTATCACCTGGAGCGCCAGACCGGCGGCCTCAGCCGGGTCATCGAGCGCGGGGTGAAGGGCATAGAGTTCCTGCTCGCCTTCACGCTTTTCAACATCCTGCCGACGCTGCTTGAGATCGCGATGGTCTGCGGCGTCTTGTGGGCGATGCTGGATTGGCGGTTCGCGGCCGCAACCTTCGTCACCATCGCCGGCTACATCGCCTACACGCTGGTCGTCACCGAATGGCGGCTCAAGTTCCGCCGAGCCATGAACACGAAGGACTCTGAGGCCAACACAAAGGCGATCGACAGCCTGCTCAATTACGAGACGGTGAAGTACTTCGGCGCCGAAGGACATGAGGCCCGTCGCTTCGACGTCTCAATGCGCGGCTATGAGGAGGCGGCCGTCCGCTCGATCACCAGCCTGGCCGTGGTCAATGTCGGGCAGGGGGGCATCATCGCTCTGGGCCTCGTGGTGATTATGCTGATGGCGGCGGACGGGGTCGTCAGCGGCGCCATGTCGATCGGCGATTTCGTGCTGGTGAACACCTATCTGATCCAGCTCTACCTGCCGCTTAATTTTCTCGGTTTCGTCTATCGGCAGATCCGCCAATCGCTCACGGATATGGAGGACATGTTCTCAATCCTCCGGATCGAGCGCGACGTCGAAGACAAGCCCGCCGCGCCGGCGTTGAAACTGAATGGCGCGTGCGTGCGCTTCGAGACCGTGCAGTTCGGCTACGATCCGCGGCGGCCGATCCTGAAGGGCGTTGATTTCGAGGCGCCTAGCGGGCGCACGCTGGCCATCGTGGGGCCGTCGGGCGCCGGCAAGTCGACGATCAGCCGGCTGCTGTTCCGGTTTTACGACGTGCAGGGCGGTCGGGTGACGATCGACGGTCAGGATCTGCGCGACGTGACCCAGGCCAGCCTGCGCGCCGCGATCGGGATCGTCCCGCAGGACACCGTGCTGTTCAACGACACGATCCGCTACAACATCGCCTACGGCCGTCCGGAGGCGACGCAGGCCGAGATCGAGGAGGCCGCCCGGCTGGCCCAGATCGAGCGCTTCATCGACGGTCTGCCGGACGGGTACGATACGATGGTCGGGGAGCGAGGCTTGAAGCTCTCGGGCGGCGAGAAACAGCGCGTCGCGATCGCCCGCACGATTTTGAAGAATCCGGCGGTTCTGCTGTTCGACGAGGCGACCTCGGCCCTCGATACGGCGACCGAACGCGAGATTCAGAAGAGCTTCCGGACGGTCAGCAAAGGCCGGACGACCTTGGTCATCGCGCATCGTCTGTCGACGGTCGTCGACGCCGACGAGATCATCGTGCTGGTCGACGGACAGGTGGTCGAGCGCGGCCGGCACGAGGCGCTGCTGGCGCGGGAGGGGGCCTACGCCCGGATGTGGCGCCGCCAGCAGGAGGGGGAGGGGGCGGACGGCGCGGCGCACGGCGCCGAGCGTCCCCAACGAGGGCCTGAGGGTCGAGACTGACCGCATCGATCGGTCGCGCGCCTTCGAAACAAATAGAATCCGAATGCATTGGGATGTGTTCGCGTCTAGGTAGCAAAACAACGAAAAGTAATGCTATCCAGACGATAGTCTGCTATCTATGCACGATACGGCAACTTAAGCGCGCCAAGCGCCCCAACGTATCGGAAAAATAGATGCAGCAGACACTTGCACTACCAGAGTACGAGCTGACCCTTTCGATCGTCGAGGATGCGTCCGTGCTTTTTCAGCAGCCGGACAGGCCGGCGACGTCGCTCGTTTTCGATCCCGCCCGCGGCGTGTTCGAAGACAGTTTCGCCGTTCTCGGCTACGACGCCGACGGGATTCTGATGCACACCCAGGCCGTCGGCTATTGCGACCCGAACACGTCGCTCAGGCGTTATCTGCGCGGGTCGTTTCTGGATTATCGGCCTGCCGATTATCCGCTGCACGCGCTGAATTGCGAAATGGCCCTGCCGGAAGCGTTCGCCTTTCTGCGCGGGCGGTTCGCCTATCAGGGCGAGTTGTGGATGCGCCCGGGACGCGGCGGTCGCCAAGGGCTGGGCCTTGCGAAGAAACTCACCAACTTCGCGATGATGCATGCGCTGAAGCGCTGGGACTACGACCTGATCTGGGCGGTCGTCTCGGAGAAGAAGATCCGCGCGCGCTTCCCGCAACGCTCCGGCTACCCGCATCACAACGGGCCGGCCTTCACATGGAAGGCTGGAGAACGCTCGCTCGAGGAGTTCGTCGTCTGGGCGTTGGCCGAGGAAGTGCCCGACTACTCGAACGATATCCGCTGCGAGGGCGTGGGGTCGGTGAATACCGCGAGCTTTCCAAGAGAGAGCAGCGGCACGGTGATGCGCTTGTAATGCAGCCATCGCCGTTCGCGCCCGCCGAGCCGGACCGGCGCGGTGACCAGATCGACGATCGGTTGATTGTACTCGATGGCGTCGCGGTAGGCCCGGGTGACCGCGTCGCCGAAGCCGTTGTCGGCGGGATCGATTAGATCGTCCTTGCCCACGGTCTCGCGCACTTCTTCGGGCGTGCAGACGTTTGCGAAAAGCGTGCGCCCGCCGATATGGGCGTAGCGCAACCGATTGGGTTCGACCACGTCGTAAAGGATGATGTCGTCGAGCACGTTGTCGCGCACGCGCATCTCGATCTCACGGGCTGTGCGCTCGACCTCCTCGGAGGGCTCCAACGGTCGGATGCGCGGCGTCATGTTCACCGGGCGCCGCGCGATCTCCTCAATGTAGTCGAGGCGCTCGAACAGTTCGGCCGTCTCAAGCGTCTCCTCGGCCCAGCCGGAAACGTAATAGCGAAGATGGACCCGTTGGCTCGCCAGCGCGCCGCGCACGGCGTTGGCGGCCGCGTTTAGCGCCGGCCAGGCCGTCGCGTCGGGGACCCATGTCATCAGCGGCGCGCGGTCCGACACCACGATGCACCCGCCCGCATAGCGCAGACAGGCCCCCAGCGCCGGATCCTCAATCAACCGGGGCGGCGGGCGCTCATGCGCGCGGCCCTCGTTGTCGTACCAGGCGCACCAGTCTCGCTCGGTCATCACCCCTCTCCTCGACGCCCAGCCGGTCTGAGGCTCCGCGCCGTGCGTCCTGGCCCGACGGCCGCAGGGCCGGTCGGGGCGCCCGTTATAGCGGCCGACGGAGGCGTCCCGCAGACCGTGCGCAGGCTCAAGCCTCCTTCCGGTTCCGACGCGCGTCGGCGTTGCGCGCCGCCGGGGCGGGGGCCGGCGTTCCAGCCCGCGGTTCAAGCGTCAGCCCGTCGAAGATCCGCTCAAGCGTAACATTCAACGCGTCCGCCAGCCGAAGTAAAGTGGTATGATCCGGCATCTGTTCGCCTTTTTCGATCGCTCTAAGCTTGTCTTCGCATCGGGTCGAGCGCGCCGCCACCTCGGCCAGTGAAAGCGCGCGCGTGCGGCGGAGGCGTGAAACGTTACGGCCGACGACGGCGACCACCTGCTTGTCGGGACGGGACATCTGCAAAGGTCCAGGCGGTTGATCATGCGCGCAATGAGTGTGACCACCCCCGCGCGAAAGCGCAAGAGGCGACGCCGCGGATTCGGATACCCTTATGGTTTAAGAGGGTTTAAACGCATACGGCCGCCGACCTTCGAGAGGGAGGTCGGCGGCCGTACGGTCGCGAGTGCGCCTATTTAAGCGCGCATCTTCAGGCGCTCGGATCCGGGACGTACCGCAGATAGGGCTTCTCCGCGCGCCAACCGTCCGGAAATTTGGCCTTGGCGTCTTCATCCTTCAGCGCCGGCACGATGATCACCTCGCCGCCGCGCGTCCAGTTGGCGGGAGTCGCGACCTGATGCCGGGCGGTCAGCTGCAAGCTGTCGACGACGCGCAGGATCTCGTCGAAATTTCGGCCGGTGCTCATCGGGTAGGTCAGGATCAGCTTGATCTTCTTGTCCGGCCCGATGACGAAGACGCTGCGCACCGTCATGTTGTCGGCGGCGGTGCGGCCTTCCGCGCTGTCGCCGGCAGCGGCCGGCAGCATATTGTACAGTTTGGAGACCGTCAGGTCCGTGTCGCCGATCATCGGATAGTTCGGCGCGACGCCTTGGGTCTCCTGAATGTCGTCGGACCAACTCTTATGATTTTCCACTGGGTCGACGCTGAGCCCGATGACCTTCACGTCGCGCTTGTCGAATTCCGGCTTCAGCTTCGCCATCGTCCCCAATTCGGTGGTGCAGACCGGCGTGAAGTCTTTCGGGTGCGAGAACAAGATGGCCCAGCTGTCGCCGATCCAGTCGTGAAAATCGATCGTTCCCTCTGTCGTCTCGGCGGTGAAGTTCGGGGCGTCCGATCCGATTTGCAGGCTCATGAGGTCGTCCTTTCGGTTGGAACTCGGTCTTGGCGGCGGGGTCTTGGATGCCGTCTTTGATCTAAGGGGCTGCGTGAATTTTACAATGCGAAAGTGGGTAAAACAATAAAAACATATAAGCAGTGTTAATTGTCGCGCGAAAGGACGCCAGACGCGGCTTGGCGGCTCGGGCGGACCGCGCTACCTCATCCGACATGCAGACCCTCGCCGCAGCGTCCAGGCCGCAGCTGATCGGCTCGGAGATCTATCGCAAGTCGCGCTACGGCGCGAAGCACCCGCTCTCAATTCCGCGGGTGTCGCTGGCGCTCGACATCATCCGGGCGCTCGGCTGGCTGGACGAGGCGGACTACCGCGACGGCCCCGTCGCGGCCCCCGACCAGCTTTACCGGTTCCATCTGCCGGCCTATGTCGACGCGCTGCAACGCGCCGAGCGCGACCAGGATCTAAGCGAGGCGGAGCGGCGGCGATGGAACATCGGGGCGGGCGGCAATCCGATCTACGCGGAAGTTTTTCGCCGCCCGGCGACGGCCGCCGGCTCGTCGCTGCTGGCGGCGGAGCTGTTGGCGGGCGGGGCGAATGTGGTGCATCACCCGGCTGGCGGCACCCACCATGGCCGGCCGGATCGGGCGAGCGGCTTCTGCTATCTGAACGATCCCGTGCTGGCGATCCTGCGGCTTTTGGAGCTTGGCGTGACGCCGATCGCCTATGTCGATCTCGACGCCCATCACGGCGACGGGGTGGAGGACGCCTTCGCCGACGACCCAAGGGTGCTGACCATCTCGGTGCATGAGGAAGGGCGGTGGCCGCGCACCGGCACGATCGAGCGGGCGGCGCGCCTCAGCGCCGCCGTGAATTTGCCCGTGCCCAAAGGCTTTCACGACGACGAATTCGCCTATGTGATGGAGACCGCGGTGCTGCCCCTCGTCGTCGATCATGCGCCGTCGGCGGTCGTCATGCAGTGCGGCGTCGACGGGCTGGCCGAAGACCCGATGAGCGGTCTCGCCCTGTCCAATGGGGCCTACTGGCGAGCGGCGGACTCGCTGCGCGCGCTGGCGCCGCGGCTGCTCGCGCTCGGCGGCGGGGGCTACAATCCTTACGCGGTGGCGCGCGCCTGGGCCGGGATCTGGGGCCGGCTTAACGAGCGCGCGCCGCCCGAGCGCCTCCCGCCCGAGGGGGAAGCGGTGCTGCGCGCGATCGACTGGCGCCACAGTCTCGGCCGCAACCCGCCCGAGGCTTGGATGACCACTCTGGCCGACCCGCCGCGCGGCGGTGCGATCCGCGAAGAAGTCCGCGAGACGGTGCGCCGCGCGCTCGCCGCGCGCTCCGCCGCCGGGTGAGCCCTCAGACCGTCGGCTGCAGCATTGACAGGCCGCCCGGCGCGGCCAAGGCTGCTGTGATGACGTCGATCTTCCGCCGCCTGCCGCTCATCGCCGCCGCCGCCGCGCTGGCGTTCGCCTCCGTCGCCTCCGTCCGGGCGCAGGACCCCGACGCGCGGCCCGATTTCGGGGTAAGCCCGCTGTCGATCGAGACGCAGGACGGACGGAGTCACGATTTCACGGTCGAAATCGCCGACGACGCGTCGAAGCGCGCCTACGGCTTGATGTTCGTCCGCGAACTGGCGGACGACCGCGGCATGCTGTTCGATTACGGACGCGAGCAACGCGTCTCGATGTGGATGAAGAACACGTACATACCCCTCGACATGCTATTCATCGAGGCGAACGGCGAGATCGAATCGATCATCGAACGCGCGACGCCCCACAGCCTGCAGCCGCGCGCCTCAAAGGGCCGCGTGCGCGGCGTGCTCGAGCTCAAGGGCGGCGCCGCGGCGCGGCTGGGAATTGAACCGGGCGATCGGGTGCGCCACCCGAGGTTCCAGTAAGGCGCGTTGCGGCGTCAACGCTTTCGACAGAGTGTCAGACCGTCCGCGATCGGAACGAGGGAAAGAGTGATTCGCGCGTCCGCGCGCAACTTCTCGTTCAGGGCGCGAATCGCCTCCGTCTCGGAATCGTCGACGGCCGGGTCCGCGACCTTGCCGTCCCACAGCACGTTGTCGATCAGGATCAGCCCGCCCGGGCGCATCAGTTGCAGGCAGGCCTCATAATAGTCCTCGTACCGCTCCTTGTCGGCGTCGATGAAGGCCAGGTCGAAGCGATCCGCCTCGCCGTCGGCCAGCAGGGCCTGGAGGGTCTGCAGCGCCGGCGCGAGACGCAGGTCGATCTTGTCGGCGACGCCGGCCTCGGCCCAGTAGGGTTTGCCGATCGCCGTCCACTGCTCGCTGACGTCGCAGGCGATCAGGCGGCCGGTCGCCGGCATCGCCTGGGCGACGGCGAGCGCGCTGTAGCCGGTGAAGACGCCGATCTCGATCGCGCGCTGGGCGCCGATCAGTTCCGTGAGCAGCGCCATGAATTGGCCCTGCTCGGGCGCGATCTGCATGTTGCGTTCGGCGAGGCGCCCGGTCTCCTCGCGCAGCCTGCGCTGCACGTCGTTTTCGCGCAGGCTGACCGAGAGCAGATAGTCATGCAGCGCCGGCGGCAAGCCTAGGCTGGTGGTCGACATCGGTGCGGGCCTCCAGGATCGATGAAGCGGACCCGGCAGAGTAGGGGGTGCGGGACGGACCCGAAAAGGCCCCATATCTGGCGCTCTCTTATGGCGGTCGCCCGCCATATGTGGTAATTCCTGCGCTGCTCCGGGGCGATCGCCCGGATCGGCGCGAAAGGGAGGATCATGCGCAGGCGGGGTGAAGCGAAGAGCGCGGCGCGACGGCTGGCTGCGGCGGCGGCGGGGGCCGCGATCGGTGCGGTTGCGCTTACGGGCTGCGTGCGCACCACCTTCGAGGACACGCTCGCGGTGCGCGAGACGCCGATGATCGCCGGCAACACCTACGATCGCCAGAACGCGTTGGCGATCATCTATCCCGCGGCCGAGCGCATCAACATCTCCTATGAGTTCTCGTTCGACCGTCAGACGCAGATCGATGCGGGCGGCCTTTATGAAGGACCCGCCTGGATTTTCGCGGAACGCCAGCCGGCGGCGCCGGAACGCTTTGTGGTGCTGCATCTGCGCCGCGCCGTGGGCGACTACGCGCCGCCGCCGGGCGAGACCCTTCGGCTTGGACAGCGGCGCTTCACCACGTTGGACTATTGCCTGACCGATTGGCGCGCCGGCGCCGATCCCGCGCTGCCCGACGCGGCCGAGCGCGACGCGCTCGCCGCCTATCTCGAGGCGCTGGCGCGCCGCGGCTACGCGCTGTCGCGCGACGTCTACGTACGCCGCTACGTGCCCCGCGATGCGGACAGCAGCGGGCGGCGCACCGATATCGTCACGATCCGCGACGTCATGCGCGCTGGCTACGACTGCGAGCGGTTGGGCGATCTCCGAAACCCCGGCACGGATTCGCAGGCCGAGACGATCGACAATCTGAAGTCGGACTCCTCGGGCAGCTTCGAGGTTATGGGCTGACCGCCGTGCGAAGAGCGCGGTCGTCCCGCAGGCGCGGCGGCGGGTGATTGTTTCATCTGAAATGATCTTGTGGTAGGCTCTCCCCCATGATGCGGAGAGGCTTTTCCCGACCTCACAAGGCTGAGCGCGCGCGTTCGCTCGCGGTCGGCGCCGGCGCGAGCGCGGCGGCGATCGGCTCGCCGTCGGTCCTGTTGACCGTAGGCCGCTGTCTTGCGAAGAGCGGGCGCGGGCGCTCCCGCGGGTCCCCGGTCGGTCCCGCGTAAGGCTTTGCGCCGCGCGATCGCGGCCCCCACATCCTTCTCACATAGCTTTAGCGGAAACCGCAATCCGACCGCGCGACGGCGCGCGGCGGACGGCGATCCGACGCTCGTCCAAGGAGGCGCCTATCATGAGTGCGACCGAAACCGACTTTTCCGCCGGCTTTCAGCCCGGCGTCATCTCTGACGCCAACCCCATGGGAACCGAGGGCTTCGAGTTCGTGGAGTACACGGCCCGCGACACCGAAGCGCTCGCCGGGCTGTTCGAGACCATGGGCTTCAAGAAGGTGGCGCAGCATCGCTCGAAGAACGCGGCGCTCTACCGTCAGGGCGGGATCAATTTCATCCTGAATGCGGACGAGAAGAGCTTCGCCCAGTCCTTCGCCAACGTGCACGGCCCCAGCGCCTGCGCAATCGCCTTTCGGGTGACGGACGCGAAGGCGGCCTACGAGCGCGCGCTGCAGCTGGGCGCCAAGCCGTTTCACGGTCAGGTCGGCCCGATGGAGCTCAACATCCCGGCCATCCACGGCATCGGCGACAGCCTGATCTATCTGGTCGACCGCTACGAGACGCCGACGATTTACGACATCGACTTCCAGTGGCTGGACGACGCCCCCAGCTTCCCGCAAGGGGCGGGCCTCACCTATATCGACCACTTGACGCACAACGTCTTCCGCGGCCGCATGGACGTGTGGGCGCACTTTTACGAGAAGCTCTTCAACTTCAAAGAGATTCGCTATTTCGACATCGAGGGCAAGCTGACCGGGCTGCACTCGAAGGCGATGACGAGTCCGTGCGGCAAGATTCGCATCCCGATTAACGAATCCGCCGACGACAAATCGCAGATCGAAGAGTATCTCCAGGCCTATAACGGCGAAGGCATTCAGCACATCGCGTTGGGAACGGACGACATCTACAAGACGGTCGATCGCCTGCGCGAGGCCGGCGTCAGCTTCATGACCCCGCCGCCGGAGACCTATTACGAAATGCTCGACGAGCGCGTGCCGAACCACGGCGAGCCGATCGAGGCTCTGAAGGCGCGCGGCCTGCTGCTGGACGGGGCGCCGACGGAAGACGGCGGCATCCTGTTGCAGATCTTCACCGAAACCGTGATCGGCCCGATCTTCTTCGAGATCATCCAGCGCAAGGGTGACGAGGGCTTCGGCGAGGGCAACTTCAAGGCGCTGTTCGAGAGCATGGAGCGCGATCAGGTGCGCCGCGGCGTGCTGCAGGACGCGGACGGCGAATGACCGGGGCTCGGGGGCGGCGCGAGGCTCGACCGCCCCCAAGACCTCGGTCACGCAGGTTTTCGGCGCCCGCCGCGAATCTCCAGCAGAGCCGCGCCTAAGACCAGCACGCCGCCGCCCCATTCCAGCGCGCTGAGCGCCTCGCCGGCGATGAACGCGCCGGACAGCGCCCCGACCACCACTTCGGACATTAGCAGGATCCCGACCTTCGCCGGCTCGAGCCGTGCGGTCGCCCAAAGCAGCATCGCCGTGTTCGCCCCCCACCAGCCCAAGCCGGCGACAAGGCTCCACGCGATCGCGGGCAGGGGCGCGAGGGCCGGCGCCGCCGTCGCCGCGTGCGTGGCGAGCGACGGCGCGGCGAGCGACGCCAGGCCTATCGCCACGATCAGCGCGCCTGCGCAACCGCCGAGCGCGAAGACGAAACTGGTGACGACGACGTCGAGATCGGATTTGAGCCGGATGCCGGTGGAGGCGATCGACCAGAGCAGGCCCGCCGCCAGCGCCAGCCATTCCCCGACGTTCCTCGGCAGAGGGGTCTGTCCGTCCGCCCCCAGCATGACGACGAGCCCGACCAGGCCTAGGCCGATCGCCGCCGTGCGCGCCGCCGTACTGCGCCAGCCCAGGACATAGCGGCCGATCAGCACGCTCCATACCGGCGTCAGATAGAACAGAAGGATGATGATCGCGACCCGTCCATAGATGAACCCGACGGAATAGAGCACGAAGGACGCCCCGCCTAGCGCGACGTAGAAAAGCCCCCATCGGTTCGTGCGCGCCAGCGCCCGCCGCCGCAGGATCGCGAAGGGGGCGAGCGCCGCCGCAGCAGCCGCCACGGCGGCGAGCGTCCCCCAGGCGCCAGGGAGCCCCGCCGCTTCGATCTCGCGGATCGGCAGCCAGTAGATCCCCCAAAGCACGCCGCTCGCGACCACGATCGCGCTGGCGATCGCCGTTGTCCGGTCTTCATCCTGCATGGATAGGGTCGTACGGCCTCCCGGCCCCCGCCGCAATTCGGATTCTCAGCGGCCGCCCCCGGCTGGGCGCCTTGCACCAAGGCGGCCAGGAAAAAAGGCGCGGGCGCGAGCGGTTTACGCGGCCTTCGGCTTGAGGCCGGCGAACAGGCGCCGACGGGTGCTGTCGGCGGCCTTGGGGCCGGAGATCATTTCCACGATGCGGCAGAAATAGAGCACGTATTCGCGCTTCCGCCCGTCGGGATCCTCGCCGGGATTCTGATCGAGCCAGCGTTTCAGCACGTCCTCGGCCGTCCGCATGGAGGTTTCGATGGCGGCGCGTTCGCGTTCATAGGCGGAACGCGCGCCGATCCGATCCACCACGCCGCGCGCGCGCCGGAAGGCGGCGGCGATATACTCCGCCTTCTTGATGGCGTGTTCGATCTCGGCGGTGGTTTCCTGGCCGGTCTTCACGACGCTGACGATGTCGCTCAGCGCCGCGTTGAGATTGCGGTCGGCGTTGGTGACGACGGAGCGTTCGACCACCTTGGAGAGCGCCCGGATGTGGCCGGTCGTCTTTTCCTTCGCGATCTGCTTGTTCTCCTTGGTGCAGGCGTCCTGCACGGCGTCGGCTTCGCCCAGAAACCGCTCCAACTCGTCGAACAGCGTGTCGGCGGACAGACGACCGCGCTTGATGGCGCTCACCAGTTCGCTTGCGGCGGCGTCGTTCTCGGCCAACAGCGTCGCCTCGATCTCGGAGCGCGCAGTCGCGAGGCATGTCGCCCAGATGGTTCGCTGCACGTCCATGGCGGCGAAAAGAACGGTGATCTCTCCCGGCGTGCGCAGGCGGCGGAACAACGTCCACAGCACCATATCGGCTGCTTGCGGCGTTTCGTTGCTCGCCCGGATCAGAACGTCGACCGCCTGATCGGCCAACGGTTTCTTGAACTTGCCGATCGGCTTGGTCGGATGCAGGGCGCGCACCGCGAGGACTCCGTCGGCGGCCGCTATGGCGCGGACCGCTTCGCGCACCTCCTCCAGCCGATCGGCGCCGCCGAGCGCCGTGCGTAGGGCGACCGCCTTCTTGTCGTTACGTTCCGCCTCCTCCAGCGCAGGGCGCCATAGCGCGCCGGCCTTAGCCCAGGTTTCCCGCTTCATGGCCTCGAGGGCCGCCCAGTCCGCGTCCTTGAAGGCGGTCAGCATCTCCGCCTCCAATCGGTCGAGCGCGCCGTCGGCAAGCGCGCGGCTGTGCGCCACGAAGGGTTGGATGAAGCTGCGATGGATCACGGCGGGGCGCTTCACGTCGGGTTTCGCGTTGACGAAGAAGTCTTCCGACGGCTCGCAAAGGGTGCGCGCAAGAGTGGGGATGTGGATGGGACGGAGCTCCTGCAGCGCAGGCCGGATCATCTCCATGATCTCGTCCAGCGGCAGGCCGTCCATATCCATCGTGCGGCCGAACTCCAGCGCGCGCGTCAGACTTTTCAGTTCGCTGTCGCCGAGCGCGATCAGGAACTTCTGAAGCTTTTTCTGCTGCGATTGTGTGAGCGCCATGGCGGGATCGCCGTCATTCCTCGATCGTCTTGAAGGATTGCAGCCGGCCGACCATCTCCTCGTCCAGCTCCTCGGTGCGCCAGTCGGTATTGGCCTTGACCCAACCCTTTTGCTGCTCGCGGATCACGCTCGCTTTCTCCAGCTGATTGCGTTGCAGAATGCTCTTCGGGAGCACCGGCAGGTTCTCGTAGATCATCTCGAGCACCTTTCGGCGCTGACTGCGGAAAGCTTCGGCCGAGTCGTCCCAGGCGTCCATCATCCGGCGCCATCCGTCCAGCACCCATGAGATCGTCTCGATCCGCTTGCGCAGATCGGCCATGGCGGGGCCTGCGTTTTCCAAGGTCTTTGCGATCGAGGCTTCGTAGGCCCAACAGGCCTCCACTTCTTCGTCCACGATCTCGGAGGCGAGGTCGGCCGCCTCGACGATCCCGCGCCCCATGGCTTGCGCCTCAGGCGGCTCTTTCGCGATGTAGGCGCGCAGATCGTCGGTCATCTCCTTAAGGCGTATCTGATCGCGGCGCAAATAGCCGACATGTTCGGCTTGGCGAACGCCGACGGTGCCGATCAGGCGCGCCCACTGCTCCAGCTTCCGCATGATTTCGTCCGAGCTGGTGCCGGCGTGTTGGGCGTAGCCGCGAAAATGCTCCTTCGCGAGCCTCTGGCCCTCCGGCGTGATCAAGACCTTCAAGTCCATGTCCAGCGAATCGTCGGCCAGCAGCTTCAGCGCGCGCACGATCAGCAGACATTGATTGAATATCGCGACCGTGTCCGCATAAGCGAGTTCCTGTTTGGCCGCCTTGGTGCGGTCGACGCCGCCGTAGCCCTGGGCGTCGACCTGGAGAACGATTTCGCGCATATCCATCGGGGCCAGTTCGTCGTCCTCCGCCTCGACGGCGTCGAACAGAGCGCGGTCGTAGAGCGTGAGCTCGACCAGCTCGGGCAGCGCCTTGAAGGGGACGACATAGGTGCCCTCGCCGCCGCTCAACCCGGGCAGCAAGGCTTCGCGACGCTTGGCGCTCTCGCCGCGCAGTCGCGCGTTTCGAACCGCGTCGGTCTCGAACGGGACGGCGACGCCGCGCTCCTGGAAACTGTTCGGCAAATGCGCGGCCATGGCCCCTCTCTCCTGTCTATCCGGTGCAGTGAATTGATACCGCGCTTGATCCTAGACGCAACTTCTTACCGGACGGTTAGTGACCGCCCGCGGCTTAGCGGACCAGGCGAACGCCTCGGGCATATTCCCCTGGCATTTTAATAAAATAGCTCCATAGTCTCGCTTCATGGCGACTCACGCGGAAGAGGACGGCGAACCAGCAGGGGTGCTGGCGTTGTTGGGCGAAGCGCCGGAAGGCCTGCGCCCTCCGGCGGGATGGCGGTTGATCGACAACCCGTCGGCGGATGCGCCTGCGCTGCGCTCGACGTCCGCCGGGCGGCGGGCGCTGCTGCTGGCGCCCGGGGCCTCGGCCGATGCGGCGGCGGCGCTGCTGGACGGACCGATCGGCTACGCCGCGCCGATGCTGGGCTCGCACGAGACGCTGCGCGCGCGTCTCGACGCCGAACTTGAAGCGCTGACCAGCGAAGCGCTGGCCGACGGCCTCGCCGAGGTCGCGCCGATTCTGCGCGCTCTTGCGCAATGGCCCGATGCGCGCGATTCGCTTGAGCCCCAGGCGATGGGCGCGCTGGCCTATGCGCAAGCGCGGGATCGCCGGATCGAACCGCATTGGGCGCCGGAGCGCCGCCAGGCCATGCGCTATCCCGGATTGTTCGGCGTCCCCAGCGCGCGGCGGCTGCTGGACGCGCTCGCCGCGGACGGATTGCTCGAGCGCGCCCATGCGCACCGCCTGCATCGCTGCAGTCAGTGCGGCGGCAGTCGATTGAATGCGGCCGAGCACTGCCCGCACTGTCACGCCGCCTACCTGCAGGACGAGCGGCTGATCCATCACTACGCCTGCGGGATGCAGGGGCCGCAAAGCGATTTTGGAGAGCGCGGCGCGATGCGCTGTCCGAAGTGCGGCAAGCGCCCCCGCCATTTCGGCGTCGATTACGATTCGCCGGGCGTCATTCCGGTTTGCGGCGTGTGCGGCGAACAGGCGGATCCGCCGAACGTCGTCTTCACCTGCATGGATTGCGCGCGCGAGACGCCGGGCGACGGCGCCCAGACGGTCGACTGGTTCGCCTATGCAGTGACCGAGGAGGGGCTGGCCGCCCTGCGCGCCGGCCGGCGCCCGCGTCTTAAGGTCGAGGACGCCTTCGAACCGATCGCCCAAAGCCGCAGCTTTAAGGAGTTCGGCCAGTTGCTCCTGCACGACCTGGACGTCGCGGGGCGGTACGACCGGCCGATCGCGATCGTGCGCGGCAAGTTGGACAGCGCCGACGCGCTGATCCGCGAGCACGGCCGCGAGCAGGTGGCGGAGGCGTTTCGGCTGTTGGCGGAACTGACCGGCGAGGCTTTGCGCGAAAGCGACCTCTTGGCGGTCAGCGAGGACGCCGTGCTGATCGCCATGCCGGAGACGACGTCGGAGAACGCCAGGCGCGTCCTCGATCGTTTGAACGATCAGGTGCTGGACAAGATCGCCATCGACCTCAGCTTCAGCACCACCGTGATGGACCGCGAGGGCGCGGAGGCGTTTCTCGCCGAGCGCGGGCTTCGCCCTGCACGCCACGCCGCGACGGGTCCCGACGTCGAGTCGGCGGGAGGCGACGGATGATCGCCGAGCCGCTCGACTTCCTGTTGGCCCTCGATCGCGCGGGCTTTCTGGCGATGTTCTGGCATGCGCTGTTCATCGAGATCCCGCGCTTTTTGCTGCCGGGTGTGCTGATCGCGTTGGCGACCCTGATCCGGCCCGCGGAGGCGACCGCATCCCCTGCCGCGGTGCAGGGCGTGACGGTGCTGTTGCCCGGTCACAACGAGGCCGATCGGCTGGAGGTCGCCGTCCGCTCGATGCGGCTTCAGTCGCGCCCGCCGGACCAGATCATCGTCGTCGACGACGGCTCCAGCGACGGAATGGGCGCGTTGGCGCGCCGTCTCAAGAAGGAAGGTCTAATCGATCTCGCGCTGTCGACCCGTCTGCGCGCGGGCAAGAGCGCCGCGGCCAATCTGGGCCTGCGTTACGCGACGGGCGAAGTCGTGGTGATCGCGGACGTGGACACCACCTATGACGACGACGCCTTCGCCCGGCTGTTGGAGCCCTTCGGCGATCCGCGCTGCGGGGCCGTCGCCGGCAATCTGGGCGTCCGCAATTGGGACGCGAGCATGATGACCCGGTGGCAGACGGTGCAATATCTGGAGAGCATTTCGCTCGGACGCCGCGTCACCGACATGCTGGGCGTCCTCTACATCGTCTCCGGCGCTTTCGGGGCCTTTCGACGCGCCGCGCTGACCCGGGTCGGCGGCTGGGACGTAGGCCCGGGCGAGGATGCGGACATCACGGTCAAGGTGCGCCAGGCCGGCTGGCGCGTGCGCTTCGCGCCGGAAGCTTGGGCGCTGACCGACGTTCCGGAAAGCTTGCCGGCGCTGGTGCGCCAGCGCCTGCGCTGGAATCGCAGCCTGGTGCGCATCCGGCTGCGGAAGTTCGGTCGGCTGCTCAATCCGGCGCGCGAGTCCTTCACGCTGCGCAACGCGCTGGGGGTCATCGACGTGCTGTTCTTTCAGCTGGTTCTGGCGGTCTCCTTCACCGTCTATCTGATCTGGCTGTTCCTGACCTACGGGTCGTTCGGCTGGGCGATCGTGGGCGCGGTGACGATCTTCTACATGGCGATGGGGCTGGTCAGCTATATCGCGGCCTGCGCGGTCTCCGGCGAATACGGCCGGCTTCGCCTCTGGCCGGAGGCGATCTGCTACGGCCTCTTCAACAGCTATTTTCTGCGCTTCGTGCGGCTGTATGCGGCGGTCGACGAGCTGATTTTCCGCACCTCTTACCGCGACGATTACGTGCCGCCCAAGGTGCGCGAGACGACGGAGGTGTTCTGAGATGCGCAGCCTGAAGCGCAGACCCTCCTCCGACGCGCTCAGAAGCCAGGTGCGCGGGCGCAGCGGCCGTCTCGGCCGCGTGCTCTATCTGAGCGCGCTGTTCGGGCTGATGCTGTGGTTGGCGGACGCCTTCGCCGGACACTTGGTGTATTTGCGCGCCCAGGGGCTGGTGGTCTCCGACGCCGCCGAACTGGCCTCGGAATACACCGCCACCGTGTCGGAGGTCGCGGTCGAGCGCGGCGATCGGGTCGAGCAGGGGGACCTGCTCGCGCGGCTGCGAAGCCAGGACGTCTCAGAGCGCATCGCGCGCATCGCCGCCGACGTGGCCGAGACGCAAGGGCGGCTGACCGAAGGCGTCGCCGATCTGGCCGCGCGTCGGCGTCTGCTGGGCGAAGCGGAACGGCGGTTGGAAAGCGCCCGGCAGGTGCGCGCGCAATTCGATCAGGCGCAGGCCCAAGGGCTCGTCAGCAAACGCGAGCAGCTGTCGGTCGCGAACGACTATTATCAGGCGCTCTCGGAGGTGGAGAGCCTGAAAAGCGCGATCGAGGGTCTGAGTGCGGAGAACGACGCGCTGCGCACCCGCGTCGCCCGGGCCGAGAACGCGCTGGCGGCGCTGCGCGAGCAGTTCGACGACGGGGCGCTTCGGGCGCCGTTCTCGGGGCTTGTCACCGACGTCATGGTGCTGAGCGGCGCCGTGGTCACGGCCGGCGAGCCGGTCGCGCGCATCGCTGATAAGGGGCGCTACGTGCTGGCCTATCGCGCGACGGGGACGCTCTACGACGTCGCCGTGGGCGAAACGGTGGAGGTCACGGACGGCGTCGCGCGCTACCCGGCGACGGTCAGCGCGGTCCTGCCGTTGACCGCGCAGTTGCCTGAAGAGTTCCGTCAGACCTTTCGTCCGGCCGAGCGCGAACAGGTTCTCCGCGTGGACTTCACAGGCGATCCCGACCGACGGCCGCCGCTGTTCGCCACGGTGGAGGTGCATCGGCCCGGATGGTGGATCGAGCATCGCCTCGACGACCTGCGCCGCACCGTCGAACAACGCTTCGGATGGCGGCAGGAGGCGGGGGGCTGAGCGGCGGGCGATTCTACGGGGGTTGCAGGCCCGAAAGTCGGCCCCACCTGCCAATCTGTCAGCCGCCCCAACGTCTCAAACCGACGGAGCTGTCTCGCATGCGCTCGAGCGTCCGCGCCGCCCTGTGCCTGATTCTAGCCCTCACGACCGCCGCCTGCACCGAGGTCCGCCGCACCGCCCCGGAGCGGGCCGCGACGGAGCAGTTGCTGATCTCGACCGCCGCCGACCAGGCGGTCGAGAAGCTTGAGATCGACGCGCCCGACGGCGCCTCCGTCTTCCTCGACGCCCAGTATCATGAGAGCTACGACGCGGCCTACGTGTTGGGCGCCGTGCGTGAACGGATCGCGCGGCAGGGCTTTCGGCTGCGCCCGACGCGCGCGGCGGCGGACTATGTGGTCGAGCTGCGCTCCGGCGCGTTGTCGGTGAACCGCCGTCGGGATTTCGTCGGTGTGGGCGGCTTCGAAGCCCCGGTTCCCTTGTCGGAAGCGGTTGAGATACCGGAGCTTGCGCTCTTCGAGTCGCTCGACCGCACGGGCGTGGCGAAATTGGCGGTCGCGGTCTATCGACGGGCCGACGGGGCCTTGGTTTCGCAGACCGGGCCGGTCTACGGACTGAGCTGGCTTGAGAAGAACCAATTGTTCGGCGTCGGGTGGCGCGACGAGAATCTGCTGCCGGAGCGGGTGGAGAAGCGTCGCCGCAAGGTGCTCGAAGGCTCGACGATCGAGCCCGATCGCTCGCTCTGGCGATCGCGACGTCCGAAGTGACGGACGCCTTCGCTCACCGCGCCGCGCGGGTCTCCAACTGCTTGATGTAGTCGAGCCCCGGCAAGATCTCGCTGAAGCAGAATTCGATGCGCTGTTGCGGCCCGCCGGCGTGGCGGTCCGGGAACCGCTCGCGCCAATGGTCGAGTTTCAGGTTGAGTCCGCAGAGCACGCCGCCGACCGTCATGTGATGCGCGGTGACGAGATCGCGCACTTCCTTGAAGCGTTCGGCGGAGACGTCCTCCCAGAAATCCTTCGTCTTGCGGTCGAAGCTCTCGAACCGGCCGGTGATGGAGCCGGATATGTCCGAAAGGTCCGCGATGATTTGCTTCAGGATGCGATCCTGCGCGCGGTCGTTCTTGATTTGCCAGGAGGCGCGAAGGTCCTCTGTCCAGCCAAGGAACAGATCCAATCCCGGCACCATCTTGTCCAAGGTTTCCTGAAAAAACGCCAGCGAGAGGAAGACGTCGCCGTAGTCCTCGACGAAGCGGGGGATGTCCTCGAGGTTCACATTCAGCTTCTCGGCCAAGGTGGTCAGCCGGCGCAGCGCCTCCTCCTTGTCGGGGTTGCGCAGCATGGCGGATAGATCGCCCGCGTCCTCCACCCCGTCGACCTCTTGTCCGTAAACGTTGCGGATCAAGGGGGCGGTGAAGCTCTTCATCCGCTCGGTCAGCTCAAGCTTCTTATCGTCGGAAAGCTGCAGATGCTCCTGTCGGTCGACCTGGATGTCGAGATTGCGCAGCGTGATTCGCGTCGAATAGACGTCGAAACTGGGCGCCCGCGCCAACCGCTCGACGATCGCCAGATCTTTTTTGAACGTCTCCGGATCGGCGCCGGGGAAAAACCCCGGGAGATCGGGCAGGGCGATTTGCCCGCTGCCGGCTTGCTGGTCCTTGAACAGCTCGACCATCGTCTCGATGCGGTTGTTCTTGACCAGTCGCGCGCGACGCAGTCCCGGCGTCTGAAGGGGAACGATGCACAGCGGCAGAATATGCAGGCTGTCGCGCTCGCGCCCTGTCGGCGCCGGCGGTGCGGTTTCGGTGGTCATGAAGCCTTCGATCCCAGTTCAGTCTCGCGTCCGTCGCACCCCCACAAGACCCAGAGTGAAGTTTGCCTGAGACGCGTTAACGCGAGCTTAAGACGGCGCCGAAGGGCGCGGCGTTAACCGGCCGGAAAGGAACGGCGGCGCATAGTCCCGATCGCGCCGGATGGGAGCGGAAGGGCGGACGTCCATTGGCGATCCGCCGCCGCGCCGCGCACCGAGGAACCGCCAACGACGGACGCCGCCGGCCGAGACGCCGGCCGGCGCCGCAAGAGCCAAGCGAGCGCCAAACGATGACCAATCTCACCGCTTCCTCCTCCGCCGGCCGCTCGCAGGCCCGGCGGCCGTTCCGCGCCGAGAGGGCCGGATTGGACGTCGGCGCCGCCGGTCCTCTGGCGCCCGAGCCGCCGCTGCCCCGACCGCCCCAGGCGGCGGATCGCGACGGCGCGGAGGCCGCATCGGGGGCGCCCTCGTCAGGGGCGTCTTTCGCCGCTGGCGACGAGCTGGCGGCCATTCACGCGGAATTGGCTGAGATGAAGACCATGCTGGCCGCCTTGCAGCCCGCCGGGGCGCCCGCCGGAGAGCCGGCCGGGCTTGGGGCGCAGGACGTCGACTCCGATCTCGCCGTTCGGGTGGAGATCGCGCGCATGGTCAAGATGATCGGCCGCGCCAAGACAGAACTGTCGCTCATCAAGCACCCCAACGCCGACAACAACCGGATTGAGGAAGCGCGCAACGAGCTGGACGCCATCGTGACGGACACCGGCGCGGCGACGGAGGAGATCCTGGCCCGCGCCGAAGAGCAGATGGATCTGGTCACCAAACTCGCCGGCCTGCTCGACGGAGACGCGGAGCAGGAGGCGCTCGCCGCGCAGATCGAGGAGGCCGCGATCAAGATCATGGAGGCCTGCAACTTTCAGGATCTGACCGGTCAGCGCACCTCCAAGGTCATCACCACGCTTCGCCACATCGAGGAGCGAATCGTCGCGATGATCGGAATCTGGGGCATCGAAGCCTTCGAAGACCTGCCGGTTCCTGAGGAGGAGGCCGAGGGCGACGCCGCCCTGCTGAACGGTCCGGCGCGCAGCGGCGAGGGCATCAGCCAAGCGGATATCGACGCGCTGTTCGACTGACCGGCGGCCCGTCGCGCCTTTTGCCAGCGGCGGACGAAACGGCTAGTCTCGCCGCCATGCTCGCCTTCGCCGCCGCGGTCTTCCTTTTGATCATCACGCCTGGACCAGGGGTTCTCTCCGTGGCCGGGGTCGGGTCAGGCTATGGCTTCGCGGCCGGCAACCGCTATTTGATCGGCCTCTGGCTCGGCAACAATGCGGTTGCGCTCCTGGTGGCGACAGGGGTGGCGGCGGCGGTCGTCGCCGATCCGCTGATCCGATCCATCCTGCTCTACGCCTCGGTCGCTTATCTCTTTTATCTCGCGGCCAAGATCGCGTTGGCCGGCTCGAAGATCGCCTTCATCGAGAAGTCGAAGCCGCCCGGCGCGGTCAACGGCCTGACCCTGCAGCTGATCAATCCCAAGGCTTACGCGGTCCACACGACGCTTTTCGGCGGCTTCGGCTTCATGCCGGACGCGCTGCTGACGGAGACGATCGTCAAGTTCGTCGTCATGAACGTCATCTGGATCCCGCTGCACTATCTTTGGCTGTGGGCGGGGGTGACGTTGCACCGGCTGGACTTGGCGCCGCGCACGCATCGGATCATCAACGTCGCGATGGCCGTCTCTATGCTGGGCGTCGTGGGGCTGGCGCTTTGGGCCCCGCGTTAGCCGGGTCCGGACGACGGCGCCGAGACTAATCGGCCGCGCGGCTGGCGACGGGCGCGGGCGGGGGATAGAGATCCCGGCGCAGATCCGCCAGATACGGGGCTTCACGCCGATAGGCTTCATAGCCGCCGGGATCGACGTCGGCGATCAACAGCGCCTCCTCGTCCGCGCCGGCGCGCGCCAGCTCCGAGCCGTCGGGCGCGATCAGGCAACTCTTGCCGACATAGGTCAGCGCCGCCTCGCGCCCGCAGCGGTTGACGTAAGCGACGAACACGCCGCTCTCATAGGCGCGGGCGACGACAAGCGTTTCGGCGACGATGTCCATCGGGCGCATCAACGCCGTGGGGACGGCGATCAGATCCGCGCCGGCGTCGGCGGCGGCGCGCACCATCTCGGGGAACTCCACATCGTAACAGATCAGCGGGGCGACCTTGAGCCCGCGGACCGACAAGATCGGCGGGCGAGCCGTTCCCGGTGCGAAAAGTCGTTTCTCCTCAGGGCCGTAGAGGTGCGCTTTCCGGTAGACGGCCCGCGCGCCCGACGGATCCGTGAAGAGGGCCGCGTTGTAGACGGCCCCGTCCGACCCGCGCTCGGGCGCGCCGATCAGAATCGCGACGCCGGTCTCCGCTGCAACCGCAGAGAGGCGCTCCGCCGCCGGGCCGTCGGCGGGCTCGGCCAATCGGCGCGCGGCGTCGCCGATGTTGTAGCCGCTGAGCGCGAGCTCCGGCGCTATGAGTAAAACGGCGCCGGCCTCTGCGGCCTCGCGCGCCCGCACCGCCACGGCGTCCAAGGCGCGCTCGACGGCGTCGGCCTCGAGCGTCGTCAGATCGGGATCGTCTCCGGTCGGCGTCGCGGTTTGCCACAAGGCGATTTTCATCCAGCATTCTCCGCGGTTGGGCGCGCCGCGCGCCGGGTCACTCGATCCAAAAGGGCCGCCGGCCGTCCACAGGGCCGCCGGCCGCCTGGGCCGCCGCACGCTCGTGCGCGTCGTCAAAGCGCCGAAAACAGCCCAGAAAAGCGGGGCGGAAGCGACCGCTGTCGTCAAGATAGCCGAATCGCATCAAGGGCGCGCCCCCGGCGTCGACGCCGCAGTCGGCGGGGTGGCTTACGATCAGATGATAGAGGCCGCTCTTGCGGCAGCCGCGACCGGCCGGGTTTGGCGCGGTCGCGGCCAGGCGGCGGCCTTCCGGCTCGTAAACCGGGTCGCAAGAAAGCGCCGGGCGCTCGATCCCAGGGGGCTCGCTCGACGTCGGATCCGCAGCGCGCGCCGCCGCCGCGACGAGACCGAAAGACGCCATGGCGAGCGCCAGCGCAACCCGCGCGACAGTCATGCACCGCCCCTCCTCAGGTGATGACGATATTCAGCAATGAGTCGTTCGAAAACTCCACCCCCCGGGTGAAGATCCAGTTAACGGGGGGCGTGGCGTTAGGAAGTATGAGTCAGGAAAACAGCGATATAGTGACAAATCACGCCGGAAAGAACGAAGCCGTGCCACACGGCGTTGTGGAAGGGCAGGGTTCGCCAAAGATGAAAACCTACCCCGGCGGAGTAGGCGACTCCGCCTCCGCCGATGAGCGCCAGCACAGCCGGGGAAAGGCTTTCCAGCATCGGATTCAGCAGCATCAGCCCGCACCATCCTAACAGCAGGGCGAGGGCCAGCGTCGTTCGTTCGAATCGACGCGGATGGCGAATCTCCAGATAGCTCGCGGCGCCCGCCGCGGCCCATATAAAGCCGAGCGCGAGCGCGCGCCACGTCGGGCCGAGCGCGTCCCCCAGGGAGCCGGTCAGCAAGGCTGTGTAGGTTCCGGCGATCAAGGCGAAGAGCGCGGCCCGATCCGCCCGGCGGCAGAGCGCTTTGCGGCTGGGATCTTGGACCCAATGGTAGAGCGCCGAACAGGCCGTCATCGCCGTCAGGCTGAGTCCGTAGATCACGGAGCCGAGCGTCGCCGTCGTCCCGTCCGCGACCAGCCCTAGGATCACCGCCGCCGGCGGCGCCGCGGCGAAACCGAGGGCTTGGACCGCACCGTCGACACGGGCTTCGGCGCGGCTGTAGTCCGGCGTCCCGGGCGGCGGGGATCGAAGGTCGAAGGGTCGCATAGCGCGCTAGAGATGGGCGCCGCCGCGTCATGAAAAAGGGGTCGATCCGTCGATCGACCCCTTTCTCCAACTGGCTCCGGCGGTAGGACTCGAACCTACGACCCAGCGGTTAACAGCCGCTTGCTCTACCAACTGAGCTACACCGGATCGGTATCGCCCGGCGGGCGGCGCGCGGACCGTCCCGTTCGAACGGCGCGGTGTATAGCAACCCGCCCCGGCCTTGCCAAGAGGGCGCGCGCCGCGAAACGCCGCGGGCCGTCGAAAAAAATTCACACCGCGGCGTCCGGCGGCTCGCTCGGCAGGGTGCGCGGCGGCGGCCAAGGCGGGGTCCACTCTTCGCCCAGGCGGTGCAGCACGCATTGCGCCACCGGCAGATAGGAGGAGTTGGGCATATGAAACCAGCGCAGGAACTGCTCGACGTTCCAGGTGCCGTCGAGGAAGTAGCGCAGATACTGCGCGCTCATCGGATGCAGTCGATCGGGAAGACAGTCGGCCACATCGGACCATACGCCCCGGCGGATCTTGACCGGAGCGGGCTTGCGCGGGGGTGCGCCGGAAGGGCGGGGCGGCGTCGGCGTGACGGCTCGTCTCCTGTCCTCGCGTGAGCGGTGTGCACGCTAGTATAGAGCGAAATCAGCGCGCGTCGACGGCAAGCCGCGCCACGCGCCGCCGCACGGGATGCGCCGGACGGACCGCGGTCGAACAGGAAAAGAGGGAAATGGAGGCGCGGGCCGGAATCGAACCGGCGTACACGGCTTTGCAGGCCGCTGCGTAACCACTCCGCCACCGCGCCTCGGGGGAAGCCGGGGGTCGGCCCCGCCCGCTTCCGGCGCGGATATACGCGCGCACCTCAGCCCGGTCAAGCCAGCCCGGTCAAGCCAGCCTAGTCGCGACAGCCCCGTCGGGCGCGGGCGAGCGGGATCGAGCGTCTCGCCGTGCGCTGCGATTGCCATCGCCGCGCGGGCCGCCTATAACGGCGGCGTCTGTGCGGCGGTCGGCGTCGAGACGCGCCGCAACCGCTTTCACCGAGGCCCGACGGGCGCCTAATGCGTCGGACGGGCGTCCTCTTCAGGAGGCGCATGCTCCATGGATTTCTCCGTCGCGCGTCGCAACATGGTCGCTTGCCAGCTGCGCCCGAACGAGGTGTCCGACCCGCGTCTGCTCGCCGCGATGGGCGAGCTTCAGCGGGAGCGATTCACGCCCAAGAACCGCCAAGCGATCTCCTACATCGACGAGGACGTCGAGATCGCCCCCGGGCGGTATTTGATGGAGCCGGTTACGGCGGGACGGCTGTTTGAGGCTGCGGCGGTCGGTCCGGAGGACAACGTGCTGGTGGTCGGCCCCGGCACGGGCTATCTGGCCGCTGTCGCCGGCCGGCTGGCCGGCTCGGTCTTCGCACTGGAGCAGGACGGCGAGCTTCGCCAGCGAATGAGCCAGCTGATCACGGACATGGCGCTCGACAACGTCGTCATCGTCGGCGGACCGCACCGCGATGGATGGGCGAAAGAATCGCCCTATGATGTCATCTTGGTTGACGGAAGCGTGCCGGAGGCGCCGCCGGTACTGCTCGATCAGCTGGCCGAAGGCGGCCGGCTGACGGCGGTGATCGGCGCGCCGGGCGAGGTGGGGCGCTTGACCTTGTGCGGCAAGCGCAACGGCGTCGTCTCGAGCCGGGCGCTCTACGACGCCATGGTGAAGCCGGCCGCGGGATTCGAGCGCGCGGCGGGTTTCGTATTCTGACAGCCGTCGGCCCCGCGCCGACGCGAAGGCAACTAGGACGCCCGCATGCCGCACGCATCCGCGTATCTCCCGATCGCCGGCTTGGGCCGGCGCATTAGCCGCGCCGTTCTGGCCGGCGCGGCGGTCTGTGCCGTGATCGGTCTGAGCGCGCCGGCGGCCTCGGCCCAGTCGTTGGACGAGGCGATGGCGAAAGCCTATCGCGACAACCCGACGCTGCAGGCGCGACGCGCCCAGTTGCGCGCCGTCGACGAAGGCGTGCCGCAGGCGCTGTCCGGTTGGCGGCCCTCGGTGGAGATGACCGGTACGGTCGGCGGCGTGCGCACGCGCCAGAACATCAACCCGCGCAAAGACACGCGCACGACCCGCTCCCTGCAGTTGGAGATTCGGCAAAATCTCTATAACGGCGGGTCGACGGCGGCGAATGTCGCCGCCGCCGAGGCGGACGTGCTAGCGGAGCGCGCGCGGCTGCTTTCGACGGAGCAGAGCGTCCTGTTCGACGCGGTTTCCGCCTATATGGACGTGGTGCGCGATCAGGCCGTGCTCTCGCTCAATCAGCAAAACGAGCGGCGTCTGCGCCGACAGCTGGAGGCGACGCGCGACCGCTTTGAAGTGGGCGAGGTGACGCGCACCGACGTGGCCCAGGCCGAGTCGCGGCTGAGCCGCGCCAGCTCCGACCGCATTCGCGCAGCCGGCAATCTTGAGGTGAGCCGGGCCACGTACGAGCGCGTCGTCGGCGCGCCCCCGGGCGAACTGGAACAGCCCACGGGGCTGGTCGAATTGCCGTCCAGCCGCGGCGAGGCGGTCGAGTTGGCCGGCGCCCGGAATCCGGACGTGAGCGCGACGATCTACGACCGCCGCTCGGCGTTGAGCGCGATCGACAGTCAGGTCGGCGATTTGTTGCCCGATGTCGACGTCGTCGGCACGGCGAGCCACAATCGAAAGACCTTCAGCACCGATTCGGAGCAAAACGAGCTGCGCCTGACGGCCGAGCTGACGGTGCCGATCTACCAGCAAGGCTTTCAGACCAGCGAAGTTCGTGAAGCCAAGCAGCGCGCCCGCCAAGCCCTGGACGCCATCGAAGAGGCGCGGCGCGCCGCGACGGAGGACGCCACCAGCGCCTGGGAGACCTATCGCACCAGCCTCGCGGAGATCGAGGCGATTCGCGAGGAGGTTCGCGCGGCCGAGATCGCGCTCGAGGGCGTGCAGCAGGAGGCCACGGTCGGCCAGCGCACGGTGCTGGACGTGCTCGACGCGGAGCAGGAACTGCTCGACGCGCGCGTCTCGCTGGTCGAAGCGGAGCGCGATCTGCTGGTCGCGCGCTACGACCTGTTGGGCGCGGTAGGCGGTTTGACGGCGCGGGACCTGGGGCTGGACGTCGATTACTACGACCCCTACAGCCATTATAGCGGCGTGCGCAATCAGGTCTGGGGGCTGGGCGAGCCCGCCGAGGCCAGCGACTTCGATGCAGACGCGCCGCCGTCGGCCGCCGCGCCAGAGTGATCCGCGGGCTAAACGCGATTGCAATAAAACCCCGACTCGGTGCAGTTTTGCGGCGACAGTGGGGGAATCGGACTATCCTCCTTGGCGGAGTATGCGATCGGACGCCCTCAGCGGGGCCCGTTCTTTGCGGCCCCTAGACTGGGCGCAGGGACGAGGCGTAAAGAGGGGCGGGGCGTCCGCACCGGGGTCGGAAGGACAGGTCTGAACAATGAGCGACTCGTCCAGTAAAGAACCGTCGATGGAGGAGATCCTCGCGTCGATCCGCCGGATCATTTCCGAAGACGGAGAGGACGAGGAGGGCAAAAAGGCCGAAGAGCCTGAGGCGTCCGAGCCGGAACAAGAGCCCGAGCCCGAGCCCGAGCCCGAGCCGGAACCCGAGCCCGAGCCCGAGCCCGAGCCCGAGCCCGAGCCCGAACCGGCTTCAGAAGAAGAGGAAGAGCCTCTCGCTCTCGAAGAGGAGTTCGAGGAGGAGGAGCCTGAGGAAGAAGACGAGGAGCCGCTTGAACTCGTCGACGAACTCGAGGAGGAGCCGGAGCCGCCCGAGCTCGAACTCGTCGACATGGAAGACGACGACGACGATTTCGAGCCGCCCCCGCCCCCTCCGCCGCCCCCGCCGCCGCGGCCTGATACCCAGGCCGCCGCGCCGCGCAACCCGCTGGCCGCTGCCGCCGATCAGCTCGAAGAGCGGTTGGTCTCGGAGACGACCGAACAGTTCGGCACGGCTTCCTTCGCGAAGTTGGAACGCTCGATCCGCATGGGGCAGGCCGGCGAGACGCTGGAAGATGTCGTGAAGGGGCTGTTGCGGCCGATGCTTCGCTCGTGGCTCGACGACAATCTGCCGACAATGGTGGAGCGTCTTGTCGAGGAAGAGATTCAGAAAATGGCCTCCGGCGCGAAACGCCGATGGGAGGACGACGGCTACTGACGCCGCCGCGCGGCGCGCGCTCCGGCGGAGGTTCACGGGCGGATGAGCGCGGTCCCTGACATAGCCCTGCTAGGCGGCGATGACGGCTGGAGCGATCCGGCCGCGCGACGCCTGTTGCTGCGCGCCGTCTTCGCCGCCGATCCCGACCTCGGTGATCTGGTGGCGGAAGAGATCCGCCGCAGCGGCAGGTCGACGCCTGATCTCGGGGCCGTGCTGACCCTGGCGCACCAGGCGGTGCAGGCGGGACGGCGGGTCGAGGATGCGTCCCTGGCCGCGCGCTTCGCCGCGCAGGCCGACGCGCCGCAGCGTTTCATGGCCGAGGGGCGGACGACCGCCAAGACCTACGAGCCTGCGCCGGGGAAGCCGGCCGAGGCGATCTTCTGGCCCAATCCGAAGCGCGATCCCGCGCAGTCGCTGGCCGCGCTCAAACCTTTCGTCACGCGCACGCCGTTGGTCGACGCCGCGACGCCGATCGGCAGCGCCGGCAGTTGCTTCGCCTTCGAGATCAGCCACGCCTTTCAGCGTCGCGGCTTCAACTACGTCGTCACGGAAAATCAGCCCGACGGCGCGAACGGCGTTCATTCCGAAGGCGGCCGCCCGGACAAGAGCGTCACGGATTTCTGCGCCGCCTGGGGATTGCTGTTCAACAGCCCAGGGTTCCGCCAACTGGCCGAGCGCGCCTTCGACGAACGGCCGTTCGAGCGCATGCTGGTCAAGATGACCGCCGGCGGCCAAAGCTATTGGTGCGACCCGTATCGCGAGGGCGTGGCCTTCTACTCGCCGGGGGCCTTCGCCGCCGATTATGAGCGGCATCTGTCGGCCGTGCGCGACGCCTTGAGCGCAACCAAGGTGTTCATCGTCACCCTCGGCCTCAACGAGTGCTGGCGCCTGCTGCATGACGGGACGGTTCTGTCGCGCAATCCGCGCGGTTTCTCGAGTTATCTGACGGCGCGTCCGGACGTGCTGACGGTACAGCAGAACGTCGAGGACATCCGCCGGTTCGCCGAGATCGTGCGCGCGCACAATCCGGACTTCACCCTGATCGTCTCGGTCTCGCCTATTCCGTTTCTGGCGACGACCCGCGCCGCCGAGCGCCATGTGGTGGAGGCGAACACGCACTCCAAGGCGGTGCTCCGCGTCGCCGCCGAGGAGATCGTCGCAGCCGACCCGCAGGCCTATTACTTCCCGTCCTACGAACTGGTCACCGGTTGTCTCGACGCGCCGTGGGACGTTGATTTGCGCCATGTGAAGCCGGAGACGGTCGCCCAGGTGATGGAGCTGTTCGACGCGATGTTTGTGGCGGAGTAGGGGGCGTTAGTCGCTTTCACCTCTCCCTCGGGAAAGGCCAGGCGCCGCAGCGTTCGTCGCTCACGTCTCCGCCGCCGATCCTTCCGTCGAGACTCGTCGGGCCGGACCTGTTCCGACCCGACAGCGCTGCGCTCTGACGGCGCAGACGGCTGTTTCCCGGGCACAGGGCCGGGGTGACGGAACAGAAGCGAATCACGCAAGGGATCGCCGATCCGCCTCGAAGCCTTCGCGCCCGTCAGGCCTCCGCCGTCTCCGCCGCCATCTGCGCCCGGAAATCCTCCGGCAAATCGTCGGCGAAGCGCACGCGGCCTTTCGCCAGCAATTCCCGGCGAAGCGGCAGGGCGTTGCCGCCTTTGGCGCTCATCGCCTCGGGGGGCGTGCGCCGCGCGGGCGGGGGCCAATGACCGGGTTGAGGCTCCGGTCCTTCTGCGGCGGCCGGGACCGGCTCGTCGTCGACGATCGCCGGGGCCTCCGCCACCTCCATGAAGTTCCAGGTCGCCTCCAAGGGGATGTTGTTCGGATCGTAAAAATAGACCGACCAGAACAGCCCGTGATCGACCGCGCCGTGGACGGGGAAGCCCGCCGCCTCCAGGCGGTCTTTCAGATCGAAAAGGGCCTCCCGGCTCTCCACGCGCATCGAGACATGATCGTAGCCGAGCGGCTCGGACGTTCGATCGCCGGGGAATTTTCGCACCATCGGCGCGGCCCCGTCATATTCGAAGAAGGCGATCTGCGTGCGCCCGTCGCCGAGTTTGAAGAAATAGTGGCGGAAGCCGTCGTGACCGACACCCGCCTCTAGGCGCAAACCCAGCAGGTCGCGATAGAATCGGATCGTGCCGGTGATGTCCGGCGTGATGAAGGCCAAATGGTCGATGCCGGTGAGCGTCGTCATGGCGCTGCTCCCACAATCAGGCGGACGGGCGGGCGATCAATCTAGCCCGTCTCGCCCCCGAAGAGCCAGAGGAGCCGACGATTTTCCGGCGACAGCCCGGCCGCCGTCTCAGCCGAGACCGCACGGCGCGGCGCAACCCCGGCAGGGCTTACGCCGTAGGTCGCCTGTAAGAGCAGGCGCGGACGGCTCGCCGGCGGGACGCCCTTATGCAGTCCCCGCGTCATGGCGAGGAATCGCGTGCCGGCCGCGCCCTCGATCAACGTGGGACGCTTGCCGGTCACAGCCTCCACATCGGCGTCGGATTTGCGCAGCGTCTGGAACAGCCAATCATATATGCGCTGCTGGCCGGCCCGGTCTCCTGCGCGTTTGATCATCAAGGCGTAGTCTTCCGGCCGATGCGTGCCCTCGACATAGGCGTGGGGGCCGCTTTCGCCGTCGACGTCCGTGAGATAGACGAAATGCTTCACGAACCGATGGTCGTCGACATCGAGATGGAAGAGCTGCGCGTCGCGCGCTTGATGGCCGGGAAAGCTCCACCACGCCACCAGCGCCAACAGCATGGGCGGGCCGGCCAAATAACGCTCCGCCGCCGCCAGCGCGGTCGGCTCGCACACGAAATCCAACACGTCGGGAATCGCGAGCGCGTCCTCCGCCCGGTATTCGGCGACGTTGTAGGCCTGCGCCGCCTGATAGTCGAGCGCCGCCGAGCGCGCCGCCCCCGCCTTTGCGTAGAGCGGCAGCGCCTCGAGACGACCGCGCAGACGCTCGACCGCCTCGCGGGGCGTGTCGGGCAGGACGGTCCAGCCCCGCTGTTCGATCTCGGCCGCCGCCGCTTGGCTGTCGGCCGTCTGCGGGCGCGGCGGCGCGCCTAAGGCGTCGCGCGCAAAGGCGCCGATCGCACGCGGGATGGCGGCCTCAAGGGACGGATTGAGGACGGCTTGGCTCAACAGATGTCGATGGCGCTGCAGGCCGTCCGCGGCGCCCTCGGGCATGGGAAAGAGGCGCCCGAGCTGCGCCCAGGCCGGCGTCTCATGCAGATAGGCGGCGAAGGCTCTGTACCAGTCGTCCGGCGTCGCGACGGCGCGGGCGGCTGCGACGGCGGGGCGGGACGGGGTGGCGCTCGGCGCGGTCATGACGGCTCCCGGAGGCGTCGCTATCGGTTTTCCTTGGCGCGGCCGGTCGCGCGCGACAAACTACCGGCCTCAAAACAGTAACCGCCTGTCTCTAGGGAGGGAAGCGCCATGGCCGAATCGGATCCCCAGTCCGGCCGCAAAGAATGGGACAAATCCAAGCTGCCGAGCCGATACGTGTCGATCGGTCCGCAGAGCGCGCCGCATCGCGCCTTTTATTACGCGATGGGCATGACGGACGAGGAGATCAAGCAGCCCTTCGTCGGCGTCGCCACATGCTGGAACGAGGCCGCGCCGTGCAACATCTCGCTGGCCCGCCAGGCGCAGGCGGTGAAGAAGGGCGTGAAGGCCGCCGCCGGCACCCCGCGCGAATTCACGACGATCACCGTGACCGACGGCATCGCGATGGGCCATGCAGGCATGTACGCGTCGCTTCCCAGCCGCGATCTGATCGCCGATTCGGTCGAGCTGACGGTGCGCGGCCATTGCTATGACGCGATCGTCGGCGTCGCCGGCTGCGACAAGTCGCTGCCCGGCATGATGATGGCGATGGTGCGCATGGACGTCCCCTCCATCTTCATCTACGGCGGCTCCATCCTGCCGGGCCGCTACAAAGGCAAGGACGTCACCGTCCAGGACGTCTTCGAGGCGGTCGGCCGGCATTCCGGCGGCCAGATCGACGAGGACGAGCTGCACGAGATCGAGTGCGTGGCCTGTCCCACCGCCGGCTCCTGCGGCGGCATGTTCACGGCCAACACCATGGCCTGCGTCTCGGAGGCGATCGGCCTCGCCATGCCCGGCTCCGCCGGCGCGCCGGCGCCCTATGAGAGCCGTGACGCGGTCTGCGAAGCCTCCGGCGTCCAGATCATGAATTTGATCGAAAAGCAGATCCGTCCCCGTCAGATCGTCACCCGCAAAGCGTTAGAGAACGCCGCGCGCGTCGTCGCCGCCGCGGGCGGGTCGACCAACGCCGGCCTGCACCTGCCGGCGATCGCGAACGAGGCGGGAATCGATTTCGACCTGAACGACGTCTGCGACATCTTTCGCGAGACCCCTTACATCGCCGATCTGAAGCCGGGCGGCCGCTACGTCGCGAAGGACCTGTTCGAGGTCGGCGGCGTGCAGATCATGCTGAAGACGCTGTTTGAGGCGGGGCTGCTGCACGGCGACTGCCTGACGGTCACCGGCAAGACGCTGGCGGAAAATCTCGAGGCGGTGAAGTTCCCCGAGGACCAGGATGTTGTGCGCCCGGTTTCCAACCCGCTGTCCAGCTGGGGCGGCGTCGTCGGCCTGAAGGGAAATCTGGCGCCGGAAGGCGCGATCGTGAAAGTCGCGGGCCTGAAGGAGCTGACGTTCAAAGGCCCCGCACGCTGCTTCGAGAACGAGGAGGAGGCGTACAAGGCCGTCGCCGAGCGCGCCTACAACGAGGGCGACGTGCTGGTTATCCGCAACGAAGGCCCGAAGGGCGGCCCGGGCATGCGTGAGATGCTGGCCACCACGGCCGCGATTTACGGCCAGGGGATGGGCGACAAGGTGGCGCTGATCACCGACGGGCGCTTCTCAGGCGCGACGCGCGGCTTCTGCATCGGCCATGTCGGCCCGGAGGCTGCGGTCGGCGGGCCCATCGGCCTGCTGCGCGACGGCGACATGATCACGATCGACGCGCACAAGGGAACGCTCGAGGTCGACCTGTCGGCCGAGGAGCTGGAGAAGCGCCGCGAAGACTGGACGCCCCCGGCCGACAAGGGCGGCTCAGGTGCGCTGTGGCGCTACGCCCAGACCGTCGGCCCGGCGGTCACCGGCGCGACCACCAATCCCGGCAAAAAGGGCGAGGCCAAGCCTTACGCCGAGATCTGAGCGCTTTTGGGGCGGCCCGCGCGCCGCCCCTTCAAGGCGGGGTCGACGTCGCGCAAGCGGTTTCGACCCCGTTCCGATTCGACAGAGCGCCAAAGGGAGACTCTCGATGCGCATCGCCGTCGGCGGCTTTCAGCACGAAACCAACACCTTCGCGCCCATAAAGGCGGACTTCGAGAAGTTCGCCCGCACGGACGGCTGGCCCGGCTTGACCCACGGACCGCAGATGCTGGCGGCGATCGACGGCGTGCACATCCCGATCACCGGCGCGGTGACGGAGCTGACCGGCGCGGGCGCGGAACTGGTCCCGCTCAGCTGGTGCTCCGCCCCGCCGTCGGCCCACGTCACCGAAGACGCCTATGAGCGCATCGCCGGCGGACTGATCGACGGCCTCAAGCGGGCGATCGAGGAGGAGGGTCCGGTCGACGGGGTCTATCTCGACCTCCACGGCGCGATGGTGACGGAGCATCTGGAGGACGGCGAGGGCGAATTGCTGCGCCGCCTGCGCGACCTCATCGGGCCGGACGTCCCCGTCGCGGTCAGCCTCGATCTTCACGCCAACGTGACGCAGGCGATGGTCGACTGCGCGGATCTCCTCGACATCTACCGCACCTATCCGCATGTCGACATGGGCGAGACCGGCGCGCGCGCCGCCCGATCGTTGCTGGAACTGGTCGCGACCCATCGCAAACCGGCCAAGGCGCTGCGTAAGCTCGATTTTCTGATCCCGCTCAACTGGGGCTGCACCGAGTTGGCGCCGATGGACCGGCTCTACGGGGCCACGCTGCCGGAAATGTTGGAGCGCACGCCTGACCTCGCCGCGCTGGCGGTCGCCTGCGGCTTTCCTCAGGCCGACATTCGCGAGGTCGGGCCGGCGGTCGTCGCCTACGGGGCCGATCAGCGCACCGCCGCCGGCGCCGCCGACGCGATGGCCCAGGCGATCCGCGACGCCCAGGCCGAGTTCGGCGAGCCGATCTACGCGCCCGACGGCGCGGTCGCCGAGGCGATGCGCCGGGTCCAGGCCGGCGCCGCCAAGCCGGTCGTCATCGCCGACACGCAGGACAATCCCGGCGGCGGCGGCCCGGGCGACACGACCGGCATGCTGCGCGCCCTGCTGGCGGCGGAAGCCCGGGGCGCCGTGCTGGCGATGCTGATCGACCCCGAGAGCGCCGAACAGGCGCACGCCGCGGGCGAGGGGGCGACGACGTCCTTCGCGCTGGGCGGCCGGCGCTATCCCGGCGACGCGCCGGTGGAGACGCAAGCGCGGGTCGAGCGGTTGGGGAACGGCCGCTTCACCGCGACGGGGCCGATGTGGGGCGGCGCGCGCATGCAACTGGGGCCGATGGCGCTGCTGGACGTCGACGGGGTGCGGATCATTCTGGCTTCGCGCGAGATGCAGGCGGGCGACCAGTCGATGTTCCGTCATCTGGGCCTGGAGCCGGCGGAGCAGCCGATCCTGGTCCTGAAAAGCTCCGTCCATTTCCGCGCGGACTTTCAGCCGATCGCGGAGATCGTGCTCACCGCGGCCGCGCCAGGGCCGGTGATCGCCGATCCGGCGACGCTCGACTACCGCCGCATCCGCGAGGGCGTGCGCCGGCGCCCGGATCTTTGAGCCGTGACGGATCTCTCAGGGACGCGCGCGCTGGTCACCGCCGCCGGCGCCGGCATCGGCCGCCGGGTGGCGGAGCGCCTCAGGGAGGCGGGCGCCGCGGTCTACGCCTGCGATGTGGACGAGACGGGACTCGACGGCTTGGCCCCGGAGATCGGGCGCACGGTCTGCGACGTCTCGGACGAGGCGCAGGTGGAGGCGCTTTTCACAAGCGCTGACGCGGCGCTCGGCGGCCTCGACCTGGTCGTCTGCTGCGCCGGTACGGCCGGCCCGATCGCGCCGCTGGCCGACACCGAACCGGCCGCCTGGCGCGCCTGCGTCGACGTCAATCTGATCGGCGGCTATCTGTGCGCGCGCGAGGCCGTCCCGCGTCTCACGGCGGCGGGCGGCGGCGGGATCATCTTCTTCTCTTCGACATCCGGCCTCGCGGGGTATCCGACGCGCACGGCCTATTGCGCGGCGAAGCACGGGCTCATCGGCCTTGTGCGCGCGCTGGCGACGGAGGTCGGGCCCGGCGGGATCACCGTCAACGCGATCTGCCCCGGGATCGTCGAGGGCGAGCGCATGGAGCGCGTGATCGACGCGGAGGCGGCGGCCCGCGGCGTCGCCCCCGCGGCGGTGCGCGACGGCTACGCCTCGGGCAATTCGCTGAAGACCTGGATCACGGCCGACGATCTGGCGGAGACGGTGCTGTTCCTCGCCGGCCCGGGCGGCGCCAAGATCACCGGCCAGGCGCTGGTCGTCGACGGGCATACGGAATCGAAGTGAGGGCGGGAGCCTCAACCCCCTACAGAAGCGGGTCGGCGTCGTCCTCCCGCTCCGGCAGATGCACGTCCAGGTGCAGCCAGGACAGGCGGCTCGTCGTCCAGATATGCAAGCTCGCCGGCATGTCCTCCGGCCGGTCCAGCGTGCCGACCGTGACGTCGAGCTCGTCCGGATGGTCGGCGTGGAGGAAGGTGACCGGCGACCCGCAGGTCCCGCAGAAGCCGCGCGCGCCCTTCGCGGAGCTGGCGTAGCGGGTGAGCGCGCCGCGGGTCAGCCGAAACTGATCCGGCGCGACGGTGAGCCAGGTCACCGCGACCGACCCGGCCGCGCGCCGGCACATGCTGCAATGGCAGTGCGCGACGGAGCCCTTGGGGCGGCCGTCGATCTCATACCGCACAGCGCCGCACAGGCAGCCGCCGGAAAGGGGCTTCATGCAAGTCTCCATCAAACTTGGTCCGCCCTCCGGGCTGATCGAACAGGTTGACCGGGCGATTAAATGAACATCTCGGGACCGTTCCTAACGACGACGGGCTACAATACAACCTGTTCTTTAGTCGCCGGAGCGGGTTAATACGAGTGCTGTTAGGGCTTTGCGTTCATAGGTTGACAAAGAATAAAATTCGATTTATGTTCTCTTAAAAAGGCTTGCGTAGGAATAGAAGGCAACGTATGGCGTACAATTTCACTAGACCGATTGAGGAGAGCTATCTCAAATTCTTGATGCGCGACCGACGCTATTGGCGCTCGGAGGATCCTGAGTTTTCCGCGTACCGGGACTTTGTTGACGACGGGTGGCGCATCCTTGCCGATGAACAACCCCGACGTTATCGAGGCGTGAAGCTTAAGAGCGACGCGCCGAAGCGGCCGAATGATACCGGTGACACCCCTAATCCCGGGAATCAGCCAAGCGACCCTAAACCGTTTATCCTTGGCCCGGACGGCAAACCGCGTAGATGGAATCCGTCTCGCGGTCGATACGAACCAATTCAAGACCCGGATCCAGATTTCGACCCGCCCCTGGGCTTGCAGCCGATGCCCGGCGGGCCTCGAGGTTGATGCGATGATGGCCGCTCTTCGGCGCCTCGCCGCCTGCGCTTTCGGGGCGATGCTTGCCGCGGCTGCTCTCGACGCGGCCCCCGTCAAGGCGGAGCCGGCGGCGCGAATGCTCGACCTTTGGGCCGAAGAACGCTACGAGGAGGCGCTGATGATCGCGCGGCGGCTTGTCGATGAGCCGGGCTATTGGTGTGCGGCGGCGGCGCTTGCAACGGCGCATAGTCAAGGACTTGGCGGAACGGAGCGAGACCTCGGGCAAGCGGAGCGGCTGCATCGCCGCGCCGCCGCCTCAGGGGCGCTCACGGCGCGGTATGATCTAGCGCGCTTTCTGCTGAACCAACGCCAGGGCGAAGCGGCGGCGCGGCGAGAGGCCGTCACCCTTCTGGCCGATCTCGCACAGGCGCGTTACGCCGCCGCAATGCTTCTTTTGGCGCGGTTCGATCCCTCGGAACTTCCGCCCAATGCGCGGCGCGACCGGCCGGTTCTCTGGATCGAAGAGGCCGCGCGGATCGGACATCCGACGGCCCTTTTCATGGTCGGCTCCTTTCAGTACGCGCCGGGGTATCGCGGGTCGGCTCCAGGCCCCCGCGCGGCGTTCGAACGCGCGGCTCGCGGCGGGCAGCCGATGGCGGCCCTTGAGCTTGCGCATGGGATCCGCGATGGGCGGCTCGCGGGCGAAGGATCGGAGAGCTTGGCTTGGGCGGCGCGAACTGAGGCGATGATTGTCCGAGGCGGGGTTCTCTACGGTGAGGACCTCCTGGACCGAGAACGCCTCGCCGCTCGCGCCGCGGCGTTCCTAGACGAGGCGCCCCCGGAAAGCGCGGCCGCCGCCCGCGCTGACGCCCGCCGGTGGGTCGAGGACGAGATGTCCGTCTGGCCCACCGAGGAGACGCTGCCTTGTCCTGCGCGGTAACTGCGCCCTCCTGGACGTTTGGCGCACAGTGAATTCCCGCTCACGAGAGAAATACCTTCATCGTCTCCATTGCGCGGATCATCGCCGCTTCGGCCCGATCGGCCGTCAGCGACCAGCACAGATTGACCCCGGCGGGGAGCGGGCGGCTGTCGCGGCGGAAGCGCTCCCAGGCGGGCGCGGGGGCGGGGGCGGAAATCGGGCCGTCGCCGGCGGCGAGGTCCGCCAGCACCGGCGGGCTGAGCGCGCCGGCCTCCGGCAGCAGGGTCCAGTCGGCGAAGGGCTGCAGCGCCTTCAGCAGCTTCGGCCCCACCATCTGCGGGGCGATGCCTGCGGGATCGGCCTTGGCGATCAGGGTTTCCGTCGCGTGGATCAGGAAGGGCAGACGGGGATCGCCCCTGCGCACCATCAGGCAGGCGTTATGCGGCCCGCGCCAGGTCTTGAGGCGCCCGGGGCGCTTTGGATCAACGTCGACCCACACCTCCCGGCCGACGGCGAAGCCGCCCGGCGCGTCGACGGGACGAAACCGATCCGGCGCCGCGACGAAAAAGTCGGCGTCCAGCCACAGCGCGACGTCATAAGCCTCGGCCAGCGCCTCCTCGATCAACAGCAGGCGGACGAGATCGGTCACAACCGGGATCTTTTCACCGGCCTTGTCGCGATACCAATCGGGCGCTTTCGCCAGCGCGGCGTCGCCGTGGAAGGCGTAGTCGGCGCCGCACGCCTGCGCCCACGCCTCGACCGAGGCGAGGCATCGCGCCAGCCACGGCGTCGCCGCCTGTGCGTCCGAGGCGCTTTGCAGAACCAGACAGCGGCTCATCTCGACCCATCCCAAGCGGGTTTGACCATCCGCGCGCAAGCCGTATAAACGCCCGATATCCGCGCCCCAACGAAACGCCGACCGCCGGGACGAAAGCGAGTGTGATGCTGGACAAGACCTACGCGCCGCAAGCGATCGAGGACAAGCACTATCGCCAGTGGGAGGAGGGCGGCTATTTCAAGCCCGGCGCCCGCCCCGACGCGAAGCCCTTCACCATCGTCATTCCGCCGCCGAACGTCACCGGCTCGCTGCATATGGGCCACGCGCTGAACAACACGCTGCAGGACGTGCTGTGCCGCTACAAGCGCATGGCCGGCTACGACGTGCTGTGGCAGCCCGGCATGGACCACGCCGGCATCGCAACCCAGATGGTGGTGGAGCGCAAGCTGGCCGAGCGCGGGGAGCCCGATCGCCGCCAGATGGGCCGCGAGAAATTCATCGAGCGAATCTGGGACTGGAAGGCCGAGAGCGGCGGCGCGATTCTGAACCAGCTGCGCCGCCTCGGCGCCAGTTGCGATTGGAGCCGCGAGCGCTTCACCATGGATGACGGCCTGTCCGAGGCCGTGCGCCACGTCTTCGTCGAGCTGCACCGCCAGGGGCTGATCTACAAGGACCAGCGTCTGGTGAATTGGGACCCGGCGTTGGAGACGGCGATCTCCGACCTGGAGGTCCAGCAGACCGAGCAGGACGGCTCCCTCTGGTCGATCCGCTATCCGATCGAAGGCGCCGAGGGCGCGTATCTGACCGTCGCCACCACGCGGCCCGAGACCATGCTGGGCGACAGCGGCGTCGCGGTCCATCCGGAGGACGAGCGGCACCGCCACCTGATCGGCAAGCATTGCATCCTGCCGCTGGTCGGCCGACGCCTGCCCATCGTGGCGGACGAGTACGCCGACCCGGAGCAGGGCACCGGCGCGGTCAAGATGACGCCCGCGCACGATTTCAACGATTTCGAGGTCGGCCGGCGCCACGATCTGGAGATGATCAACATCCTGACGGTCGACGCCAAGATCAACGAGAACGCGCCCGAGGCCTATCGCAGCCTGGACCGGTTCGAGGCGCGCAAACGTATTCTGGCCGATCTTGAGGCCGAGGGGCTGCTGGCCGGGGAGGAGAAGATCCGCCATTCCGTGCCCTACGGCGATCGCGGCGGCGTGCCGATCGAGCCCTATCTGACCGAGCAGTGGTACGTCGACGCCAAGACGCTGGCGAAGGAGGCGATCGCCTCGGTCGAGCAGGGGCGCACCAAGTTCGTGCCCGAGAACTGGACCAAGACCTATTACGAGTGGATGTACAACATCCAGCCCTGGTGCATCTCGCGTCAGCTCTGGTGGGGGCACCGCATTCCGGCCTGGTGCGGTCCGGACGGTCACATCTTCGTCGAGATGACGGAAGAGGCCGCGCAGGCCGCGGCCGACGCGCATTACGGGAAGAGCGTCGAGCTCACCCAGGACGAGGACGTGCTCGACACGTGGTTCTCCTCGGCCCTGTGGCCGTTCTCCACCCTCGGCTGGCCGGAGGAGACGCCGACGCTGGCGCGGCATTATCCGACCGACGTGCTGGTCACCGGCTTCGACATCATCTTCTTCTGGGTCGCGCGGATGATGATGATGGGCGATCATTTCATGAAGGAGGAGCCCTTCCACACCGTCTACGTCCACGCCCTGGTGCGCGACGAGAAGGGCCAGAAGATGTCGAAGTCCAAGGGGAACGTAATCGACCCCCTGGATTTGATGGAGAAATTCGGGGCCGACAGCGTGCGCTTCACGCTGACTGCGCTCGCCGCCGCGGGCCGGGATATCAAGCTTTCCGAGGATCGGGTGGAAGGCTACCGCAACTTCATGACGAAGCTGTGGAACGCCGCGCGCTTCTGCGAGATGAACGAATGCGCGCTCGACCCATCTTTCGATCCCGCCAAGGCCGAGCAGACGGTCAATCGCTGGATCCTGGGCGAACTCGGACGGACCCGCGACGCGGTCACCGCGGCGCTCGACGCCTACCGCTTCAACGATGCGGCGGGCGCCGTCTATCAGTTCCTGTGGCACACCTTCTGCGACTGGTATCTGGAGTTCGCCAAGCCGCTCTTCTCCGGGGCGGACGAGGCCGCGAAGGCCGAAACTCGCGCCACCGCCGCCTTCGTGCTGGAGCGCACGCTGCGGCTCATGCACCCCGTCGCGCCCTTCATCACGGCCGAGCTTTGGGAGTTCCTGAAGGGCGCGGACGGCGCCAAGGGCGATCCGCTGATCCTCGCCGCCTGGCCGGAGGAGGGGGCGGAGGCCCTCGCCGACGCCGACGCCGCGCGCGAGATGGAGTGGGTGGTGCGCCTGATCTCCGCCGTCCGCTCCGTCCGTGCCGAGATGAACGTGCCGGCCGGCGCCAAGGTCGCGCTCGCCGCCGTCGACATGCGCGCGGAGGCGAAAGGCTGGCTGTCGCGGCATGAGGCGCTGATCGCGCGCCTCGCCCGGATCGAGGCGATCGACCATGCGGCCGAGCCGCCCAAGGGCGCGGCGCAGCTGGTGCTCGACGAAGCGACGCTGGCGATCCCGCTCGCCGACGTGATCGACCTGTCGGCCGAGCGCGCGCGCCTGGAGAAGGAGATCGCCAAGGCCGAGGGCGAAATCGCCAAGATCGAGAAGAAGCTCTCCAACGAAGGCTTCCTCGCCAAGGCGCCCGAGGCCGTCGTCGCCGAGAACAAGGAGCGCCTGGCCGACGAACAGGCCCAGCGCGACAAGCTCGCCCGCGCGCTGGACCGCCTCGCCCAGGCGGGGTAGGGGCGCGCCGGCGGGCGCTCGGTCCCGCGGCCTCAGGCACGCCCCCCGCGCTTAAGAAAATGCGGCGGTTGCCGCCGCGTCGTCAGGCGGTCTCCCGCCGCCCCAAGAGCGCCCGGTAGGCGTGCCAGCTGGCGTGGCCGACGAGCGGCAGGATGACGAGGAAGCCGAGGAAGCCGGTGGCGAAGCCGGCCGCCGTCAGCCCCACGATCACCGCCGCCCAGACCATCATGGTGCGGAAATTCCCCGCGACGCAGACGAGCGAGGCCATCGCGCCCTGGAACACGTCGACCCGCCGGTCGAGCATTATCTGCAGCGACACGCACGAGAAGACGAAGGCGACGAAGGCGAAGGCGGCGCCGACGGGGACGCCGACCGCCAGGAAGAGCCAGCCTTCCGGCGTGAACAGGGTCGCGTTGACCAGGCCTTGGATCGTGCCGCCCTTGTAGGGGAACAGCACCGCGAAGATCAGCGCCGCGCCGCGCATCCAGATGATGAAATAGAGCGTCAGCAGCACGCCGCCGCCGAAGATGTTCAAGGGATTGCGCCGCCAGCTGAAGACGACGTCGAAGAAACCCGGCGTGCGGCCGGCCTCCAGCTCGCGCGAGAGGGCGTACATGCCGACCGACAGGATCGGCCCGACGATCAGGAAACCGCCCAGCGCCGGCGCGATCGCCCAGGTCTGATCCAACAAATAGAGGCCGACGGTGAGGAAGGCGCTCAAGCCCGCCAGCAGCAGCCCGAAGAACAGGCTGATCGCGGGCGCCGCCTTCATGTCGCGCCACCCGGCGGCGAGCCATAGCCAGGGCTCGTGCCCCTCCAGCCGACGCACCTCGTCGACATAGGGAAAGCCCTTCCAGAACGGGCCTTTGAAGACGGCCTTGTCGTCGTTCGCCACGGTCGCGGCTCCCCCCGAAGCCGGCGCGGCCTCGTCCGTCCTAGCCCAGCACGGAGAAGCTGCTTTCCGGATTGATGGTGCGCCGCCGGCTGTAGAAGCCGACGTCGATGCTTTTGCCCGTATAGTCCATCGCCCATTGCAGCGGCTCGGAATCGTGATCGAGGCCGGCTTCGACCTTTTCGATCAGCTCCGCCATCATCCGGCCGGCGGGCGGGGCGTTCTTGAACTGATTGCCGCTTGAGCCGCAGGCCATGTAGAAGCCGGGCACGCAGCTTTTGTCGTAGATCGGAATCCAGTCGTCCGAGGCGTCGTAGAGCGAGACCACGCCCTTCATCTGGCTGGGGATGCCGAGCTCGGGGATGCGCTGGGCGGTGCGCATCGCCTGGATCTTCCACTGCTCGGTGAAGTTCTCGTCGAAATCGTCAGGGTCGACGAACTCGCGCGGATCGCACTCCGGATCCTCGCTGCCGATCAGCAGGAAGTTGCCCTTCTCCGGCCGGGTGTAGCAGGCGATGTCGCTGTCAGAGGTGACGATCCCGCTCTCGTCCCAACCCTCGACCGGCATGGGGACGTGAGTCACCTCCTGCTTCAGCGCGTGGGTCTTGATGTTCATGTCCTCGGTCGCGCCGGCCATCTCGTTGATCTTCTGGGAGTGCGGGCCGGCGACGTTGACGACGACGGGCGCGTCGATCTGCGTTCCGTCCTTGCATGTCACCCCGGCGATCCGGCCGTCGGCGTCTTTGCGGATCTCGGCGACTTGGGCGTTGAAGCGGAAGGTCCCGCCGGCCGCTTCCGCCGCGCGCTGGATGTTGTGGGTGGCGAGTTGCGGGTCGGAGATGTAGCCCGCGCAGGGGAAGAAGACGCCGCCGCGCAAGGAGCCGCCCGTCGGCTCGCCGAATCCCGGATCGTCCGGGCGCTTCGGCGGAGCGTAGGTGTTGAGATCCAGGTGCGGCAGCTTCGCCTTGATGGTCGCGCCGTCCCACTCTTCGAACGGGATGCCGACGGCGCGCTGATGCTCCAGCAGCTTCTCCAGATAGCCGTTGGCCTCTGTCTTCATCACCAGACAGCCGCGATCGTGAAAGTCGGCGAGGCCGCGCTCGTCCTCGACCTCCAGATAGTCGGCCCAGTTCTTCCAGTAGAAATAGCCCTCATAGGCGAAGGCGGTGCCGTCGAAAGTGGAGTAGTGGGTGCGGATGATCGCGCAACTGGCCGAGGTGGAGCCGTAGCCCGCGGCGGGCAGCTTATCCAGATTGAGCGTCTTCCAGCCTTTGCGGCTCAGCTCCAACCCGAGCGCGGCGCCGATGATACCGGCCCCGATGATGACGGCGTCAAACCGTTCCGACATGGATCGTCCTCATAATGTTCGCCGGGATGAGCCGGCGGCGGATGCGGGCTGTACGTCAGGCGACGGTAATTCCGCCGCTCAGGCTTGACCAGATCGATTTTCATCCGCGGGGGCGCGCGTCAGCGCGGCGTGAAAAACGTGCCGCCGAAGAGCCAGACGTCGTGCTCGTCCCGGCCCAGGATCGGCAGCGACATGGTTTCGATCGGCACCTGATGATCGCCCGAGACGAAACGCGCCTTCAGAAAGATCGGAGTCAGCGTGTCGCGCACGTGATTGCTGAGGGCGATCGCGAGATCGGCCTCTTCCGGCGTCATATGCTCTCGCAAGGGGATGCTCGTGACCTCGCTGCCGTACATCTGCACGATCCGGGTGCCGAGCAGACGATACCGCCAGTCGCTCCCATCCTGCGTCGGCTCCAGGATGAAGACGCTGTCCAAGCAGCCCAGCGCGCTCAAATCCTCCATCGTGATCTGCCGGCGCTGGGGAAGCGCGGGCGGATCCGCGAGCCCTCGCCAATAGGCGTACAGCGCGCGGGCGTCCGCAGAATTCGGCGCCTCGATCTTCTCGAAGTAGGGCGCGAGAAAGAAAGGTTCGTCCTTGGACATCGGGCATCCGGCGGCTGAGCGAAAAGACGCGGTCTAAACGCCATAGTGATTCTCGCCAAGACCGACTTGCAAGCCCTCAGACGCAGTTGTATCAGCGGGCCGCCCCGCCGCAACAAATCCCGAGAGAGCCAATGTCAGCTCAGCACGCCCTCCCGACGCCTGAGGACGTCGCCGACGCCCATATTCGGATCGCCGATAGCGTCCGGCGCACGCCGACGATCTTGTGCGAGCCGAGCGATCTTCTCTCCGTCGCGGACGGCCCGGCGTCGGTGACCTTGAAGCTGGAGCAGATGCAGCACACCGGCTCCTTCAAGGCCCGCGGCGCCTTCAATGCGCTGCTCGCTCAGCCGGTCACGGAGGCCGGCGTGATCGCGGCCTCCGGCGGCAATCACGGTGCGGCGGTCGCCTACGCGGCCCGCTCGTTGGGCGTGCGGGCGGAGATTTTCGTGCCGGAAATCTCCCATCCCGCCAAGCAAGCCAGGCTGCGCGGCTACGGCGCAGAAGTGCATGTCGTCGGACGCGACTTCGCAGAAGCCTTGGAGGCCTGCGAAGCGCGACGCGCCCAGACCGGCGCGCGTTTGCTGCACGCCTACGACCAGCCGGAGATTCTGGCCGGGCAGGGCACGTGCGCGCTTGAGTGGGTGGAGCAGGCCCCCGATCTCGACACGCTCTTGATCGCCGTCGGCGGCGGCGGGCTTGTCGGCGGATGCGCCGCGGCGTTGGCCGGCGCAAAGCGCATCGTCGCCGTCGAGACGCAGGGGACGCCCGCGCTGAACCGCGCGCTCGCCGCCGGCGAGCCTACGACGGTCGAGGTCTCGGGTCTCGCCGCCGACTCCCTGGGCGCGCGCACCGTCGGCGCGCTGGCGTTCGAGGCGGCGGCGCGGTTCGGCGTGGAGAGCCTGTTGGTGGGGGACGAGGCGGTGCGCGACGCGCAGCGCTGGCTGTGGGATCGGATGCGCCAGGCCGCGGAGCCGGGCGGCGCGACGGCCCTGGCGGCCCTGCTCAGCGGGGCGTATCAGCCCGCCCCGGGCGAACGCGTCGGCGTGCTGGTCTGCGGAGCCAATATGGACCCGACGAGTCTGGCGTAAGGCTGCGCACCATATATGGCGTGTCGCGCGTCGATATGGGCAAAATCTGCCCGGCAATGGGGACGGTTTTGCCGAGCAAGTGCTTGAAAATATTGCCGATTGACGGCCGAACCGCTTCGTGATTCTCTGCCGGCATGGCCGTCTTGCAGGAATTCCGTCGGCGCTCGCGCCAAGTGGTGGTCCCCGTCCTCGGGGCCTGCGTCATCGGTTATTTCGCCTATCACACGGTTCAGGGCGACCGCGGCCTGCTGTCCTTCATGCGATTGTCGAGCGAGGTCCAGCGCGCCGAGACGATGCTGGAGGAAGTTCGCGCCGAGCGTGTGACGCTTGAGCGCAAGGTGAGCCTGCTTCGCCGGGAAAGCCTTGACCTCGACATGTTGGAGGAGCGCTCTCGGGCTGTCTTGAATCGGGTGCGCGATGACGAGGTCGTCGTCTTCACGCCTGTGACCGACGGCTAAGGCGGCGCTGCGATCGCCTCCGCATGGCGCTTATGGGCGCTGCAACAGCCTTATCAACCGAGTTTTAGTTAAAGTAAGAAACTCTCATTAAAATCAAGAATTTAATCGCCTCTTGCGTCCGCATCGAACAGCGGATACTCCTGTTGTTTAAGGAAAAGGGCCTGCGGCGCGACCGTAAGGCCCGGGCGATGCAGGGCAGGGGGCGCCGGACTCTTCGGACCGAAGCCGCGCGATATTGCGCCCGCTCGGCCGCGCGATTGCGCGGGACGGCGGGCGAGCGTCTGTGCGGCCGACCGCCTGCCGTCTATCGCCCGCCCGTCCGCAAGGCAGCGAAGGGGAGCCGACATGGCCGCAGAGTCCGCCAAGAAGAGTTCCGGTAAGAAGACGTCCGCCAAGAAATCGGCCGCCAAGAAATCGGCCGCGAAGAAAGGCGGGGCGAAGAAGGCCGCGGCCAAGAAGCCGCAGGCGAGCGCGGACGACCTCAAGCGCTATTACAGCGACATGTTGCTGATCCGCCGCTTTGAGGAGAAGGCGGGCCAGCTCTACGGCATGGGCCTGATCGGCGGGTTCTGTCACCTCTATATCGGCCAGGAAGCGGTCGTGGTGGGCATGCAGGCCTGCACCAAGCAGGGGGACTGCGTCATCACCAGCTATCGCGACCACGGCCACATGCTGGCGACCGGCATGGACCCGAAGGGCGTGATGGCGGAGCTGACCGGCCGCGAGGGGGGATACTCCAAGGGCAAGGGCGGCTCCATGCACATGTTCTCGAAAGAGAAGAACTTCTACGGCGGTCACGGCATCGTCGGCGCGCAGGTGCCGCTCGGCACCGGGATCGGTTTCGCCCTGCAGTATAACGAGACCGACAACGTCTGCCTGACCTACACCGGCGACGGGGCTATGAACCAGGGTCAGGTCTATGAGAGCTTCAATATGGCCGCGTTGTGGAAGCTGCCGGTCATCTATGTCGTCGAGAACAACAAGTACGGCATGGGCACCTCGGTGGAGCGCAGTTCCGCCTCCGGCGCCAATCTCCACGACCGCGGCAAGAGCTACGGCATCCCCGGCTTCGAGGTCGACGGCATGGACGTGCTGGCGGTGAAGGAGGCGGGCGACGAGGCGACGGCCCACTGCCGCGCCGGCAAAGGCCCGATCATCCTGGAGATGAAGACCTATCGCTATCGCGGCCACTCCATGTCCGATCCGGCGAAATACCGCTCGAAGGAGGAGGTCAACAAGATGCGCTCGCAGCACGATCCGATCGATCATGTCAAACAGATGCTGATCGAGGCGAACCAGGCGAGCGAGGACGACCTGAAGGCCATCGACAAGGAGGTGAAGCGGATCGTCTCCGAGGCCGCCGACTTCGCCCAGGAAAGCCCCGAGCCCGATCCGTCCGAGCTTTGGACGGACGTGCTGTTGGACGCGTGACGCGCCGGATCCGAGCAGGAGGACATTAGACGATGACCGTTCAGGTGCTGATGCCGGCGCTCTCGCCCACCATGACCGAGGGCACGCTGGCCAAGTGGACCGTAAAGGAAGGCGACGAGGTCGCCGCCGGCGACGTCATCGCCGAGATCGAGACCGACAAGGCCACGATGGAGTTCGAGGCCGTCGACGAGGGTCGGGTCGGCAAGATCCTGGTTCCCGAAGGAACCGAAGGCGTCGCCGTCAACACGCCGATCGCAATCATGCTGGAAGAGGGCGAGGACGAAAGCGCCTTGGAGGGCGCCGCGACGGACGGCGGCGACGGCGCCTCGTCTGAGGATGCGCCCCAGCCGGAGCGGAGCGAGGAGAAGAGCGAGCCGGCCCCGGCCGCCGCCGCCTCCACCGCCGCGCCGGTCGCCGCCTCGCCGGAGCCGGAGCCGGAATGGACCGGCGCGACCAAGACCCAGACCGTGCGCGAGGCGCTGCGCGACGCGATGTGGGAGGAGATGGAGCGCGACGGCAAGGTCTTCCTGATGGGCGAGGAGGTCGCCGAGTACGAGGGCGCTTACAAGGTGACGCAGGGACTGCTCGACAAGTTCGGGGCCAAGCGGGTCATCGACACGCCGATCACCGAGCACGGGTTCGCCGGCCTCGGCGTCGGCGCCGCCTTCATGGGGCTCAGGCCCATCGTCGAGTTCATGACCTTCAACTTCGCCATGCAGGCGATCGACCAGATCATCAACTCCGCCGCCAAGACGCTCTACATGTCGGGCGGCCAAATGGGCGCGCCGATCGTCTTCCGCGGGCCGAACGGCGCCGCCAGCCGCGTCGGCGCGCAGCACAGCCAGTGCTACGCCAGCTGGTACGCCCACTGCCCGGGCCTGAAGGTGGTGAGCCCGTGGAATTCCGCCGACGCCAAGGGCCTGCTTAAGTCGGCGATCCGCGATCCCAACCCGGTCGTCTTCCTCGAGAACGAGATGCTCTACGGCCAGAGCTTCGAGGTGCCGGACACGGATGATTGGACCGTGCCGCTCGGCAAGGCGCGGGTCGTCCGCCAGGGCGCGGACGTCACCATCACCGCCTTCTCGATCATGGTCGGCCGCGCCCTCGAGGCGGCGGACAAGCTGGCGGAGGAGGGGATCGAGGCCGAGGTCATCGATCTGCGCACCATCCGCCCGCTCGACGTCGAGACCGTCGTGGCCTCGGTGAAGAAGACCAACCGCCTCGTGTCCTGCGAGGAAGGCTGGCCTTTCGCCGGCGTCGGGTCCGAGCTGGCCGCCTTGATGATGGAGCACGCCTTTGACTGGCTCGACGCGCCGGTGACGCGGGTGCACGGCTCGGACGTGCCGCTGCCCTACGCCGCCAATCTGGAGAAGCTGGCGCTGCCGCAGGCGCCGTTGATCGTCGATGCGGCGAAATCCGTCTGCTATCGCTGAGCCGGGCCGGAGAGGAGAGAACAAGCCATGCCGACCAAGGTGCTGATGCCGGCCCTCTCGCCCACCATGACGGAGGGCACGCTGGCGAAATGGTGCGTCAAGGAAGGGGACGAGGTCTCCTCCGGCGACGTTCTGGCCGAGATCGAAACCGACAAGGCGACGATGGAGTTCGAAGCCGTCGACGAAGGCGTGATCGCTAAGATCCTGATCCCCGAGGGGACCGAGGGCGTGGCGGTGAACGAGCCGATCGCCATCCTGGCCGAAGAGGGCGAGGACCCGGCCGAGGCCGCCAAGTCCGCCGGCGGCGAGAGCGGCGGAAAGAAAGCCGACGAGCCGGAGCCGCAACCGGAAAAGGCTGCGCAGCCCTCAGCCGATGAGGCCGCGCCCGCCGCCGCGAAACAGAGCGCGGGGCCGAGCGAGGGCCCGAAGCCGTCGCCGTCCGGCGGGCCGCCCGCGCCCTCGACTCCTGCGGGCGAGGGGACGGCGGCCCCGGCCGCCCCCAAGACCGGCTCGGGCGAGCGGGTGTTCGCGAGCCCGTTGGCGCGTCGCATCGCCGCCGCCGAAGGGATGGACCTGACCCAGGTCAAGGGTTCCGGTCCGCACGGGCGCATCGTGAAGGCCGACGTGGAAAAGACGGCGGCCGAGGGCGGGGCCAAGGCGGCCGCGCCGACCTCGCAGCCGACGGCCGCGACCGCCCAGGCTTCAGCCCCGTCGGCGGCTGCGCCCAGCCCCGCCCCGGCGAGCGCGCAGGACCCGATTTTCCAGATGCTGCCGCCGTTCGAGGAGGTTCCGAACAGCGGCATGCGCAAGACGATCGCCAAGCGTCTGACCGAAAGCGCGCGCGATACGCCCCACTTCAACATCCAGGCGGACGTTGAAATCGATCAGCTGATGGCCATGCGCAAGCAGCTAAACGAGCGGGAGGGCGCGGACTACAAGATATCGGTCAACGACTTCATCATCAAGGCGACGGCGTTGGCGCTCAAACGCGTGCCCGACTGCAACGTCGCCTATACCGAGAAGGCGACCCTCAAGTTCTCCCGCGTCGACATGGCCATGGCGGTCGCGATCGACGGCGGCCTCATCACGCCGATCATCAAGGATTGCGCGTCGAAGGGGCTGGCGACGATCTCGCGCGAGTCGAAGGAACTCGCCGCCAAGGCGCGCGAGGGCAAGTTGAAGCCGGAAGAGTACCAGGGCGGCACCTTCTCAATCTCCAATCTCGGCATGTTCGGGGTGAAGAGCTTCAGCTCGATCATCAACCCGCCGCAGGGCGGCATCCTGTCGGTCGGCGCGGGCGAACAGCGTCCCGTGGTCAAGAACGGGGCCTTGGAGATCGCGACCGTCATGACGCTGAGCCTGGCGGTTGACCATCGCTGCATCGACGGCGCCACGGGCGCGCAATTCATGAAGGAGCTGAAGGCGCTGATCGAAGATCCGATCGCGTTGATGCTCTGATTTCGGCGCCGGACGAAGGACGGAAAAGACAATGGCTGAAAGCACCTATGACGTCGTCATCGTCGGCGCGGGGCCGGGCGGCTACGTCACCGCGATCCGCGCGGCCCAGTTGGGCTTCAAGACCGCAGTGGTCGAGGCCAACCATCTCGGCGGCATCTGCCTCAACTGGGGCTGCATCCCGACCAAGGCGCTGCTGCGCACCTCCGAGGTCTATCGCACGATCCAGCACGCCGAGGAGTACGGCCTGAAGGTCGAGAAGGCGAGCTTCGACATCGAGAAGGTCGTCAAGCGCTCCCGCGCCGTCGCCGGTCAGCTGACCAAGGGCGTCGGCCATCTGATGAAGAAGAACAAGATCGACGTGATCGACGGGTGGGGCAAACTCGCCGGCGGCAAGGAGGGCGCGCGCAAGGTGGCGGTCGAGAAGGACGGCAAGCCCGTCGCCGATCTGACCGCCAAGCATGTCGTTCTGGCGACCGGCGCCCGGGCGCGCCAGCTCCCCGGTCTGGAGGTCGACGGCAAGCTGGTCTGGTCGTATCGCGAGGCGATGGTGCCCGACATGATGCCGAAGTCGATGATCGTCGTCGGCTCCGGCGCGATCGGGATCGAGTTCGCAAGCTTCTACCGCACGATGGGCGCGGAGGTGACCGTCGTCGAGGTGATGGACCGCATCCTGCCGGTCGAGGACGCCGAGATCTCGAAGATGGCTCAGAAGAGCTTCGAGAAACAGGGTATGAAAATCCTGACCAAGGCGACGGTAAAGTCGCTGAAGAAGGGCTCGAACGAGGTGACGGCCGTCATCGAGAAGGACGGCAAGACGCAGGAGATCACCGCGGACCGCCTCGTCTCCGCCGTCGGCATCGTCGGCAATGTCGAGGGGATCGGGCTGGAGGAGGCCGGCGTCACGGTCGAGAAGACCCACGTCACGGTCGACGAGTATTCGCGCACCGGCGTTCCCGGCGTGTACGCGATCGGCGATCTGACCGGCCCGCCCTGGCTCGCCCACAAGGCGGAGCATGAGGGCGTCGTCTGCATCGAGAAGATCGCCGGCGTGGACGGGGTCCACCCGCTCGACGTCAGCCGCATCCCGGGCTGCACCTACTGTCATCCGCAGGTGGCCTCCATCGGCCTCACCGAAGCGCAGGCGAAGGATCAGGGCCATAAGGTCAAGGTCGGTCGCTTCAGCTTCATCGGCAACGGCAAGGCCATCGCGCTGGGCGAGCCCGAGGGGCTGGTGAAAACGGTGTTTGACGAGAAGACCGGAGAGCTCTTGGGCGCGCACATGATCGGCGCCGAGGTGACGGAGTTGATTCAGGGGTACTCTATCGCCAAGACGCTTGAGACCACCGAGGAAGAGCTGATGCACACCGTCTTCCCGCATCCGACGTTGAGCGAGATGATGCATGAGGCGGTTCTGGACGCCTATGGACGCGTCATCCATATGTGAGGGGCCGCGCGAAGCCGGGAGCATGGAGAGGGCGAAACGGTCAACCTGCTGTTTCGCCTTTTCTTTTTAATGATGCCCGTGATTTTATACATATTTTATGAGACTTTTGTTCACACTCTTGGTTTTTCCTGTATGGTGCAGGGCGTTGATACCCGCTAGGGTTTCACCGTGGAGGGGCGCTCGGGGGGCCGACGCCTCGCGATTGTGACTGCGTAAGACCGCGACCGCCCGAACGCCGACCGTCCTCGCGCTCGACGCGTCCGGGGGCTGAGGCGGAAAGAGACGGCCGGCATGCGCGCCGCTGAAGGGCAAGGCATCGATCCGATGAGCGATCAGGCGACGGACGACCCCGTTGACGCCGCGCCCCGCTTTGCGGTGGAGCATCCGAACGTCATGGGGATGCGGCGCGAACTTGCGCTCGATCAGAATCGCTGGCGCTATATTTTGGTCGTTCTGACGGACCTGTCGCTCGATCCGGGCGACCCGGCGCACAGCGCAAAGGATCTCGACCAGATGGTCCGCGCCGTCAACGCCGCCGCGACCAAGGCGGGCGTTGGCTACGACGTGCTGAGCATCCGCAATCCCTAACAGTGCCCCGCGACCCCTCCTCGCTTGACCTGACAGGCGCTGGCGACCACTTTCTAGGCTGGTTCCGACGCCCGGTTTTCCGGGCTCTTGTGGTCAGGTCCAGAAGGTCGACGGTCAGGTATGAGCGATCCCATCGACGAGAAGCCGCCGGCGCAGACCGGCGTGGTCAAGCGGGTGCGGGAGTTCCGCCACCCGGAGAAGCGCAATCGTCCGGACAATCCCATCCAACGCAAACCCAGTTGGATTCGGGTCAAGGCGCCGGTCAGCAAGGACTATCAGGCCACCCGGAAGATCGTGGAGGACAACGGACTCGTCACGGTCTGCCAGGAGGCCGGTTGCCCGAATATCGGCGAATGCTGGGCCAAGAAGCACGCCACGTTCATGATCATGGGCGAGATCTGCACGCGCGCCTGCGCCTTCTGCAACGTCTCGACCGGCAAGCCTGACAGCCTCGACGCGGACGAGCCCGCGCGGGTCGCCGACGCCGTCGCGAAACTGGGGTTGGAGCACGTGGTCATCACCTCGGTCGACCGCGACGATCTGGCGGACGGCGGGGCGCAGCATTTCGTCGACGTGATCGAAGCGATTCGTGCGCACGCGCCGGGCGCGACGATCGAGATCCTCACGCCCGATTTCAAAGGAAAGGCGGAGGCGATCGAGAAGGTGGTCGCGGCCAAGCCGGACGTCTTCAACCACAATTTGGAGACCGTGCCGCGCCTCTATCCCGGCATCCGACCGGGCGCGCGCTACTTCACGTCGCTTGAACTGCTGCATCGTGTGAAGCGCCTGGACCCGACGATGTTCACCAAGACCGGCCTGATGGCGGGACTGGGCGAAAGCGCGGAGGAGATCGGCCAGGTGATGGATGACGCCCGCGCCGCCGGCGTCGACTTCCTGACCGTCGGCCAGTACCTGCAGCCGACCGTAAAACACGCCGCCATCGACCGCTTCGTCACGCCGGAAGAGTTCGAGAGCTACGCGCGCCTCGCCCGCTCGAAGGGCTTCCTGATGGTCTCCTCCTCGCCGCTGACGCGCTCCAGCTATCACGCGGGCGAGGATTTTGAGAAGCTTCGCGCCGCCCGGGAAGCGGCGGTCGCCGCCGGTGCGGCGGCGGGCGAGCGGGCGCAGGCCGAACAGGCCGCGCTCGACGCGGCCGAGTAGCGCCGCGCGCCGCCGGTCGAGCCCAGTCGCGTCCGAGGGGAAGGGTCCCGTGCCAAAACACGCCGAGAAGAAGCGTCTGCCCTACAGCGCGGAGCAGATGTTCGACCTTGTGGCCGACGTCGGCCGCTATCCGGAATTTCTGCCCTGGTGCCGCGGCGCGCGGGTGCGCCGGCGGGAGGGAGAGTTGATCGTCGCCGATTTGGTGATCGGTTTCAAAGGGATCACAGAGCGTTTCACCAGCCGAGTTGAACTGGATCGGGACAACCATATTATTGATGTGAGTTATGAAGACGGCCCCTTTAAATATTTGGAAAACCATTGGAAATTTATCCCCGACGATGAGGGGTGCGTGGTTGATTTTTATGTCGATTTCGAATTCCGCTCGCGTTTCCTGCAGCACATGATCGGCATGGTCTTCACCGAAGCGGTGCGCCGTATGGTGAACGCATTCGAGACCCGGGCGCGCGATCTGTACGGCTGATCGGAAAACTTCAGATGCAGTTTGGCGTCTCAAATTGTTTTGGACCCGTAACGGACGCTTGCGGCTGATCCGTACGGGAGCGCAACAGCTTGTAGGCGCCGGTTGACGGGAAAGACTCCCACCCGCGGTGAATCCTATTATGCTAGGCGTTATCCCTAGTTTTCGCTCCATGGACCCGCGCCCCTCCATGATAACCGCCGCCCAGATCCGCGCCGGCCGCGCGCTCATCAACGCCAAGCAGAGCGAGTTGGCGAAGGCCGCGGGCGTCTCGCTCGCCACCCTCAACAATATCGAACGCGGCGTCGGCGACCCGCGCGTCAGCACCCTTGAGGCGATCGAGCGCGCGCTCGCCGGGGCGGGCGTCGAGGTCGAGCAGGACGGGCAAACCCAGACGGTGCGTTTGCTCAGCCTGTCGCGTCCGAGCGCGTACGAGACCTATTTCGCAAGTCAGCGCATCCTGGAGCTGATCGGCCCTGGAAGCCTGTTGAAGGTGGAGCGCCTCTTGTTCTTTGCGCGATGGGACCACGGCGCGGGCGAGGCGGGGGACAAGCATCGCCTGTGCCTGCTGGTCGAGGGGGCGAATCGCGCGGTGCTGTTCGATCAGGTGAAGTTCACGCTCAACGGCGGGGCGCGCGCGGCCGAGGTGGCGGGCGTGATGCTCGCCGCCTACGCCCTCCACGCGGAGCGGCTCTATTATCTCGCCGACGTGATGGAGGACACGACGCTCGCGCCGCTCGACGAGGCGGCGCAGCGTCTGCGGGCGATGGCGTGGCGCAAGATGATCCACCCGAAGCCCTTCATCGACGTGTTCGACGATTGGGACGCGCGCGCCGCCAGTTTCGGCGTGCGGGACGGTCATCCCTTCGCCGCCCTCGTCCAACGGCTGGACCGCGGGCCGGACGGCTCGGACGACGTCGCCTGGATCGACGCCCCGGCCCAGATTCAAGAGGACGGTTCGCCGAACGGCCGAGAGGCTCGTCAGGTCGGCCCGCAGCGAGGGGAGTGAGCCCGTGATGGAGACCGCCCTCTTCTTCGTTACGCTGGGGGCCATGCTGTTGGTGGGGCTGGCGCTCGACGCGCTCGGTCGGGCTGTGCGCCTGCCGCGGATCACGCTGCTCGTGTTGTTCGGGGCGGCGATCGGGCCGGCCGGGTTCGCGCTCTTGCCGCAAGGCGGCGACGGATGGCGAGAGCCGATCTCGATCTTCGCGCTCGCCATGATCGCCTTTCTGCTTGGGGGCGAATTGTCGCGCAGCGCCTTGCGGGCGCACGGCCGGGCGATTCTGGCGGTGTCTCTTTCGGTGACGGCGGTCTCCTTCGCCGTCGTGGCGGGGGGGCTGCTCGCGCTCGGCGCGCCGCTGGCGTTGGCCTTGCTGCTGGCGGGCGTCGGGCTGGCGACCGATCCGGCCGCGACGCGCGACGTCGTGCGCGAGGCCCGCGCCGACGGACCGGTTTCCAAGACGCTGCTCGGTGTCGTCGCGATCGACGACGCGTGGGGCGTCGTGGCCTTCAGCCTGCTGCTCGGCCTCGTCACGGCGGGCGCGAGCGAGGCGGCCGGAACCGCCGGTCTCGCCGCGGGGGTGAGCGCCGGCCTTTGGGAGGTCGGGGTTTCGATCGCGCTCGGCCTGGCGATCGGCCTGCCGGCGGCGGCGCTGACGGGTCGAATCCGACGGGGCGAACCGACCTTGGTGGAGGCGCTGGGCGTCGTGCTGCTGATCGCCGGGGTCAGCCTGTGGGCCGACGCCTCGCCGCTTTTGGCCGGCATGACGGCGGGGGTGGTCGTGGTCAATCTGGCCCGCCACCACGACTATCCTTTCCATGAGATCGAGCACCTGAGTTGGCCGTTTCTGATCGTCTTCTTCGTGCTGGCCGGCGCGACGGTGGATCCCGGTGCGGCCGCGGCCGCGGGCGCTTTGGGAGCCGGCTACGTCGTCTTCCGCGTGATGGGCCGTGTGGCGGGCGGGTGGATCGGCGGACGGTTGGGCGGCATGCGCCCGCGCGAGGCCCGGTATATGGGGCTGACGCTGTTCCCCCAGGCGGGCGTCGCGCTGGGCATGGCGTTGGCCGCCGGGGCGGCGGCCCCTCTCTACGCGGAGACGCTGATCGCGATCGCAGTCGCCACGACGGTTCTGTTCGAACTCCTGGGGCCCATCGCGACCCGTCTGGCGCTGTTGCGCCTGGGGGAGACCGGCGGGGAAGGCGATGCGCCCGCCGAAGAGTGGGAGGAACGCGGCGGCGGCATTTGAGCGCCGCGCGTCACCCGAGGCGTTGCAACGCCATATCCAGCGCCGCCGCGACAGAGGCGAGGCGCACGGCCTGCCGATCGCCCTCGAAATGATGCTCGCGAACCTCGGTCTGGGCGCCGGCGAGCGCACAGCCGATATAGACGAGACCGGCGGGTTTGCTCTCCGACGCGCCCGGGCCGGCGACCCCGGTGACGGAAAGGGCGAGGTGCACCGGCGCGACCTTCATCGCGCCGTCGGCCATGGCCCGCGCCACCTCTTCACTGACCGCGCCGACGCTCTCGAACAGTCCGGCGGGCGCCCCGACCATCTGCTGTTTCGCCTCGTTCGTGTAGGTCACGAACCCCCGCTCCATCACCGAAGAGGAGCCTGCGACGGAGGTGAGGCACCCGGCGATCAGGCCGCCGGTGCAGCTCTCGACGGTCGCCAGCATCATGTCCCGCGCTTCGCAGGCGCGGATCAACCGCGCCGCCTGATCGAGCAACTCATCCGGAAACATGCGCCTCCAGCCCTCCATAGACAGTCAACGCCCACAAGATTGCGCCCGTCAGCAGTCCCGCGAGAACGTCGTCGGCCATCACGCCGAGCCCGCCGGACAGGCGCCGGTCCGCCCAGCCTATGGGTCCCGGCTTCCAGATGTCGAACAGCCGGAACAGAACGAAGGCCGCGGCGACGCCCTGCGGCGAGAGCGCCGCCCCGGCGAGCGGCAGCGCCGCCAAGGCCAGCCATTGTCCGGCGAATTCGTCGACCACGACCTCGGGGGCGTCGTGTCGACCGGTCAAGTGTTCGTAGCGCGCGGCCGCCCAGACGCCGATTAGACTGGCCGCGAGGGCCGCGGTGTAGAGCGCGACCGGCCCGCCCCAGCTCCACAATCCCGCGCCAAGGCCGAGCGCCGCCAACGACCCCCAGGTCCCCGGTCCCGGCCGCAACAGGCCCGAGCCGAAGCCGATCGCGACCCAAACCGCGAGCGCCGGCGGCGGGCGCGGAGGCGGGCGCGGTTCTTTTCCGCGCGGCGGAGGGCCGGCCTTCGCCTGCGGATCAAAAGGCTCCAGGCTCATGCGTCACCGCCGGCCCGGGCGTCTGCGTCCGCGCGTGCGGCCAGCGTCGCGAGCGCCTGGGCGGCGATCCCTTCGCCCCGGCCGGTGAAGCCAAGACCTTCCGTCGTCGTCGCCTTGACCGAGACGCGGCTCTCCGCGATCCCCGCGATGTCGGCGATCCGGGCGCGCATGGCGGCGCGATGCGGCCCCAGTTTCGGGCGCTCGCAGATCAGCGTCACGTCCAGATGCACGATCCGGGCGCCGGCGTCGAGCGCCAGATCCACGGCGCGGCGCAGGAAGGCCGCCGAATCGGCGCCGCGCCATTGCGGGTCGCTCGGCGGGAAATGCTCTCCGATGTCGCCCAGCGCCAGCGCGCCCAGGATGGCGTCGGTCAACGCGTGCAGCCCGACATCCGCGTCGGAATGGCCTTTCAGGCCGCGGTCATGCGGCACGCGGACGCCGCACAGGGTCACGAAATCGCGCCCCTCCTCGAAGCGGTGGACGTCGAACCCGCTGCCGACCCGCGTTTCCTCGGGCCCGGCGAGCGATCGTTCGGCCCGCGCGAAATCCTCTTCCGTCGTCAATTTCTGCGCCTCCCACGCCCCGTCGACCAATACGACGCGTTTGCCCATCGCCTCGAACAGCGCCGCGTCGTCCGTCGCTTGCGCCGATCGCCCGATCCGGTGCGCGGCCAGAATATCGGCGAAGCGAAACCCCTGAGGCGTCTGCGCGCCGAACAGCGTGTCCCGCGGGACCGTCTCCTCGACGACCAGCGCGCCGTCGGCGTCGCGCCGCCCGCGCTTGATCGTGTCGGGAATGGCCAAGGCGGGAAGGGCGGCCCCGTGGCGCTGGGCGTTCGCGATCACGCGCTCGATCAGGGCGGCGGGCGGATTCGGGCGGGCGGCGTCGTGGATAAGGACGAGATCCGGCGGCCCCGGTTCGGTTTCTTCCAACGCCGTCAATCCGTTGAAGACCGACTCTTGACGCGACGCGCCGCCGACGGCCGTCGCCGGCGGCGCCGCAAGATCGCGCGTCGCGGCGGCGTAGTCGGGTCCGTCCTCCGGTCCGATCACCACCAGGATCCGGCCGATCGCCGGATGCGTCCGGAAAGCCTCGATCGTACGGCGCAGGACGGGGACGCCGGCCAGCGGGCGATACTGTTTGGGAACGCCGCCGCCGGCGCGCACGCCGCGGCCGGCGGCGACGATCAGGACGGCGACGGTGGAGCGAGACGAGTCCGACATAGGGTTTGCGGCGACCTCCGCGGAAAAAAGGACCACTCAGCACGTGTAAGCGCGGCGACGCCGGTGTTATATAACCCGGCATGAGCGCCTTGTCCCTCCCTCTTCATCTGATCGCGGCGGCCGCCCTGTTGCCCGCCGCCGCCGCCGTCTGGCTCCGTCCTGCGGAGCGGGAGGCGGCCGGAGACGCGCTTTTCTGGGTCTTGGCGGTGCTGGGCGCCGCCGGTCCGGCGCTGTTGGCGGGCGCCTTGCTCGACGAGGGCTGGCGACCGGGATTCGGCCTGACCCTTTGGGTCACGGCGGGCGGCGCCGCCGCACTGTACCTGATCATCGCGGCGCTGGAGCCGGCGGCGCGGCGGCTCATTCTGCTGCTCGGCCCCTATCTGACGGCTTTGGGATTGATCGCGACGATCTGGTCGGACACCGAACGCGACGGCGCCCTGCTGCGCGGCGGCGCCCTCGATCCCTGGCTGACCTTGCACATCGTGTTGTCGGTCGCGGCCTATGCGGTGATTACGCTCGCCGCCATTTCGGCCGCCGCCATGATGCTGCAGGAGCGCGCGCTGAAAAACCGACGGCCCACGCGCCTGACGCGTCGGCTGCCGGCGGCCGCCGAAGCGGAGGCGCTGGAGCATCGCCTGCTGGTCGCAGCCGAAGGGCTGCTCGGCCTCGGTCTGGTGACGGGGATGGGGGCGCTGATGGTGCAGACCGGCCGGCTTTTGGCGCTTGACCACAAGACCATGTTGACGCTGGCCGCTTTCGCAGGCATCGCGCTGCTGTTGTGGGCGCGGGCCCGCTGGGGGTTGCGCGGACGCAAGGCGGCGCGCGCGGTGCTGGTGGCCTATCTTCTGGTGACGTTGGGCTTTCCCGGGGTCAAGTTCGTGACCGACGTCCTGGCCGGCTGAGCCGTCCGCCGCCGCCGATTTCCTTTTACAACCGACTGCGTTCCGGCGTATAGCTCGCGCCGAAATGCCTAATCTTTAGGCGTATTAAACGGATTTGCCATGGGCGCCCAAATCAAGAGCAATCCGAGCGCGTCGTCAGGCGGCAAACCGCTTGCGCCGTTGCGTCTGTCGGACGCGATCGCGATCGATCCGCCCGTTCTTCTGGCCCCGATGTCCGGGGTGACCGATCCGCCGTTTCGGGCGCTGGCGCGGCGCTTGGGCGCGCCGGCCGTGGTCTCCGAGATGATCGCCAGCCATGAAGCGGTGCGCGAGAGCCGCGTCACGCTGAACCGCCTGAAGGCGGAGGGCGAGGAGCGTCCGCGCATCGTCCAGCTGGCCGGACACGATCCGCAGGCGGTGGGGGAGGCGGCGCGGCTGTGCCTGGATCTGGGCGCGGACGTGATCGATCTGAATTTCGGCTGTCCGGCCAAGAAGGTCACCAACAAGTTTTGCGGCTCCGCCTTGATGCGCGCGCCGGAGGAGGCCGCGCGCATCATGGAGGCCGCCGTCGCGGCGGCCGGGCCGGCGGGCGTGCCCGTCACCGCGAAGATGCGCACCGGCTGGGCCGCGGACGCCCGCAACGCGCCCGAATTCGCCCGGCTGGCCCAAGCCGCAGGGATCGCGGCGGTCACCGTCCACGGCCGCACGCGCGAGCAGAAATACGCCGGCGCCGCCGATTGGGCCTTCATCGGACGGGTGAAGGCGGCGATCGACCTGCCGTTGATCGCCAACGGCGACGTGGTCGACGCGCCCACTCTGGACGCCTGCCTTGAGCGAACCGGCGCGGACGCGGCGATGATCGGACGCGGCGCCTACGGCCGGCCTTGGATCGTGGGACAGGCGGCGGCTTACCTGCGCACCGGCCTTTGGCCCGCCGATCCGTCGCCGGCGGAGATCGCCGATGTGGCGTCAGAACATTACGAGGCGATGCTGGCGCATTACGGCCGCCATCGGGGATTGCGTCACGCGCGCAAACATTTGAGCTGGTACCTAAAGGCCGCGCGCGGACCGGATGGGGGCGGCGTCCCCGGCGCAGCCGCCATCCGGGACGAGTTGATGCGTCTGGAGGAGCCGACGGTCGTGCTCCGTACGTTGCGCGCCGCCTTCGCGCGCCTCGAGGACGGGGGCCGCCAGGCGGCCCCGCCGGATCGGGAGGCCGCATGATGCTGCGCATCGCCGAAAACGATCCCGCCGTGGTCGGGCCGGCGCGCCCGGCCGCGGAAGCGATCCTCGAGGCGCTGCCGGAGCCGGTTCTGGTCGTGGATCAGAAGGACGACGTCGTCTTCGTCAACGGCGCGGCCGAGAGTTTCTTCGCGGGCAGCCGGGTTTCGTTGTTCGGCCAGAACCTCCAGGCGCTGATCCCGCACGACAGCCCGCTCTTGGCGCTGGTCGCGAAGGTCCGCCGCTCGCAGAGCAGCATGACGGAATACGGCGTCCAATTGCAGACGCCGCGGATCGGCCGTCACCTGCTGTCGATCGACGCGGCGCCGTTGGGCGACGTCGAGGGCGGCGTGGTCATCACGCTGAAAGAGCACACCATCGCCGGCAAGATCGATGACGCGCTGACCCAGCGCGGCGCCGCCCGCTCGGTGAGCGCCCTCTCGGCGATGTTGGCGCATGAAGTGAAGAATCCGCTGTCCGGCATCCGCGGGGCGGCGCAGTTGCTGGAGACGCTGGTGCCGGGCGAGGACCGCGCGCTGTGTCAGCTGATCAAGGAGGAGACTGACCGCATCGTGAAGCTGGTCGGCCGGATGGAGGTCTTCTCGGACCGGCCGAGCCTGGAGCGCGAAGCCGTCAACATCCACATCGTCCTCGATCGGGTGCTGGAGCTCGCGCGCAACGGGTTCGGCAAGGGCGTCCGCTTCACGGCCGATTACGATCCGTCCCTTCCGCCGGTCTACGGCGATAAGGACCAGCTGGTGCAGGTTTTCTTGAACTTGGTCAAGAATGCGGCCGAGGCGGTGCAGGGCGCGGGGGTTCATGATGCGGAGATCGTGGTCAAGACCGCCTTCCGGCACGGCGTTCGTCTGGCGGTCCCCGGGCTCGACAGCCGAATGCATCTGCCGCTGGTGGTCACCGTGCGCGACAACGGACCGGGCATCCCCGAGGACATTCGCCGGAATCTTTTCGATCCCTTCATCACCACGAAGCAAGGCGGGACCGGATTGGGCCTTGCGCTGGCGGCGAAGCTGATCGGCGACCACGGCGGCGTCATCGACGTCGACAGCCGACCGCGACGCACCGTCTTTTCGGTCATGCTGCCGATGCTCCGCGCGAGCGAGCCGATCGACGCGCCGAGCGATGACGACGCGGCCGGTTGAGCGGGGAGGGGTCGGCGATGGCGGACGAGACGATCCTGGTCGCGGACGACGACAAGGCGATCCGCACCGTCGTCATGCAGGCCCTCGGTCGACTCGGCTACGACGTGCGCGCGACCGGCAACGCCGCCACCTTGTGGCACTGGGTGAGCGAGGGGGAGGGCGACCTCGTCATCACCGACGTCATCATGCCGGACGGCAACGGCCTGGACCTGATCCCGCAGATCCGCAAACAGCGCCCGGAGCTTCGCGTCATCGCGATGAGCGCGCAGAACACCCTGCTCACCGCCGTGAAGGCGACCGAGCGCGGGGCGTTCGAATATCTGCCGAAGCCGTTCGACCTCGGAGACCTCATCGAAGCGGTGCGCCGGGCGTTGGCCGCGCCGACTGTGGGCGAGCGCAGCGAAAGCCCGGAGGAGGGCGGCGAGAAGCTGCCGTTGATCGGCCGCAGTCAGGCCATGCAGGAAGTCTATCGCGTCATCGCGCGATTGACCGGAACGGACCTCTCGGCGCTGATCACGGGCGAAAGCGGCACCGGCAAGGAACTGGTGGCCCGCGCGCTGCACGATTTTTCGCGTCGACGCGGCGGGCCGTTCGTCGCCATCAACATGGCGGCGATCCCGCGCGAATTGATCGAAAGCGAGCTGTTCGGTCATGAGAAGGGCGCCTTCACCGGCGCCACCCAGCGCTACGCGGGGCGCTTCGAGCAGGCGCAAAGCGGCTCGCTCTTCCTCGACGAGATCGGCGACATGCCGTTTGAGGCGCAGACGCGCCTGCTTCGCGTACTGCAGGAAGGCGAGTACACGACGGTCGGCGGGCGCCAGCCGATCAAGACCGACGTACGGATCATCGCCGCTACGCACCGCGATCTGCGCCAACTCGTCGCGCAAGGCCGGTTCCGCGAGGACTTGTACTATCGCCTGAACGTGGTCCCGATCCGCTTGCCGCCGCTTCGCGAGCGACGCGAGGACGTGCCGGATCTGGTGCGCCATTTCCTGACCCAGGCGATGGAGGAGGGGCTGCCGCCGAAGACGTTGACGACGGCGGCTATGGATCGGCTGCGCCAGCATCGCTGGCCAGGCAACGTGCGCGAGCTGGAGAACCTCGTTCGGCGCCTCGCGGCGCTCTACGCCGAGGACACGATCGACGTCGACGTGATCGAGGCCGAGTTGGCCGAAGCCCCGGCGGACGAGGCCGCGCCCGGCGGGGCCGAAGTCGTCGGCGGCGACGGGGGCGACGGCGAGAGCTTAAGCGGGGCGGTCGAGCGTACGCTGAAGCGCTTTTTCACAGCGCATGGCGACGGGCTGCCGCCGAACGGGCTCTACGATCGGGTGTTGGCGGAGGTGGAGCGACCGTTGATCGAGCTATGCCTCGAGGCCACCAAGGGCAATCAGATAAAAGCCGCCGAGCTGCTGGGCCTCAATCGGAACACCTTGCGCAAGAAGATCCGCGAATTGGATATTCAGGTGGTCCGCGGCGGTCGCACGGGGTAGACGAACGCGCTAAGCTCTCCACGCGGTTCTTGAAACCCGGTTCAGAAAGCCCGGTTTAGAAAGGCCGGTTTAGAAAGGCCGGTTTAGAAAGCTTTGTCCTGATGAGCAGCAACGCCGAAAGTCCCGGCACGGCCAAAGCCGCCGGCTCCGCCGACACCGGGGCGCGGCGGGCGCGGTTAAGCCGGCTGGCTGCGTGGGCCGCCTCTCCGCGCGTGTCACGCGTCGCGACCCTTTTGCTGCTGGGCCTCTCTCTCGCGGCGGGGGCGGGGACCTACGCCGCCTTCACCGGCGTGCCGCCCTTCGGCGACGACCCGAACATGCTGGTGGCGCTGATCAATCTCGATCTGGTGCTGCTGCTGCTGGTCGGGGTCGTCGTGACGCGCCGGATCGTCGCGATCTGGGCCGAGCGGCGGCGCGGCTCGGCCGGCTCGAAGCTTTACGTCAAGCTCGTGATGTTGTTCGGGCTTCTCTCGGTGACGCCGGCGATCATCGTAGCTATTTTCTCCTGGCTGTTTTTCGATCTGGGATTGGAGAGCTGGTTCAGCGACCGGGTGCGCACCGCCGTCTCCGAAAGTCGGGAGGTGGCCCAGGCCTATCTGGACGAGCACCAGAAGAACATCCGAACCGACGCGCTGCGCATCGCCCGCGACCTCAACAACGACGCTCGTTTCCTGCAGCCGAACCCGACGCTCCTCAATCGCATGCTCGACATCCAACTTCGTCTGCGCGATCTGAGCGAGGCGATCGTTTTCGAAGGGTCGACGCGCAACGTGCTCGCCCGGGCGGGACTGACGGTGGTGCTCGAGTTCGAGCCGATCAAGGAATCCGCGGTCGCCGAGGCCGCCCAGGGCGAGGTGGTGCTGCTGACCAGCGACGCGGACGATCGGGTGCGCGCTCTGATCAAGCTCGACAACTTCGTCGACCTGTATCTCTATATCGGCCGCTTGGTGGACCCCAAGGTGCTTCAGCGAATCGAGCAGACGTTGGGCGCGGTGCGCCAGTTCGAACGGCTTGAGGGCCAGCGCTCCGACATCAAGGTTTCTTTCGCGCTGGCGTTCATGGTGGTCTCGCTGCTGCTCTTGCTGACCGCGGTGTGGATCGGCCTCAATCTCGCGACCCAGCTCTCTCAGCCGATCAGCACCTTGATCGGGGCGACCGAGAAGGTGCGCAGCGGCGATCTTGAGGCGCAGGTGCCGGAATCCGGAAACCGGGATGACGAACTTGGTCTGCTCAGCCGCGCCTTCAACCGGATGACGGCGCAGCTGCGCTCGCAACGCAGCGAACTGCTGGAAGCCAACAAGCAGATCGACGAGCGACGACGCTTCACCGAGGCGGTGCTCTCCGGCGTGTCCGCGGGCGTGATCGGCCTCGATGCGGACGGACGGATCGATCTGCCCAATCGATCGGCCTCCGACCTTTTGGGTTTGGAGTTGGAGGAGCGCCTGGGCGAGCCGCTATGGGACGTTGCGCCGGAGATGGGAGAACTGGTCGCCGAGGCGCGCAAGAAGCGCCAGGGCCGGTTCGCAGAATCGCAGATCCGCATTCTGCGCGACGGTTACGCTCGCACCCTTCTGGTGCGCGTCGGCGCCGAACGCGAGGAGGATGCGCGCGGGGCGCCGACCGGGTCGGTTCAGGGCTTCGTGGTCACGTTCGACGACGTCTCGTTGCTGCTGGCCGCCCAACGCAAAGCGGCCTGGGCCGACGTCGCCCGCCGCATCGCTCATGAGATCAAGAATCCGCTGACCCCGATCCAGCTGTCGGCCGAGCGCCTTAAAAGGAAATATCTCAAAGAGATAAAGAGCGATCCTGAGACGTTCGCCACGTGCACGGACACGATCGTCCGCCATGTCGGAGACATCGGTCGGATGGTCGACGAATTCTCCAGTTTCGCGCGCATGCCCGCGCCCAGGATGGCGAATCAGGATTTGTGCGACATCGTTCGCCAGGCGGTCTTCCTGCAGCGCAACGCCCATGCGGCGGTGACCTACGACGTCTCGCTGCCGGCGGGGCCGATCGAGCTTCGGTGCGACGGGCGCCAGTTGAGCCAAGTCGTCACCAACCTCCTGCAGAACGCCTACGACGCGATCGAGGGGCGCGAGGATGCCGACGCGCCGCCGGGCCGAATCGCCGTGCGCCTGATCGAGGAGCGCGCCGAGGGGGCGGGCGAACAAGTGCGCGTCGAGATTGAGGATAACGGTCGCGGCCTGCCTAAGGAGGATCGCGATCGGCTGACGGAGCCGTACGTCACCACCCGGGCGAAAGGCACCGGCCTGGGGCTGGCCATCGTCAAGAAGATCATGGAGGATCACGGCGGGTCGGTGACGCTCGCCGACGCGCCTGCGGGCGTCGGCGCGCTCGTGGTCTTGACCCTGCCGCGCGCCGGCGCGCCGGCCGCGCCCGCGCCTGAGGCGGCGGTCGGAGAAGGCGGGCCGCCCGACGCGCAGTCTGTTGGAGAAAGTCGGACGCATGGCGCATGACATCCTGATCGTCGACGACGAAGCCGATATCCGGATGCAGATCGCCGGCATCCTGGAGGATGAGGGCTACGAGCCGCGCGAGGCCGCCACCAGCGCGCAAGCGCTGGAAGCGGTCGCGCGCCGCCAGCCGGCGCTGGTCATCCTGGACGTCTGGTTGTCGGGCAGCGATCTCGACGGTCTGCAGATCCTGGAGCAGGTGAAGCGCAACCACCCGGCTCTGCCGGTCATCATGATCAGCGGCCACGGCACCTTCGATATGGCGGTGAGCGCCACGAAGATGGGCGCTTACGATTTCATTTCTAAGCCGTTCAAGACCGATGTGCTGCTGCACACGGTTGCGCGGGCGATCGAAGAGTCTCGGCTGCGGCGCGAGAACGAATCGTTGAAGCGCCTGTCCGGCGCCGCGACGGTCGAGGATCTCGTCGGATCGTCTCCCGCGCTGCAGGAGGTCCGGCGCGCGGTCGAAAAGGTGGCGGGGGCCGACAGCCGGGTGCTGATCACCGGACCCGCCGGGGCCGGCAAGGGCGCGATCGCGCGCGTCATCCATGCGAAATCCCATCGCCGGGGCGGCCCGTTCGTTCAACTCAACTGCGCCGGCCTGCAGGCGGAGACGCTGGAGGCCGCGCTGTTCGGCCTCGAGGCGTCGGAGGATCGGCCGCGGGAGGTCGGCGTGTTGGAGCAGGCGCACGGCGGCACCTTGCTGCTGGATGAAGTGGCCGACATGCCGCTGGACACCCAAGCCAAGATCGTCCGCGTGCTCCACAGCCAGCGCTTTCAGCGCCTCGGCGGCGCCCAGACGGTCGAGGTCAACGTGCGGGTGCTCGCCACCACGGCGAAGGATCTGAAGGCGCTGATGGAGCAGGGGGCCTTCCGGGAGGATCTGTTCTACCGCCTGGCGGTCGTGCCGATGTCCGTCCCGCCGCTGTCTGAGCGCCGGCAAGACATCCCAGCCTTGGCCGAGCATTTCATGAAACAGGCGGCGGCCGCGAAGGGCCGGGCGCCGCGGCGGCTCGGCGACGGGGCCGTCACGGCGCTGCAGGGCCACAGTTGGCCGGGCAACGTGTGGGAGGTGATGAACGTGATCGAGCGCCTGCTGCTCGACGCCGGCGGCGGCGAGGAAATCGGCGCCGAGGCGGTCATGCAGGCGATCGGCGAGGGCGGGCGCGACGGCGACGGCTGGGACGCGGCCGAGGTGATGAACCGCCCGCTGCGCGAGGCGCGGGAGGCGTTCGAGCGCGAGTATCTGCTCTTTCACCTGACGCGCTTCGGGGGCAACATCAGCCGCACGGCTGAGTTCGTCGGCATGGATCGCGCGGCGTTGCATCGCAAGCTGAAGGGGCTTGGCGTCAATCCGCCGGGCCGCGGCGGCGAGCGTGCAGGCGACGAGCGCGCCGACGACGACGCCGACCAAGCCGCCGGCGCGGGCTGAGCCGCCGGAGGAGTCTGTCGATGAAAGTGGTGATCTGCGGCGCCGGCCAGGTCGGCTTCCACATCGCGCGCTATCTGGCGGGCGAGAACAACGACGTCACCGTCGTCGATCAATCGCCAGAACTGATCGGCAAGATCAACGACCAGTTGGACGTGCAGGCCTTCGTCGGCCACGCCTCGCATCCGGACGTTCTGGAGCGCGCCGGAGCCGGCGACGCCGATATGCTGATCGCGGTCACCTTCACCGACGAGGTGAACATGATCGCCTGTCAGGTGGCGCACTCGCTGTTCAATGTGCCGACTAAAATCGCGCGGATTCGTCAGCAGAACTACCTGGAGCCGATGTGGTCGAACCTGTTCGCGCGCGATCAATTGCCGATCGACGTGATCATCTCGCCCGAGATTGAGGTCGCGCGCGCCATCGCGCGCCGGATTCGGGTGCCCGGCGCCTTCGACATGATCCCGATGGCCGAAGATCGCGTTCGGGTGATCGGCGTGCGGTGCACCGATGAGTGTCCGGTGATCCACACGCCGTTGCGTCAACTGACCTCGTTGTTCCCTGACCTAAACATCACGGTGATCGCAATCATCCGGGACGAGGTGATGCAGGTGCCGTCGGCCGACGACCAGATGTTGCCGGGCGACGAGGTCTATTTCGTCGCCGAGACCGGGCACGTCGCCCGTGCGATGGCGGTCTTCGGCCATGAGGAGAAGGAGACGCGCCGCCTGATCATCGTCGGCGGCGGCAATATCGGCACGACGCTGGCCGAAGACATCGCCAACGCGGAGGACGGCTACACGGCCAAGATCATCGAGCTCGACAAGAGCCGCGCGCGCAAAGTGGCGGAAACCCTGCCGACGACCACGATCATTCAAGGCGATGCGCTGGATCATGAGATCTTGGAAGAGGCGGGGGTTCGGACCGCCGACGCGATCGTCGCGGTCACCGACCACGATGAGAGCAACGTGCTCTGCTCGCTGCTCTCCAAGCGCTACGGGGTGGAGCGCGCCGTCACCTTGATCAACAAGACCAATTACGGCCCGCTGATCACCGCGCTCGGAGTCGACGTGGTGGTCAGCCCGCGCGAGATCACCGCCTCGACCATTTTGCAGCATGTGCGGCGCGGGCGGATTCGCTCGGTCCATTCGTTGCGCGACGGCTATGCGGAGATCATCGAGGCCGAAGCGCTCGAGACCTCGACCCTCGTCGGGCAGCCGCTAAAAGAGGCGCGTTTGCCCAACGGCGTCATCGTCGGCGCGGTCGTGCGCGGCGATCAAGTGATCATCCCCCGACCCGACACCGCCGTGGAGGCGAAGGACCGCGTGATCCTCATGGCGGCCGCCAAGGCGGTTAAGAAGGTGGAGAAGATGTTCGCCGTGCGGCTGGAGTATTTTTGACCCCGCCGCGGCCTCGGTCTAAATCTGTCGGCGAGATCGAAGTCAGTTCCGCCCCGAGGAGAGGGAGTTCCATGCGCTACGCCTACGTCAACGGCCGCTATCTGCCCCACAAGGACGCCGCCGTGCATATCGAGGATCGCGGCTATCAATTCGCCGACGGCGTCTATGAGGTGGTCACGGTCAAGGACGGGAAGCTGGTGGACAAGCAGGCGCATATGGACCGCCTGGACCGCTCGCTGAAAGAGCTGGAGATCGCCTGGCCCGTCGCGCGTCCCGTGATGGAGATGATCATGGGCGAGATGATCCGGCGCAACGGGCTGCGCGACGGCCTGGTCTACATGCAGGTGACCCGCGGCGTCGCGCCGCGCAACCACGCCTTCCCGACGGGCGCCGTGCGCCCGGCGCTGGTGATGACGACGAAGAAGATGAATTTCGCGAAGATGACGAAATTCACTGACGGGGTCTCCGTCATCACCGCGCCGGACATGCGCTGGACGCGCCGCGACATCAAGACCATCAGCCTGCTGCCCAATTGCCTGAACAAGCAGAAGGCGACGGAGGCCGGCTGTTACGAGGCCTGGCAGGTCGACCCGAAGGACGGGACGATCACCGAAGGCACCGCGTCCAACGCCTGGATCATCAATGACAAGGGCGAGTTGATGACCCGGCCGGCGACCCACCGGATCTTGAACGGCGTCACGCGACTTACGATCCTGAAGATCGCCGAACAGGAAGGCGTTCCGTTCGTCGAGCGCGCGTTTTCCGTCGAGGAGGCGAAACGGGCGAAGGAGGCGTTCGTCTCCTCGGCGACCAGCTTCGTGACGCCGGTGGTCGAGATCGACGGCCAACCGATCGGGGACGGCAAGGTCGGACCTGTGTGCAAGAAACTGCTGGCCGGCTACAACGAATACGCCGCCGGCCTGCGCACTGAGGGCGCGGTCTGGTCCGACGACATTCCGGCCGACGAGGCGGAGGCCGACCGGGCGGCGTAGGCGCGCGCCGCCCCAGGACGAGGAGCGATCGCACCGATATGGGCCTGATGGATTGGCTCTTCGTCTGGCTTAACGGGCCGAAGCCGGCGGCGCGGCGCAAACGGGCTAAGTCGTCCGAGGCCGCCGTCGGGGCCGAGCGCCGCCGCGTCGCCCGATTCGCGGGCCTCGGCGCCCGCGTCATCATCGATCGGATCGAATACGACGTCGTCGATTGGACCGAGAACAGCTTCCGCATCGCAGGTTATGACGGGGGGCTGATCGAACGCCAGATCGTCCATTTCCGGTTTCTGCTGGTTTATCGGCAGGAAACCTGGGAATGGCCCGGCGTGGGTCGTGTGGTCCGCGTCGATCCCGACGCGCGGGAGCTGGCGGTGCTGTTCCGCGCGCCGCAGGAGCCGTTCCGCACTCGCTTGCGCCATGTCGTCGAGGCCCTGAAAGCGGGTGAAGCGATGAAAGACGGGAAAGGCGAGGGGCGATGAGCGACGCCGAGGCGTTTCGACCCTTGGTTCCGCCGGTCGAGAATCCGCCCGCGCCCGCGATCCTGCTATTTGATTGGGACAACACGCTGGTCGACACGTGGCCGGTCATCCATGCGAGTTTGGCCGACGTCTTCATCCATATGGGTCGGAAGCCGTGGTCGCTGTCCGAGGTGCGGACGCGGGTCCGGCACAGTCTGCGCGACAGCTTTCCCATCCTGTTCGCAGACCGATGGGAGGAGGCGCGCGACGTCTTCTACGCCGCTTTCGAGCGCCGTCATCTCGAGGCCCTAACCCCGGCGGTCGGTGCGGCCGACCTGCTCGCCGCTGCGCGTGACGCGGGCCTCACGCTCGGCGTCGTCAGCAACAAGACCGGCGGCTATCTGCGCACGGAGGCCGCGCATCTGGGCTGGGACGGTTATTTCAAGGCGCTTGTGGGGGCGGGCGACGCCGCACGCGACAAGCCCGATCTCGCCGCCGTGCGGCACGCCCTCGACGCCATGGGGGTTGGGGCCGATCACGATCCTGCACGGATTTGGTTTGTCGGCGATTCCAACGTCGACATGGAGATCGCGCACGCGGCCGGCTGCCTGGCCGTGCTGATCCGGCCCGACCACGGCCCGGCGGGCGAATTCGACGCCCATCCGCCGGCGCTGCATTTGCCCGACTGCGCAGCGCTGCAGCATCTTGTAACGGCGCTGTAAAGGGTTATCTGGTATGGCGAGACGCGCGGTCTCGGTCCGCTTGCGCAGTTGCGCGCCGCGCGCCTGATCCTTTAGAAGGGGAAGGCCTGTCAATCGAAGCGGACAGCGGAAAGAACAGGACCCGGCCGGCGCGAACCGGCGGGCGATAGGTCGAAGAAGAGATGCGCGAGCCGTTTCCAGCGCAGACGAGCCGGGGCGAAGAGAACCCCACACAGCAACCCCAAAGACTATAAAAAGGGGGGCGAAAGCATGTCGTCGGATAAGAACCAGAACCTTCAAGACACCTTTCTGAACCACCTGCGCAAGCAGAAGATGCCGGTCACGGTCTTCCTCGTGAACGGGGTCAAGCTGCAAGGGATCATCACGTGGTTCGATAATTTCTGCGTGCTGCTGCGGCGCGACGCGCACAGCCAGCTCGTCTACAAGCACGCGATCTCGACCGTAATGCCGTCCGCGCCGATTCAGCTGTTCGACGGAAACGGCGGCAAGGACGAGGACGGCGAAAGCTGAGGGCCGATTGAGCGGACCGAACGATTCCGGCCAACCCGGATTTTCCAACCAGCGTCGTTATCGCGCGGAAGGCCAGGGCTGGGACGAGGCCGCGCCGCGGCGGGCGGCGGTCGTCCACCCGGAACTTCGCAGCCGCGACGGCGCGTCCGCGCGCGACCCGGCGCGTCGGCTTGAAGAGGCCGTCGGGCTCGCCGGCGCGATCAATCTGGACGTCCTGCACCAGGAGGCGGTGACGCTCTCCAAGCCGGCGCCTGCGACGCTGCTGGGCGGCGGCGTGGTGGAGCGGCTGCATGACGTCGTCGCGGCCCAGACGCTCGATCTCGTCATCATCGACCACACGCTGACCCCGGTTCAGCAGCGCAATCTGGAGCGCGCGCTGGAAGCCAAGGTGATCGACCGCACCGGCCTCATCCTGGAGATCTTCGGGGCGCGGGCGCGCACCCATGAGGGGCGCCTGCAGGTCGAGTTGGCGGCGCTGACCTATCAGCGCTCGCGCCTGGTTCGCAGTTGGACCCACTTGGAGCGTCAACGCGGCGGCCTCGGCTTCATCGGCGGTCCAGGCGAAAGCCAGCTCGAGATCGACCGCCGCCTGATCGACGAGCGCATCGCCAAGCTGAAACGCGAGCTGGAGCAGGTGCGCCGAACGCGGGGCCTGCACCGCAAGGCGCGCGAGAAGGTTCCCTATCCGGTGGTCGCGCTTGTCGGCTACACGAACGCCGGCAAGTCCACCTTGTTCAACCGGCTGACGGGGTCCGACGTGTTCGCAAAGGATCTGCTGTTCGCCACGCTCGACCCGACCATGCGGCGGGTCGAGCTGCCGTCCGGCCGCGAGGTGATCCTGTCGGACACGGTGGGCTTCATCACCGATCTGCCGACCGATCTCGTCGCGGCCTTTCGCGCGACGCTGGAGGAGGTGACCGGCGCCGACGTCATCGTCCATGTGCGCGACGCCGCCGCCGCCGAAAGCGCCTTTGAGAAGCAGGATGTCGAGGCGGTGCTGGAAAGTCTCAACATCGATCCGGACGTGCCTGTGGTCGAGGCGCTGAACAAGATCGACGCGCTCGACGCCGACGAACGCGCCGCGGCGGCGTCGGAAGCCGCCCGGTTGGACCGCGCGGCCTGCCTTTCCGCATTGACCGGGGAAGGGGTCGACCGGCTGCTGAGCGTCGTCGACGAGGCGCTGTCGCGCCGACGTGCGATCAAACGCTATGACGTCTCGCTCGCGGACGGTCGGGCGCTTTCCTGGCTTTACGAGCACGCTCAGGTCGTCGAGCGCGACGACGAGGGCGCGGTGGCGCACCTTGCCGTGGCCATTGATCCGGAAGACGCCGCGCGCTTCGAGCGACGCTATCGACGGGCGGCGGAATAACGCCTGATCGCCGTTTTTCTCCCCCAAACGGACCGAATTGGCCCGAAATCCGGCTCTGTCGGGTTGACAGCGCATAGCCGCCCCCTTAGCTAGTCAGCACTCACCGCGGGGGAGTGCTAACAGCGTTCATGCGCTGGTGGGGACATCTGGCGAATCAGCAGGCTTCAAGAGACGAGCTGAAAAGGGGAAACACCATGAAATTCCGGCCTCTGCACGACCGCATCCTGGTCGAGCGCGTTGAGAGCGACACGAAGACCGCCAGCGGCATCATCATTCCCGACACCGCTCAGGAGAAGCCCATGCAGGGCAAGGTCCTGGCTGTCGGCAAGGGCGTCACGCTGGAGGACGGCTCCGTGCGCGCGCTCGATGTTAAGCAGGGCGATACGGTCCTGTTCGGCAAATGGTCCGGCACCGAAGTCAAGATGGACGGCAAAGAGCTGCTCATCATGAAGGAAAGCGACGTCATGGGCGTGGTCGAGGGCTGAGGCTCTCCCGCGCTTTTTCTTTGACGGCGCCTATCCGCACGCAATTTCGAGATTCAGAGGGAGAAGAGACATGGCTGCGAAGGACGTGAAGTTTTCGCAGAACGCCCGCGACAAGATGTTGAAGGGCGTCGACATCCTGGCCGATGCGGTCAAGGTCACGCTGGGTCCCAAGGGCCGCAACGTCGTGATCGACAAGAGCTTCGGCGCGCCGCGCATCACCAAGGACGGCGTCACCGTCGCCAAGGAGATCGAGCTTTCCGACAAGTTCGAGAACATGGGCGCGCAGATGCTGCGCGAGGTCGCCTCCAAGACGAACGACCTGGCCGGCGACGGCACCACGACGGCGACCGTGCTGGCCCAGGCCATCGTCCGTGAGGGCGCCAAGGCCGTGGCCGCCGGCATGAACCCCATGGACCTGAAACGCGGCATCGACACCGCGGTCGAGGTCGTCGTGGCCGATCTCGCCAAGCGCGCCAAGAAGCTGAAGACCTCCGACGAGGTCGCCCAGGTCGGCACGATCTCGGCCAACGGCGACAAGGAAGTCGGCCGCATGATCGCCGACGCGATGGAGAAGGTCGGCAACGAGGGCGTCATCACGGTCGAGGAGGCCAAGGGCCTTGAGACCGAGCTGGACGTCGTCGAGGGCATGCAGTTCGACCGCGGCTACCTGTCGCCGTACTTCGTGACCGACAGCGAGAAGATGACCTGCGAGATGGAGAACGCCGCCATTCTGCTGTTCGACAAGAAGCTGTCGAACCTGCAGGCGCTGCTGCCGGTGCTCGAGCAGGTGGTTCAGTCGAACCGCCCGCTGCTCATCATCGCCGAGGACGTCGAGGGCGAGGCGCTGGCCACGCTGGTGGTCAATAAGCTGCGCGGCGGCCTGAAGGTCGCGGCGGTGAAGGCCCCCGGCTTCGGCGATCGCCGCAAGGCCATGCTGGAGGACATCGCGGTCCTGACCGGCGGCACCGTGGTCTCCGAGGAGACCGGCATCAAGCTCGAGAACGTCGACATGTCGATGCTCGGCAAGGCGAAGAACGTCACCATCACCAAGGATGAGACGACCATCGTCGACGGCGCCGGCAAGAAGAAGGAGATCGAGGCGCGCTGCAATCAGATCCGTCAGCAGGTCGAGAACACGACCAGCGACTACGATCGTGAGAAGCTGCAAGAGCGCCTGGCGAAGCTCGCGGGCGGCGTCGCGGTGATCCGCGTCGGCGGCGCGACCGAGGTCGAGGTGAAGGAGAAGAAGGACCGCGTCGACGACGCCATGCACGCCACGCGCGCGGCTGTCGAGGAGGGCGTGGTCGCCGGCGGCGGCGCGTCGCTGCTCTACTCCGTGCGCGCGCTCAAGAAGACCGAGGGCGTCAACCACGACCAAGACGTCGGCATCGACATCGTTCGCCGCGCGCTGACGGCCCCGACCCGTCAGATCGCCAACAATGCGGGCGAAGACGGCGCCGTCATCGTCGGCAAGATGATGGAGTCGAAGGACGTCGCCTGGGGCTTCGACGCGCAGACCGGTCAGTACGTGGACCTGGTCAAGAGCGGCATCATCGACCCGGCCAAGGTCGTGCGCTGCGCGCTGCAGGACGCCAGCTCGGTCGCCGGCCTGCTCATCACCACCGAGGCCATGATCGCCGACAAGCCCGAGGAAAAGGGTGCCGGCGGCGGCGGCGCCCCGGACATGGGCGGCATGGGCGGCATGGGCATGGGGATGTAATCTCCCCCTGCAGCCTGCTATACCGGCGGGGCCGGGTCTCGAAAGAGGCCCGGCCCCGTTGCTTTTCGGCCGGGTCTTCCCATGAACCACGGAGTGTCGCCGTCGATGCGGGCCGCCCTTTATCGCGCCTTTCAGGAACCCCTCACGATCGAGAGCGTCGACGACCCCGATTGCCCGTCTGACGGCGTGGTGCTGGAGGTGAAGGCGAACGGCGTCTGCCGCAGCGACTGGCACGGCTGGATGGGCCACGATCCCGACATCCGCCTGCCGCACGTGCCCGGCCACGAGCTGACCGGCGTGGTCGCCGCAGTGGGTCGCGACTGCGAGGGGTGGGCCGCGGGCGACCGGGCGGCCGCGCCCTTCATCCTGGGCTGCGGACGCTGCCCCAGTTGCGCGGCCGGCCAGCCTCAGGTGTGCGACGATCAGGCCCAGCCCGGCTTCACCTACTGGGGCGGATTCGCCGAATATGTCGCGATCCCGCGCGCTCGGCTCAATCTGGTGCGGTTGCCCGAGAGCCTCGGTTTCGTCGAGGCCGCCAGCCTCGGCTGCCGCTTCACCACCGCCTTCCGCGCCGCGGTCGAACAGGGTCGCCTGCGGGCGGGCGAATGGCTGGCCGTGCACGGCTGCGGCGGGGTCGGTCTCTCGGCCGTGATGATCGCAAAGGCCGCGGGCGCGCAGGTCGCAGCCGTCGACGTCGATCCGCAGGCGCTCGCCGCCGCGCAAACGCTGGGCGCCGGCGTCCTGATCAACGCCCGATCGGTCGACGACGTGCCGGCCGCGGTGCGCGAGGCGACGGGCGGCGGCGCGCACGTCTCGCTCGACGCGCTCGGCCATCGCGAGACCTGCCGGAACTCGATCCTGTGTCTGCGCACCCAGGGCCGGCACGTGCAGGTCGGGCTGCTGGCCGGCGGGCACAAGGACCCGCCGCTGCCGATGGGCCGCGTCATCGCGCGCGAGCTGGAGCTGATCGGCAGCCACGGCATGGCGGCGCACCGTTTCCCGCAGCTGTTCGAGATGATCGCCGCCGGCGCGCTCGACCCCGCTCGACTGGTCACGCAGCGCCTCAGCCTGGAGGACGGCGCGGCGCTTCTGATGCGCATGGGCGAGCCCGGCGGCGCGCCGCACGGCGTCGCCGTGATCGACCGATTCTGACGGGTCCGGCCGCAATGTCCCAGCCTCAGATGGAAGACGTGGGGGCGCTGATGCGCGCCGTGGCGGCCGAGGTCATCTGGCCGCGCTTCCGCGCCCTCAAGGATCACGAGGTGATGGAGAAGGGGGCCGGCGACGTGGTCACCGCCGCCGACATCGAATCCGAAGCGCGGCTCACCGAGGCGCTGCGTCGGATGGCGCCCGGCTCCGTCGTCGTCGGCGAGGAGGCGCATCACGAGGATCCCGCCATCCTGGCGCGCTTCGACGCCGACGCGCCGGTCTGGGTTATCGACCCGCTGGACGGAACGCGCAATTTCTCCCGCGGGCGGGAGACCTTCTGCATGCTGGTCGCTTATGTGGTGGGTCACGAGGCGCGTCGCGGCTGGCTCTACGATCCGGCGACCGACCGGCTGGCGATGGCGGAACTCGGCGCGGGCGCGACGATGGACGGCCGTCCGCTCAAAAGCGCCGCAGCGCCGGCGGAGGCGGCGATGATCGGCCAGATCAACCTGAACTGGTTCCCGGCCGATCGGCGCGGGCGCATCGAACGCGACGCCACGCGGCGGTTCGGGACCTTCGATCGACTTTATTGCGCCGGGCACGACTTCCTGGGCCAAGCGCTGGATCAACGCCATTTCTCCTTCTACCGGCGGCTTTGGCCGTGGGATCACGCCGCCGGCGTGCTGATCCGCCGCGAGGCGGGCGGCGTCGTCGACCGGCTTGACGGCGCGCCCTATCGGGCGGGCGAGCGCGTCGAAGGCCTGCTGTCCGCCCCGGACCGGGACAGCTGGGCGCGGCTGGCGGAGTTCCTGCGCGCCGGGTGACGGCCGCGCCCCTTGCATTCCGGCCCGCAGCCGGCTTGACTCGCGCCAGCCTATTTCACGCGGACAGGGAGACGGAACGCAATGGCGAAAGCGGCCTTCATCGGATTGGGCGTCATGGGCTATCCCATGGCCGGCTATCTCAAGACCAAGGGCGGGCACGACGTCACCGTCTACAACCGGACGACCGCGAAGGCGGAGAAGTGGGCCGGGGAGTACGGCGGCTCCCACGCCCCGACCCCGCGCGAAGCGGCGGACGGCGCGGATTTCGTCTTCGCCTGCGTCGGCAATGACGACGATCTGCGCAGCGTCACGATCGGCGAGGACGGCGCCTTCCACGGCATGAAGGAGGGAGCGGTCTTCGTCGACCACACGACCGCGTCGGCCGATGTCGCCCGCGAGCTCTACGCAGCCGCCGAAGAGCGCGGCCTCGGGTTCGTCGACGCCCCGGTCTCCGGCGGTCAGGCCGGGGCCGAGAACGGCGCGCTGACGGTCATGTGCGGCGGCGACGAGGCCGTCTTCGCCAAGGCGGAGCCGTTGATCGGCTGTTTCGCCAAGTCTTGCCTGCTGATGGGCGAGGCGGGCGCCGGCCAGATCACCAAAATGGTCAATCAGATCTGCATCGCCGGTCTGCTGCAGGGCCTGGCCGAGGGGTTGAGCTTCGGTCAGAAGGCCGGGCTCGACATGGACAAGGTGATCGACGTGATCTCCAAGGGCGCGGCCGGCTCCTGGCAGATGGAAAACCGCGGCAAGACGATGGTCCGCGGGGAGTTCGATTTCGGCTTCGCCGTCGACTGGATGAAGAAGGACATGGGCATCTGCCTGCAGGAGGCGCGCAACAACGGCGCGCGCGTGCCCGTCACCGCGCTCGTCGATCAGTTCTACACCCAGATCCAGGCGCGCGGCGGCAATCGCTGGGACACGTCCAGCCTGATCCACCTGCTGCAGAACGACTGAGGCGCCCGGGCCATGACAGCCTCCCCCGCCGACGCGGACGGATCCATAAGGCCGCCCCCGGCGGAGGAGGCGGTGCGCGAGCTCGGCGCCTGGCTGGTCGATCAGACGATCCACGGCGCGGCGATCGACCGGCTTCTGGAAGGCTTCTGCGAACGGCTGAACGCCCTGGGCGTGCCGCTTCTGCGCGGGCATTTATCGTTCGGCTGGCTGCATCCGATGGTCGGCTCCATCTCGATCACCTGGTCGCGGGACGCCGGCCTGACCCGCGACCGCCACCCGCGCGGCGAGGTGACGGAGGAGTGGCTGGCGAGCCCGCCGAAGGCGTTGATGGATTCCGGCGGCGACTTCGCGCGCTATCGGCTGGAGGAGGGCGAGGGCGTCGAGCGCTTCGAGCATCTGGCCGACTTGGAGGCGCAAGGCGCCAGCGACTACGTCCTCACGCTGACAGCCTTCCGCGACCGCAAGGCGGCGCTGGAGACGCGAGACGGGTTGATCGCCAGCTGGTCCTGCGACGCCCCCGGCGGCTTCACCGATGCCGAGATCGCGGTGCTTAAACGCTTGATGCCCCGCTTGGCGCTTGGCGTGAAGGCGGCGGTGCGCGAGGAGGCGGCGCGCAACGTCCTCTCCGCCTATCTCGGGGCGTCGGCCGGGCAGCGGGTTCTCGACGGCAAGATCAGGCTCGGCGATGGGGACGAGATCTCGGCCGTCCTGTGGTTCTCCGACATGCGGGGCTCCACCGCCCTCGCCGACGCCATGGCGCCGAGTGATTTCCTGGCGCTGCTCAATCGTTATTTCGACTGCACGGCCGGCGCGGTGCTGGATCATGGCGGCGAGGTGCTGCGTTTCGTCGGCGACGCCGTGCTGGCGATCTTCCCGACCGACGGCCCCGGCGGCGGGGAGCGCGCGGGGCGCCTCGCCATGGCGGCGGCCGAGGAGGCGTTCGCGCGCGCGCGGCGCCTCAACGAGGCCCGGGAGCCGGACGCGCCCGAAATCGCCTTCGGCCTGGCGCTGCATGTCGGCGACGTGCTCTACGGCAACATCGGCGTGCCGGAGCGGGTCGAATTCTCGGTCATCGGCGCCGCCGCCAACGAGGTGGCGCGCCTCGAACAGCTGACCAAGGAAGAAGGGCGGCCCGTCATCGCCTCGGACGCCTTCCACGCGTTGGCCCCGCCGCGCGAAGGCTGGGAGAATTTGGGACCCCGCCACTTCCGCGGCGTGCGCCGCCCGCAGACGGTGTGGGGCCGGGGGGCGTAACCCCTTTCTCTCACCTCTCCTTTGGGAGAGGGAGAAGCTTCTTTGCTCGGACGGCGGCGCGCGAAAGCGAAAACGCGTCTTAGCTCTCGCCGGATGGCGACTTCTCCACCCCCTTCACCGCATCCCAGCGCGCGTCCATCTCCTCGAGCGTGCAGTCCGGCATTGCGCGACCTTCTTCCGCGAAGCTTTTCTCCATCGCCTGGAAGCGCTTGGTGAATTTCTCGTTGGTGCGGCGGAGCGCCGCTTCCGGATCGACGCCCAGCAGGCGCGCGAGGTTGGCGACGGTGAAGAGGACGTCGCCCAGCTCGTCCTCCAGCCGATCATGCGGCGCGCCGGACCGGATTTCGGCGCGCAGCTCGTCCAGCTCCTCCTCGACGTCGGCGAAGACGGTTTCGGCGTCCGGCCAGGTGAAGCCGACGCGCGCCGCGCGTTTGGAGAGCTTCTCCGAGCGCTGCAGGGCGGGCAGGGCGAGCGCGACTCCCGACAGCGCGCTGTCATCCTCGCCCTTCGCCGCGCGCTCCGCCGCCTTGGTCTCCTCCCAGCTGCGCTTCACCGCTTCGGGCGTGTCGGCGCCGTCGGTCGTCTCAGGGGCGAAGACGTGCGGGTGGCGGCGTATCATCTTCTCGGCGACGGCCCGGGCCACGGCGTCGAAGTCGAACTGGCCGTCCTCTTCCGCCATGCGGGAATGGAAGACCACCTGCAGCAGCAGGTCGCCGAGCTCGTCCTTCAGATCGGGCAGGTTCCCGCGCTGGATCGCGTCAGCGACCTCGTAGGCCTCCTCGATCGTGTAGGGGGCGATGCTGGCGTAGTCCTGCTTCAGATCCCATGGACAACCGTCGTCCGGATCGCGCAGCGCCGCCATCACCGCGCGCAGGCGCGTGACGCCGTCGAGTTCGGCGGCGGGAGGCTGTTTCGGCATGGGGCCAGGTCCTTCAGAGATACCAATCGTATTCGCGCGGGCTGGGCGCGGACATGAAATCCGCGAACTCCGCCGATTTCACCGCGTGATAGGCCTTAAGGTAATCCGCGCCGATGAGCGACGGCAGGATCTCCGCCCGCTCCAGCGCCTCCAGCGCACGCCATAGGGTGAGCGGCAGACTCTCGTCCATCGCGGCCCCGGCGTTCCCCGTCGCGGGCTCGCTGGGCGACAGCTCCCGCTCGATCCCGTGGCGGACGCCTGCGATCACCGCCGCCATGACGAGATAGGGATTCGCCTCCGCCCCGGCCACGCGATGCTCGATCCGCCGCGCCGGGCCGCGGCCCGACGGGATGCGAAAGGCGACGGAGCGGTTGTCGTAGCCCCAATCCTTGGTGACCGGCGTGAACTGGTCCGGCTCGAACCGCCGATAGGCGTTCAGATTGGGGGCGAAGAGCGCGACGGCCTCGCCCATCGTCGCCTGCAGACCGGCGACGGCCCGGCGCAGGACGGTCTCGTCCGGATCGCGCGTCTCGTCGAAGACGTTGGCGCCGCTCTCGTCCTCAAGGCTCAGGTGGACATGCAGCCCGCTGCCGCTTTGATCGGGATAAGGCTTCGACATGAATGTCGCGTCGTAACCCTCAGATCGGGCGACGCTTTTTACGATTCGTCGAAGCAAGCAGGCGTGATCGGCGGCGAGCACGGCGTCGCTTACATGGCGCAGGTTCAACTCGAACTGTCCCGGCGCGTACTCGGCCGAGGCGGCGGTCGCGGGGACGCCCTGCGCGGCGCAGGCCTCCTCGATCGCGGCCAGAACGGAATCAAACTCCTCCAGCTTGCCCATGCCGTAGACCTGGTTCGCCGTATGCGGCTTGCCGGTGACAGGGGACAGCGGCGGTTGCGGCGACCCGTCTTCGGTGCGTCGCGGATCGATCAGGAAGAATTCAAGCTCCACCGCGGCGACGGGCTTCAGCGACAGGTCCGTCTCGAAGCGCTGCACCAGACGGCTCAGGATCTCCCGCGGCTCGAACCAGACGGGCGTCCGCGCGACTTCGGGGCGGACCAGGCGCAGCATGACTTGGCCGGTCGGCCGCCGCGCCCACGGGACCGGCTTCAGCGTTCCCGGAATGGCGATCGCATCGGCGTCGGGATCGCCGTCGGAAAAACCGTGGCCCAACGGATCGGCGCTGTTCCCCGTCACGTCCAGCAGGCAGGCGGCGGCGCACATCTGCAGTCCGTCGCTGTAGAGCGCGGCCAGATCCTCCACCGGATAGCGCTTGCCCATTGCAACGCCGCACAAATCGAAGATGAAGGCTTCGATCGTCTTGGTGTCGGGGTGAGCGGCGAGGAAGGCGCGGATTTCCTCATCGGGCGAAGGGGGCGGGGCGGATGCTTCCGGCATGGGTCGGGAACCTCGCTTGGGCGGTCTGCGTCCCGCAGAGGGTCGCCCGAAGCCGGGCGGCGCGTCAACTAACCCGCGCGGCGCCCCGCGAGCCAGCGGCGCAACAGATCAAGGTTGCGCCGGTTCGCCTTGAAGCCGAAATCGAACAGATCGCCGACCAGCGGAATAGCGCCGACGAGCCAATCCAGCAGCAGGTTCCAGGCGAACGACGCTTGCAGTCTCAGCGGCGCCTTATGCTTGCGCGCGATCAGGATCATATAGGCCGTCATCGCCGCCGTCGCGGTGTCGCCGACGCCGGGCAACAATCCGAAGATGGGGTCCAACCCGAAACGGAATCCGGTTCCGGGAATTACGAAGGCGTCATCGAGCCATCGGGTCAGCCGCTCCAGGCGCTGCAGATCGGCGCCCAACTCGGAGTCGGGCGCGTCCTGCATACGGTACGGCCCTTCGCCGCGCGGCGCGTCTGGGCCGGTCTCGGAGCGATGATCGTGCGTCATGCACGGCTAAATGGCGACGCCGCCCCCGCTTGCCAAGCGCGTCGTGTCGCTTGCCAATGATGCCTTAGCCTGCGTACGCTTTTTCCTCGGCGTTCGCCGTCTTCGCCGAGGAGACGGCCGGCGTCGCGCGCCTTAAGAAGGAGCCGTAGGCGTTGGCCCCCGGTCCCGATGCGCCGATTGCGGGACGCCGCCCGACCCCGGTCGGTCTAGCGGCGCTTCTGCTGTGCGCGGCCGCAGGCGCGGCGGCAAATTGGGTCGCGCCGGAGATTTTCTACGGGCTTGAGCTTCTGATCGGGCCGATCTTCGCGGTATTGGCGGCCGTTATCGGCGGGCCGATCGCCGGCGCGCTCGTCGGCGCGGCGGCGGCCGCGACGGCGGAAGAGGGCAGGGCCAGCTTCCTGGTCTTCGCCCTTTTCGTGTTGGAGCCTGCCGCTGTGGGCTACGCCGCCAGGCGCTGGCGGGCCAACCCGGTCCTTTCGGACGTGGTCTTCTGGCTCGCGTTCGGCGCGCCCGCGTTGGTCGCGGCCTATTGGCTGCATTTCGCGCTGGATTGGTGGAGCATCCTGTTGATCGCGGCCAAGACCGCGCTGAACGGGGCGCTCGCAGCCTTGGCGGCGAGCCTGCTTTTGCAGGCGCGCGCGCTCATCCCTGCGCTGTCGCGGCTCGGCGGCCCCAGCGCGCCGCCGTCGTTGCGCGACGTGGTCTTCACTGCGGTTTTGGGCGCCGCCCTTATCGCCGGCGCGACCCCGATCGCCGAAATGACGCGGCTGGAGCAGGCGCAGGCCGAACGGGCGACGGCGCGGCAATTGTCGCTGGAGACGGCCGCGCTGGTCGCGGCCTTGCGCGCCGCCGACGAGGTCCAGGACCCGGCCGAGCGGGCGCGCGCGGCGCTTGCGAGCGCGCCGGGTGGCGTCGGCGCCGCCGCGGCGGTGATTTCCGTACGCGGCGATATCCTGGCGCAGCGCGGATCGTTGATTTCGTTGGAGAATGTCGGCGCAGCCGCCCCCGAAAGCCTGGCCCGCAACGGCCTGACCGTGCTTTTCGCCGCGCCCCCGGAGGCCCCTGGGCTGGTGCGTTGGCGCAGCGCGCGCGGGCAACAGTCGCGCTTGGTCGGCGGCGTGCCCGACATCGCGCTTGTGGTGGTGGAGCGGCCGCTCGCCCCGATGGTCGCCCGGGTCCAGGCGGCCCAGGAGCCGGTGCTGTTCCTGACCTTGGACTTGTTCGTCGCCGCCTTGGTTTTGGCGTTGTTGGCGAGCCTGTGGCTCGCGCGGCCGATCCGGCGTCTGCGACTGGCGGCGGCGGAAGCGGGACCGCGCATCGCGGCGGGCGAGGGGGTCTCGCTGCCCAAGGAGGGGGTGCGCGAGGTCGCGGAACTCGCCCAATCGCTGGAGGACAGCGCCAACGCCTTGAGCCGGGCCGTCCAAGCCTTGGAGCAGGCCCGGGCGGAGGCCGCCGACGCCAAGAGCGAGGCGATGCATGCGAGCCGCGCCAAGACGACGTTTCTCAGCAGCGTCAGTCACGAATTGCGCACGCCGCTCAACGCCATCCTCGGCTTTTCGGAAATGCTGCAGCAGGCGCCGGACGGGCCGCTCGGTTCTCCGCGCTACGAAGAGTATGTCGCAATCATTCGACGCTCTGGCGAACATCTGCTGCGGGTCGTGAACGACATGCTGGACGTGGCCGCAATCGAACGCGGCACGCTGTCGCTGGCGCGTGCGCCCGTGCGGCTGGACCGAGTGCTCGGCGATGTCGCGCGGGACAAGGCCGCGGCGGCGGCGGAGCGCCGGTTGACCGTCGAGACCAACATCGACCCTGAAACGCCCGTGATCACCGGCGATCCGGAGCGGCTGCGTCAGATCGCGGAGAACCTTTTGGCCGACGCGTTGGCGTCCGCAGGGGAAGGCGGCCGGGTCGAAGCGGAGATCGGACCGAGCCGCCGCGGCGCGCCGGGCGGCGTGCGGCTGGCGATTTCGACCGAAAGCGGACGGGGTCGGGGCGACGGATTCCCGGCGACGGCCTTTGCCGGCGTCGCGGTTCTAGCGGGCGAAGCCGCGTATGACGAGCACGGGTTCGGCGTCGGCGTGAGCGTCGCCCGCGCGCTTGTGACGTTGCACGGCGGCACGTTGCGGATCGAGAGCGCGCCGGCGCTTGGCGCACGCATCATCGTCGATTTTCCCGCACAGCCGCCGAGCGATCCGTCGCTGGAGGGGATGGCCGCCGAGTGAGCCGGAGGGACGGCCTAACGGTAACGTAATGCCGATAATGTATATTATGGAAAATAATGACGATGTCTGGTCAGCAGGCGCCGCGAGACGGTTAGCCCGCTGACCTCACGACTTAGCCATCTCTCTCGGGTCATGCATGCCCTCTTTGACGCCGAACGCGATGAGCAGCGCATTGACGGGATAGGCTGCGGCAAGCCCAAGCGTAAGCGACACCGCAAGGGCCGACCAGAAGAGCGGCTCAGCCATTCCGGCGTCGCCCGCGAGCCACAAGTCGACGGAAATCGCCACCGCCTCCATCACGGCGATGCTCGCCGTCTCGCTCCAGAATGCGTCGATCAGCGCTTGGGGCAGCCCGACGCCCTCTTGCATCAACGGTCCCACGGTCAGCGCCATGCCGAAAAGATAGGCGAACGAAAAGGTCACGGCGGCCGCCCAGCCCGCCCCCAACGCAAGAACGCCCACCGCAAGGATGAGCCCGACGATCTCGCCCGCCCCGCAGCCTGAATAGCAATGCGCCACCGAGCGTCCGGCGCGCCGCCATAGACTGTCTCGGGCGATCTGCTTGCGCCCGGTCGCCCAATAGAGACCGACGCCGATCGGCCCGGAGTAAAGCGCGGTCAGCGCCCAAACGGCGCGCATTAGGCTCGGAATCTCCGGATTTCGGCGGCGCATGTCGTCCATGACGACCGCAGCGCTGATCACGGCCGACACCGCCCAAACTGAGAGAATCCAGACACTTGAAAGGATTCGTTGCGCGTCGCTAAGAAGCGTATCCATCATGGACCCCGATTTGGGAAGCCGTTTTGCATCGCGCAACCGGCGCGCTTGCGCATATTGTGGCGACCTATCGAGCCGATGGAGAGCGAGCGCGACCATGTCCGAAACCATGATCGGCCGCCTGCGCCTCGCGTCCGGTCTGACCCTCTTCGCCTTCGTGCTGTGTCATTTTCTGAACCACGCGGTCGGGCTGATCTCGCTCGACGCGATGCAGGCGGCGAACCCGATCTTTCTGGGCGCCTGGTTCAATCCAGCCGGAAACGCCCTGCTGATCGCGGCCTTCACGGTGCATTTCGCCATCGGCCTGCGCGCGATCTACCGCAAGCGCAGCCTGACGCTGGCGCACTGGGAGTGGGCCCAGATCGCCGCCGGCCTCGCGATCCCGCCCTTGCTCTTCGCGCACGTTCTGGCGACGCGCGGCGGCTATAGCGTCGGCGCGCTGCAACCGACCTATCCGATGACCGTCGCGGCGCTTTGGGTCGCCGCTCCCTTTGAAGGACTCAAACAGGGCGTCGCGTTGCTGGTCGTGTGGGCCCACGCCATGATCGGCCTCGGCTTCTGGCTGCGCCTGAAGTCCTGGTGGCCCCGTTGGCGGCGCGGCTTGATCGGGGCGGCTTTGGTGATCCCGACCCTGGCGCTCGCCGGCTACGTATCCGCGGGGGCGGAGTTGCTGACGGAGTTGGAGCGCGACCATACGCTGGACGAAGTCCAGGCCGCCGCCCGCTTCGACGCCGCTGCGTTCGAGGCGCTCATGGCCTGGCAACCGATCGGCTACGCCGTGATCGCGGCCCTCCTCGCCCTGCCCTTCGCCGCGCGCGGCCTCCGGGCGGCAAGGGATTCGCTTGCGCCGCGCCCCAGCCTCCGCTTGGCGGACGGTCGGCGGATTCGACTGCCGGTCGCCGGGGCCAGCGTGCTGGACGGGCTGCGTGCGGCGCGCATTCCCCACGCCGCCGTATGCGGCGGGCGCGGACGCTGTACGACCTGCCGGGTGCGGGTGCTCGACGGGCGCGACGCCCTGCCCCCGCCGCAGGATGTCGAGGCGGCCGCGCTTCATCGGATCGCGGCCCCAGAGGGCGTCCGCCTCGCCTGCCAGCTGCGCCCCGCCGCCGATCTGGCGATCACCCCGCTGTTGCCCGCGACCGCGAACGCCGAGGACGGGCGTCGTCCCGGCGGTCTGGCCGGCGAGGAACGGCGCATCACCGCCCTGTTCGTGGATCTGCGACGCTCGACGAAACTGGGCGAGGAGCGCCTGCCCTACGACGTTCTGTTCATCCTGAATCAGTTTTTCGCCGAAATGGCCGACGCCGTCGCCGTCACCGGGGGTCATTACGCCCAATTCAACGGCGACGGGCTGTTGGCGCTCTACGGGCTCGATCAGCCGCCCGCCTCGGACGCCGGCGCGGCGGCGGCGCTGGCCGGCGCGCGTGAAATGCTGCGGCGTCTCGACCGGTTGAATGCGGGCCTGGCGAGCGAACTGCCCTTTCCGCTCGAGGTGGGGATCGGTTTACACAGCGGAGAGGCGATCGTGGGCGCCATGGGGCCGCCGCAGGCCCAAATGACGACCGCCATCGGCGACACCATCAATATCGCCGCCCGGCTGGAGGGGCTGACCAAGGAGTACGCCGCGCCGACGATCCTGTCGCTGGACACCGCGCGTCTCGCCGGGCTTGCGCTGGAAGGCCTCCAGCGCGACGCCGTGGCGTTGCGCGGTCGGGACGAGCCGCTCGCGTTCGTCATCCTGCCCCGCGCGGCGGCGGTCGACGCGCCTAGAGGCTGACGCGCATTCCGTCGAAGGCGGGCTCGATTCCGTCGGGGAGATCGGCCTTGAGGGTTTGATAATCGAGATCGAGGTGCATGTTGGTCAGCACCGCGCGGCGCGGACCGAGGCGCGCGATCCAGTCCAGCGCGTCCTGCAGGCAGAAATGGCTCGGATGCGGCGTCGGTCGCAACGCGTCGATGACCAGGAGATCCAAGCCCTCGAGACGGGCCGCCGTCTCGTCCGGCAGCCCGTTGGCGTCGGGGATATACCCGGCGCTGCGTCCGTCGGGTCCTTCGATGCGGTATCCGGCGGTTCCCGGCATTTCGCCATGCTCAACCGTCAGCGCCTCGAGGGTCAACGCCCCGACCGTCCTCGGACCGTCCAGCGCTTCGATCGACAAAATCGGGGGATAGCCCATCGTGCTCTCGAAGCAGTAGTCGAAGCGCTCCGTAAGGCTCTGCACCGTGGCCGGCAAGCCGAAGACCGGCAGCCGCTCGCGTTGTTTCAGCACGAAGGCCCGAAGATCGTCGATCCCGTGGGCTTGGTCGGCGTGGGTGTGTGTGAAAAAGACGGCGTCGATCCGCGCCGGCGGGCCGACTTCGAGCATCTGATCGCGAAAGTCGGGCGCCGTGTCGATCAGAACGGTCGTCCCCTCCGCCTGCGCGAGCAACGAACAGCGCCGACGTCGGTTCTTGGGCTCTGACGGGTCGCAGGCGCCCCAGTCGCCCGTCGCCCGCGGCACCCCGCCGGACGAGCCGCAGCCGAGGATGGTGAGGAGCGCGCCTTGGCTCATGGCGCCTTCGCGAAAAGCGCGCGGAAATTCTGCGTCGTGATCGCCGCGATTTCGGCTTCGCTGACGCCCTTCAACTCGGCCAGCGCGGCGGCCGTATGGACCACGTAGCACGGCTCGTTCTGCTTGCCGCGCTTCGGCACGGGCGCAAGATAGGGCGCGTCGGTTTCGACCAAGAGACGCTCCAACGGCAGGTCCCGCACCGCGTCGCGCAGAGCCTCGGCCTTCTTGAAGGTCAAAATGCCGGAGATCGAAATGTAGAGGCCGAGCTTCACCGCCTCCTCCCCCAGCCACTTGGAGGAACTGAAACAATGGATCACCCCGGGGAACGGGCCGCCCGCCTCGCGTTCTTCGCGCAGGATCGCGATCGTATCCTCATCGGCGTCGCGGGTGTGGACGATCAAGGGCAGTCCGGTCTCGCGCGCCGCGCGGATGTGCGCGCGGAAGCTTTTCTGCTGCGCCGCGCGCGGGCTGTGCTCGTAGAAATAGTCGAGGCCCGTCTCGCCGATCCCGACGACCTTAGGATGCGCGGCCCAGGCGATCAGTTGATCCGCGTCGGTCTCGGGTTCGGCGCCCGCCTCGTGCGGGTGGATCCCGACCGAGCAGGTCACCGGCTCGAACCGTTCGGCGATCGCGCGCACGCGCTCGAACTCGGTCACTTTGGTGCAAATTGTCACCAATCGCTCGACGCCCGCGCGCTGGGCGCTGGCCACGACTTCGCCGAGATCGCGCCCGTCGCGCTCCAGGTAGTCGAGGTGGCAATGGCTGTCGATCAGCATGAGGCGCCTCGGGCCGGCGGAGTGAGCGGTGTCGGGAGCGAGTGACTTAAGGCGTTCCGAGCGGCTTGTCCACCGCTCGCGGCGCCCTCAAAGCGCCCGGGCCCGGCGTTGGATGTCTCCGAACAGGGCGAAGATCAACTGGCGCCGGTCCAGGTTCGCCGGCGGGTCGGCCTGTCCCAGGCGATGGAGCGCTTCGTCGCGCATCGCCATCACCGCCTCCAGATCGCCGAGCTTCTGAAAGGCCGCCAGCGCGGCGGCGTCGAGTTCGTCGAGCGGGCTCGGCGGCGCGCCGAGGGCCAGCCCCCGGATCAGGCGCTTAAACCACCAATCGCTCAGATCGACCAGCGCGCCGTAGGCCGCTTCCTTGCCTTTCATCGCGGTTCGATCGGCCAGCGCCGAGACCCGCTCCATATCGGGGTCCTTCGGCCGGGCCAGTACGCCGGCCATCTCCCGGAACAGCGCGAGCCCGCCGGCCGCATGATAGTCAAGCGCCCGGCCGACGGATCCTTCGGCGAGCCGGGCGAGGCCGCCCGCCTCTTCCGCCCCGACCTCTGGGCGATAGCGCCGTATCAGCATCGCCACCGTCTCATCCGGCAGCGCCGCCATCTGCAGCTTGCGGCAGCGCGACCGGATTGTCGGAAGCAACCCGCCGGGAGAGTGACTGAGCAGCAAAAACAGCGCCTTGGAGGGCGGCTCTTCAAGCGCCTTGAGAATCGCGTTGGCCGAAGCCGTGTTGAAGTCGTCGGCCGGATCGACGATCACCACCCGCCAGTCGCTGATCGCCGATGTCTGGTACGTGAAATCAACGACGCGGCGCGTCTGATAGACGTTGATGATGGTCGGGGTCGGCTTGTTGTCCTCGTTCGGCATGCCCCGCGTCAAAACCCGCAAATCCGGATGGCCGCCCGAAGAGACGAGGTGGTAGGTTCGGCTCTCCGGTGAAATGGCGAGGCCGTCGGCCGCGAGCGGCTCCGCGCCGAACAGGCCGGCCCCTCCCCGACCGGCGCCGCCGCTTTCCATCACGAACCGCGCGAGCCGAAAGGCGAAGGTCGCCTTGCCGATTCCCCGCGGACCGCAAATCAGCCAGGCGTGCGGAAACCGGCCGCTGTTCCACGCCTCCAACACCGTACGCTCCGCCGCCTCATGGCCTTCGAGGTGCGGATTGCGGCGCGGATCGAAAGGATCGAGCTCCTCGCTCTCGTCGCTTTTCTTGGCGGCGCGGGCCATCCGGATCAGGCTCCCAGCCCGCTGTCGGGCAATCGGGCGGCGACCGTTTGGCGCACGGACGCCGCAACCGCCGTCTCGGAGCGACCGGCGTCGATCACCGCGCAGCGCTCAGGCTCCTCCGCCGCGATCGCCAGGAAGCCGTCGCGCAAGCGCTGGTGGAATCCCGTCGCCATGCGCTCGAAGCGATCCTCGCCGCCGCGTCGGCCGGCGCGCTTCAAGCCGTCCTCGACCGGCAGATCGAAGATCAGCGTCAAATCCGGCGAGAAGTCGCCCAACACCTCTTGCGCCAGCCGGCGCACCCAATCCCGGCCGAGTCCGTGCGCCTCGCCCTGATAGGCCGAGGTGGAATCGGTAAAGCGATCGCACAGGACCCAGTCGCCGCGCGCGAGCGCCGGCTTTATCAACCGCTCCACATGGTCGCGTCGGGCGGCGAACATCAAGAGCGCCTCGGTCGGCGGATCCCAGCGATCCGGCGCGCCGGAGACGACGAGGGCGCGGATCTCTTCGGCGCCGGGCGAGCCGCCCGGTTCTCTGGTCGTGACGACGGCGCGGCCAGCCGCTTCAAGCGCGGCCGCCAGATGTTTGATTTGCGTCGATTTTCCGGCGCCTTCGCCGCCTTCCAGGGTGATGAAGCGACCCGTCATGATGCGAGGCTTATCGGCTTTCGCCGAAAATCAGATATTCGAGCGCCGCTTGAACGCGCCCGAAGGTTCCCAGCTTTTCGATAGATTGCGCCGCCTTGACCGGCGCGCTGACCGGTTTGAGGCCGGGGGCCTCGACGCGCACTTCGCCGACGGTCTGGCCGGCCTCGATCGGCGCGGCCAAGGGACGGTCGGTGATCAGGGTCACCGTCATGTCGTCGCGCACGTTGCGCCGCAAGGTGACGGAGACGTCGCGATCGATGATCACCGGCACGACGCCGCGCTGACCGAGCCAGGTCGGGATTTCATCGACCACCTCGCCGGCCTGGAACAGATCGTAGGCGCCGAACTCCCGGAAACCCCAATCGATCAGCCGTTCGGCCTCCTGCGCGCGCTCGCGCGCGCTGTCGAGGCCGTTCACCACCATCAGAAGGCGCCGATCCTCGCGCGCGGCGGAAGCGACGAGCCCGTAGCCCGACTCCTCCGTATAGCCGGTTTTCAACCCGTCCGCGCCGACATTGCGATAAAGCAGCGGATTGCGGTTCTGTTGGGTGATCTCATGGTAGGTGTATTCGGTCTGCGAATAGAGGTGATAATACTCGGGAAAGCGCTCAATCAGCGATTCCGCGAGGATCGCGAGGTCGCGCGCCGTCGTGTAGTGCTGCGGATCGGGCCATCCGCTGGCGTTGCGGAACTGGGTGTTCTCCATGCCGATCTCGCGCGCCTTGGCGGTCATTTCCCGCGCGAAGGCCTCCTCCGAGCCGGAGATCCCTTCGGCGACGACGATGGTCGCGTCATTGCCCGATTGAATGATGATGCCGCGCAGGAGGTCCTCGACCTTAACCCGGTCGCCGACCTCGACGAACATCTTCGAGCCGCCCTTGCGCCAGGCTTTTTCACTGACCGTAAACGCGTCGTCGAGCGACAGCGTCCCGTTCTGCAAGCGCTCAAACACCAGATAGGCGGTCATGAGCTTCGTCATGGAGGCGGGATACATCCGCTGGTCGGGGTTGACGCTCAACAGCTCCGTATCGGTGCTGAGATCGACCAACAACGCCTGCCGCGCGCTGGTTTCGAGGGATTGCGCGGCGGCGGGTCCGGACAGGACGAGGGCGGCGGCGAAGAACGCGAGGGCGAGGCGGCGGAGGGTCTGCATCGATCCTTCCCAAAGGCTTCTGAACTGGTCGAACGGCGCGGGCGACGCGCCTGTCAAACTCGCACGGGCCGACCGGTGCGTCCAGCCGCCCGGCGGCGGGGCCGGCGCGCCCGCCCGCACGTCATAGAGCGTCGGAGTGCGGCCGGAATGAGGCGCTTGCCGGGCTTCGGCGCGGCTATTGTCCCGCCCGCCGAGGATCGACGACGATATGGGCGTCGCCAAAGCCCGCGTCCTGAATCGAGGCGAGCAGCATGTCGGCGCGCTCCACGTCCCGGATCGGTCCGAGACGCACCCGGAAGAGCGGCGTGGCGCTGCGGTTGATCTGCTCTATCTGCACCGGTCCGAGCGAGCGCAGCAACGCCTGCGCCTGCACCGCGTTGACGTGCTGCGCGAAGGCGCCGGCCTGGATGAAGATGTCAGGTCGCGGCGCGACGGGCACGATCGTCAGCGACTCCTCGCCGACGGGTCCGTCTTCGATTGCGGCGCGCTCGACCTGCTCGGGCGTCGTCGGACGGCCGCGCATTTCGACCTCGAAACCGCCGCCGGGCGCGCTCGCCACTTCAACGCCGGGCGGCGGCGCCAGCTCCTCGCTGTCGACGTCGGGCGCAGGCGCCGCGGTCGGCGGCGGAGCCTCGCCGGCGCTGGGCGCTGCGGGTCGGACGTCCTGCCCCAAAGCGACGATGGTCGGCCGGGGCCCCTCGCCCTTCATGTAGGCGGCGAGGCGCCGGCTCTCCTCGGCCAACAATTCGACGCGCACGAGCGCGGTCCCCTGTTGTTCGAACCCGAGCAGCTGCGCCGCCCGGCGCGACAGATCGATGATCCGGTTGCGCGCGAAGGGGCCGCGATCGTTGACCTTGACCTTAAGCGACCGGCCGTTCTCGAGATTGGTCACCCGCACGATCGACGGCATCGGCAAAGTGCGATGGGCCGCGGAGACCTTCCATTGATCGAAGACTGCGCCGTTGGCGGTCGGCTTGCCGTGAAAGTTGGGGCCGTACCAGGAGGCGACGCCCTCCTCCACATAGTCAAAATCTTCGCGCGGATAGTACCAGACGCCCTTCACCTGATAGGCGTTGCCGATCTTGTAGTAGTCGCCGTCCCCGGCCGCGTCCGGGTCGGCGGGCCCCTGGACCGGGGAGCCGTCGACAACCTTGGCGGCCTGGGACAGAAACTGAACTTCGGCGCAGCCCGCGAGGGCCAGGGCCGCCGCCCCGGCGAGCGCAAGCCGTCCGATTTTCCACGCGCCCGTCACGAGCCTGTCGCCTCCCCTGGTGCGTCGCCGCAATCACACTGCATGTTGTATAGCAAAAGCCGTACCGCCGCGAAATGCTGTAGCGTTACTCCTGCCCCGCCCGCGCCGCGTCAGCGCCGTAAAGCGTCTCCAGCAGCGACGGCGTCGGGTAGCCGTCCGGCGGCAGGCCGGCCGCCTTCTGATAGGCCTTCACCGCCCCGCGGGTCGCCGGGCCGACCATCCCGTCCGGCTCGCCCGCGTCAAAACCCAGCGCGTTCAGCCGGCGTTGCATCTCCAGCACTTCGTCGCGGCTCATCGCGCGGTCGTTCTCCGGACGGTCGGCCGCCAACGCAGGCAGTCCGACGATCCGGTCCGCCAGATGGCCCACCGCGATCGCATAGTAGGCGGAGCGGTTCCAAACCAGGATGTTTCGGTAGTTCTCATAGACCAGGAAAGCCGGCCCTTTGACCCCTGCGGGGAGCAGCAGCGAGGCTTCCATTCCGGGCACGATCGGCAGGTCCGCTCCGCTCACCCGCCGCACCCCGAGATCCTGCCACGCCTGCAGCGGTTTGCGGATCGCGCTTGAGGCGAGCTCCAGATCGAAGCCGGCCGGCAGACGCACCTCGCGCCCCCAGGTCTCATCCCCGCGCCAGCCGACATTCGACAGATAGTTCGCGGCCGAGCCGAAGACGTCCGGCAGGCTCCCCCAAATGTCCTTGCGCCCGTCGCCGTCCGCATCGATGGCGTGGCCGGTGAAGGTCGACGGCATGAATTGAAGTTGACCCATGGCGCCGGCCCAACTGCCCTTCATCTGCGGCTTGGCGATGTGCCCGGCTTCCAGGATTGACAGCGCGTGCAGCAATTCGCTGCGGAAGAAATCCGCGCGCCGGCGGTCGTGCGCCAGCGTCGTGACCGCGTCGATCACAGGAAAGCCGCCGGTGTAGTCGCCGAAATTCGTCTCGAGCCCCCAGAAGGAGACGAGAAAGCGCGGTTGAACGCCGTATTTGCGCTCCATCTCGCCGAGCAGGGAGGCATGCTCCCGCAGAAGGGCTCGGCCGCGCTCGATACGGGTTTCGGTGACGGCGCGGTCAAGATACTGCCAGAACGTGCGCGTGAATTCCGGTTGGCTGCGATCGTACTCCAGCACCTTGGGCAAGGGCGAGACGCCCTCGAACGCCTTGGCGAGGGTCTCCTCCGAGACGCCCCGACGCTTGGCGTCCGCTTTCAGGTCGGCGAGCCACTCCTCAAACGGCGGCGGCGGCGGCACGTCCGAGGCGCTTGCCGGCCCGGCGATGAGCGCCGCCGCGCAAAGGCACAGCGCCGCCAGTTTGCGGCGCGTCGAACGGCGAAAGGCGGCGGGAGTCGGCGGCGAATTGCGCATGATGGGTCGCAAAGCTCCTCAAGCGTGGCTGGCGCGTCGCCGGCCCCCTCGCCCGGACGCGAATGCAAATCGGTCTTTGCGTACCGATCCTTCGATGCAGCCGCAAGGGAAACCGAAAACCGCGGACAACCAATAGGTTACCCGGCGGGGTTTCGCCGCCGAACGGGCCGCGTCGCGCGGCGATTCGCGCGGATCGCGCCGGCGAGCGCGTCGCGGGCCCGCCGCCCCCGCCAAAAGGCCCCACCATAAGGCGAAGCCTTTTGCCGCCATCCACCATTGAAACTTGCGCCCGCTCAGGTAAGAAACAGGGACGCCCGCCACCATCAGGAGGCCGCCGGCCCATGGCGCGCCAGCCCGCCGACCGCCAGTCAACCGCCGCCGCCGACGGGGCCGACCCCGCCGCGGACCGTCGATTTCAGCTCTATATCGACGAAGGCGGTGAGATCGGCATCGCCAAGGGCGCGACCGGCCCCTGGCTGGGGGCGCCGCCGTCAGAGACGACCGGCCGCAATCTGGTGCACTTCCTGGCTGAGGAATCGCATTTCAGTCTGAGCGACATTCTCTGCTCGGCCGCGCTGCGGCAACCGCTCGAGGAAACGGTCTTATGGGTCAAGAACCGCCGCAGCGGCAAGGTCGCCGGCTGCATCGTTCGGGGCGGCCCGCAGACCTTCAACCAGTATTTCCGGTTGGTGTTCGACCAGCAGCCGTCGATGGAGTACGGACCGCAGTCGAAGAACTCCCGCCAGGGCTTCACGAAGGCGATCGCCGAAGCCGTCGCCGCCCATACGGCCGACGGCGACGCCGAGAAGGATCTTGATCTGACGTTCGTCGATGTCGGCGACGTGCGCGGCCTTGAGGAGACGCACGGGGTCGACGCGCAGACCGTGCGCGGCTTCACCCGTCAGGTGGAGGAGCGTCTTCGGCGCGAAGCGGTGGACGAGACGGTCGGCCGCGTGCGCCCCGGACGCTACGGTGTGGTGCATCGCAAGGACCTCGATCTCGCCGCAGTCCGCGAGGATTTGGAGCGCTACGCCCGCAGCGCCGACCCGCAGGCGCGCGCCCTCGCCGTCGACGCGGCCACCATGACGCTGGAGCACGCGGACCTCTCCCCCGACGCGGTGGAGAGCGCGGTGGACTACGCGCTGGGCGGATTCGAGGAGGCGGGCCTCGACGCGGTCATTTTCGATACGCTGGGCGACAGTCAGACCGCTTATCTCAACGCCAAGCGCTCGCGGTTGCAGATCCTGCAGGAAGGGCTCGCGGCGGAGGCGTTCGAGGCCGTCTTCCGGCCGATCGTCGATCCGCAGGCGATGGAGGCGGATCACCTGTTGGCGGAGTTCCGGATCGAGCTGGACGACGACGGCCTCGGCGCGTCCGAAATTCTTGGGCTGACCGCCGATCGACCCGACCTGCGTCTGAAGGTCGATCAGGCGATCTGCAAGCGCTTGCTGACCGATCCCGCGCTTGAGGACGCGACGGTGGCGGTAGACCTCGCCATTCGCTCCCTGCTGGACGCCGGGCTCGTGCGGATGCTGCTCGATTTCTCGCGTCGAATGGGCGCGCGGCGGCTCATCCTGCGGCTCTCAGGGCTCCAGGAGACCGCAGTGGAGCGCGTGCAGTCGCTGGACACGCTGCGCCGGGCCGGCTTTGGCGTCGCGCTCTACGGGCGCGAGATCGGCCCTGTGACCGAGGAGCGACTGAAGCGCCTGCCGATCGACTTCATCCTGCTGGACCCCAGCTTCGTCGTCGATCTGGAGACGCTGCGTCACGCCGCCCCGTCATTGAACGCGATGACGCAGCGCTGCCTGGCGCATAAGGTGGGCGTGATCTTCGAAGGAGTGATGGAGGCGGCGGCGTTGCGCATCCTCTCGCGGATCAAGGGCGGGCGTGCGGCCGGTCCTTATTTCGGGCAGGCGCGCGGCACGATCGATCGGCTGACGACGCCGTTGCGACGGCGCTGACGCGTCTGTGGGAGACGGTATGGAATTTACGCCGAAAAATCCGCCCCGCACTTTTCGGGTCGGCGCTGACGCGTCGATCGAGATGAAGGATTGCGGTTCGATCGCGCTCAGCCCCGACGATCAAGTCACCTTCACCACCCCGGCCGGCGGCGAGTACGACGTCGCCCGAAAGGCGTGGGGCTTTTACGCCACGCCCAGCCTCAACGGCCGCCTTCCGGCGCATGGGCTGAGGCCGGCCTTGTGCCGCAATCCAGCCGGACAGCTTTATTTGCTGTTAGTGGAGACAGGCTCGGTCGCCGCGTTCGAACGCTATCTGGCCGAACAGAAGATGGAGGTCGTCTGCTGGCTGGATGCGCCCGACGCGGCCGATGCGGCTGAGCGGCTTACTCGTAAGTAAAGCCGATCTTCAAGGTGACCTGATAATGGCCGACCTTGCCGTCTTCGAGATGGCCGCGTGTCTCCACGACCTCGAACCAGCGCATGTTCTTTATCGTCTCGGCGGCCCGCGCGACGGCGTTTTCAATCGCCTTTTCGATGCTGTCGCTGTGCGAGCCGACGACTTCGACGACCTTATAGACATGATCGGACATGAACCCTCCTATTTGCTCTTTGATTGACGGCGTTGCGCGACGCGTCTCACCACGTCGGCGCGTCGTCTTCACCTCGTGGTCGGAGGCCTTGGGGTCAACCCCGCGTCCGCGCCGCAAGCGCTTCCAGCACGGCCAGGGCGCGCTCGCCGTCCGCCGCCGGCACGAAAAGATGATCATGGTGATAGGCCGCGACGACGTTCGCGCTGATCCCGGCTTGCGTCAGCGCGCCGGCGACGGCCGCCGTCAGGCCGATCGCCTCAAGCGAGGAATGGACGCGCAACGTCAGGCGCGCCATCGGTGCGCTGGCCGACCCTACGTCCGCCTCGGGCCAATCGGCCGGCAGGATCAAGGTCCAGCCCTCCGCCTCGCGAAAGCTCATCAAGGCGGCCCGCCGCTCGGCGTCGGGCGGCGTCGCCGAGAAAACGAAGCGATAAAGCGCGGGATCAAGCGACGGCGCGAGTCCGGCCAGCAGACGGGTCAGGTCCCGCTCGCCCTCCCCTTCCCCCTGCGCCCGCACCATCGCTCAGGCGAGCCGCGCGGCGGCCAGCCGCCCGGCGCCCGGGATCGGGTCGTCCAAACCGGCGAGCCGCATCATGTGCCACGCCAGGACTTGATTGCTGCACAAGACCGGGCGACCCAGCGCGCGTTCCGCCGTCTCCAGCACTTCATAGGCGCGTAAATTGGTGCAGCTGGCGAAGACCGCGTCGCAGTCGGCCTCGGCCCCGATCTCCAGAACGGCGTCACGGACGGAGGCCGGGGCGATCCGCGCCACGACGCGCTCCGCCTTCTCGCCGAAACTGGCGACCGCCGGGACCTCGACGCCCGCGGCCCGCAGGCGCCGGATCAGCGCGGCGGACACGTCCGGAACATAGGGGCTGACGATGGCGAGCCGTTCGATCCCGAGCGTCCGACAGGCGGCCTTCAACGCCGTCAGCGGATTGGTCGACGGCACGCCGGGCCACACCCGCTCGAAGAGATCGGCCACCGCCTCCTCTCCCATTACGGCGGACGCGGAGGTGCAGCCGTAGCCGATCGCCCGCAAGTCGGCCGCGTCGGGCAACAGCGCGGCCGCCTCCGGCAGGGTCTCGCGCATTTCGGGCAGGCTCTCCAACGTGACTTCGTCGCGGCAGCGCACCCGGCTTGGATAGACCCGCACATCCTCGAACGGGATCAAGCGGCGAAAGTCCGGATCAACCGTTTCGTCCGACTGCAGCACGATCAAGCCGAGCGCAGCGCGCGCCGGGCGCTCGACCGATTGATAGGCGAGCTGCGGGGTGTCGATTTCCTCGACGATGTCGCTGTCGGCCATCGGCGCCTCCTGCTCTCGGGCGATCGGGCGCGCCTTACGCCGGGATCACCGGCATCTCCTTCGGCGCGCGGCGGGTCAGGCAGACCGGGCCGTCCGCCTCGATCGCGATGTTTTCCTCATGCACCATGACAAGTCCCGGCGCCAAGGTCATCCCCGGTTCGAGGGTCAAGATCATGCCGTCTTCAATCTCCGTCTCGTCCCAGGCGGCGTGCGAGGGCCATTCGGTCAGCTGCATGCCCAGACCGTGTCCCATGCGACCGACGTCGCCCTCGGCGGCGCCGCCGGCCGTCAGCACGCGGTTCATGGCGTGGAAAACGTCGGCGGCGCGTGCGCCGGGACGGGCCGCGTCGAACCCGGCCTCGGTCGCCTCGAACAGAAGGGCGTAAGCGTCTTTCGCCGCCGCATCCGGCGCGCCGAGCGCGAAATTACGGTCAAAATCGCAGAAATAGCCGTCGAAGGTGCAGCCGGTGTCCAGCATAAGTACGTCGCCGGCGCGAAGCGCCCGGTCCCCAGGGGGCGAGATGATGTCGCCGTAACCGCCCGGCCCGGCCCCGCCGACGAGATAGACGACGTCGTCCACGCCCGCCTCAAGACAGGCGATCTTGAAGCGACGGAAGATCTCGCGCTCGCTGACGCCCGGCGCAAGCCAGGCCGGCGCCGCCTCGAACACGCCGGAGACGAGCGCGCAAACATGGGCGATCTTCTCGCGCTCGGCCGGCGACTTGATCATGCGCAGGCGGCGCACGATCCCCGCATCGTCTGAAAATACGTACCCCGGAAGGCGCGCGCGCAGCGCCGAAAAATCGGCGAGCGGCAGGCGCAGATGCGTCTCCGGTCCGTGCGGGAGGCCGATCCGCGCGCGCGGCCCCAGCCTCTCGCGCATGGTTTCCGCCAACAGCGACAATCCCTCGTCAGCCGGCGTCGGCGAGGACCACGTGCGGACGTCCTCAATCCAGGTCCGGGCCATGCATTCGGCCCCGATGCCGGGAATGACGGCCGTCGGCGCGCCGTTTTGGGGGACCAGCAGGAACCACGGCCGCGTCGGGCTCTCCCAGAACCGCGTCAGGAAGCCGCTGAAGTAGCGCACCTCCGGCTCGGTCGTCAGCAGCAGGGCGTCGAGGCCGGACTCGGCCATGCGCGCCTGGGCGCGGGCGGTGCGCGCCTCGAACTCGGCGCGCGCAAAGCCGCGCGGCGGCTCGCTGCGCGCGCCGGCCTTCATGCGAACGCCTCGACGCCGGCCAGGAGATCGGCCTCGGCCGCCGGATCGGCCAGCATCGCCTCGTAAATCGCTCGATCCGTCGCCCCTTCGCAGCCGAAGCACAGCACCCGCGAGGTCGGCCCCAAACCGCAGGCCGCGGCCGCCTCCGGCGCGCGCGCCAACGCGATCAGCGCCAGCAGGCCCGGTACGGCGGATTCGCCGGCGGCGATCGCGCCGCCTCCCGCACGCCCCTCAGCCAACATCTTCATCATCGCGGGCACGCCCTCCTCGCCGATCACCACGAAATCGTCCGCCCCGCGCGAGAGAATATCCCAGGCGAGGTGCGAGGTCTCGCCGCAGGACAGGCCCGCCATCACCGTTTCCTCCGCGATGGCGACGCTCGCGGGCGCGTCCTGTTCGGCGCTGGCGATCAGACAGGCCGCGCGGTCCGGTTCGACCACGATCAGGTGCGGGCGCGCAGGGCCGAAACCAGCCCAGAAGCGGGCCGCCATCGCCGCCGCGACACCTCCGACGCCCGCTTGCACGACCAAATGGGTCGGCGCGCCGACGCCCTCTTCGCGCAAGCGCTCGATCGCCTCCGCGGCCATCACGGTATAACCGGCCATGACAAACCGCGGGAGATCCTTATACCCCTCATAGGAGGTGTCGGAGACGATCGACCAGCCGTTCTCAGACGCCTCCTGCGCGCATTGGCGAACGGACTGATCGTAGTCGCCTTCGACCCGGATCACCTCGGCGCCGAGCGCGGCCAGCGCGGCCTCGCGCCCGGCGCTGACATGGCGGTGGATGTATATGCGGCAGCGCGCGCCGGCCATCTGCGCGCCCCAGGCCACCGAGCGACCGTGGTTGCCGTCGGTTGCGCTGACGACGGTCAGGTCCTTCAGCGCCCGCGCGTGCGTCCCGGCGCGGATTTCGGCCATCGGCGGGCGCGCGCCCGTGGTCTGCTCGACCGTCCGCGCGGCCAGTTCCAACACGGCGTACGAGCCGCCGAGCGCCTTGAAACTGTCGAGGCCGAAGCGCGCGCCTTCGTCCTTGTACCAAAGCGCCGACAGGCCGAGCGCCTTTTGCAGCGCGTCGAGGCGACGCAGCGGCGTCGGCGCATAGCCAGGCCATGTCGCGATTTCGGCGCGCGCCTCCTCCATCATCCGCGGCGATAGGACGGCGGCGCAGGCGTCCGGGTAGCCGCCCCGCAGCGTCTCACGATGCAAATGGCGGCGCAGCGTCGGTTGCTCGGACATTGCGGGCCTCTCCTAGAAACAGGTTGAACGACGCTCAGGATAAAGCGAGGGTAAGGCGGACTTTCGGATAATTACGAGAAAATCGATCCGAATTTCGGATGATTTCAGGAGGAACGTCGGATGAAACCGCTCGACCGGTTCGACCGTCTGATCTTGCACGAGGTGCAGCGCGACGCGCGCCGGACGGCCGACCGGCTTGCAGCCGCCGTGGGATTATCGCCCGCCGCCTGCCAAAAGCGCCTGAAGCGCCTGCGCGATCAAGGCGTCATCGAACGTGAGATCGCCGTCCTGTCCCCCGCCGCGGTCGGGCGGAGTCTGACCGTCATCGTCGAGGTTACGCTGGAGCGCGAGCGCCCCGAATTCCTGGACGCCTTCAAGGCCCGAATGCGCGCGGCCGACGAGGTCATGCAATGTTATTATGTCACCGGCGAAGGCGATTTCGTGTTGATCCTGACGGTTCCCGACATGACCGCCTACGAGGCGTTCACGCGCCGTCATTTCTTCGACGAGGCGAATGTGGCGCGCTTCCGAACCCAGGTTGTCATGGACCGGGTGAAAGTCGGCTTGGCGACGCCCTTGCCAACGGAAATCTGATTGGCGGAGCGAGCCGCGAAAAGCGCGCCCTTGTCGATCGCCCTATCAGCCTACCTCTATAGGGAGATTGTCCCCGCACTAGGGAGCAGCGCTCGCCGATGCCTGACGCCTCGAAGCCCGCAGCCTCTAAGACCGCAGCCTCTAGGACCGCAGCGTCGAAACTCGAAGCCGACGCCGGTTCGCCTGTCGCGCGCCTTAGCGACGCGCGCCTCGCCTACCCCAGCGCGGAGGGCGAGGTCGAGGTGCTGCGCGGCGTCGATTTGGAGATCGCCGCCGGCGAGATCCTGGCGGTCACCGGCCCGTCGGGCTCGGGCAAGAGCTCGCTGATCGCGCTGATCGGCGGGTTGGAGCGGCCGACCGGCGGGCGCGTCGAGGTGCTGGGCCAGGACATGGGCGCGGCCGACGAGACGACCCGCACGCGCCTGCGCCGACGGGACATCGGCGTCGTCTTTCAGGCCTACCATCTGGTCCCTGCGATGACGGCGCTGCAGAACGTGGCGCTGCCGCTGATTCTGGCCGGCGTGGCGGACGCGCGCGATCAGGCCGCCGCCATGCTCGAGCGGGTAGGCCTCGGTCACCGCCTTTCGCATCGGCCGACGGCGCTCTCCGGCGGCGAGCAGCAGCGCACCGCCATCGCGCGGGCCTTCATCGCCGAGCCGCGCCTCGTTCTCGCCGACGAGCCGACCGGCAACCTCGACCAGGAGACCGGCGCCGCGATCTCCGAGACCATGTTCGATCTGTGCCGATCGACCGGCGCGGCGATGCTTCTGGTCACCCACGATCCGGATCTGGCCGGGCGTTGCGATCGACGGCTTGCGATCGACGCCGGCCGGATCAAGAGCTGACGCGGCGGCCGGCTCCATGCGCGCCTTTCGCGACCGCGACCTCGATTGGACCACGCTGTCCGCCCTATTGAGGGCGGAGACGGCGGCGGGAATCCTAGGGCTGAGGCTCTTCATCGCCTGCACGGCCGTCGCCGCGTTGATGCTGGGCGCCGTCTGGATGATCGGCGGCGGCCTGTCCAGCGCGCTGGAGCGCAACGGCTACGCCATCCTCGGCGGCGACGCGGCGATCACGGTCGTCAACCAGCCGCTGCCCGACGATCTGGTCGGCGCGCTGCGCGCCCTCCCCGAGGTGGAGACTATCTCCCGCGTCGTGGAGTTGCGCAGCACCGCGCGCGCCGGCGACGCCCGCGCGCCGATCGAGCTGAAGGCGGTCGATCCGGCCTATCCGCTATATGGCGCAGTCGGCCTGGCCGACGCCGCCTCGCTTTCGGAGGCGCTCGCCATGCGTGAGGGCGTCGCCGGGGCGGCGGTGGAGCCGACGTTGCTCTCACGGCTTCCAGTCGCGCTCGGCGATCGCCTTCGGGTCGGCGAGACGACGGTGGAGATTCGCGCCCTGTTGACGGCCGAGCCCGACCGACTGTCCTCCGGCGGCTTCCTGGTCGGCCCGCGCGTCCTGATCGCACGCCAGACGCTGTCCGGGACGGAGTTGCTGGCGCCGGGCGCGCTCGCCGATTTCCGCTATCGGCTGCGCTTCGCCGACGGGGCGGCGCGGGCGGAAGCCTTGGCGGCCGTCCGCGCGCTGACGCCGTCCGGCGGGTGGGAATTGGAGACGCCGGCCGACGCCGGCGACCGGGTGCGCCGTACGGTCGAGCGCACCACGACCTTCCTCGGCCTCGCCGGCATGGCGGCGCTGGCGATCGGGCTGGCGGGCGCCTGGGCTGCGGCGACCGTGTGGATCGGGCGGCGGGCGCGCACCATCGCCCTCTACCGCCTCTCCGGCGCGACGCCGGCGCTGGTGATCGCCTTGCACGCCGCGATCATCGCCCTGGCCGGTGCGCTGGGGCTTGCGCTGGGCCTGGGCGCGGCGGGCGCGACCTCGCTCCTGCTGCTCGATCTGGTGGCGAGCCGACTTCATCTGCCCTGGGCGCCGGCGGATCTGATCGGGCCGGCGGCGCTCACCGCGGCGACGCTGGCGCTGGGCCTGATCGGGGCCGCGATCGCCGCCCTGTCGGCCGCCGCGCGGACGCCTCCCGGCGCCGCAATGCGCAGCGGCGAGGCTGGTCTAACCCCGGATCCCCGGCATGCGCTGATCGGGCTCGCCGGGGTCGGCGCGGCGTTGGCGTCGGCCGTGGTCAGCCTGCCCTACCCCGGCCTCGCCGCCGGGGCGGCGATCGGGCTCGTGCTTGCGGCCGGTCTGTTGGCGGCGGCCGGCTACGCCCTCGCGCGCCTGATCGCAGGGCGCCAGCCCGCGGGCTTCATCTCGTTGCTGACCGTGCAGGGCCTCTCCCAGCCCGGTGCGGCGGCGATGAAGGCGCTCGCGATCGGGGTCGGCATCGCCGGCGTCACGGCGGTGCTGGCGGCGCAGAGCTCGCTCGACCGATCGCTGCGCGCGGAAATCCCCGAGAAGGCGCCCGACCTCGTGCTGATCGACGTGCAGCCTGATCAGGTCGCCCCGCTGACCGAGCGCGTCGAGCGGGATCCGGCGCTGGCAGGCTTGCAGGCCGACCCCTTCATGCGCATGACGCTGCTGCGCGTGAACGACGTCCCGGTCGAGGACGCGCTGGTGCGCGCGGACAAGCGCTGGGTCATCGAAGGCGACCGCAGCTTCTCCTGGTCCGAAGGGCCGACGGAGGCGGAACTGCTGGCCGGGGCCTGGTGGGAGGCCGGCTACGACGGCCCGCCCGTCGTCGCGCCGGAGGAAGACGTGGCGCAGGCCTTCGATCTGAAACCCGGCGACCGGGTGACCTACAGCGTCCTCGGCCGGCCCTTCACCTCGGAGGTTGTCGCGATCCGCAAGGAGTACCACCGGACCTTCCGGCCGGAGTACCTGATGCTCGCCTCGGCGGAGCCGTTCCGCGACGCGCCGCACAGCTGGATCATCACCCTCCAGGGCGAGAGCGACGCGGCCGTCGACGCCTTCATCGAGGCGGCGAGCGAAATCGCCCCCAACGTCACCGCCGTCGACGTGCGCCGCATCGCCGCCCAGGTCCGCCAGGTGATCGACGGGGCGGCGCTGGGCTCGCTCGCCATCGCCGGCGTGTTGTTGCTGGCGGGCGCGCTGACGCTGGCGGCCGTCACGGCGGCCGACGTCGACGCGCGCCGGCGCGAAGCGCTGGCTTTCACGCTCGTCGGCGCGGCGCGGCGGGAGATTGCGTTGGCCCGGCTGTCGGAATCGCTGGCGCTCGGCGCGATCGCGGCCGTGATCGGCGGCGCGGCCGGGCTCTTGGGCGGCTGGTGGGTGACGCAGGCGGCGCTCAACATCGCCTGGACGCCGGGCCTCGCCGCCTGGGCGATCCCGCCGATTCTGGGTCTGGTCGCCGCGATCAGCGCCGGGGCGGCGGGCGGCCTCAGCGCGCTGCCCCGCGGGCGCGGCCAGGTCGCGCGGCATCTGGCGGGCTAGAGCCGACTTAATCGCCGCGCCCGCCTTCCGCGCCGGACTGGAGCGAGGCGGTCTCCTCGGTATAGGAAATCGCGCCGTCGGGCAGGAAGAACAGGATCCGAACGCGCCCGCCCTCGCCTTTCGGCCAGTGGGCGCTGCCGGGCGGGTAGACCGCCCAGCCCTGGGGATTGCCGTCGAAGCGTCCGGTCGAGGGGTCTTGCGGCATCACCGCGCAGACTTCGCCGTTCGGATGGCTGTGGTGCGGACCGCTGTAGTCGATGAGCTGGACCACGTCGACGCTCATCCCGCCAGTGGCGGGGCCGGGTTCAACGACACGCGCGCCTTTGCGCACCTCCTCGCCCTGAAGGCCCATCCAGCCCTGCTCGATCCCTTTGGCGCAGGCCGCCTCCATCGCCCGGAACAGATCGCTCTCCGGCGGAAAGGCGGCGTTCAGTCGCTCGGCGAGCGTCTCGTCCCAAGGCGCATCGGCGATCATGTCGCGCACCGGCGCCAACAGCGCGGCCAACTGCGTACGGTTTTCATCCATGACGGTCTCCTCCGGCATCATCCTCATCCACCCCCCATTTCACCCCGTCGGGTCCGGAATGACCAGCACTGGACGCACGGCCCGACGAACGATCTCGGACGGCACGCTGGCCGTCACCAGGGCGGTCAGCGCGCCCCGCCGCGCGCTTCCGATCGCGATCAGGTCGACCTCAAGCGCTTCGGCCGCGTGCAGGATTTCTTCGGCGACACGCCCTTGTCGTATTTCGACCCGGGCGGAGATTCCGTCTTCGGACAAGGCCTCGACGATCGCCTCGGCCGTCTTGTGATCCGACAGGTCGACCGCGCTGCGCCGCTGCGCGACGCCCGCCTGCGCGTCGCGATCGACCTTCTTGGCCAGAGCGACTTGCTCCTCCTGGGTTTCCGTGACGCGCAAAACGATCACCTCGGCGCCCAACGCCAAGGCGAGATCTCGGACGTGTGCGCTCGCATGTTCGGCCCATTCCCGCTGTTTGGCGGCGTAGAGAATGCGTTGAAAACTCATCATCCGGTCTCCTGAAGGGCGGATTTTCGAGCCGCCGGTGCGATCAGACGGCCGACGGCGTAGATCGCGAAAGCCGCGGCCGCTCCGGGGGCCACCTCGTAGACATCGGCGCTGAAGCCGAGCGCGAAGCGCCACAACGCCACCGTTCCGACCCCGCCGGCGATCATCGCCAGCGCGACGCCTGTGCGCACCCGGCCGCCGAACAGCCGCACGACCATCAGCGGGCCGATCCCGGCGGCCAGGCCCGACCAGGCGATGATCACGAGATTGAAGACGTTGCTGGGGGCCAGCAGCACGACGCCGAGCGCGGCCGCTGTCACCGCCGCCGTGCCCAGCTTCACCATCGCGTAGGATTGCCCGACGCCGGGAAAGAGATCTTGGGTGATCGCCGCCGAGCAGCTCAGCAACTGCGAGTCCGCCGTCGAAATGGTCGCGGCGAAGATGCTGGCCAGAACCAGCCCGACCAGAACGCCGGGCATGAGTTCCTGCGCCAACAACGGCAGGGCGAGTTCGGCGTCGAAGCTCCCCGCGTCCGGCATCAACACCCGCGCGCTGAGCGCGACCAGCACGGCGGCCGTCGCGAAAGGGACGTACCAGCCGAAATAGACGCTGCGCGCGATCCAGATTTCACGTGCGGATTCAAGCGCCATGGTCCTGATCAAAATGTGCGGTTGACCGGCCACGCCGAGGCCCGCCATCACCCAGCCGAAAGCAAACAGGCCGAAGCCGAACCTCAGATCGGGCGGAATCGGATCGACCAACGCCGGGTCTTGCGCGTGGAGCGCCGCGACCAAGGGACCCGCCCCGCCGATCTCGAGCAGGCACAGCACAAGCAGGGCCAGCATGGCGGACAGCATGACTGCGGATTGCGCGGCGTCTGTCCAGATTGAGGCGCGAATTCCGCCCGCGTAACTGTAGAGGAGCACCAGCCCCGCCCCGATCACCGCGCCCGCTTCGAGGCGCCAGTGAAACATCACCTGCAAAGCCTTTCCGCCTGCGTTGAACTGGGCGGCTGCGTAGGTGGCGAGGAATGCGATCGTGACCAGGGCCAGCGCGATCGCCACGGGCCGCGCCGGTCCGTCGACCGCCTCTGCGATCAAGCCGCCGACGGTCTGGGACAGCGAGGTTTCAGAGGCCCGGCGCAGGCGGGGATGCACTGTCATCCAGGCGATCGCGTCGCCGACCAGCCAGCCGATCATCAACCAGACCGCCGAGATCCCATGCGTATAAGTGAAGCCGATCAGGCCGATGAACATATAGCCGCTGTTGTTGGTGACGACGGAGGACAGTCCCGTCAGCCAGGGGCTGACGCTGCGTCCCGCCAGCAGATAATCATCCACGCGGCTACGCTTGCGCCGGATCGACAGCGCGCCGATCGCCGCGAAGAGCAGCAGGAAAAATAGAAAACTCAGAATGACGCTCGCCATGCGGCTCGGCCCGGTTCGCTTGAAGGCCGAATGACCCTAGCAGAAAGGGGGGTTCTAAATCGAGGCGCGAGCAGCCCGGCTCGGCAGGCTCAGGCGGCGGTTGGATAGCAAGGTGGCGGATGGGGTGGGATTCGAACCCACGAAGGGCGTAAACCCTTGGCGGTTTTCAAGACCGCTGCCTTCAACCACTCGGCCACCCATCCATCGCCTCCGGCGTTCGGGGCGCAGCGGTGATAGCATCGCCCGCTCGGGGCGGGCAACCGGGACCAGCGCCAGGCGGCCGGCTTACTTGTGGCGGAAGGTGATGCGGCCCTTGGTCAGGTCGTACGGAGTCATCTCGACGTCGACTTGGTCGCCGACCATGACGCGGATGCGGAACTTGCGCATCTTGCCGGCCGTATGGGCGATGATTTCGTGGCCATTCTCGAGCTCGACGCGGAACATCGCGTTGGGCAGCTTCTCCTTGACCACGCCCTTGAACTCGATCAGCTCTTCTTTCGACATGAACGCTCCGTCGGCGATTCCAAACAACGGGTCGGGCGCATGGGCGACGCCGCCGAAACGACGCGCGCCGACCGGCGTGCGGCGCACCATATGCGTCATTCGGGCCGTTGTGACAAGGGCGTTGCGCGGTCTAGGGCGCTATACACGCGGCGGATTGTTCCAATTTGCGACCGAATGCGCTATATCCCCCGCGCAAAGGCGCGCGACACGCATCGCGCCGCCCGCGGGAGGTTGAGCATGCCCTATGATTTTTCGCAACTTTCGGTCCTGGTGATCGAAGACAATCTTTGGATGCGCCGTCTGCTGCACGACGTACTCGACGGCTTCGAGATCAAGTCCGTTCGCACCGCCCCCGACGGCCATCAAGCCCTCGACATGCTCAGCGTAGAAGAGCCGGACGTCATCATCGCCGACTGGCGGATGGAGCCGACGGACGGGATCGAGTTCACTCGGGCCGTGCGCCGCGGCGAGGGCGGGATCAGCCCTTTCACCCCGATCATCATGCTGACCGGCCACACCGAGCTCGAGCGGGTCGCCGAGGCGCGAGACGCCGGCGTGACGGAGTTTCTCGCCAAACCGGTCACGGCCAAGGCGCTCTACAGCCGCCTTGTCGCGATCGTCGAGCGCCCGCGCCCCTTCGTGCGCGGTCCCGATTTCGTCGGCCCCGATCGGCGCCGCCGCCGCGACCCCGACTTCGCCGGCCGCGACAGGCGCGACGACGTCGATACGATCGACCTTTAGCGTCCCCCGCCTTCTTCGCGCGCAAGGCTCTCCATATAGCGCGGGTTGACGACCGCCAGCCGGGCGCGCGCGTCCGCCGACAACGCGGCGTGCAGCGCCGCCCCCTCGCCGTCCGCGGCGCGCGTGTCGACCTCGCCTTGCCGCAGCCTTCGCGCGGCGGACGTTCGGGCCGTCGCCCCGATCTCCGTCCGATCAGGCGCCGCAAGAACCCGATCGGCCAGGGCGAGCGCGCTCAGCGCCAAGCCCGTCTCGGCCGGCGCGCATCGATCCGGCATACGCGCCAAGAGGCCCCGGGCGGCGCGGATCAACCCAGCGATCGCATCGCTCTCGGCCTTCACGGGTCCGCCTCAAGCGTCTGGGCGAGCGCGCCGCCGGCCGGCGTCCGGCGCAGGATTTCGGTCTCAAGCTCGGCCAATCGCCATGGCGTCACCCCGCAATCGAGCGTATCCGGATCGTCGGGATCGAAGCGCGCGCCCTGCTGCAAAGCGATCACGGCCCAGCGGATCAGCGCGTAGACGCGCCAGAACCCGAGACGCGCGGGCGTCATCTCCGCGCCGCCGGCCGCGCGATAGCCCGCCAGCAGCGCCGCCATAGACCCGAAGCCGCCGCACGCGCGGTCGCGCCGCTCGAAACGCCAGCACACGGCCGAGAGCCACCCGATATCCTCGGCTGCGTCGGACCAGGTTGCGAACTCCCAATCGAGGACCGCCTGCAGCGCGCCGTCCGGCTCGATCATGAAATTGGCGGTTCGATAGTCCCTATGGCACAGACAGACGGGGCCGCGCGGCAGATCGTCGGCGCGTTGCGCCAGCCAGACCAAGCCCCACTCCAACGCCGGGCGCACCGCGCCCAACGCGTCGAGGCCGGCGCGCAACTCGGCGATCCGCGCGCGCGCTGCATCTTCCGGCGGCGATCCCAGAGGCGGGATCGGGCGGACGGCGGGCCGAAGCGCATGAAGCCGCGCCAGCGTTCCCCCCACCTGCCGGGCCAGCCGGTCGCCGGCGTCGTCGTCCAGCGCCAAGATCGACGGGGGATCGGCTCGGCCCGCGATCCGCTGCAGCGCCAGCAAGCGGGGCCCGTCCGCCTCCGGCGGGTCAACCGGCCCGTAGCTGCGCGGGGCGGCGACGCCCGCCTCGCCCGCCGCCTGGATCACCGCATGCTCCACCTCGGGCGGATGGCTGATGGCGAGCTGCGCGCCGTGCGGCGCGCGCAGGACCACATCGCGACGCGCCCCCGACTTTCCGAGCCGCGCGACGACGGCCCAGTGGGCGTGCACCGCCCCGCCTGGCAGGCGCTCCACCCGCTCTATCAACAGGCGTGCGCCGAGAGCGCGACTCAACGCCTGCTGCAGCCGTTCGCGTGCGGCGGCCTGGAATGCGTCATCTTCCGCCGCCGGCTTCGCGTCCGACCTTCTCGTCCCGAGGCGCGCCGCCGCGGCTTCGTCCACGCCAGCGTAGAGAGGCCCGACGCCCCATCCGTTCCGGTCGCCGCGAGCGAGTTCCCGGCGCGCCTGAGAGAGATCCATCACGCGCCCCCTAAGCGCCGCGCCGTCAGCCCGCCTCCGGCGTCGCCGGCGGATTTTCGAAGAACGGCGCCGCGGCGAGAATCTTGTTCTCCATGTGCTGCAGGAGCGGCGTCGCCTCCGCCAGATAAGCCGCCCATTCCGGATCCGCCTGCATCGCCGCCCGACGCGCCGCCCGCTGGTTCAGATCGTCGTAGGCCCACATATGCACGACCTGATTGAGCTGGCCGATATCCATCGAAACGTACCAGCCCACAGGCTTGCCGAGATGCTTGGTCTGCACCGGATAGCCCTTTTCCTGATAGATTTTCAGGAACTGCGGCAACTTGCCAGGATGCAGCGTGTAGGTCCGATGGTCGATGATCATGCGCTCACGCCTCCGCCTGCTTGGCCTGCTCGCGCAGGACGAATTTCTGGATCTTGCCGGTGGACGTCTTGGGCAGCGGCCCGAACACGACCCGGGTCGGCGCCTTGTAGCGGGCCATGTTTTCCTTGCAGTAGGCGATCACCTCGTCGGCGGTCAGCCGGCCGTCGGCCGCCGACGTCGGCGTGACGAAGGCGATCGGCGTCTCGCCCCAGGTCTCGTGCGGCGCGGCGACGACGGCGGCTTCGACGATGTCGGGATGCTTGTAGAGCGTCTCCTCGACCTCCAACGAGGAGATGTTCTCGCCGCCGGATATGATGATGTCTTTCGCGCGGTCCTTGATTTCGACATAGCCGTCGGGATGCATGACGGCGAGGTCGCCGGTGGAGAGCCAGCCGTTCTTCAGCGCCTCCTGCGTCGCGCGAGGGTTCTTCAGATAGCCCTTCATCACCGTGTTGGACCGCAGCATCAGCATGCCGATCGTCTCCCCGTCACGCGGGACGTCCTCGAAGCTGTCGGGATCGGCGACGCGGCACCCGGCGACCGCCACCATGTTCGCGCCCTGGCGCGCCATCTTGGCCGCGCGCGCCTCCAGGGCCATGTCGTCCCAATCGTCCTGCCAGGCGCACACGGTCGCCGGGCCGTAGCATTCCGTCATGCCGTAGAGATGGGTGACGTTGAAGTTCATGTTCTCCATCTTGGAGATCACGGCCGAGGGCGGCGCAGCGCCGCCGGTGGCCACTTCGACCCGCTGGGGGAATGCGACCTTCTGCTCCGCGGGCGCGTGGATCAGCATGGTGAGGACGATCGGCGCGCCGCACATGTGGGTGACCTTATGGTCGCGGATCATCGGGAAGATTCTGGCCGGGTCCACCTTGCGCAGGCAGACGTGCGTGCCGCAGGCGGCCGTCACGCCCCAGGTGTAGGTCCAGCCGTTGCAATGGAACATCGGCAGGGTCCAGAGATAGACGGAATCTTTCGTCAGATTGAAGGTCATCGCATTGGACAGCGCGTTCAGATACGCGCCGCGGTGATGGTAGACGACGCCCTTCGGATCGCCCGTCGTGCCGGAGGTGTAGTTGAGGCAGATCGCGTCCCATTCGTCGGCCGGCAGGGATATCGGGGCCTGCGGGTCGCCGGCGTCGAGAAAGGCTTCGTACTCGATCTCGCCGATCAGCTCGCCGCCAGCCGCCTCGGCGTCGTCGACGTCGACGATCAGATCCGGCCGTCGCTCGAGCTGCGCCAGCGCCTCCGCCATGATCGGGTTGAGCTCCCTGTCGGAGAACACGGCTTTCGCCTCGCCATGCTTCAGGATGAAGGCGACCGTGGCGGCGTCGAGGCGCGTGTTGATCGCATTCAACACCGCGCCGGTCATCGGAACCGCGTAATGCGCCTCCAGCAGCGCCGGCGTGTTCAGCGCCATCACCGAGACCGTGTCCCCGCGTCCGATCCCGCGCGCCGTCAGCGCTGAGGCGAAGCGCCGGACGCGCTCCAGGAACTGCGCGTAGGTGATGCGCCGCGTCCCGTGGATGATCGCCGTGCGGTCGGGATAAACGCCGGCCGCGCGCTCCAAAAAGCTGATCGGCGAGAGCGGCACGTAGTTCGCCGGCGTCGGATCCAGATCGCGGTCATAGATGGTCTGAGGCTCAGTCTCGGCGCGGCTCACGAATCATGTCTCCCTGTTAGGATCGTCGGAGGGGCGCGTCGGGTCTCGCGCCTTCTCTCCACCCGTACGGCAGGCTAGAGTTTGTCACCGGATCGTCGGGCGAGGTCAAGCGGCGCCCCGCGCTTCATTCGGCCCCGGTAAAGAGGAGCGCATCGCGCAGCCATGACGAAAATCGGCCATATTCTGGTCGGCGATCCGGATCCGGACGCCGCGCTGGCGCGCTGCGAAGCCCTTGCGGAGGCCGGCTATCGCGCCCTGCCTGCGTCCGAGGCGCGCGCCCTGATCGAGCTCGCCGCGCGGCGGCGTCCGGACGTCGTCCTTCTCGGCGTTTTCGAGGGCGAGGTCGACGGTCTGCACATCGCTGAGGCCCTGAAGAGCGCGGACGCCACGGCGGCGATCCCGATCGTCCTGACCGCGCCGGCGGATTTGGCGGACGATCTGGCCGTGCGGCGCAAGGCGCCGACGGCCGGGGTCGACGACATCGTCGCATCCGATGCGTCGACGCCGGAAATCCTCGCCCGTCTGCCGCGTCTCATCCGCTCGTCGGTCATGGGCGCGGAACTCGCGCGGCGGATCGCAACGGCGGCCGACTTCGGCCGGCGCGTCGCGCCGGAGACCTTCCGTCGCAACTATCCCGAACGCCCGCGGGTCATGACCGTGAGCGAACACGGCGACCAGCTGTCTGACTTGCAACAGATACTCTTGATGGCGGGGTTCCACGCCATCCCGGAGCGCACGGCCTTTCGCGCGGGCGAGCGGATAGACGACGAACGCGTCGACGCGGCGCTGATCGCCTTGAGCGGGCCGAGCGACGCCGAGCGCGCGGCTGCGCTCGCCGCGCATATTCGAAGCAATCCCCGCCTGTTCAACCTGCCGACCTTGGTGGTCGGCCCCGGCCTCGACGCCGCCGCCCGCGAGCGGCTGTATCAGGCGGGCGCGGGAATCGTCGCGGAGGGCGAGCCGACGCCGGGCGGCGCGGACGCCGAGGCGTTGACCGCCTATCTGCACATGCTGGTCGCGCGCCAGCGTCTGCGCTGGACGATGCGCGATCCGTTCAAGGCGACGCTCGGTCCCGAGACGGGCGACGCGGAGCTTTCCGGCGTCTATTCGGACGCGTTCTTTCGCGCCCATCTCGCGCGGCTGCTGGCCGCCGGCGAGGCGCGGGAGACCTCCCTGTCGGTCGCCTTGATCCGGACCGACAACCTGGCCGGCGTCGCCGACGCGCACGGGGCGGAGTCCGCGCGCATTCTGATGCAGCAGATGGCCGACTGGATCGCAGGCATGACGCGGATCGAGGACGCCTGCGCGCGCGTAGGCCCGGACGGCTTCGCGCTGAGCCTGCCCGAGACCCCGCCGGACGAGGCCGAGCGCGTCGTGCAGCGGATCGTCGGCGTGCTGCATCAGTCGGAGTTCCATTTGAGCGAGGAGGTGATGGAGGTCGCGCGCGTCTGGCCCAGCGCCGGTGTGGCGGCGCGCGAACCGGGCGACGACGTCGAGGGCTTGCTCGCCCGGGCGGCGGCGCGCAGGCTGTAGGGCTGCGGCTCTCGAAATCCGCGGGAGGACGGCCCACATGACCGGTATGCAGATCGACATCTTCTCCGATCCCATCTGTCCCTGGTGCTTCATCGGAAAGAAGCGGCTAGACGCCGCACGGGCGCTGCGCCCCGGCCTCGACCTTAAGATTCGCTGGCGCGCCTTCCAGCTCAACCCGGACATGCCGGCGGGCGGTATGGACCGGCAGACATATCTGAACGTGAAGTTCGGCGGTCCCGACAGGGCTCAGGAACTTTACGGCCAGATCGCGCGGGTCGGTCAGGAAGTCGGCATTCCGTTTGATTTCGCGGGCATTCCACGCACGCCGAACACGCTGTCGGCGCATCGCCTGATCCGCTTCGCCCAGCAGCCGGAGCAAGGGAAAGCCGACGCCCTCGTCGAGGCCCTGTTCGACGCCTACTTCCTGGAGAACCGCGACATCGGCGATCGCGAGACGCTCCTTGAACTGGCGCAGGTCGCCGGCCTCGATCTCGGCGCCGCGGCCGAGATCCTCGACCAGGACGCTTACGCCGAGGAAATCCGCGCCGAAGACGCCTACGCTCGGCGCATGGGGATCGGCGGCGTGCCCTGCTTCATCGTGAACGGAAAGTACGCGCTCTCCGGCGCGCAGGAGCCGGAAAGCTTCCTGCCGCTGTTCGACATGGCGGTGCAGGAAGCGCGCGAGACGGAGCCGCAGTCGAGCGGGTGACGGCAAGATACCCGGGCCAAGCCCCGGGGATGACGACGCATGGTCGCTTGCGCCTCCGAAGAGAACGCCGACCAGCCGCGCGCCCGTCCCTACAGCGTCGCCGGCCGTTCCTTCGCGATGCGGTCGAAGGCGACGAGGGTCTCGAGCAGGCTCTCCAGCCGGTGGAGCGGCACCATGTTCGGGCCGTCGCTGGGGGCGTTGTCGGGGTCCTCGTGCACTTCCATGAACAGCGCCGCGACGCCGATCGAGACGGCCGCGCGGGCCAATACCGGCACGAATTCCCGCTTGCCGCCCGAGGCTGTCCCCTGCCCGCCCGGCTGCTGCACCGAATGGGTGGCGTCGAAGACGATCGGCTTGCCGGTTTCGGCCGCCATGATGGGCAGCGCGCGGAAGTCGTTCACCAGCGTGTTGTAGCCGAAACTGACCCCGCGTTCGGTCACCAGCACGTCGGCGCAGCCGGAGCCCTCCAGCTTGTCGACGACGTTCTTCATGTCCCACGGGGCCAGGAACTGCCCCTTCTTCACATTGACGATCTTGCCGGTCTGGGCGGCGGCGACCAGCAGATCCGTCTGTCGGCACAGAAAGGCTGGAATCTGCAGCACGTCGACATGCGGGGCGACGATCTCGCAGTGCTCGATCTCGTGGACGTCGGTCAGCACCGGCAGGCCGACGCTCTTGCGGATTTCGTCGAAGACGGGAAGCGCCGCTTCCAGGCCGGCCCCCCGCTTGCCGGAAAGACTGGTCCGGTTCGCCTTGTCGTAGCTGGTCTTGTAGATCAGCGGCACGCCGACGCGTTCGCAGATCGCCTTCAGCGTCTCGCTCATCATCAGCGCATGATCGCGGCTCTCCATCTGGCAGGGGCCGGCGATCAGCGCGAAGGGACGATCGTTGGCGATCGCAATATCGCTCAGCGTGACGGTGTGCGGCGCGGTCATGACGGATCCAGTCTAGCGCGAAACGCCGCCCTTACACGAGGCGGCTTTGGTGCAGCGCAGCGGCGATGAAGCTCGCGAACAGCGGATGCGGGTCGAACGGTTTCGACTTCAGCTCCGGGTGGAACTGCACCCCGACGAACCAGGGATGATCGGGAAACTCCACGATCTCAGGCAGCACGCCGTCGGGCGACATGCCGGAGAACACCATTCCGGCCGCCTCAAGCCGATCCTTGTAGGCGATGTTGACTTCATACCGATGCCGATGGCGTTCGGCGATCTCGTCGGCGTCGTAGATGTCGCGCACCTTCGTGCCCGGCTGCAACATGCAGGGATAGGCGCCAAGCCGCATCGTGCCGCCCAGATCCCCGCCTTCGGCGCGCGTCTCTTTCACGTTGCCGCGCACCCATTCGGTCAGCAAGCCCACGATCGGCTCCGGGCACGGGCCGAATTCGGTGGAGCCCGCCCTCTCCACGCCGGCCAGATTGCGCGCCGCCTCGATCACCGCCATCTGCATGCCGAAGCAGATTCCGAAATAGGGGATCTTGCGTTCCCGCGCGAAGGTGACGGCCTTGATCTTGCCTTCCGAGCCGCGCTCGCCGAAGCCGCCGGGCACCAGAATGCCGTGGCAGCCGTCGAGATGGGGCGTCGGATCCTCGCTCTCGAAGATCTCGCTGTCGACCCATTGCAACTCGACCTTAACATTGTTGGCGATGCCGCCGTGGGTCAGCGCTTCGGCCAGTGACTTGTAGGCGTCGAGCAGGACCGTGTACTTGCCGACCACCGCGATCTTCACGCGGCCCTCGGGCTGGCGGATGCGCTGGGTGATGTTTTGCCAGACGCCGAGGTCGATCTTCTCCTCCTCGCCTTCCGGCAGCATCTTGAAATAGCGCAACAGCTCGATGTCGAGTCCCTCGGCGTGATAGGTGTTCGGCACGTCGTAGATCGTGTCGACGTCCAGCGCCGGGATCACCCGGCTTTCCTTCACGTTGCAGAACAGCGCGATCTTGCGCGTCTCGCCGTCCGGGATCTGACGATCGGCGCGGCACAGCAGAATGTCGGGCTGGATTCCGACCGAGAGCAGCTCCTTGACCGAGTGCTGGGTCGGTTTGGTCTTCAGCTCTCCCGCCGCGCCGATGAAGGGCAGCAGCGTGACGTGAATGTAGCAGGTGCGCTCGCGTCCCAATTCGTTGCCGAGCTGGCGGATCGCCTCCAGGAACGGCAGCCCCTCAATGTCGCCGACGGTGCCGCCGATCTCGCACAGGATGAAATCCTCGTCCTCCACGTCGGAGACGACGAAATCGCGGATGGCGTCGGTGACGTGCGGGATGACCTGCACCGTGCCGCCCAGGAAGTCGCCGCGACGCTCCTTGGCGATGATGTCGGAATAGATGCGGCCCGTCGTGACGTTGTCGCTCTGGCGCGCCGGCACGCCCGTGAAGCGTTCGTAATGGCCGAGATCCAGGTCCGTCTCAGCCCCGTCGTCGGTGACGTAGCACTCGCCGTGCTGATAGGGGCTCATCGTGCCCGGGTCGACGTTGAGATAGGGGTCCAGTTTGCGCAGGCGCACCTTGTAGCCGCGCGCCTGCAGCAACGCTCCGAGGGCGGCGGACGCAAGACCCTTGCCAAGCGAGGAGACCACGCCGCCGGTGATGAAAATGTACCTGGCCGACATGGGCCCCCACGATACCGAAAGCGGATCGACTGTCCAGCACTCACCGAGCCGGTCGGCGCGCCGCCGCCCGAACGCGAAAAATTTCCAGCCTTTTCAAGCCTTATTGCGAGACGGGCACCTGCGGACCATCGTCCGGCGTCGGCGGCTGTTCGGCCGCCGGCGCGGTCTCCGATTCGAAGATCGAGTCGGGCTCGGCGTGCGTGCCGGCCAGAATCGCAAGCCCGAGGCTCGTGGCCATGAAGGCCGCGGCCAAGATCGCCGTGGTGCGCGTCAGCGCATTGGCCGCGCCGCGCGCCGAGAACATCCCGCCCGGTCCGCCGGCGCCGCCGCCGCCGCCGCCCCCGCCGCCGATGCCCAGCGCCCCGCCTTCGGAGCGCTGCATCAGAACGACGGCGACCAGCGCGATCGCCAGCAGCAGATGAATGACCAGCAGGATGTTTTCCATGAGAACGGGTCCGTTCGTCTGTGTCCGATCCGGTGCGACGCCCCGGCATGTCCGGGCCGCCAACCTCTCGCGCGGGGTATGTAACGCCTAAGGCCGGGGATTTCCAGAGCGGAGTTGGCCTCTCTCTAGGCGCCCGCCGCTCCGGCGATCGTCAGAAATTCCTCCGCCTTCAAACTCGCCCCGCCGATCAGGCCGCCGTCGATGTCGGGTTGGGCGAGAAGCTCCGCCGCGTTGCCAGGCTTCATGGAGCCGCCATAGAGAATCCGCATGGCCTGCGCGGTCTCTCCGGCGAACCGCGCCCTCAGTTCGGCGCGAATATGGGCGTGGACGTCTTGCGCGTCCGCCGGGGTCGCCGTCAGACCGGTGCCGATGGCCCAGACGGGTTCGTAAGCGACAACCGTGTTCGCAGCGCTCGCCCCGTCGGGCAGAGATCCTGCCAATTGGCCGGAGATGATCTCAAGCGCCCGGCCGGCGTCCCGCTCAGCGCGGGTCTCGCCGACGCAGACGATCGCGCTCAGGCCGGCGCGGTGCGCGGCCTCGGCCTTGGCGCGAACGACCGCGTCGTCCTCTCCGTGATCGGCGCGGCGCTCCGAATGGCCTACGATGACGTAGGAGCAGCCGGCGTCGGCGAGCATCTCGGCCGCGACGTCGCCGGTGTGCGCCCCGGAGGCGGCCGCATGGCAGTCTTGTCCGCCGAGTTTGACCGGCGCCCCCGCTAAAGCGGCGGCGACCGGCGGAATCAGAACGGCCGGCGGACAGACCAGAAGCTCCACGCCCGCCGCGAACGCCGCGTCCGAGCCGACGGCGACCGCGCGGCCCAGCGCCTGCGCCTCCTCCAGGCGGCCGTTCATTTTCCAATTGCCGGCGATCAGCGTCGTGCGCGCCATGTCGGGCGTCTCCTCCTAAAGCCACGATCCAGAAAAGCGGCGTCTGTTTAGCACCCTCGCTCCGGGCCGCCAACGCCGCCCATCTGCGGTTGCCCGGCCCCCTCCCCGTCTCTATGATCCGCGCCGCTTCGAGCCCGTTTTCGTCGGCCAAACAACACGCGGATCATCCATGCTTCAGTCCATGCGAAAAGGCGTCGCCTCCTGGGTGGCCAAGGGCGTTCTCGCGATCGTGATCCTAAGCTTTGCGGGCTGGGGCCTGCAGGACTATCTCGACGCCAGCGGCGGAACCGTCGGCGGCGGCAACGTGGCGGCGACAGTCGGCGGCCAGCAGATCGGCGTGGGAGCCGTCTCTGAAGCCTACCGCACCGACCTGCGCCAGATGGGCATGCAGTCTATCGACCCCGAAACCGCTCGGGAGCTGGGGTTGGCGGAACGCACGTTGCAGGACCTTGTCACGCGCGCGTTGTTCGACGCGGAAGCCGCGGAGCTCGGCCTGACCGCAACCGACGCAATGGTCCGCGCAGAGATCGAGGGCGGCGAGCAGTTCCGCAATCAGTTCGGCCAGTTCGATCGCGACGTCTTCCGCAACGCGATCGCCGCCGCGGGTCTGACCGAGCAGCAATTCGTCGAGCGCGTGCGCGCCGACATCGCGCGTCGCCAACAGTTGGAGGCGACGATCGCGGGCGCAGAGGCCAACCCGGCGCTGGTCGAGGCCTTGTTCGACTATCACGGCGCGACGCGCAGCGCCTTCGTGGTTCGCGTGCCCGCGCCCGCCGCCTCCGAGATCCCGGCGCCGACGCCCGCGGAGCTTCGGTCGTTCTACGACGCCAATCAGGAGCGCTTCGAACTGCCGGAGTTCCGGCGCCTTTCCTACCTGCATCTGGCCCCGCAGGATCTGCTGGACGAGGTCGCGGTGCCGGAGTCGGAAATCCGCGATCTCTACCAATCGCGCCTCGCCACCTACACGCGTGCGGAGCGACGGACGCTGCAGCAACTGCTGCTGCCCGACCAGGAGACCGCGCAGCGCGCCGCCGATCTGCTTTCGGAAGGTCGGGCCTTCGAGGCCGTCGCCGAAGAGGTGGCCGGCGTCACGCCGGCGGATCTCGATCTGGGAACCTTCACACGCGCTCAGATTCCCGACGCGACGCTGGCGGAAACCGCCTTCTCCCTGCCCGAAGGCGGCGTCTCCGATCCGGTTCAGGGCGCCTTCGGCTGGTTCCTGGTCAAGGTGACGGAGGTCGAGCCCGGCGAGGTGACGCCGTTCGAAGCGGTGCGCGACCGAATCAGGCGCGATCTCGCCCTCGATGAGGCGATCGACGCGGTCTACGATCTCTCCAAGCGCATAGACGACGCCTTCGGTGAAGGGTTGACGCTGGAGGAGACGGCCGAGCGCGTCGGCCTCGAGGTTGAAACGGTCGAGGCCGTCAGCCGTCAGGGCCGCGCGCCTTCCGGCGCGCCGGTCGAGGGTCTGCCGCCCGGCGTCAGCTTCCTTGAGACCGCCTGGAACACCCCCGTCGGCGAGCCGAGCTTCCTCGAGGAGACGGCGAACAACGGCTATTTCGTGCTGCGCGTCGATGCGGTGATCGAGCCGCGCGTCCCCGATTTGGCCGAGATCGAAGACCGGGTCGAGGCTGCCTGGCGCGACGATCAGCGCGACGCCGCCGCCGAGGCCCAAGCCCAGGCTCTGGCGGAGCGCGCGCGCTCCCTCGGCTCGCTCCAGGCGGCGGTAGAGAACGACGCATTTGAGACCCGGACGATTGAGGGGTTCGGTCGCGACGGCCAGGCCGACGGGGCCCGCCTGCCGCAAGCGCTCGCCGCCGCCCTGTTCGAGCTGCCGCCAGGCGGCGTCGATTGGGCGGGCGGCGAAGACGGCGGCTACATTGTTGGAGAGGTCACGGCTGTGACGCCCGCCCAACAAGCCGCCGGCGCGGACTTCCGCGCGAATATCGAGCGCTCGCTCCAGGCCGGCCTGCAGTCTCAGATCGTCGATCAGCTCGGCGCCGCGCTGCGCCGGCGCCACGACGTCACGATCAATCGCGGGGCGTTGGATCAGGTCTACTGATTGCGCCTGTTCGCATGGCGCAAGCCCGCACGGCGTCCGGTCGGCCGGTTTCTCGTCGAGCTCGCGCGCCGGCGGGGCCGAATGCGATCTGCGCGGCGCGCGCCTCGGCCTTCAGCCCTCCCCGTAGCGCCGGCGGATGACGGCGGAGAGCGGGACCAGCTGCACGCCCGTCTCCGCCTCGATCCGAGGCAGCCAGTCGGCGAGCGCGGCCAGCGTCTCGTCATGCGGATGGGCGATGGCGACGGCGTAGCCCTGCCTCTTGGCGATCTCGACCGCTTCGGCCAACTGACCGCGAATGGCCTCGACCTGCAGGCTGTGATCGATGAAGACGTCGCGCACGGCGAAGGGCACGCCCATCTCCTGGGCCAGCCGATAGCCCTGCGTCTCGGTCGTCGTGACGCTGTCGAGGAAGAAGAGCCCCTCTGCCGCCACCCGGCGCAAGACGCGACGCATCCCGTCCGGATCGCTCGAGAATTTGCTGCCCATATGGTTGTTGACGCCGACATAATGGTCGAAGCGGCCGAAGTTCCAGGCGATGCGTCGCTCCAATTCCTCGCCGCTCAAGCCTGTCAGCAAGGCTTCCGGGCCGGGATCCGCGTCGGGGCTCGTCGGCTCCATCGGCAGGTGGACCATGATCTCATGCCCGTTCTCCCGCGCGGTCTGCACCATCGCGCGCAGATCGTAGCCATAGGGCAGAAAGGCGAGCGTCAGCGGGCCCGGCAGGCGCACCGCCCGCCGGCTGCGCACCACGTCGACGCCCGCATCGTCGATCACCACAGCCAGGATCGGCCGCGCGGGGTCGAGACTTGCGGGCTGCGCGCGGGCGAGCCATGTGCGCGCCGGCGCCGGATCCGAGGCGCTCAGCGCAGGCGCGTCCGCGGCCGGCCCCGCATCCAGGCTTTCCGCCGGCCCGTCTTCCGACGCCGGCGCGCTCGGTTCCTGGTCCCGGCCGACGCCCGCGGCCGAGGTCGGCTGATCGGCGCTCAGAGGCGCGGTCGCCGGCGGCTCGGGCTGCGTCAGGCTGGGTTGCGGCGAACTGGGTTTAGGGAGGGCCGGCGGCGGCGGCGCGGCGGCGAGGTTTTCCTCATACGCATCGAGATAGGCGTCGCGCGCCCGCTCGGACTGTCGCACCGTGACGGGCAGGCGGTACGCCGCCTCCCCCTCCGCGCTTGGGGCCGGCGCATCGGACACGGCGGCTTTCCCTTCAGGCGACCCCCCGTCGCGCTCAAAGAGGCCGAAGGCCAGACCGCCCAGCGCGCCCAGCGCCACGCCCAGCGCGAAGACGCCCGCAAGCGACGCCGCCCAGCTTGCCGCGGCGGCGCGCGGTCGCGGCGACGGCGGTCGACGGCGGGCGGAGGATTTGGCCATGCGGGGCTCGTCTCTTCGCAAAAGGCGCTTGCAGTCCCAAGGCTAGCAGACTCGCCCGCACACGAAAGGGCGCTTCGCGGCTTTTCCCGGCGCGCCCGCCCCTGCTATAACCGCGAGCGCCGCGAAGGCGGCGCCAAGAACGACCGAAACGGGCCGGGGAGCCAGAGACGCGATGGGCGGGGATCTCAAGGACATCAAGCAACTGATCGCCAAGACGGCCGACGGCGCGTCGCTGTCGACCGAGGAGGCGGAGCGCGCCTTCGACATCATGATGTCCGGCGACGCCACGCCGTCCCAGATGGGCGGCCTGCTGATGGCGCTGCGCGTCCGCGGCGAAACTGTGGCCGAGATAACCGGCGCGGCCCGCACAATGCGCGCCAAGGCGCTGCACGTGACGGCGCCGGAGGGCGCGATGGACATCGTCGGCACCGGCGGCGACGGCGTCGGCACTTTCAACATCTCCACCGCGACCGCCTTGGTCGTGGCCGGGTGCGGTCAACCGGTCGCCAAACACGGAAACCGGGCCTTTTCGTCGAAATCCGGCGCCGCGGACGTCCTGACCGCGCTCGGCCTCGACACCGAGGCGCCGATCGAGGCGGTGACCCGCGCGATGGCCGAAGCCGGCATCGGCTTCCTGATGGCGCCGCGCCATCACGGCGCGATGCGCAACGTCGGCCCGACCCGGGTGGAGCTCGGCACGCGGACGATCTTCAACATCCTGGGCCCGCTGTCCAATCCGGCGCTGGTGAAGCGCTATCTGCTGGGCGTCTTCGCGGAGAAATGGATCGAACCGCTGGCCGAAACGCTGGGCAATCTGGGCGCGGACCGCGCCTGGGTGGTGCACGGGGCCGACGGGCTGGACGAACTCAGCACGACCGGCGTCAATCAGGTGGCGGAACTCAAGAACGGCCAGGTGAGCCGCTTCGAGGTCTCGCCGGAGGACGCCGGCCTGCCGCGCGCCGGGTTGAGCGCCCTGCTGGGCGGCACGGCGGCGGAGAACGCCCAGGCGATCCGAGCCTTGCTGAAGGGCGAGGCGAGCCCGTTCCGCGACGTCGTGCTGTTGAACGCCGCGGCCGCGTTGGTCGTCGCAGGCAAGGCCGACGATCTGACGGCCGGCGCCGGACAGGCCGCCGCGGCGATCGACGAAGGCCGCGCCGAAGCCGCGCTTGCGAAGCTGATCGAGTTGGCGGGATCCGCCGCCTGAGTCCGGGCGCGGGCCGTCCCGCCCCGCCCCTTATCCGTTGGCCGAGGAGCCGCGCATGAGCGACGTGCTGGAGAAAATTTGCGCCGACAAGCGCGATCACATCGCCGCGCGCAAGCAGGAGACGCCGCTGGAGGCGATGATGGAGCGGGCGGCGCAGGGTCCGCGCCCCCGCGGCTTCGCCGACGCCCTTCGCGCCAAGGAAAGCGCCGGCCAGTACGGCCTGATCGCGGAGATCAAGAAGGCGAGCCCGTCGAAAGGCGTCATCCGGGAGGATTTCGCGCCGGTCGCCCTGGCCCGCGCCTACGCGCAAGGCGGCGCCGCTTGCCTCTCCATCCTGACGGACGAACCCTATTTCCAAGGCAAGGATCAGTATCTGACGGCCGCGCGCACCGCGGTCTCGCTGCCGGTCTTGCGCAAGGACTTCATGCTGGAGCCTTATCAGATCTACGAAAGCCGGGCGCTGGGCGCCGACGCGGTGCTGCTGATCATGGCGGCGCTGTCGGACGACCAGGCGGCGGAGTTGGAGGATACGGCCGTCGAACTCGGCATGGACGTGCTGGTCGAAGTGCATGACGCCGACGAGCTCTCCCGCGCGCTTCGCCTCGCCTCGCCTCTCATTGGCGTAAACAATCGAAATCTCAAGACCTTGGAGGTTTCTCTTGAGACGGGCGCCGCGCTGATTCCGCAAATCGGACCGGAGCGCACGGCCGTTGCGGAATCGGGCCTTTACGCGCCCGCCGACCTGAAGCGGATGGCCGAGTGCGGCGCCCAGTGCTTCCTGATCGGCGAGAGTCTGATGCGCCAGGACGACGTCGCCGCGGCCACGCGCGCGATTCTAAGCCGAGAGGAGGCTGCATGACCGGCGACCGGTTGACCCACTTCGACGCCGAGGGCAACGCCGTCATGGTCGACGTCTCGCCCAAAGAGGAGACGGCCCGCACCGCCACCGCCGGCGGCCGGGTCGAGATGGCCGCTGAGACGGCCGCCCTGATCCGCCAAGGCGGCCTGAAGAAGGGCGATGTGCTGTCGGTCGCGCAACTGGCCGGCGTCATGGGCGCCAAGAAGACGCCGGAGCTCATCCCGCTGTGCCATCCGTTGGCGCTGAGCTCGGTGACGGTGGAGCTCCGCCTCGCCGGGGACGCTCCGGCCGTCGACATCGTCGCCACCTGCAAGGTCACCGGGCGCACGGGCGTTGAGATGGAGGCGCTGACGGCCGTCTCCGTCGCGGCGCTGACCGTCTACGATATGGCGAAAGCGGTCGATAAGGCGATGCGCATCACCGACATTCGCCTGCTGCACAAGGCCGGCGGGAAGTCGGGAGAGTATCGCGCGGCTGCAGGGGACGCCGCCGAAAGAGGCCCGGCGGAGGGCGGCGCGGCGTCATGATCTCGGTCGAGGAGGCGCGCGCCCGCATTCTAAAGGACCTTCGGCGGCTGCCGGCGGAGCAGATCGCCCTGCCCCAGGCGTTGGGCCGCGTGCTGGCGGAAGATCTGGCGGCGCGCCGGACCCAGCCGCCGCGGGACGTCTCGGCGATGGACGGATATGCGCTGCGGGCCGCCGACGCCGCCGAGGCCGGCGCGACGCTTTCTATCGCGGGAGAGGTTCCGGCCGGGGCGTCCCACGAGCGGCCGTTGGCCGCGGGCGAGTGCGTACGCATCTTCACCGGCGCGCCGCTGCCCCAGGGCGCGGACAGCGTCATCATTCAGGAAGACGCCGAGCGCAGCGCGGACGGCGCCTCGGTGCGCTTCGCCGAGGCGGCGAGCCTCGGCAAGTGGGTGCGCAAGGCGGGCCTCGACTTCGCTCAAGGCGACGTGCTGTTGACGGCGGGGCGCCGGTTGACCGCGCGCGACGTCGGGATGGCGGCGGCGATGAACCGGCCGTGGCTCAGCGTCGTGCGCAAGCCGCGCGTCGCGATCCTGGCGACCGGCGACGAGATCGCGATGCCTGGCGATCCCGTCGGCCCGAACCAGATCGTCAGCTCCAACGGCCCGGCGCTGGCCGCCGCCGTCGCCGCCGCGGGCGGGGAGCCGATCCTTCTTGGCGTCGCGGAAGACGACCGCGACAGCCTCTCCCGCCTCGCCGCCGGCGCGGTCGGCGCCGATCTGCTGGTGACCACCGGCGGCGCCTCGGTCGGCGACCACGATCTGGTGGCGGAGGTGCTAGGAGAAAGCGGGCTCGACCTCGACTTCTGGAAGATCGCCATGCGGCCCGGCAAGCCGCTGATGTTCGGGCGCCTGGGGGCGACGCCGATGATCGGGCTGCCGGGCAATCCGGTTTCGACCCTGGTCTGCTTTCTGATCTTCGTGCGCCCGGCGCTTATGGCGTTGGCGGGCGACGAGGCCGGCGCGCAAGGACCCGCCACGGAGCCTGTGCGACTCGGCGAGGCGTTGCCCGAAAACGACCGGCGGCAGGACTATCTGCGCGCGCGGTTCGAGCGCGATTCGGCTGGAAATCCCGCCGTGTTCGCATTTTCGCGACAAGACAGCTCGATGCTTTCCCGCCTCGCCGCGGCGGAATGCCTGATCGTCCGCGCGCCCCAAGCGCCCGCGGCGAAGGTCGGCGATCTCGTTGAAATCATTCGATTTCCGGACGATTTCTGACGTCGAGCCCTGAAGCCGGCCCGCCTGCCTGCGCCGGCTCGCGCGGGCCGTCGCTTGACAACCATTCGTGAACACTTATAGAACGATGATGTTTTATATATGTTCGGGTTTCATCCCGAACCGGCGCGCGGCGGCCGCCAGGACGACCAGCGCCCGCGCCGTAGGAACCGAAGGAGTGTCGAGGCCATGCTGACCCGCAAGCAGTATGATTTGCTGATGTTCATCCATGAGCGGCTGAATGAGGCGGGCGTCTCCCCCTCGTTCGAGGAGATGAAGGAGGCGCTCGGCCTCAAGTCCAAGTCGGGCATCCATCGCCTGATCACGGGGCTCGAAGAGCGCGGCTTCCTGCGCCGTCTGCCGAATCGCGCCCGGGCGCTGGAGGTCGTTCGTCTGCCGGAGAATACCGGCGCGGAAAATCTGCCCGTGCGCAACCGCCGCGTCGACATGCTGCGCGCCAAGGAGGTCGGCACGCGCAAATCGATGATGCGGGGCGGCGGCAATTCGGTGCAGCTCTCGCTCTACGGGCGGATCGCCGCCGGCACGCCGATTGAGGCGCTGCGCGACCACTCCATGATGGTCGAGGTGCCGGCCACCCTGCTTGGCAAGGGCGACCATTACGCGCTGGAGGTCGACGGCGATTCCATGATGGAGGCCGGCATTCTCGACGGCGACACGGTGGTCATCGAACGAGCCGAGACCGCGGACAACGGCGATATCGTCGTGGCGTTGGTGGAGGGCGCGGAAGTCACCCTCAAAACCTATCGGCGCGCCGGCGATGAGATCGAGCTGCAACCGGCCAACGCGGCCTATCAGGCGCGACGCTACGCCCCCGATCAGGTTAACGTTCAGGGGCGGCTCGTCGGGCTCTTGCGCAAGTACTGAGGCCCGTCCCCTTCCCTCGACCTGCGTTCGCCTCGCTGCGTTTTCGCCTCGCCCCTCTTTCTATTCGGGCCGCCCGTCACGGCCGCGCGTCCAGGGCCGATCGCCGCGCGCGTGGCGCACCGTGCGCAGCGCGAGCGGTCCGTCGCGCTCGAGGCGGATCGCGATCGTCCCGTCCCGCGCCCGGTCGGCGGGGCCGAGCACGAGCCGGCCCGCGCACGCCCCGTTTAGCAGCGCCGGCGGCGGCGTGATCGTGGCGACGACGACGTCCGCGCTGCGGCAATCTTCCGATAAGGTCCGCGGATCGTGCGACCAGGCGACCGTGCGCCCCTCGGCGCGGTAGACGCATCCCAAGGGGCCGCACGCGATCGGCGCGCCGGCGCCGCCGCCGGTCCTGGCGATCAGATCGTCCCAGCCGCCGGCGATCGGCCGTCCGGTGCGCTCCGACCAGACGCCGGCGGCGAAGCTCTCGCGTCTTGGATGCGACAGCCAAAGCCCGCCCTCGGGGCCGGCGGCGGCGGCGAGACGCCCGGTTTCTGAGACGACGATCTGGGGCTGCGCCGTCGTCAAGGGCAAGGTCAGCCCCAGCGCCGCCGGCAGCGCGCCCCAATAGCGCCAACGCCCGCGCCAAATCGCGGCCCACAGGCAGCCGCCCGTAATTAGAACCGCCGCCCAATCCGGGGCCGCCGCCACTTGAATGGCCGCGCCCGGCAAGGCGGCCACCCAGTGCGCGACGGCGAGGATGGCGTCGACGCCGACCCCCATCACGTACAACGGCCACTGTTCAAGACGGAGCGGGGTCAGCAGCACCCCCAGGATCGCGGCCGGCATGACCACCCAGCCCATGATCGGCACCGCCGCCAGATTGCCGAGCAGCCCGTAATTCGCCACCCGGCCGAAATGCGCCCACGCGAAGGGCGCGGTGGCGGCGCCGGCGATCAGGGTCGTCGCCCCGATCAGCAGCAAGCCGAGCCACATCTTGCGAAGCGCCCGCGCCCAGCCGTCGACCTCCCGCGCGCCTTCCCGTCGGGCGTAGGGCCGCCAACTCTCATAGACCGCCACGAGGGCGACCACGGCGGCGAAGGACATCTGAAAGCTGGCGCCCACCAGCGCCTGCGGGCGCCACAAAAGCACGACCGCCGCCGCGATCGCGACCAGCCGCAGCGAGATCGCCTTGCGGTCCAGCATCACCGCGGCGAGCGCCAGCCCCGTCATCAGAAAGGCGCGTTGGGTCGGCGTTGTCGCACCCGCCAGCAGCAGATAGACGAAGGCGGTTAGGATCGCCGCGCCGGCCGCCCACTTCTTGATCGGGTAGCCGAGCGCGAGCCGCTCCGAAGAGGCCAGCGCCATGCGCAGCGCCACGAAGACGATTCCCGCGACCATCCCGATGTGCAGCCCCGAGATGGCCAACAGATGCGCCAAGCCGGAATCCCGCATTGCGACCACGCTCGCCTCGTCCAACCCGCTGCGGTCGCCGGTGATCAGCGCCGCCGCGACGTCCCCGCTCTCGCCGGGTAAAGCGGCGCGCACCCGCCGGCTCAGGATCTGCCGCACCCCGTCGACCCAGGCGCCGAGGCGCAGCCCGAGACCGAGCGGCCGAGGGTCCGGCGGCGCCGCTTCGATCTCGCTTAGGGCGAAGCCGACGGCGCCCAGCCCCTCGAACCAGGCGCGCCGCGCGAAATCGTACGCGTCGGGGTAAGCGGGGCGCGGCGGGGCGCGCAGGACCGCCGTCAGTTCGATCCGCTCGCCGACCGACACGAATTCGCCCGCGCGCAACCGCACCCGAACAACCTCCGGCGCAGGGGTCGGCGCCCGCCATTGGTAGGCGAGCCGAACCAGCGTCACCCGGGGCCCGTCCTCAAACGCCTCGACGGTGCGGACCAGCCCGGACAGCCGAACCGCGCCCGCGTCCCCGTTGAGCGTCGGCCGCTCCGAGAGCCGCGTCTCCAGCGCCGCGCGCTCGACCCCCAGACCGCCTGCGAGCAGCGAGGCCGCCAGGATCAGCGACAAGGTTCCGCCGGCGCGCCGCGCCGCCCAAAATGCGACCGCCCCCGCAACCGCGGCGCCGAGACCGAGGCCCGGCGGCGGCTCGACCGGCGATGCGAAGTAGAGTCCGATCCCCGCGCCGAAGAGAACCGGCAACCAAAGCGCCCAGCGGTCCCGTTCTGCGGCGAAGGCCTCGATCAACGCGGCGCGGCCGCGCAGCGCGCGCGCCGCGCCGAAAGCGGGACGAAGCGCGTCCGCCATCCGCCGAGACAGACCCCTTAGAGTGCGCATCATGCTAGGATTTCTAGCACTACGATAGGCGCGCCGTCCTTACTTTCGACGCGTCGTGCGCAAGGCCCGCCGTCCGACGAAAAGGCTTTTGCCCGCGCCGCGCCCGCGTGCTACACCCCGCCGGCCCGGAAAACCGGGCTTTTTCGTCTCGCCCCCGATGCGAACAGCCCGCAGGATCAGCGCATGTCCGTCGTCACCCGTTTCGCCCCCTCGCCCACCGGCTTCCTCCATATCGGCGGCGCGCGTACGGCGCTGTTCAACTATCTCTACGCGCGCCGTCACGGCGGCCGATATCTTCTGCGGATCGAGGACACCGACAAACAGCGATCCACTGAGGAAGCGATCGCGGCGATCCAGGACGGGCTCGCTTGGCTCGGTCTTGAGGGCGACGCGCCGCCCGTCTTCCAATCCCAGAACGCCGAGCGCCACGCGGCGGTCGCCGAGAAGCTTTTGGCCGAAGGCATGGCCTATCGCTGCTATTTGAGCCAGGAAGACCTGGACGCCCAGCGCGAGGCCTGCCGGGCCGAAGGCCGGCCGGTGCGCATCCGCAGCCCGTGGCGCGACGCCGACCCCGCCGACGCCCCCGCCGACGTGAAGCCGGTCGTGCGCGTGAAAATGCCGCAGACCGGCGAGACCACGATCGAGGATCTGGTGCAGGGGCCGGTGACGATCGGTCACGATCAGATGGACGATTTCATTCTGCTGCGCGGTGACGGGAGCCCCACCTACATGCTGTCCGTCGTGGTGGACGACGCGGATATGGGCGTGACGCATGTGGTCCGCGGCGACGACCATCTGACCAACGCCTTCCGGCAGCACCACCTCTACCAAGCCTGCGGCTGGAGCCCCCCCGCCTTCGCGCACATTCCGCTGATCCACGGGCCGGACGGCGCGAAGCTCTCGAAACGTCACGGCGCGCTGGGCGTCGACGCCTACCGCGAGATGGGCTATCTGCCCGAGGCGCTCAAGAATTACCTGCTGCGTCTCGGCTGGGCGCACGGCGACGATGAGGTGATCTCGGAGGCGCAAGCGATCGAGTGGTTCGATCTGCCCCAGGTGGGACGCTCGGCCGCGCGTTTCGACTTCGCGAAGCTGGAGAACTTGAACGGCCACTATATGCGCGAGGCGGACGACGACAGGCTGACCGATCTGACGGTCGAGCGGCTGGGGCGCGATCTCGCCGTGGATGCGGACGCGGTGCGCCGCCTGCGCGCCGGCATGGCGGGCCTGAAGGCGCGCGCCAACACGCTCGCCTATCTGGCGGAGAGCGCGCGCTTCTACGTCGAGCGGCCGCGCTTCCCATTGGAGAATCCAAAGGCCGCGAAGCTGCTGCAGGGCGACGGCGCCGCAATCGCGCGCGAGGCCGGCGAGGCGCTCGCCGATATCGACGACTGGAGCGAAGAAGCCCTCGAAGCGCGGCTGCGCGCCATGGCGGAGGACAAGGGGCTCGGTTTCGGCAAAGTGGCGCAGCCGCTCCGCGCCGCAATCACCGGCTCCAACGCCTCGCCCGGCATCTTCGAGGTGATGGCGATACTGGGTCGCGATGAAGTGCTCGCGCGCCTTACGGAAACGCCGGATCACGAATGATAACATAGGGTTGGGCACCCTTCCTCAGGGCGGCTTATTCTTGGATTGTGCAGTGCGGCACTAGCGGCTATTGTCCCGCGCACGCTGCCGGCGGCCCGTATTTCGCGGAAGCGGGAGCGGACATGCTCCCGCACCGGACGCCGACCGACCGAAGGCAGCTTCGGACCGCATAATCACCTCTGAACGAAAGGGGCCGAGCCATGACCGACGCACCGAAGAAGATTTTGAAGCTCAGCGATCCGGAGACGGGCGACAACTGGGATCTTCCGGTCATCAGCGGGACGACGGGCCCCGACGTCATCGACATCCGCAAGCTTTACGGCCAGACCGGCTATTTCACCTACGATCCCGGCTTCACCTCGACCGGCTCCTGCGACAGTCAGGTGACCTACATCGACGGCGATCAGGGCGTGCTGCTGCATCGCGGCTACTCGATCGAGGATCTGGCGGAGCACTGCGACTTCATGGAGGTCTGCTACCTCCTGCTGCGCGGCGAATTGCCGAACGCGGCCGAGAAAGCGCAGTTCGAGACGACCATCACCTATCACACGATGGTCCATGAGCAGATGATCAACTTCTATCGGGGCTTCCGGCGCGACGCGCATCCGATGGCGATCATGGTGGGCGTGGTCGGCGCCCTCAGCGCCTTCTACCACGACAGCACCGACATCAACGATCCCGAGCAGCGGATGATCGCCTCGCACCGATTGATCGCCAAGATGCCGACGATCGCGTCGATGGCCTACAAGTACTCGGTCGGACAGCCGTTCATGTATCCGCGCAACGACGTCAGCTACGCCGAGAATTTCATGCGCATGACCTTCGGCGTGCCGTGCGAGGAGTATCAGTGCTCCCCCGCCGTCGCCCGCGCGATGGACCGCATCTTCATCCTGCACGCCGATCATGAGCAGAACGCCTCGACGTCCACGGTGCGCATCGCGGGCTCCTCCGGGGCCAACCCGTTCGCCTGCATCGCGGCCGGCATCTCCTCGCTTTGGGGGCCGGCGCACGGCGGCGCGAATGAAGCGGTCCTGAACATGCTGAATCAGATCGGGGACAAAAAGAACATTCCCGAATATCTGGAGCGCGCCAAGGACAAGAACGACCCCTTCCGCCTGATGGGGTTCGGCCACCGGGTCTACAAGAACTACGACCCGCGCGCCAAAGTGCTGAAGAAGAGCTGCGACGAGGTTCTGGAAGAGCTCGGCGTCAACGATCCTCTTCTGGAACTCGCGCAGGAGCTGGAGCAGATCGCGCTCAACGACGACTATTTCGTGGAGCGCAAGCTGTTCCCGAACGTCGACTTCTATTCGGGCATCATCCTGAAAGCGATCGGCTTCCCGACCAGCATGTTCACCGTCTTGTTTGCGTTGGCCCGGACCGTCGGCTGGGTCGCCCAATGGAACGAGATGATCACCGATCCGAACCAAAAGATCGGCCGGCCGCGCCAGCTCTACACCGGCCCCACGAAGCGCGAGTTCACGCCGATCGACAAGCGCTGAGCGCGCTCCCGCCGGACAGGAAAGAAGGCCGCATCCGGTTGCGATGCGGCCTTTTTCTATGCGCGCCCGCCGGGAAGGGCGCTGCGGGCGAGGGTTTCCAGGACGGCGTCGGCAGCCGCCAGACTGGGAAGCCCCTGAGCCGGCGCCAGGCGCTGGAGATAGGGCTTCAGCGCCGCCTCCTGCTCGCGGCCGCCGCCGTCTAGAAATCCGGCCAGATCCGCGGCCAGAACGTCCGGACGACAGCGGCCCTGCAGGCGCTCAGGCACGATCTCCCGGCCCGCCATGATGTTGCACAGATGGACGTGATCGACGGCGGTCATTCGATCGATCGCCCAGAAGGTGATCGGGTTCAGGCGATAGGCGATCACCGTCGGCGTCCGGGCGAGCGCGAGTTCGAGCGCGACCGTGCCGCTTGCCGCCAGGGCCGCGTTGGCGGCCGCCATGACGTCGTACTTGCGGCGCGGGTCGCGCACCACATCCACCGGCGCCGGCCAGTCGGCGACGGCGGCCTCGATCTCGTCCGCGAGATAGCGAACGCTCGGCAGTGCGACCCTCAGATCCGGCCGGCCTTCGGCCAGCCGCGCCACGGTCTCGCGGAAGACCGGCAGCAGGCGGCGCACCTCGCCCCGCCGGCTGCCCGGAAGCACGCACAGAAGCGGGGTCTCGGGTCCAAGACCGCGGGCCGACCGGTACCCGATCCCGTCGCCCTGGTCAGCCCCGCTTTCCAGCACCGGGTGGCCGACGAACGGAGCCTCCAGGCCGACCGCCTCGAAATAGGGCGGCTCGAACGGCAGGAGGCACAGCAGCCTGTCATAGCGCGCCTTGAAGGCGTGCACCCGCTTAGGCTTCCAGGCCCAGACGGTCGGCGCGACATAGTGGATCGTCGTTCCCTTGAAGTCGGAGAGCCGATCCACGACGCGTTTGGAGAAACCGGGGGAGTCGATCGTCACCAGGGCGGCCGGCGCCGCAGCCTCGACCGCAGCGGCGGTCTCCGCGATGCGGCGTTTGAGACGGCGGGCGTGCGGCAGAACCTCGAGGAACCCCATGACGGAGAGCTCCTCCATCGGGAACAGGCTCTTCAACCCTTGCGCCGTCATCATCGGCCCGCCCACGCCGGCAAAGCGCACGCCGCCGCCGGTGCGCTCCTTCAAGCCGGCCATCAAGCGCGCGCCGATGGCGTCGCCGGAACTCTCGCCGGCGGTCAGGAAAATCAGCGGCCCCTCGCCCGGCACGGTATCCGCCCCCTCCCGATTACGCCTGGTCGAGCGGCGGCATCGCGAGCAAAAACAGCCCGGCGGCGTCCGCGATCTCAATCATCCTGTCGCGATCGACCAGCAGGGTTCGTCCCGCCTCGACGGCTACGCCCCGCAGACCGGCGTCGCGGGCGCGCTCGATGGTGCGCGGGCCGAGCGTCGGTCGATCGGCGCGCATTTCCTGGCCGGTTTTCGCCGCCTTGATCAGCACGCCCCCGGGCCCCTCCCGCTTTAGGGCCGCACAGCGCTCGATCAGCGCATCCGTGCCTTCGATGGCTTCGACGCCCAGCACGAGCCCCTCCTGCACGACCACGGCCTGCCCCACGTCGGCGGCGGCCAAGGCCTTAAGCACCGCGCGACCGCGCAGAACGTCGCTTTCCGCGGCCGCGTCGGGCGCATGGCGTCCCAGCAGGCCTGGCTCAGGCGACAGATCGGTCAGGATCTCCTCAACCCCGACGACCCGGAACCCGTGTTCGCTTTCCAGATAGGCGATCACCGCGCGCAGCAGCCCGTCGTCGCCGAGCGCCTTTGCGCCGATGCGGGTCAGAATCTTGAGCGCGGCGGCGTCCGGGCGCATCGCCGGCAGCGACGGGCGCTTGACCGGCCCGACCATGCATAGGTCTTGGATCCCCTCCGCTTGCGCGCGCTTCAGATATTCCCCGGCCGCCCCGAGGCGCACCCAGCAGTGCGGGACGTCGTCGAAGAGCCCCTCCTCGGCCGCGCCTTTCAACGCGAAGACGAAGACCGGCCGGCCCTCCGCCAAGCAGCGATCGACCACCCGGCGGGGCAATCCGCCGCCGCCGGCCACAACGCCAAGCTTGCGCGGCGCGTCGATTTGCGCAGAGCGTCGGGAGGCGTCAGCCGCCATTTCCGGCCGCACGCGGCTGGGTCACGCCGCGCCCGGCGTCCCCGCGGATGAAGCGAACCAGGTCGCCGACCGCCTGTGCATCGGGATAGCGCGCGGCAATGGTCTCGACGCGCTCGGCCAGGGTCCCCGAGTCTTTACCGCCCGCGAACAGCGTCTTGTAAGCGGCTCGCAGCGCGTTGATCTCATCCTTCGGGAAGCCGCGGCGCTTGAGACCGATTAGATTGAGGCCTGACAGGGCCGCCCGCTCCCCCATGACCGAGCCGAACGGAATGACGTCCTGCTCCACGCCCGACATGCCGCCGATCATGGCGTGATGGCCGATGCGGACGAACTGATGCACCGCCGAGAGCCCGCCGATGATGGCGAAGTCGCCGACCGTCACATGACCGGCGAGCGTGGCGTTGTTCGCCATGATGACGCCGTCGCCGACCTGACAGTCGTGGGCGACGTGGGCGCTGACCATGAACAGACAGCCGTCGCCCACCTTGGTGAGCATGCCGCCGCCCTCGGTGCCGGGATTCATGGTGACGTATTCGCGGATGACGTTGCGCGCGCCGATCTGCAGCTCAGACGGCTCGCCCTTGTATTTCAGGTCCTGCGGCGGAAGTCCGATCGACGCGAACGGATAGATCTCCGTCCCCTCGCCGATCCGGGTGCGGCCGTCGACGACCACATGCGCGCGAAGCCGCACGCCCTTCGCCAACGCGACGTCCGGACCGACCACGCAATAGGGCCCGACCGAGACGTCTTCCGCGAGTTCGGCCTCGGGGTCGACAATCGCGGTCGCGTGAATATCGGCCATCAGCTGTCTCGAATCATTGCAGAAAATTCGGCCTCGGCGACGAGCTTATCCTCCACGTAGGCCTTGCCGGAAAACTTCCAGACCATGCCGCGGTGATGCTTGCGCTCGACGCGGACCTTCATCACGTCGCCCGGAACGACCGGACGCCGGAACTTCGCCTCCTCCACCGACATGAAGTAGACGAGCTTGCCCTCGCTTTCAGGGCCGAGGCTGGTGACCACCATGACCCCGGCGGCCTGCGCCATGCACTCGACGATCAGAACGCCCGGCATAATCGGCTTCTGGGGGAAATGGCCCTGGAAATGAGGTTCATTGATCGACACGCACTTGACGGCCAGCGCGTAGTCGTACGGGACGACCTCCTCCACGCGATCGACAAGCAGGAACGGATAGCGGTGCGGGATCCGCTCCATGATCTTCAGGATGTCGATGTCCTTAACCGCCGCCGCTTGGCCGTCAGTCTGATCTTCCGCCATGGTCCCGATCATTCTTCGTCTTTGTTGTTGCGTCCTTTGCCGCGCGATTGCGCGACCATTCGCGCCACCAGGGCGTTCGCCCGATGCCAATCTCCGATCGGCATGGCCGGCACCCCGCCGACCTTCGCGCCGGCCGGCACGTCGCGCCAGGCGCCGCTCTTGGAGGCGAACTGCGCGCCGCGCCCGACCCGCATATGCGGACCGATGCCGACCTGACCCGCGGTGACGACGTAGTCTTCCAGAACCGCGCTGCCGGCGACCCCCGTCTGTCCGCACAGAACAGCGCCGCGCCCGATCTTCACGTTGTGCCCGATGTGCACGAGGTTATCAATCCTGACGCCGTCGCCGACCTCGGTGTCGTCGCTCATACCCCGGTCGATCGAAGTGTTGGCGCCGATCTCGACGCCGGTCCCGACCACCACCCGGCCGAGCTGCGGCACGTCGATATGGCCGCGCTCGTCCATCGCGAAGCCGAAACCGCGCGTCCCGATGCGCACGCCGGCCAGAATCCGACAGTCGCTGCCCACCAGACAGAAGCTCAAGCTCACATTGGGGCCCACGCGGGTGCGCGCGCCGACGACCACCCCGGCCTCGACCACCGTGTTGGCCCCGATCCAGACATCGTCGCCCAGTTCGACGCCCGACTCGATGACCGCGCCCGCGTCGATGCGCACGCCAGAGCCGATTTGCGCATCCTCGGCGACGACGGCGCTGGGATGCACGCTGGGCGTCACCGCAGGCTCTGGATAGAACATCTGAACCGCCAACGCGAAGGCGCGATAGGGCGTTTCGGAGATCAGCCGCAAACAGCCTTCCGGGGCCCGATCCGCGTAAGCCGATTTGATGAAAACGGCGCCCGCCGCGGTTTGGGAAAGCGCGGAGAGATACTTCACATTGTCGAGGAAGCTGACGGTCTGCGCGTCGGCGCCGCCGAGCGGGCCCGCATCGGTGAATACGCGCCCTCCCTCCGCTTCGGCGACAAGTCGCGCGCCGGCCCGTTCCGCAAGCTCGGCGGCCGTGAAGGGACCGACCTTCCGGAAGAAACGAGGATCCGGCACGCCGCCCTCTCGCGATCAGTCGGCCGCGCCGACGTCGGGCAGCTGGACGCTCGAGATCGTCTCGTTCAGGCGCTCGAGCGCTTCGTCGCTGATCGACAATTCGTCATGCGACATGACCACCGTTCTCTCTTGCGGCGAGTTGCTGAAGATCAGATTCAAATCGCGCTCGCGCGCGATCTCCGTAACGACTTCGCGCAACGCCTCGCGGATCTGCCCTCGAGCGGCCGCATAGGCCTTGTCCAGCGCCTGCTTGCGCTCCTGGGCCGTGCGTTGCAGCTCTCCGACCCGACGGTCGAACTCCTGCTTCTTCTGCTGAAAGGCCTCTTGCGAGAGGATCGTCCGTTGCTGCTCGAGGTCGCGCCCCTCTTGTTCGAGCGCGCTCTGCCGCTCGCGCAGCTCGGACTGATAGCCGCTCAGCAGCTGTTCGAATTGGGTGCGCAACGATTGCCAGGCGACCGAATTACGTTCGACGCGCTGAACGTCGATGACCGCGATTTTGGCGGCCGGCACGTCCTGCGCCGTCGCGGCCGCGGTCCAAAGCAAAAGCGCCGCACAAGCGACGGAGACGCCGCGAAGCGCGCGGATAGGGTTTACCATCAAAACCTCGTGCCGAAACTGAAGCGGAATATCTCGGTCTTGTCGAAGTCCTCTTTCACGACCGCCTGGCTGAAATCCACCCGCACGGGCCCGAACGGCGAGCGCCAATTGAGCCCCGTGCCGACGGAGGCGCGCACGCTGCCCGTGTCGCGCACGTTCGCGCCCGACTCGTCCACGCTGGTGAGCGTGCCGACGTCCGTGAACAGCGCGCCGGTCACGCCGAACTCCTCCGGCAAGCCCAGCGGAAAGGTGAACTCGGCCGTGCTGCTGGCGAACTGATTGCCGCCGAGCGAATCGTCCGTCGCGATGTCGCGCGGCCCCGCGCCGCTGCTCTCGAAGCCGCGCAGATTGTCGCCGCCGAGGAAGAAACGATCCTTGATTCGCGTGTCGTCCTCGCCCCACCCCGCGAGATGGCCCACTTCCGCGCCGACGGACAGGCGATAGTCCGTTGCGAGCGGGAAGTAGTAGGCGCCGCGCACCGTCGTGCGGAAGTAATTCACCGTACCGCCGACGCCGGCGAGATCGTTGCCGAGTTCGACGAAATACCCGTCCGTCGGGTCCACCCGGGAATTGCGCTGATCGTAGATCAACGACTGACCGACGGACGACACATAGTCGGTGCCTTCCTGTTGCTTGACGAAGCGCGACGCGTCATCGCCGACGTTCTCGACGATCTCGCGAGCGAAGCGATACCGAAGGCGCTGGCGCCAGTCGCGTGTGATCTCGTAGGCGGTGCGCAAACCGAAGCCGGTCTCCTGACTGTCGAACGACGCCTCATCCTGATTGTCGCGCAGCGTATGGAACAGGTCGAATCCGGCCGAGAGCTGCCGATCCAGGAAGTACGGCTCGGTGAAGCTCAAATCGATGCTCTGACGCGATTGCGCCAGGGTCGTCGAGAGGCGCAAATCCTGACCTTTGCCGAGCAGGTTGCGTTCGCGAATCGCGAATTCGGCCAATGCGCCGACCTGGGTCGAATAGCCGGCGCCGATGTTCAATTGGCCGGTCGATTGCTCCTCCACGTCGACCTGCACCACCGTGCGATCCTGTTCGGAGCCCGGCACGTTGTTCACCTCGACCTGCTTGAAGAAGCCGAGATCGGAGATGCGCTGGCGCGAGCGACGCAACCTCGTGGCGTTGAAGGCGTCGCCCTCGACCAGCAGGAACTCGCGCCGGATCACCTCGTCCTCGGTGCGCGTGTTGCCGCGGATCTCGATCCGCTCGACATAGGTGCGCGGCCCGTCAAGCACCTCGAAGGTGATGTCGATGGTCTTCTCGTCGCGGTTCCGATCCACATTCGGTCGGACCTCGATGAAGGCGTAGCCCTGATCGCCGACCAACTCGGTCAGCTGCAGAACCGTGTCTTCGACGGCGTTGGCATTGTACCAATCGCCGCTCTCAAGCTCGATCGATCGCTGCAGCGGCTCGGGGTCGACGTCGGGAATGCGTGAGATCACGTCGAACTCGCCGAACTGGTAGCGCTCGCCCTCTTCGATGGTGAAGGTGACGAAGAAGTTCTCGCGATCCTCGCTCAACTCGGCCACGGCCGACACAACGCGGAAATCCGCAAAGCCTTCGGCCAGGTAAAAACGGCGCAGCAATTCGCGATCGAAGGTCAGACGATCCGGGTCGTAGACGTCGGCGCTGGATAGAAAGCGGTACCAGCGCGATTCCTTCGTCTGGATTTCCTCCCGCAGCGCGCTGTCAGAAAAATAGCGGTTGCCGATGAAGCTGATCTTCTCGATCCCCGTCAGCGGCCCCTCGTCGATCTCAAAGACCAAGTCGACGCGGTTGTCGCGCTGCTGGATGACCTTGGGATCGACGGTGGCCGCAAACCGGCCGCTGCGGCGATACAGGTCCAAAATCCGCCGCACATCGTTCTGCACCGCCGTCCGGGTGTAGACCAGACGCGGGCGCAGACGCACCTCGCTGTTCAGCGTCTCGTTTTCGATCCGCTGATTGCCCTCGAAAGCGATCCGATTGATGATCGGATTCTCGACGACCTCGACAATCAGCGTCCGGCCTTCGACCGCAATCGCGACGTCGGCGAAATAGTCGGTGGCGAACAGCGCCTTCAGCGCTTCATTGATCCGGTTTGCGTCGATCGGATCGCCGGGCTGCAGACCGATATAGCTGCGCACGGTGGCGGGCTCGATGCGCTGGGCGCCGCGAACTTCGATCTCCTCCAACACGGGCTGACCGGGCTGAACGGCCGGGCTGTCGCTGCGGCTGTCGGGCGCCGCGCCTTCCGAGGGCGCAGGCTCGATGATGGTCGGAGCGGAGGACTGCGCACGGGCCTCGTCCAGCGGCGAAAGCGTTCCCACGGCCGCCCCGACCGCAAGCGCGAACGCTGCGACGGCGAACGACCGAAGTCGCCGCGCACACGTCGTCTCCGTCAGGACTTTCCCTCCCGCGGTCGCACTCAAAACCGAACTCCTCATTCACTCGCCGCGTCGCGCCGATCGGTGCTGGGCGACCAGACGATCTCTCCCGAATCAACCGCGCCCCGCCGCTGCGGCGAGGCTCGGTTTTGAATCAAAGAAAGGACGGATCGTCAAACCCTTACGGATTCCTCAGGTCGCGATACTCAGCACGTCGTTGACGGTGATGAATATCATGAGCATGAGCAGCAAGGCCAGCCCAATTCTGAACGCCCATTCCTGCGCCTGCTCTCCGACGGGTTTACCGCGCACCGCCTCGATCGCGTAAAAGGCGAGGTGGCCGCCGTCCAGCATCGGGATTGGAAACAGATTGAGGAGACCGAGGTTGATCGACAGCAGCGCGGTGAAGGTGATCAAAGATAGAACGCCAAGCTGCGCCACATCGTTCGACATCTGAACGATCTTCACCGGCCCGCCCATATCGTCGACGGAGCGCTGTCCGAAAATGATCTCGCCGACCGCCTCGAGCGTCATCACGGTCAATCGCCAGGTCTCCGTGACGCCGCCCCAAAGGGCCGTCGCCGGCCCTTGACGCTCGAAGCTCGTCACCGGCGCGGTGACGCCCAAGAGATAACTCGTCTCCTCGGCGTCCGGATCGCGCGGGCGGGGCGTCGCGGTGAGCGTCAGCCGCTCGCCCTCGCGCAGCAAGGTGAGGTTCATCGGCTCGCCCTCGCTCGCCGCCACGGCCGCACGCAGGTCGTCGAAGGTCTCGATCGCACGGCCGTCCGCCGTCAAGATGCGATCCCCCGCCTGCAGGCCGGCCGCCGCCGCGGCGGACCCCTCCTGGACCGCGCCCACGCCCTGGGCCTGGAAGTCGGCCGGCGTCGGTTTGCCGTGCGCCATATAAAGCGCTGCGAGCACCGCGATCGCGAAGAGGAAGTTCGCCATCGGCCCGGCGACCACGACGGCCGCCCGCTTGCCGAGCGGCTTGTGGGCGAAGGAGACGGCGCGTTCTTCACTCGTCAGCGGGCGCTCCACGCCGTCGGCGTCGGCGATCGCCTCGCCCTCGCCGAACATCTTCACGTAGCCGCCAAGCGGCACGAGACTGACCTTCCAGCGCGTGCCCGCCTTGTCCGTCCAGCCGAAGATCTCGCGTCCGAAGCCGATTGAGAAGACCTCGACCCGCACGCCGGCCCACCGGGCCACCAGGTAATGGCCGAGCTCGTGTACAAAGACCAGCACGCAGAACACGATGACCGCGTTCAGATACCCGATCGAGCCGAAGAATGCGTCCATACCGTCCTATCCCGATCCGCCGGCGCTTGAGGCCCGGCCGTTTCCACCGCTTCTATATAGGGGCCGCCGCCGCACGTTCGAGAGCGACGAGCCCGTCGACGGCCCGCGTTACGAGGTCGCGGGCGTGAGACGATCAATCGCTTCGCTCGCCCGGCGTCGCGCTTCTCCGTCGAGCGCGACCACCGCCTCGATGCTGTCCGGGTCGGCGGGCGCGGTTGCGCTCACCACGCGCTCGACCACCTCCGTGACGTCGAGGAACCCGATCCGCCCCTGCAGGAACGCGGCGACCGCCTCCTCGTTGGCCGCGCTCATCACCGGCGGCGCCCAGGGGCCGGCCGCCAAGGCTTCGCGCGCCAGCCGCAGCGCAGGAAACCGCGTCTCGTCCGGCGGCTCGAAATCCAACCGCGCCACCGCCGCGAGGTCGAGCACGGGGCTTTGCGTCTTCAACCGGCGCGGCCAAGCGAGCGCGTGCGCGATCGGAATGCGCATGTCCGGCGCGCCCAACTGAGCCAGGAAGGATCCGTCACTGTAAGCGACCATCGAGTGAATCACCGACTGGGGATGCACCAGGACCTCAATCTTTTCGGCCGGCATGGCGAAGAGGTAATGCGCCTCGATCACCTCCAGTCCCTTGTTCATCATCGTGGCCGAATCGACCGAGATCTTGGCCCCCATGTCCCAGTTTGGATGGGCGACGGCTTCGGCCGGGGTCACCTGCGCCAAACTCTCTCGCGGGCGGGTGCGAAACGGCCCGCCTGACGCGGTAAGGATCAGTCGGTCTATCGCGCCTCGGTTTTGCTCCTCGAAAACCTGGAAAATGGCGTTATGTTCAGAATCCACCGGCAGCAGCGTCGCCCCCGCTCTCGCCACCTCCTCCATCATCAGCCGGCCGGCGCTGACCAGCACCTCCTTGTTGGCGAAGGCGACCAACGCCCCGCGACGCACGGCGCTCAGCGTGGCTGACAGGCCGGCCGCGCCCACAATTCCGGCCATCAACCAGTCGGAGTCGCGCGCCGCCGCCGCCTCAAGACCTTCGGGGCCGGCCGCAACCTCGCACGGCGCGCCGTCAAGCGCCTGCTTCAACGCCCGATAGCGCGCCGGATCGCCGATCGCGACGAAGCGCGCCCCGAACCGCCGCGCAAGATCGGCCAGCACGTCGACATTGCTGTAGGCCGTCAGCGCCTCGACCTGGAACCGATCGGGCGCTTCGGCGATCAACTCCATCGTACTGCGTCCGACGGAGCCGGTGGCGCCGAGCACGCTGACCCGGCGCCGGGCGGACTGTTCGCTGATCATGGTCTGGACGTCCCCTCCCCTCGCGTCAGAACGGCGGCGCCGGCAGGTCGAGCCGGGGCGTCGGCGCACCGAGCGCCTGATAGAGCCAGAGCGCCGGCGCCGCCGTCAAATACCCGTCGAGCCGGTCCAACAATCCGCCGTGCCCGGGAATGAGCCGGCCCGAATCCTTGACGCCCGCGCGCCGTTTCGCCCACGATTCCAAGAGGTCTCCGCCCTGCGCGCAGACCGCCAGCGCCGGCGCCGCCGCAATCGCGGCGAGCGGCGTCGTTCCGGCCAATCCCAGAAGAGCGGTGGCCGCGGCCGCGGCCGCCATCCCGCCGATCAACCCCGCCCACGTCTTCTTCGGGCTAATCGACGGCGCGAGCTTTGGCCCCCCGACGGTGCGCCCGGCGGCATAGGCCCCGACATCCGTCGCCGTGATCAGCACCGCGAGCCAGAGGACGATCTCCGCCCCGCCGTCCCCGACGCGCAGGCCGTAGACGGCCGCGCAGGCGCCGACGATCAACGCGGCGCCGACGATGAACGCCGCCGGCGCGCCGCGCGTCAGACGCGCGCCCTCCCGCAGCATCAGCGCGCACGCCGATGCGACCAGGAGCATGAAGAACAGGCCGCCGATCCAAATCGCCGCGCCGGCCAGCGGCAGGATCACCGCGGCCGAGACGATGCGGGTCGGAAGGTTGCCCACCGGCCTACCGCCCGTTGGCGGTGGAGCCGAAGCGGCGCTCGCGACCGGCGAACTCATCCATGGCGGCGGCCAGATCGTCGGCGTCGAAGTCGGGCCAGAACTTGTCGATGAAGACCATCTCCGCATAGGCGCATTGCCAAAGCAGGAAGTTTGAGATGCGCTTCTCGCCGCTGGTGCGGATCAGCAGATCCGGATCCGGCAGTCCGGCGGTCGACAGGTAGCTGGAGAACAGCTCGTCATCGACCGCCTCCGGACGAAGCAGCCCGCGGTGAACGCTCTCGGCGATATTGCGCGCCGCCCGCGCTATATCCTGTCGGCCGCCGTAGTTGAGCGCGAGAACGAGGGTCATCGCGTCGTTCGACCCGGTCATCCGCTCCGCCTCGTCGATCAGCGTCAGGATGTCGGCCGCCAGCCCGTCGCGCTCGCCGATCATCCGAAACCGGATGTTACGGCCGTGCAGGTCGGCGATCTCGGACTTCAGATAGCGCCGCAAGAGCCCCATCAACTCGTCCACCTCGGCGCGCGGGCGCCGCCAATTTTCGCTGGAGAAGCTGTAAAGGGTCAGCACCTCCACCCCGGCCTCCCCGGCCGCCTTGATGGTGCGGCGCACCGCCTCGACCCCTTGGCGGTGACCGGCGACGCGGGGCAAGCCGCGCGCCCTCGCCCAGCGACCGTTTCCGTCCATGATGATCGCGACGTGGCGTGGGCGCGGCTCGTCGCCGGAGTCGTATGAGCTGTGCGAAGCGGGCATCGAAACCCCCAGGAAGGAAGAGCGGTGCGGGAGCCGGAAGACTGCGGGCCTTGCAGGCGTGAGGCCTCAGACCTGCATGATCTCCTCTTCCTTTTCGGCCAACACCCCGTCGACCTCCGCGATCGTCTTGTCGGTCAGCTTCTGGATCTCGTCGGACGTCTTTCGCGCCTCGTCCTGGCCGATGTCGCCGTCCTTTTCCTGCTTCTTCATCGAATCCATGCCGTCGCGGCGGACGTTGCGGATCGCGATCCGGGCCTGTTCGGCGTACTTGTGCGCGACCTTGATCAAATCCTTGCGACGCTCTTCGTTCAATTCGGGAATCGGGATGCGGATGACGTTGCCTTCGGTCTGCGGATTGAGGCCGAGCTCCGACTCGCGGATCGCCTTCTCAGTCGCCTTGATGTTGTTGATGTCCCACACGGTCACGGTCAGCATCCGCGGCTCCGGGACGCTCACGGCGGCCACCTGGTTGAGCGGCATGTCCGAGCCGTACGCGGACACGCGCACAGGGTCGAGAAGCGACGGCGACGCGCGCCCCGTCCGCAACCCCGCCAGCTCCTTGCGCAGGGCGTCGACCGCGCCCTGCATGCGCCGCTCAAGATCCTTCAGCTCGCTCGCCATGATCCAGGCCTTCCTTCCATCCGGCGCCCGTCTCCGCCTGACGGTCCCGCCCCGACGGGCGGGCTCGGCGAGGGACGCTCTTGCGTGATTCACCCGCGCTCGACACCGCGCGCGAGTCGAGGCGACTCGGCCCCTGAAACGACCGACGCGGCGTTATATCACAAACGCCGCGCCGGCAAAGCCCGACGCCGCGCGCCGGACGATCCTCGGTTAAGGACGAACGGGCTCAGCCCTTCATCGCCGCCGCAACCTCGGCGGCGAAGTCGTCTTCCTGCTTCTCGATGCCCTCGCCCAGGCGATAGCATTCGAAGGCCTTCAGCGTGATCGGAGCGCCGGCCTCTTTTTCCGCCGCTTCGACGACCTTGGAGACCTTGCTCTCGCCGTCGATCATGTAGATCTGCTCGAGCAGCACGACCTCTTCGTAGTACTTGCGCAGGCGACCCTCGACCATCTTCTCGATGATGTTTTCCGGCTTGCCCGAGGCGCGGGCCTGCTCGGTCAGCACCTCGCGCTCGCGCTCGAGCGCCGCCGAATCGACGTCCTCGGTGGTCAGGAACTCGGGCTTCGCCGCCGCGATATGCATGGCGAGGTTGCGCCCCAGCGTCTCCAGGGCCGACTTATCGCCGGTCGACTCCAGCGCCACCAGCACGCCGATCTTGCCGAGGTTCGGCTTCATCGCGCTGTGGATGTAAGAGGCGACGACGCCGTCGGAGACGCTGAGCGCATTGGCGCGGCGGAAGGCCATATTCTCGCCGATCGTGGCGATCTTATTGGTGAGCTCTTCCTCGAGCGTGTGGGCCTTGCCGGGATACTCGGCCTTCAGGATCTTGTCGGCCGCGCCGTCATGGGCGAGCGCGAGCTTCGCCGCGGTCTCGACGAACTCCTGGAAGGTCTCGTTGCGCGAGACGAAGTCGGTCTCGGCGTTGATCTCGACGATCGCGCCCTTGGCCCCTTCAGTCGCCACGGCGACGAGCCCTTCGGCCGCGGTGCGGCCCGACTTCTTGGCGGCCTGGCTCAGGCCCTTCTTGCGCAGCCAGTCGACCGCGGCCTCAAGGTCCGCGTCGGTCTCGGCCAGCGCCTTCTTGCAGTCCATCATGCCGGCTCCGGTCTTCTCGCGGAGCTGCTTGACGAGGGAAGCGGTGATCTCGGCCATCGAATGTCTCTCCAATTCGCATGTCGTTCGGGCGCCCGGGCGGCGGGAAGCCCCTCGCCCGCCGGCGCCGCGCTCAATCGGGGCAGGCTTTACCAGCGGAAGGCGACGGCGCGGTTACACGCCGACCGGTCGGAACCGATCCGGCGCCGCGCCGTCGCGCGCAGCGGCTTCACGAGCCGCCGGCGGCCTCTTCCTTCTTCTCTTCGGGCTGATCCTCGGCGGCCTTCTCCTCGAGGGAGGCGGTCGCCTCGGCGGGGGCCGCCTGCGCGGGCTCCTCCGCGGCCGGCTCCTCGGCCGGCGCGGCCTCGGACGCCTCGACGCCGATCTCCGCCGCCGCCGCGATTTCGGCCGACGCGTCGCCCTCGGCCAGCGCGGCCTCAGGCGTCGGCTCGGCCTGCTCGCCGACGTCGACGCCCGCGGCGCCCATCGACTGCTGCAGGCCGTCGAGGACCGCGCCCGCCATCAGATCGCAGTAGAGATTGATCGCGCGCATCGCGTCGTCGTTGCCCGGGATCGGGTAATCGACGCCGTCGGGATCGCTGTTGCTGTCGACCACGGCGCAGACCGGGATGCCGAGCTTCTTGGCCTCCTGGATCGCGATCTGCTCCTTGTTGGTGTCGATGATGAACAGGATGTCCGGCGTGTTGCCCATCTCCTTGATGCCGCCCAGCGCGCGCTCCAGCTTGTCGCGCTCGCGGTCGAGGTTCAGGCGCTCTTTCTTGGTCAGGCCCGTCTCGTCCTTGGACAGCAGCTCCTCAAGCTCCTTCAGGCGCTTGATCGAGTGCGAAATGGTGCGCCAGTTGGTCAGCATGCCGCCGAGCCAGCGGTGATTGACGAAGTACTGGCCGGACTTGAGCGCGTTCTCGCGCACGATCGACTGCGCCTGGCGCTTGGTGCCGACGAACAGCACCCGGCCGCCGGCGGCCGCGATGTCGCGCACGGCTTCGAGCGCACGGTTCAGCATCGGCACCGACTGTTCCAGATCGATGATGTGGATGCCGTTGCGCTCGCCGAAGATGAAGGGCTTCATCTTCGGGTTCCAACGCCGCGTGGTGTGGCCGAAATGGACGCCGGCTTCCAGCAGCTGGCGCATGGTAAAGGTAGGGGTGGCCATCGCGATGGCTCCTTTCTTCTCCGGTTGATCCTCCACGGGGGCGAAGTGACCGGGTCTTCCCCGGCACCGGATGGAGCGACGACTGATGGCGACGCCGCCCCGCGCATCCCGTGTGCGTGATGGCGCGGGGTATACGCCTGTGGAAAAGGCTTGGCAAGGGGGCCTCAATGGGGGACAGCGCCCTTCCGGCGCCCCCGCGAAGGCGGGGGCCTCCGGCGGAGCGCTCTTCAGGCTGCGCGCGGGTTTGCGACAGGTCCCCGCCTGCGCGGGGACTCCGATGGGACGGGACAGACCCTTCCGGCGCCCCCGCGAAGGCGGGGGCCTCCGGCGGCGCGCTCTTCAGGCGGCGAGCGGATTTGCGACAGGTCCCCGCCTGCGCGGGGACTCCGATGGGACGGGACAGACCCTTCCGGCGCACCCCGCGAAGGCGGGGGCCTCAGGCGGCGCGCTCTTCGGGC